>NZ_QHJJ01000010.1:0-259840 GCF_003947465.1 Amycolatopsis sp. WAC 04182
GAGCGTCCACAACGGACAGAGCGAACGCGACCTCCTGCACCACACTCGACGCCCCACCACGGTGCCGATTCAGCTGAGCCAACGCGCGGAACCGGACCGCCTCCAACCGCGCGATCCCCTCCGACGCCGCGACAGCCGCGTCGACAGCATCACCGTCCCCCAACGAATCCAGCCCGGCATTGACCTCCTTCACCACATCAGAAGCAGTGATTTCCTTGAGTAGCGCCACAGTGGCGTTGAGAGTGTCCACACACAGAAGCTACAACCGACCACCGACAGTTTCCGGGCCAGTGCGAGTTTCCATTACACCGCAACGATAACCACATCAGTCGCCGATTTTCGGCGACGGCCGCCTCACACCACCCCGGAAGCCAAGAACTGCGGCACCGCCACATCACCGACCTGATCCGCCAGCCAGATCTCCCCTTCCGCCAAGGAAACCGCCCCCACCCGAACCGCGACATCCACCAGCCCGCGCAGGAAAGACTCCCCTCCGAGGAACCCGACCACTCCCTCGACCGACACCTCACGAAACCCGTTTCCGGTGAGCAGCCGCCGGAATCCACGCGCGATCCTGGGAGCGGTGATCGTCGAAGCCCGCGCGCGCACGATCTCCCGAGTAAGCGCCGGATAGGAGGAATCGATCACCAGCGCCTCCCAGTCGGGCCCGGACAACACGATCCGTCCACCAGGGGCCAGAACCCGCCGCGCTTCGGCGAGGGCGGCGTCGGGTTCCGCGAGTTCATGGAACACCTTGTCCGCCCGATAGCCCGCGAATCCACCGTCGACCGGCAACGCGTAGGCGTCCCCGATCAGGAAATCCCGATCGGGTGAACGCCTCCGGGCCTCGTCCACCATCTCGGCCGAAAGGTCGACACCGACGGCGCGGAAACCCAGCGCCGACATCTCGGCTACGGCAAGCCCGGCACCACAGCCGACGTCGATCACGGCGGAGCCGGGTTCGAGCCGGAGCAGTTCGTAGGTCCGGGCCCGCAGTTCGGCGGCTCCCGGCAGGGCATCGGCGGCGTCGAGCCGCTGCAACATGGACATACCGGAGATCGTCCGGCTTAATGTCGACATGAAGTCAAGTACCTTGAGCGTCGGCGAGGTCGCGGAGCGCTTCGGCCTGGCGACGCACGTCTTGCGCCACTGGGAATCCGTCGGCCTCCTCAAGCCGGCGCGGGCGGGCGACCGGCGGCGGTACGACGACAACGACCTCTACCGGATCGCGATCATCCTGCGCTCGAAGGAAGCGGGCCTGAGCCTCGACGGCATCCGCGAGATGTTCCGCGAGCCCAGCGAGCGCGAAGCGATCCTCAAGCACCATAAGAAGGAACTCGAGCAACGGATCGCGGCCGCGCAGGCCTCGCTCAGGATCGTCGACTGCGCGCTCGGGTGCGAGCACGACGACTTCACCCGATGCGTGCACTTCCGGGAGGCGGTGGCGCGGGCCGGCTGATGTCGGCCCGCGCCACCGTCCCGGCTCAGCCGAGCAGGGCGCGCATCTCGGTGATCTCGGCCTGCTGACCGTCGATCACCTTCTGTGCCAACGCCTTCACCTCGGCGTTGCGGCCCTGCTGCAAGGCGGTCTTCGCCATCTCGAGCGCGCCTTCGTGATGTTTGACCATCATCTCGAGCCACTGCTTGTCGAACGCGGCGTCCTTGGCTTTGCCGAGTTTCTCCAGATCACCCTCGGTCATCATGCCGGACGCCGAGCCGTGTCCGGAGTGCTCGCCCGACGGCGCCGCTCCCCAGCCTTTCAGCAGTCCGTTCAGCTGCTGGATCTCCGGATCCTGCGCCTTCTGGATCCTCGCGGCCAGGTCGACGACCTTCGCGTTGCGAGTGCGGCCGTCGACGAGTTTCGCCATCGCGAGCGCCTGTTCGTGGTGCGGGATCATCCCTTGCGCGAACGTGACGTCGGCCTGGTTGTGGCCTGCCTGCTGGGGATCCGGCGCCTTCACCGTGGACATGGTGTGTCCGGTGGAAGCGGTGTCGGAGCTGGCACAGCCGGTGAGCACGGCGAAGGAGGCCAGGGCGGCGAGCGCGGCCCCGACCAGTTTCCTGCTGGTCATGGTTCTTCCTCTGAATCGGTTTCGGGCAGGGCGGGACGAACCCGCCTGTCACACCCGCAACACGCAAAGAAGCGACAATCTTTCGGGCACCGGTCTCCAGCGCGGCGGGTCACGGCCCGACGCCGAACCGCCGCGAGGGCGCGACGTCCAGGTCGCCACCGTCCGCCCGTTCCGGACGAGCAGCCAGGAGACGATCAGCAGCACGGCCGCGGCGAGCACCGCGAGACACAGGTGCAGTCCATTGTGTCCACCGTCGTCGTGCGAAGGCGTGTCCGCGCAACACGGATCCGCCATCGCGACGGCGGAGTGCCCCGGGTCGTGGCCGGATTCTGCGACGACGTGGTGCATACCCACCAGACCCAGCGCCACCACGCACAACAACAGCCACCGCAGGGCGGCCGGGTACGAGGATTGGGTCACGGCTCCACCGTAGCCGGATTCGGCGCGGCGCCGGACGGTGGGGTTTCCGGGGTCACGCACACCGAACCGGCGCACGCTCATGAGATCGTCAACGGGTGACACTGTCCGACGACGACATCCGTGCCGTCCGCGCCCGCGCGCAACTGCTGACCGTGCCTGCCACCGACGTGCTCTCCGTGGTCCGCTCCGTCGCCGCGGTCCAGGCGCAGTCGACGCCCGCCGCCCGGCTCGCGATCCGGGCCCGTAGCCGGGGGCTGACCGCTCCGGACGTCGACGCGTCCCGCGCGGTCACGCGCACCTGGCTGATGCGCAAGACGCTCCATCTCGTGCCGACGGCGGATCTCCGCTGGCTGAACCGGCTGTTCGGCCCGCGCAACGTCCAGGCGGGGCAGGGACGGCGCAGGCAGCTGGGCCTCACCGACGAACTCTGCGAACGCGCGCTCGGCAAACTCCGGGATCTCCTGCCGGGCGAGGCACTCACGCGGCAGGAGATCCTGGACCGCCTGGCCGCCGAGGGCATCGTGCTCGACGCGAGATCCCAGGCACCGGCCCATCTCCTGGCGTACGCGGCCAACCGCGGACTGTTGTGCCGAGGCCAGGACTCCGGGTCGGAGCCGACGTACGTGCTCCTCGACGAATGGGTCACCGAGAGCCGCACGCCGGACGAACCGCATACGGAACTCGCCCACCGGTACCTGACCGCCTACGGTGTCGCGACCGCCGAGGACTTCAGCGCCTGGTCCGGGCTCCCGCTCGGCCTCTGCCGCAAGGCTTTCACCTCGCTGGACCCCGTTCCCGTCGCCGATGGCTTCGCCCTCTCGGAGACCGATCTGTCCGCTCCCCCGTGTCCCCCGCGTCTGCTCGGCGCCTTCGACACGTACCTGCTGGGCTACCGTGACCGCGGGCTGCTCCTCGACCCGGCCGAGGCGGAACGTGTCAACTCCGGCGGCGGGATGATCGCGCCGACCGTGCTGATCGACGGCCGGATCTCCGGAACATGGCACACCAAGCGGACCGCGAAGCTGACGAAGGTCGTCGTGGAGCCCTTCGCCACGCTTCCGCGGTCCGCCATCGCCGGACTGGAGTCCGAAGTGGACGATCACGGCCGCTTCCTCGGGGAAACGGCCGTCCTCGTCATTTGAGGGAGCGGAAGAACTCCCGCACGTCCGAAACCAGGATCTCGGGCTCTTCCAACGCCGCGAAGTGCCCGCCGCGATCGACGTCGGTCCACCGCACGATCGTGTGAGCGTCCTCCGAATACCGCCGGATCCCGACGTCGTGCGCGAAGATCAGCGCCGCCGTCGGCACGCCGGAGTTCTTCTCGACGGCTCCCCAGGTTTCCGCCTGCGCGTAGCCGACGTAAGCCGATGAAGCGGCCGTGCCGGTGAGCCAGGTGAACATCACGTTGGTCAGCAGCCGGTCCTTGTCGATGATCTCTTCCGGCAAGGTCGGGCGCGGATGCGTCCACTCACGGAACTTGTCCATGATCCACGCCAGCTGCGCGACCGGCGAGTCCACGAGTCCGTAACCGAGGGTCTGCGGCCGCGTCGACTGGATCGCGATGTAGCCGAACTCCTCCTGCATGAACGCCCCGATCCGCTTGATGCGATCGCGTTCGACGTCGGTGAGCGAAGCGAGTTCCTCCTCCGACAACGACATCGGCGGCATCGGGGTCAGCCCGCCGTTGACGTGCACGCCGATCACCTTGTCCGGCGCGGACCTGGCCACCTCTGGCGACACGGAAGCGCCGAGGTCGCCGCCCTGCACGCCGTAGCGCTCGTACCCGAGCCGTCGCATCAGTTCCGCCCATGCCCGGCCGATCCGCGGCATGGTCCAGCCGGAATCCGAGACAGGGCCCGAAAAACCGAAGCCGGGCAGCGACGGGATCACGAGGTGGAACGCGTCCGCCGGGTCGCCGCCGTACGCCTTCGGATCCGTGAGCGGGCCGATGACGTCGAGGAACTCCACGACCGAACCCGGCCAGCCGTGCGTGAGGATCAGCGGCGTCGCGCCGGCTTCGGGCGAGCGGACGTGCAGGAAGTGGATCCGCTGGCCGTCGATGACCGTGGTGAACTGCGGATGCCGGTTGATCTCGCGTTCGGCGGCACGCCAGTCGTAGCCGTCGCGCCAGTATTCGGCGAGTCCGCGCAGCCAGGCCACCGGCACTCCGGTGTCCCAGCCGTCGCCGGGGAGCGGAGCGGGCCAGCGCGCGCTGTCGAGCTTCGCGTGCAACTCGTCCAGCTGCTCCTGCGGGATGTCGAGGCGGAAGGGGCGGATCTCGGTGTTTTCCATGAAGCCCACGTTACGAGGCATTGCGGACAGTTTCGGTCCTCAATCGGGCGGCCTTTTCGGATACGGGAAGATGCGCTCGTGACGGACAAGTACTTGGCCTATGGCAGGCTCATCCGCGACGGGAAGATCCTCTTCATCCGGCGGCGGCCGGGGTCCTTCCTCGGCGGACGCTGGGAACTGCCGGGCGGGACCGTCGAGCCGGGCGAGCGGCCCGACGAGACCGTGGTCCGCGAGTTCGCCGAGGAGACCGGGCTGACCGTCCGCGTGACCGGCGAACGCGGCACCCACAGCTGGGACGACGTCGCGGGCAGGCCGATGCGGATTCACGCCACGGTGTACACGCTTTCCGAAGAGACCGCGGGCGAAGTCGTGCTCGATCCCGAGGAACACGACGCTTTCGCCTGGCACACCAGGGAAGAAGCCACTGGACTCGACCTCGCCGAGCATTTCCGGCGAGCGCTGGAGGACTGACTTCGATCCTCTCCTGTCATGAAAGGGCCGTTCAGGACACTTTTCGTCTTGAACGACCCTTTCCTGACATCCGGCCGCCACGGGACGCCGGAAACTGTCGTACCCCGGTGATCTCCTCTTCACAGGCGACAGCGGGCCCGGCCAGGGCCCGCGCGCGGATCAGAGGAGGAAAGTCCCATGGCCGGAGAAACGGTGCTCACGGTGATCGGCAACCTGACGACCGACCCGGAGCTGAAGTTCACCCCGTCCGGAGCGGCGGTCGCGAACTTCACGGTCGCGTCGACACCCCGCGTCCTGGACCGCGCGAGCGGGGAATGGCGCGACGGAGACCCGCTGTTCCTGCGCTGCGCGCTGTGGAAGCAGGCCGCGGAGAACCTGGCCGAATCGCTCACCAGAGGGACGAGGGTCATCGTGCAGGGCAGGCTGAAACAGCGATCGTTCGAAACCAAGGAAGGCGAGAAACGCACGGTGGTGGAGCTCGACGTCGACGAGATCGGCCCGTCGCTGCGGTATGCCACGGCGAAGGTGAACAAGGCGGGCCGGAGTTCGGGCGGCACGCAGTCGGACGGGGCCTGGGAGCGAACGCCGGTGCCCGCCGGAAACCCGGAGCCGCCCTTCTGACCCGGCGGTTTCCCTCTCGGGAGGGAGCGATCTCCCTCCCGGGCGCCATGCGGTCGCGCACCTCCGGCTCGGATGCTGGAGGTCGTGAACACGACCAGGATCGTCACGGAACTCGGCCTGGACCCGGCCGTCGATCGGCACGTGGAGTTCGCCGCCGAACTCCGCACCGGGCTCGCCCGGGTCGAAGAGAGACTTCAGGAGGTGTTGCGCAGCCCCGGTTGCCCGGAACTGACCGAAGCCGCCACCCATCTCGTCCGCGCGGGCGGGAAAAGGCTCCGTCCGTTGATGGCGTTGGCCGCGGCGGCGTTCGGCGACGGGCGAGGCGACGCGATCTCGGCGGCCGCCCTCGTCGAGCTCGTCCACGTCGCGACGCTCTATCACGACGACGTCATGGACGAGGCGCCGATGCGGCATGGGGTCACCAGCGCGAACTCCTTGTGGGGCAACAAGAAAGCCGTCCTGATCGGTGACTACGTGCTCGCCTGCGCGGCACGGGTCGGCGCCGGGCTCGGCGACTACGCGTTGCGTTCGCAGGCGAAGACGTTCGGCAGGCTCGTACGCGGCCAGTTCCTCGAGACGACCGGGCCGTTCGAGGACTGTGGCCGGCACGCGCCGTACGAACACCACATCCAGGTGATGGCCGACAAGTCCGCGTCGCTGATCGCGATGGCGGGCAGGCTCGGCGCGCAGGTGTCGGGTGCGGATGAGCGGACCATCGAAACGTTGGGCCAGTACGGCGAACTGATCGGAGTGGCGTTCCAGATCTCCGACGACGTCCTCGACATCTCCGCGTCCACCACCGACCTCGGCAAGTCCGCGGGCACGGATCTCCGTGAAGGCATCGTCACCTTGCCGATGCTCCACGCGCTCGACGACGAAGGTCCCGGCGCCGCTCGCCTGCGCGAGATCATCGGCCACGGACCGGTTTCCGATCCGGTGGTCCGCCAGGAGGCGCTCAGGCTCCTTCGCGAATCCGCCGGTGTCGTGCGCGCGCTCGCCGAAGCCCACGGGTACGCCGCCAAGGCGAGAGACCTGGCGCTGAGCCTTCCCGACCGGCCCGCCAGGGCGCTGTTGGTCGGCCTTTCGGCGTTCGTGGTCGACCGCGGCGAGTAGCCCCACGGCACCCGTGACCAGGGCTAGAGTGGCGGAATGACCACCGAAACCCTGGGAAACGTCGAGGGCCGCGACATCGGCTCCGGAGTCTCGATCATCCGCGAGCGGACCGACGTCGACGGTTCCGGACCGAGGCTGCACCAGCATCCGTATCGCGAGACGTTCGTCGTCATCCGTGGCCGGGCCAGGTTCACCATCGGGGACACCGAACGTGAAGGAGGGGCGGGCGACGTCCTGGTCGTGCCCGCGGAGACCCCGCACAAGTTCGCCGTGATCGGGCCGGAAATCTACGAAGCCGTCCACATCCACGAAAGCGACCACTTCATCACCGAGTGGCTCGAGTAATTCTGTCGGGCGCAAGAAAACCCTTTCCCGGGCTAGAATCCGACGACGTGCTCGTGGACGGCGGGCACCCGAGGCGACGGGAACCGGGAACTGTGACCGACGTGGCGGACCGCAGCGGTGACGAAACCCGCCAGGTGGACAGATTCGGCCAACGGCGCGCGCAGCTGGCGAGGTCGGCGCTGGTCACGTTGTCCGAGCTGGGCTACGCGCGCACGAGCCTGCGGGAGATAGCGCAGAACTCCGAGTTCTCCCACGGGGTCCTGCACTACTACTTCCGGGACAAGGCCGAGCTGATCACCTACTGCGTCAAGCAGTACAAGGCCGAATGCGTCACCCGGTACGACCGGATAGTCGAAACCGCCGAAACGGCCGAAGAACTGAGAACGGCCTTCGGTGCGGCGACCGCGGCCACGCTGCGGGAAAACGCGCGGCTGCACCGCCTCTGGTACGACCTGCGCAACCAGAGCCTGTTCGAGAAGCTGTTCCAAGCCGACGTTCTCGCCATCGACGAGACACTCGAACTGATGATCTGGCGGGTCGTCTCCCGGTACGCGGAACTCCTGGGCGAACCGGCGGATTTCTCCTCGTCGACGACGTATGCGCTCTTCGACGGCCTGTTCCAGCAAGGCCTGCTGAAACACCTCGCCGGCCGGGAGGACGCGGCGAGGTGCCTTCAGGATTCGGTGGAGCAGGTACTGGCCCGGCTCTTCACCACTTGATCGTCGGGTACCAGATGACGCCCGTCCGGCCCAGCACGCGCAGGTCCCAGTACAGCAGCGTGAACGTGCCGGCGACCAGCAACGCGGCACCGGTCACCACGGCGATCCTGGTCGGTTGCGCGAGCATCCATCGTTGCAGCCGCCCGCCCGTGCCGTGCGTGAGCAGAAGGAACAACAGCGCCATCACCAGGATGTTGCCGACCGACTGCAGGGCGAACGCGGCGGCGCCGTAGAACACGTTGTGGCTTTCGGCCGCGCTGCGGAACATCATCCGGAACAGCGGGAACGGCCTGCCGATCAGGAAACCGCCGATGAGCGCGCCCATCAGCACGAGCGGCGCGGGCGGGAACCGGCGGGTGAGCCCGGCGATCGGGTTGCGGACGATGCCGACGGAAGCCAGGCCCAGCACGATGAACACGATCCCGATCACGCCGTAGACGATCATCGACTGGATGTTCCGCGGGCTGAGCCCACCGGACGACGAGGCCGTCGAGAACTGCGGCATCCGGGTGCCGACCAGCGCGACGATGACGCCGTACACCACGGAAACCGTCAGCATTCCCGCGGCGATCCAGCCCAGTGGCCTCAGCGTGTCCGCGAACTTCGGCCGCCCGGAGGTCCGTCCGCCGACAAGGGGGGCGACGGCGCCGAAAGCGGCGATGTTGCACGCGGTGAACGTTCCGGCCAGCCCCGAGACGAACGCGAAGAACGTTCCGGCCAGCACTCCGCCGATCGGGGTCGCCTTGGCGTCGTGTCCCAGCAGGGTGTTGGCGACACTGTCCCCGATCACACTGTCCACAAAGGGCGCCGACCAGACCACGGTCAGCGCGAATCCCGCCAGGACGGACCAGAGGACCACGCGCCAGCGGTGTTCCGGATACGGTCCGGAGCCGAAGAAACTCGCCTGCGGTGAAACGGGAACGCGTTCGGTGACGGACATGCGGTGCCTCCAGCGGCCGATGACTTCCCCCTGATCACCATCGTTGTTCCGCCATCGGGAGGAAGCCACCTCCAAAGTGCCGATCTCTCCTTGGTCCGACCGGCTCCGGGCAACCCGGATTCACCGGTCCGGCGGGTGTCGCCGAAGGGCCCGATCCGCTAGTGGCCGGATAACCCCGAAAAGGTGAAAGCTCCGGAATCTCGTGGGATCATCGGCTGACGCGTACGGCAGCATGGCCACCCGATCCGGCCTTGACCGGCCACTGACCCTGCGGAGGGCGATGGACTTCGACGAAGTCGCGGACGAGCTCTACGCCGGCGATCCGGCCGAGTTCGTGTCGGTGCGCAACCAACGGGCGAAAGAGGCCAAGGCCGCGGGGGACCCCGCCTTGGCCGAGCGTATCCGCGCCCTGCGGAAGCCCACGCTCGCGGCCTCGATCCTCAATCGCCGGGCGGGCTCCCCCGAACTGGCGGAGCTGGCCAAGCTCGGCGACGACCTGCGCAAGGCGCATTCGGCGCTGGCCGGGGCGGACCTGCGCAAACTCGCCCGGCGGCGGCAGGAGCTGGTGAACCGGGTCCTGCGGGACGAACGTTCGATGAGCGAGCCGGTCACGCGCGAAGTCGAAGCCACCCTCGAAGCCGTCGTGGCCGATCCCGAGGTCGCGGCGCTCGCCCTGGCCGGGCGGCTGAGCAGCGGGGCGGACAGCACCGGCGACCAGTGGCTGACCAGCGGGTTCACTCCGCAACCGCAGCGGAAGCCCGCGCCGGAGCGCGAAAAGCCCGCCACCGTGTCGCATTTGGACGATCGACGGAAGGCGAAGCAGAAAGCCGCCGAGGAGGCCGAGCAGGAGCGGATCGCCGGGGCCCGCGAAGAGGCCGAACGTGAAGAGAAGCGCGTGGCGGAGTTCAACCGGCTCCGGCGCGAGGCCGCCGAACTCGCGAAGGCCTGCAAACAGGCGGAGATCGACGTGACCCGCGCCGAACGCCGGGCGGAGAAGGCCACGGAGAAGGCGAACGAGCTCCGGCGGCGGCTCGCCGACGCCGAACTCGAGGAAGAGACGGCGAACGGTGAGACCTCGGCCGCGCAGACCGTCTTGGACGATCTGCGCGCCGAAGCCGAGCGCATCGACGAAGCCCTCAAGGAGTTCTAGGCAGGCTGCCGGTCACGGACCCGGGTGGCGGTCACCCTGCGTCCGTACGGGGTCTTGCCGCCCGGCTTGTACACCGACAGCACGGTCATGGTCACGTACATCGTCGTCGACACGATGATCGGGTAGAACCCGTCCACGCGCCGCCCCGCCTCCACGAACACACCATCCAAAGTGGACTCCGCGGCGGCCGCCAGTTCCCGGATGCCCGGCAGCAGTGAGAACAGCGTCAGCCCGGCGGCGACCAGGGTCAGGACCAGTTTGATCGCGACCCACTTGTACCGGACCAGGCCCCATTTCGTGCCGAGACTGAGCACGATCCCGCTGACCAGCGCGGTCATGCTGACCGGCAGCAGGAGATAGCCGCCGATCTGGTCCATCATCAGGATGGCCGCGTGCTGGCGGCGGGCGTCGTCGGTGAACACCGAGGTGAAGGTCAGGACCGCGTTCACCATGGTGATCCCGAGCCAACCGAGTGACGAAACGACATGGACGACGAGGACGAGTTTCCGCCACCGCGGGGTGAGCGTCATCGGCGGTCGCCGCACTGTGGAAGTACTCATGCGACCAGTGTTTCCGCGGGCGGCGTTCCCGTCGTCCGTCGTGGAGCGGCACCTCGCCTACGTATCGCGGAGTACGAGCCCCCGGACGTACGCCGCCTGCCCGGCGTGCTGGAGATCGTCGGAAAGCACGCTGACCAGGCGAACCCCGAGGGTGACGGGCGGATCCCACGCCTCGTCGACGATACGGTCGAGGTCGGCTTCGGCCAGTCCGGCGGCCCACGCCGTCGTCGCTTCGTGCACCGCGTCGTAGTAGCCGGTCAGCAGGTCGGTGGAACCGACACGGACCGCCTCGACGTCCTCGGGGCGATGTCCGTATCCGATGTCCGACGCCGGGAAGGGCAGCGAGAAGCGGCCCATCCAGTCCCGCGCGCTCCAGATCTGCTCGGTGCCCATCAGGCCGGCGACGTGATCGTCCTGCACCCGGGTCAGATGCCAGACCAGCCAGGCGATCGTGTTCGCGCCCGGCGCCGGGCTCGCGGTCAGCTGGTCGGCACTGAGCCCCTCGACGGCGTCGTGCACGACCTCTTGGACGCGGCCGAACCCGTCGGCCACCACTTCGGCCAGTTTCATCGAATCCCCTTCCTGCGTCTTCCGCCCACGATGCCACCGCAAGGTGACCCCTGCCTTACAACCTTGACTTATATAAGCCCAGGCCGTGATAGTTGCCGGATGCACGCGTTCGACGTCCTCGGGGATCCGGTGCGCCGCCGGATCCTGGAACTGCTGGCGGGCGGGGAACAGAGTTCCGGCGACGTGACCGCGGTGGTCCGCGCCGAGTTCGGGATCTCGCAGCCCGCGGTCTCCCAGCATCTGCGCGTCCTGCGCGAAAACGGCTTCACCACCGTCCGTGCCGAGGGCGCGCGACGGCTGTACTCGGTCGATCCGGGCCCGCTCAAGGAGATCGACGGCTGGCTGGACCAGTACCGGCGGTTCTGGACCGGTCCGCTGGACGCGCTCGCCACCGAGATCGCCCGCGGCCGCCGCGAACGCCGGAAGGCCGCCGAAGACTAGGGTCGGCCCATGCGCAAGGGGTGGGGGCGTGCCGTCGTGATCGCCGTCGCGAGTGTCGTCATCGTGCTGGGGCTCGTCTTCGCGGTCACGGTGCGTGGCGGGCGGGACCAGGGTGCGCAGTGGTACCCCGCTGCCCCGCCGACGACACCGCGCACGCCGTCCTACTCGACCGCCGCGCCCGCGCCCACGACCCGGCCGACACTCACCGTCGACAGCGGTTGCCGCCTGGGACAGGGCCCGGCCACGCTCGATCCCGTCCCCGCGGCGACCACCCGCCGGGTGAACGCCGCCTGGGACCGCGTCGAGCGGTGGCTCAAGACCCACGCGCCGACGACGGCGGCGAGCCTCCGCCCGCCCGCGACGTTCGCGCGGATCGCCCAGACGCAACGGGAGACCGGCGTCCCCCTGCCCGCCGAACTCGTCGCCTTCCTGCTGCGCCACGACGGCGTTTCGGGCGTCGGCGAAAGTTTCGCCCTGCCCCCGTTCCACCACCTCGCTTCCACCGAAACCATCGCGAGCCAAGCGAAGGTCATGTGCGAAGTACTGATCTCGAGCGGGTGGGACGACAGCGTCGGCTCGTGGTGGCACGGGCGCTTCGTGCCCGTCGCCGTCGACGGCGGTGGCGACGGGCTGTTCCTCGACCAGCGCACCGGAACCGGGCGGCTCGGCGACTGGAACCACGAGGGTTCGGTGAGCTTCGATCACCGGCCCGCGACCCTGACCGAACTGCTGGAGCAGACCGCGACCGCGCTCGAAACCGGCGGGCCCGCCGACGGCGGCTACCGGCCGGTCGTCACCGGAAACCGGGCGCTGGACTGGGAGTTCCCGCGCTGAGGTGCGCGGGCGCGTCGACTGTCGGACCCCGCCCCTAGAATCGTCCGGGTGGCAGCCCCCGACATCGGTACCTCGGAAGTCTCGGAAGCCCTTGAAACGCTGAACCGCGTCTTCGGCTACGACGACTTCCGCGGCGACCAGCACGCCATCGTCGAACACGTCATCGCAGGCGGTGACGCGCTCGTCCTCATGCCCACCGGCGGCGGCAAGTCGCTGTGTTACCAGATCCCGGCGCTGGTGCGGCCGGGCGTCGGCGTGGTGATCTCACCGCTGATCGCGCTGATGCAGGACCAGGTCGACGCGCTGCGCAACCTCGGCGTGCGCGCGGGTTTCCTCAACTCGACGCAGGACTACGCCGAGCGGAACAGGGTCGAGGCCGCGTTCGTCGCCGGCGAGCTGGACCTGCTGTACCTGGCCCCCGAGCGGCTCTCGGTCGAATCCACCGTGCGGCTGCTCGACCGCGGCAAGATCTCGCTGTTCGCGATCGACGAGGCGCACTGTGTCTCCCAGTGGGGCCACGACTTCCGGCCCGATTACCTGATGCTGTCCGCGGTGCACGAGCGCTGGCCGGACGTGCCGAGGATCGCGCTCACCGCCACCGCCACCAAGGCGACGCACGCCGAGATCGCGTCCCGGCTCAACCTGGAGGACGCGCGGCATTTCGTCGCGAGCTTCGACCGGCCGAACATCCAGTACCGGATCGTCGGCAAGAACTCGCCGCAGCGGCAGCTGCTGGAGCTGCTGCGCACCGAGCACAAGGGCGACGCGGGGATCGTCTACTGCCTGTCGCGGAACTCGGTCGAGAAGACCGCGGATTTCCTGGTCGAGAACGGGATTCCGGCGGTGCCGTATCACGCCGGGCTGGACGCGCGGACCCGTGCGAAGCACCAGTCGCGGTTCCTGCGCGAGGACGGGCTGATCGTCGTCGCGACGATCGCGTTCGGCATGGGCATCGACAAACCCGACGTACGGTTCGTCGCGCATCTGGACCTGCCGAAGTCCGTCGAGGGCTACTACCAGGAGACCGGCCGCGCGGGCCGTGACGGGCTGCCGTCGACGGCGTGGCTGGCGTACGGCCTCCAGGACGTCGTCCAGCAGCGCAAGATGATCGACATGTCGGAGGGGTCCGAGGCGCACAAGCGGCAGCTGAGTGCCCACCTCAACGCGATGCTGGCGCTGTGCGAGACGGTCGAATGCCGTCGTGTGCAGGTGCTGAACTACTTCGGGCAGCGGAGCGAGCCCTGCGGCAACTGCGACACCTGCCTGGCGCCGCCGGAGACCTGGGACGGCACGGTCCCGGCGCAGAAGATCCTGTCGACCATCGTCCGGCTGCAGAACGAGCGGCGCCAGAAGTTCGGCGCGGGGCAGATCATCGACATCCTGCTCGGCAAGTCGACGCCGAAGGTGACGCAGCACCGGCACGATTCCCTGAAGGTCTTCGGGATCGGCACGGAGCTGAAGGAGCCCGAGTGGCGGGCCGTGGTGCGGCAGCTGCTGGCGCAGGGGCTCGCGGCGGTCGAGGGCGACTACGGCTCGCTGGTCCTGACCGAGGGCAGCGCCGAGGTGCTGAACGGGGAACGGAAGGTCCAGCTGCGGCGCGAGCCGGAGCGAGCGGCGAAGGCCGCGGCCCGGTCCAGCGCGAAGAAGGCCGCGGCCGCCGACATGCCCGCCGAGGCGGCGCCGGTGTTCGAGCTGCTGCGGTCGTGGCGGGCCGCGGCGGCGAAGGAACAGGGGGTGCCCGCGTACGTGATCTTCCACGACGCGACCCTGCGCCAGATCGCCACCAAACGGCCCACCACGCTGCAGGAGCTGGGTACCGTCAGCGGCGTCGGCGAGAACAAGCTCGCGAAGTACGGCGAGCAGATCCTCGAGACGCTAGCGGACGCCTAGTGCTCGTAAGGCCGGCGCGGCGGCCGTCCGGTCATCCCGTCGACCTTGCGCACCGCGCCGTCGATCTGGCTGTGGTACTTGCCCTTGGTCTTGTGGTCGACGAAGGTCGCGGCCTTGTTCACGACCTTGGAGACCTTCTCGGGGTTCTTCCGCACGTAGGCGCGCACGGCCCCGGCGGTGCCGGCCAGGGCGGTCAACTTCCGCAGTAGAGGCACTGTGGTCCCTTTCCTCGGGGTCGTCTGGTGTCCTGCTCAACGACCGGTGGTGGTCACTGGGTTCCCCGGAGCGCGCCAAATCACTCATTTCGGATACCCGCGCCGGTCGGAGCACGGAAAACGGGGCGCGCGAGGCCGGTCCAGGCCGCTAAGTTCGGTCTCATGCGGGATCTTTCGCTGCTGCCCAAGGCCCATCTGCACGTCCACCTCGAAAGCACCATCCGGCCGGGCACTCTCCGTGATCTCGGCGAGGCGAACGGCATCGCCGTACCCGCGGAACAACCCGTGTTCGACGGCTTCCGCGCGTTCGGTGACTACAACGCGCTGCTGCGCTCCTGCCTGCGAAGGCCGGAGGACTTCGAACGGGTGGCGCGCGAGTTCTGCGAGGACCAGGTCGCGGACGGCGTCCGCTACGCCGAGGTCACCTTCACGGCGGCTTCGCACGGCGAACGGCTGGGCGAGCCGGACATGCCGCTGGCTGCTGTCCTCAAAGGACTCTCGACGGGGGCGGCCGAATCCGGGCTCCACTGGCGGGTGCTGCTGGACCACTCGCGCCGCCGGTCGGTCGAACGTGCCCGGCTCACCCTCGACCTGGCACGCCGGTACGCGCCGGACGGGGTGTTCGCGATCGGGCTCGCCGGGGAGGAGAAGTACCCGCTCGCGCCGTTCGCCGGGATCTGCGACGAGGCCGAGGAGGCGGGGCTGCACCTGATCCACCACGCCGGGGAGGACGCCGGCCCGGCCAGCATCCGCGAGGCACTGGAGGTCGGGCACAGCGAACGGATCGGCCACGGCATCCGGATCCTGGAGGACGTCGCGCTGGTGGCCGAGGTGCGGGAGCGCGGTATCGCGCTGGAGGTCTGCCCGTCGTCGAACGTGACGCTCGGGCTCGTGCCCTCGTTCGAGGAGCACCCGCTCCCCCGGCTGGTCGACGCCGGGCTCGTGGTCACGCTCAGCACCGACGTCCCTTCGGTCACCGGGACGACGCTGACCGACGAGTTCCTGCGCACCCGCGAGGCGTTCGCCTACGACGATCTCGCGCTCGCCGGCCTCGCCCGGGCGTCCGTCGACGCGTCCTTCGCGCCCACCGAGCTCAAGCGGTCGATCCACCAAGAGATCGACGCCTGGCTGGCCTGACGCGTTCAGTCCTCTGATCGCGACGGTCGCAATCAGAGGACTGAACGCAGGAGGTCAGCCGGTCGGGAAGTCGTCCGGCGTGCGGATGCGGTCCCGCACCCAGACACCGGCGGGCTTCAGCATCGAAGTGCCGGTGAAGGAGTTCCCGGCGCAGGTTCCGGTCTTGAACACGGCACCGGAGCGGAAGTCGTCGGAGAAGTTCCAGTTTGTCCAGCCGATCTTCTTGGCGGCCAGCAGATCCAGGTACTTCTGCGAGTACGTGAAGTCGTTCCCGCCGTCACCCGTGTAGGTCTGGGTGCCGAATTCCGTGACGAACACCGGGATCCGGTCCGCGGTCCGCGCCAGTGCGTCGTAGTGCTCGTCCTGATGCGACGCCGCGTAGAAGTGGAACGTGTACATGATGTTGGTGGCGTCGACCGGGTTGTTCAGGATGTCGTTCTCGTCGCGGCCGTCGGAGATACCGAAGGTCGACCAGCCGTGTGTGCCGAGGAAGACGACGCTGTCCGGGTCCTGGGCGCGGATGACCGGGATGACCTCTTCGGCGTACCGCTTCACGTCCGCCCAGCTGACGCCGTTCGGTTCGTTCGCGACGTCGTAGATGATGTTGACCTTGTCCTTGTGCCGCTGGGCGATCTCGGCGAAGAAGGTCTTCGCGAGGTGGGTGTTCGCGTTCGGGTCACCGGGGTCGAGCTGGTGCCAGTCGACGAGGACGTACATCCCGCGTTTCGTCGCCTCTTCGATGTAGTTGTGCATCATGTCGGTGAATTTGCGCGGGTTGCTCTCATAGCCGTCGTCCTGGATGTACATGGCGACACGCAGGATGTCGGCCTTCCAGTCGTTGGCCAGCGCGTCCAGTGAGGCGGTCTTCACGCATTGGCTGTACCACTGGATCCCGTGGGTGCTCATCCCCCGAAGCTGGATGGGCTTGCCGTACTGGTTGCACAGTTTGACGCCGCAGACGTGGAGCTTTCCGTTGATGGACACCGGTGTCCCACTGCCGCACGCCGGAGTGGTGGCGGAGACGGCGACGCTCGGCGCGGAGGTGTTCCCCGCCGCGTCGTGGGCGACCACCGTGAACGAGTAGGCCGTCGAAGCGGCGAGGCCGGACACCGTCGCGGGCGGATTCACCGTCGTGGCAACGGTTTGCCCGTTCCGCAGGACGCGGTACCCGGTGACGCCGACGTTGTCGGCCGACGCCTGCCAGATCAGGGTCACACTGCCGCAGGTCACGTTCGACGTAGTGGGCGAGCCCGGCGCCGTCGGCGCTTCGGTGTCGTTGGAGCCGCCACTGGCCTCGACCGAAAGCGAGTCCGCGTTGGGGCCGCCGTTCGCCGTGACGGCGGTGGTGCGGATCTTGTTGCCGCCCGCGGCGAGGTTCACCGTGGTGGTGACGGTGCGCCAGGTCGTCCACGCGCCGGTGCCGGCGAACCCGAGGTCGTCGACGGCGATGGAACCGTTGACGGTGATGTCGAGCGGGCGATTGGCGGTGGTGCCGTTGGCGTAGCGGAAGGTCAGCGTGTGCTGTCCGGCCTGCGCCGCGTTGACGGTGTACTCGACGTAGCTGCCGGCGACATTGTCGTAGTTCACGAAGCCGGATCCGGTGAAGCCCGTGTGATTGGATTCGACCACGCCGCGCGAGATCGTCGCGTTCTCGGACTCGTAGCGGACGGGAGCCGCGGAAGCGGCCTGGGCGGAGATCGGGACCGAGGCGGCCGCGAGCACCGTGACCAGCGCCGCCCGCCATCTTGGGCGTACCACTTTGTGCCTCCTTCAGAAGCGTCGTTGCGTTCCGTGAAGCAGGGGCGCGGCGAGCCCTCGTTAAGAAACCTTCCTAACGCGGACTAGTCTCACCATCCGGCCGAAGCGCTGTCAACCGGGCAAAGGGGGCGATCACACCCCGTGGGCCGCATCACCCGGACGGCGGGGCACACAACTTCTCCACAACCGTCACGTACCGTGGAACCGGTGACCGCTTCGTCCCCTTCGGCACTGGACCTCATGGACCAGTGGCAACCGCCGCCCCAGAGACGCGGCCCGCGTGGCTGCGTGATGCTCGCGCTCCTGGTCGTGGGCGCCTTGGTGGCCGGCGCCGTGTGGGTCGTGGTGAGCCTCAACGACCGCGAGCCGGTGCCGGTGAAACCCGAATTCGTCGTCCCCTCGCTCAAGCCCGCGCCCCGTTCGGCCATCCCCGGCGACGCCGGACCGCTGCCCGCGGAGCCCGCGAAGGACGCCTGGATCGCGAAGGTGTCCGAGAACACGGACATTCCTCCACGCGCGCTGCGGGCCTACGTGAACGCCGCCGAGAAGACCGCGAAGACCACTCCACGCTGCGAAATCACCTGGGCGACGATCGCTGGGATCGGCCGGACCGAGTCCCAGCACGCCCGCCACGACGGTTCCCGCGCCGGTGAGGACGGCGTCGTGACGCCGCCGATCGTCGGCATCCCGCTCGACGGCTCCCCCGGCGTGCTGGCGGTCGTCGACACGGACAAGGGCGCCCTCGACGGCGACGCGAAGTGGGATCGCGCGGTCGGTCCGATGCAGTTCCTGCCCGCCACCTGGAAGCGGTACGGCGTCCGCGCGAGCGGCGACGGCGCCGCGCCGGACCCGCAGAACATCGACGACGCGGCGATGACGACCGCGCGGTACATGTGCGCACGGGGCGGCGACCTCGGAGATCCCGCCGGCTGGTGGAGCGCGGTGCTGACCTACAACAACTCCACCGCGTACGGGCAAGAAGTGTTCAGCAACGCCGACGCCTACGGGAAGGCCGCGCTGAAGCCTTAGGCGGGCAGAAGCCGGGTCACCAGCCGCGTCAGCTGGTGCACGTTCCGGCATTCGTGCATCTCGACGACCTGGGCGTACGCGTGCGCCTCGGAGTCCCCCGTGGACCACAGCGCGGTCCGCTCGGGATTGAGCCAGTACGTATGCCTCGCGGCGGCGGCGATCCCGCGCACCGCGTCCAGGTTCGGGTCGCCGCCGTTGGTCCTTGCGTCCCCGAGGATGAGCAGGGATGTCTTGGGCCCCACGGCATCCGAGTAGCGCTCGGCGAACTCGCCGAGCGCGTGCCCGTAGTCGCTGTGCCCGTCCCAGCGGGTCAGTTCCGCGTCGGCGAGGATGCGCGCGCCGAGGTCTTCCGGATCGGCGGCGCCGGTGTCGACGAGGTGGGTGATCTCGTCGCACGCGTCGATGAACGCGAACACCCGCACCTTGCTGAACTGGTCGCGCAAGGCCTGCACCAGCAGCATGGTGAAGTTCGCGAACCCGGCCACCGAACCCGACATGTCGCACAGCAGCACGATTTCCGGCCGCCCCGGCCGGTGCCGCCGGTACGACGGCCGCATCGGGACGCCGCCGGTGGACAGCGAGCGCCGCAGCGTCCGGCGCAGGTCGATCTGTCCGCGCGCGTGTCGCCGTCGCCGGGCGGCCAGCCGGGTGGCGAGTTTGCGCGACAACGGCTGGACGACGCGGCGGAGTTCGGCGAGTTGCGCGCGGCTGGCGAGCAGGAAATCGACGCGGTCGGCCGCCGGAGGGACGGCGTGCCGCGAGACCCGTTCCCTGCCACGGACTTCCGCCACCCTGCGACGCGCTTCCGTCCGCACCAACCCGCGGAAACCTTCGACCCGCCGCCGGACGTCGTCGCGGTCCAGTCTGTCGGTGAAATCCTCCTGTACGCCGGCACGGATCGCTTCGAGCACGCGGACCACGAGCGTCTGCGGCTGAAGCCGTTCCAGCGTCTGGTGCGCCGACCAACCGCCGCTGCCCGACGTGCCGCCGTACTCCCCCAGCATGTCGACGGCGAGCCCGGCCAGCTGTGTCAGTTCCGTCTGGTCGTCGGCGGCGAGCGCGGCGGCGAGCCGGTCCCGCAACGCGGCCAAATCTTCGACGGGGTCCTGGGACGGCGCGCCGACGCCGAGCGGGAAATAGATGTCGAACGTCGCGTCGAACACCGCGCGCTGGCCGCCGCGCCGGACCAGCGCCGCCGCGAGCCCTTCGCGCATCTGCTCACGTGAGGCCAGGCCCAGTACTTCGAGTGCCGCGGCGGCGTCGACCGTCTCACTGGGACCCGCCGGGATCCCGTGCTCCCGCAACGCTTCCACGAATTCGACGAGCCTGCCCGGCACACCGCTCACGAGTCGAGGACCTTGCCGAGTTCCAGCCGCGCGTCCGCCTTCACGACGTCGTCCTGGTGCTTGAGGATCACGCCGAGACTCGCGCGGACGACGTCCTCGCCGAGGCTGTCCGCGCCGAGCGCCAGCAGCGTGCGGGCCCAGTCGATGGTTTCGGCGACCGACGGCGCCTTGCGCAGTTCCATCGCCCGCAGCGCGGTGATCACCTTGACCACCGACGCGGCGAGCGCGTCGTCGACGCCCGGCACCTTGAGCCGCACGATGCGCTGTTCCAGTGCCGCGTCGGGGAAGTCGATGTGCAAGAACAGGCAGCGGCGTCGCAGCGCTTCGGAAAGCTCACGCGTCGCGTTGGAGGTCAGCACCACGAACGGCTTGCGCCCGGCGGTGATCGTGCCGAGTTCCGGGACGGTGATCTGGAAGTCGCCGAGCACCTCCAGCAGCAGCCCCTCGATCTCGACGTCGGCCTTGTCGGTCTCGTCGATGAGCAGGACGGTCGGCTCGTCACCCTTGATCGCCGTCAGCAGCGGCCTGGCCAGCAGGAACTCTTCACCGAAGATGTCGTTGCGGGCTTCGTCCCAGGTCTCGTCCTTGCCCGCCGTGATCCGGAGAAGCTGCTTCGCGTGGTTCCACTCGTACAGCGCGCGGGACTCGTCGACGCCTTCGTAGCACTGCAACCGCACGAGCCGGGAGCCGCTGGCCTGCGCGACCGCCTTCGCCAGCTCGGTCTTGCCGACCCCCGCGGGGCCCTCGATCAGCAACGGCTTGCCGAGGGCGTCCGCGAGGAACACCGTGGTGGCGACGGCCGCGGAGGCCAGGTAGCCGGTGTCGGCGAGCTTCGCCGTCACGTCTTCGACGGATGTGAAGTACCCGGTCCCAGCCACGCGGCCTCCCAGCTCGATCGCCTACCCGGCCGACTCTACGTCGCGGATCCGCTTCGGCAGGAGGAACCCGACCGCGAACGTGAGCAGCACCATCACCGCGACCACCCAGAACGTCCGCTGGGCGGCGTCGGTCGGGTCGGCGGTTCCGGCGTCGAAGAACACCGTGCCCAGCAGCGCCAGACCCAGCGCGCCGCCGACCTGCTGGAGCGACGTCAGCGCGCCCGACGCCGACCCGGCCTCCGACGGTTCCACTCCGGACAGCGCGATCTCAAAGTACGGCCCCATGATCAGGCCGGAACCGATCCCGACCACCAGCAACGCGGGCGCGATCTGCCACGGCCCCGTCTCCGGACCGAGGAGCAGCAGCAACGCGACCACGCCGGCGGTCATGATCAGCGCACCGGTGTGCAGCACCTTGCGGCCGTGCTTGCGCACCACCTGCACCAGGCCCATCCCGACGATCATCCCCAGCGACATCGGCACGCCGGTCAGCCCCGCCTTGAGCGGCGAGAAACCGAGCCCGAGCTGCAGGTACAGCGTGAAGACGAGACCGAAGCCGGAGAACGCGGCGAAGTAGATCGTCCCGGTCGCCATCCCGGCGAGGAAGCTGCGCTTGCGGAACAGGCTGGGCTCGACCAGCGGATCACCGCCGCGACGGCTCTTGCGCGTCTCGAACCACGCGAAGACGCCGAACACCACGACCGCCGCGGCCATCATCGCGAACGTCCACAGCGGCCAGCCGTACTCGCGGCCCTGCACCAGCGGGAAGACGATCAGCAGCGCGCCGGTCGTGGCGAGCAGCGCGCCGGGGATGTCGAGTTTGAGCGAACCGCCGGGCCGGGACCCGGGAAGGAACTTGATCGCGGCCAGCACCGCCAGCGCGCCGATCGGCAAGTTGATCAGGAAGATCATTCGCCAGCCGGTGCCGAAGAAATCGGCGTCGACCAGCCAGCCCGCGAGGATCGGGCCACCGACCGCGGCGAGCCCCATCACCGGGCCGAACATGCCGAACGCGGACTGAAGCTCCTTTCCGGCGAACATCTCCTTCATCATGCCGAGGCCCTGCGGGACCATCGCGGCGCCGAACAGGCCCTGCACCACCCGGGCGGTGATGATCATTTCCGGGTTCACCGCGATCGCGCAGAAGAGCGAGCCGACGACGAAACCGATCGCGCCGATCAGGAACATGCGTTTGCGGCCGAAGATGTCGCCGAGCCGCCCGCCGGTGAGCAGGCCGGACACCATCGCGAGGGTGTAGGCGACGCCGAGCCACTGGATCATCGCGGTGCCGCCGCCGAGCGACTCCCGCATGACCGGCCCGGCGATGCTCGTGACCGTCATGTCGAGCAGTTCCATCACCGAACCGGTCAGGATCACGAACAGCGCGGGCCAGCGCCAGCGGTAGGACTTCTCCACGTTTTCCGTGGTCACACCGCTCGGGGTGTCCAGTGTCATCGTCATGGGAGCAACGCTAAAGTCAATTCCGGCCACTTTCTGACCGGAATCGGAGCGAACCTGGATTCATGGCGAATACGAGCGCGCGGATGCTGCGGTTGCTGTCCCTGCTGCAGACACACCGCTTCTGGTCGGGGATCGAACTGAGCGACAAGCTCGAAGTGAGCGAACGGACGCTGCGGCGCGACGTCGAGCGGCTGCGCGAGCTGGGCTATCCGGTCAACGCGAGCCGCGGTGTCGCGGGCGGCTATCAGCTGCGGTCGGGCACGGTCATGCCGCCGCTGCTGCTGGACGACGAAGAGGCCGTGGCGATCGCGGTCGGCCTGCGGACGGCGGCGAGCGGTTCGGTGGAGGGCATCGAGGAGACGTCGGTCCGGGCGCTGACGAAGGTCGTCCAGGTGATGCCGCCCCGGCTGCGCAGGCGCGTCGACGCGCTCCAGGCGTACACGACGCCGGCGGCCGTCACGGGTCCGCGGGTCAACGCGGCCAGCCTGACGGTGATCGCGCAGGCGTGCCGGGACGACGAGCGGCTTAAGTTCGACTACGCGGCGCGCGGCGGCGAGGAGTCCGCGCGGCTGGTCGAGCCGCACCGGCTCGTTTCGCTCGGACGGCGCTGGTATCTGGTGGCGTGGGACCTCGACAGGGTGGATTGGCGCACTTTCCGCGTCGACAGGCTCAGCGACCCTCGCACCACCGGCGCCCGTTACCGGCCGCGCGAGATCCCCGGCGGCGACGCGGTCAAGTTCGTCGAAGCCCAGATCAAGGCCAGGCCGACCACGCATACGCTCGTAGTCCGGGTCGAGGCGCCGAAAGACCGCGTCGAGTCGGCGGTGCGGTACCTCGGTGGCGCGCTCGAAGCGATCGACGAGACGTCCTGCCGTCTGACGATGAACGTCGACACCTTCGACTGGCCCGTCCTGATCCTCGCCGCCATCGGCGCGCCCTTCGAGGTCGAAAGCCCTTCGGCGTTCAAAGATCACCTCGGCACCGTCGCCACCCTCTTCTCCCGCGCCTCCGGCGGCTAGCATCGGGCCGGTGAGCACCTATGTCGCGGCCGAGGGCCGATACGAGAGCATCCCCTACCGCCGCACCGGGCGCAGCGGACTGAAGCTGCCCGCGATCTCGCTGGGTCTGTGGCACAACTTCGGCGACGACAAGCCGTTGGGCACCCAGCGGGACATCGCGCGGCGCGCGTTCGACCTGGGCATCACCCATTTCGACCTCGCCAACAACTACGGCCCGCCCTACGGTTCGGCCGAGGAGAACTTCGGCAGGCTGCTGGCTTCGGATTTCAAGCCCTATCGCGACGAACTGGTCATCTCGACCAAGGCGGGCTACGACATGTGGCCCGGCCCGTACGGCGAATGGGGCTCGCGCAAGTACCTGCTGTCCTCTTTGGACCAGTCGCTCGGCAGGATGGGCCTGGACTACGTCGACATCTTCTACTCGCACCGCTTCGACCCCGAGACGCCGCTCGAAGAGACGGTCGGCGCGCTCGACACCGCCGTCCGTTCCGGGCGCGCGCTGTACGTCGGCATCTCGTCGTACTCGTCGGAGAAGACCGCCGAGGCCGCGCGGCTCCTGCGCGAACTGGGCACCCCGTTGCTGATCCACCAGCCGTCGTACTCGATGTTCAACCGCTGGCTCGAAGGCGACAAACTGCTCGACACGCTCGAAGCCGAAGGCGCGGGCTGCATCGCTTTCTCGCCGCTGGCACAGGGCCTGCTGACCAGCCGCTACCTCGACGGCGTTCCCGAGAATTCCCGTGCGGCGCAAGGAAAGTCGCTCAACCCGGACACGATCACCGAGAACACCCTAGGCAAGATCCGGGCGCTGAACGAGATCGCCCAGCGGCGCGAGCAGACGCTCGCCCAGCTCGCGCTCGCGTGGGGCCTGCGCGACCCGCGGATGACGTCGGTGCTGATCGGCGCGAGCAGCGTCGCCCAGCTGGAGGACAACGTCGGCGCGCTGAAGAACCTGCACTTCACCAAGGAGGAGCTGGCCGAGATCGACCGCTACGCCACCGAGGCCGACATCAACCTCTGGAAGCGCTCGACCGACGCCGGATAGCACCCGAAATCGCGTTGCCCCACTCGGCCGGAGAGCCGAGACTGCGGACATGACGTTCGAAGATCTGCTCGCCGAAGGAGAGGCCGTCCCGGTCGAAGGCTGGGACTTCTCGTGGTTCGAGGGCCGGGCCACGGAGGAACGGCCGCCGTGGGGCTACTCACGGCTGCTCGGCGAGCGGATGGCGACGGCCGCCGCCGGGCTGGACCTGCAGACCGGCGGCGGCGAGGTGCTCGCGGGCATCCCGAAACCGCCGCCGGTCCTCGCCGCCACCGAGGGCTGGCCGCCGAACGTCGAGGTCGCCCGGAGGACCCTCGCGCCGCTGGGCGGCGAGGTGGTCGAGGCCGAGTACGACGCGCCCTTGCCCTTTCCCGACGAGTCCTTCGATCTGGTGAGCAGCCGTCATCCGATCGCGAACCCGTGGCGGGAGATCGCCCGCGTACTTCGTCCGGGCGGAACCTTTCTGTCGCAACAGATCGGCGCCGGCACCGTGCGGGAGCTGAAGGAATTCTTCCTCGGCCCGCAGGACTACGGCGACTGGACGCCCGACGTGCTGCGCGTCGAGGCGGAAGCCGTCGGGCTGCGGGTCGAACGCCTCGAACCGGCGAAACTGCGGATGGAGTTCTTCGACCTCGCCGCGGTGGTGCACTTCCTCCGGAAGGTGATCTGGATCGTGCCGGGGTTCGAGGTGGAGAAGTACCGCGACCGGCTCGCGGAACTCCACCGGATGATCGAGACCGACGGGAAGTTCGTCGCGCACTCGCGGCGAGTGCTCGTGGAGGCCGTCAAGCCGTCGTAAGCCGCTTCAGCTGCTCAGCCGTCAGCTCAACCTCCCCCGCCGCGAAGTTCTCCTCCAAGTGCGCGATGCTCGCCGTTCCCGGGATCGGCAGTATCACCGGCGACCGCGCGAGCAGCCACGCGAGCCCGACCTGCGCCGTGGTCACGCCGAGCTCCGCGGCGATGGCCGTGAGCGCGGCGGTGGCGGAAGACGCGGCGCCGAGCACCGGACGCCAAGGCAGGAAAGCGATCCCGGCCGCCTCGCACGCGTCCAGCACCGCCTCGTACGAGCGGTCCAGGAGGCTGTAGCGGTTCTGCACGCTCGCGATGTCCACGATCTCCCGCGCCCGCGCGAGTTCGTCGACGGTGACCTCGGACAGCCCGATCCGGCCGATCTTGCCTTCGTCACGCAGGTCTCGTAGCGCGCCGAGCTGGTCGGCCAGCGGGGTTTCCGGGTCGAGGCGGTGCAACTGCAGCAGCTCGATCCGCTCGACTCGCAACCGCCGCAGGCCCTCGTCGACCTGCACCCGCAGCGATTCCGGCCGCGAGTCGTACTTCCAGTCGTCGCCGGTCCGCACGACGCCGACCTTGGTGGTGATCACCAGATCGTCCGGGTACGGGTACAGCGCTTCCGCGAGGAGTTCCTCGTTGGCACCGCCGCCGTACAGGTGCGCGGTGTCGATCAGGGTGATGCCGAGCTCCACGGCCCTTCGCGCCAAGGCGATGGACGCCTCACGCGCGGGACCGGCTTCGGTCGGCAGGCGCATGGCGCCGAAACCGAGACGGTGTACGGGCAGGTCTCCGCCGACGGCGAACTGTTCCATACGGCGAACCTAGCGCAGCGGGTCCCTCGGCGAGGGCAGATGCGAGGTGTCCGGGAACAGGTGGAGCGCCCTCAGGGCGGCGCCGAGTTCGGCGATGTCGGCCGGATCGGTCAGCGAACGGCCCAGTTCCTCCGAAATCCGCTTCAGCCGGTGCCGGATCGTGTTGGGGTGACAGAACATCCGCTCGGACGTCAGTTTCGTGGAACCCTGGCATTCGAACCACGCCCGCAACGTCAGCAGGAGCACGTTCCGGTCGTCGCCGGGCAGGTCCAGGATCGGCCGCAGCACGTGGTGCGCGAGCTGAACCGACGCCTCGGGCGCGCTGGCGACGAGACCGGCCAGCGGGGATTCGTTGAACTGCACCATTCCCGTCGAGCCCGGCATCAGGCTGGAGAGCGCGACGCGGGCGAGATGCAGTGCGCGGGAGGTGTTGCCGAGGCCGGTGAACACCGGGCTGACCCCGATCCGGCCGGTCTGGTTCTCCCGCAGCAGCTCGATGATCACCTGGGAGGCCACCGGATCCCGCATCGAGACCACCCCCACCTGCAGGTCAGGGGTGAGCCGCCAGGCGGATGCGTGATGCCGTTCGCGGAGCCGGTTTTCGATCTGGGGCAACGGTTCGTGCCCGACGCGCGGGGTCTCGGCGGCGACGACCACATACGTCCCGTCGAGCGAGAGTTCCAGCACGCGCGCGATGTCCCACAGCGTGCCCTCGGTGGCCGCGCCGCCGGCGAACAGCGCCTCGACCAACGCGGAACGCCTGCTTTGGTGCGCCAGCATGACTTCGGCGGTGGTGTCGCGGTACGTCGTCGTCAGCGCCTCGGCGTAGTCGTCGATCAGCGCCCAGATCGCCGACGTCGCGGCGACGAGGCCGCGGAGATCCTGGTGCTCGCTCGAAGCGGTCAGGTCGACGAACCGGTTCCACACCTCGGTGAGCCCGATCCGGTAGGCCCGCAGCAGTTCCGGCAGCGGCGCGCCCTGCAGCGCGCGGGCGCGCCCGGTCGCCCTGGCCTGAGTGAGGTCGGGTTCCTCCGTGCCGCGCAGGGTCCGCATGACGAACTCGAGGTTGTTCCGCACTGACGTCCGCAGTTCGGCGAGGCTGACGAACTGCGCGTCGCGGTACACCGGCATCTCGGCACGGATCTGCCCGACAGTGCTGTCGATGAGCGCCGGCAGCTGCTTTTCGACCTCCACGGCCAGTTCGGCGACGACGGCGGCCGAACCTTCGCGGAGCACCGTTCGGTAGTGCATGGACGTCCTCCGGGGCAGGGACTCCTCGTCGAGTCCCTGGGGACGTCATCTAACACGACTTGCCCGGAGGTGGCCTGTCGAAGCCGGGTGGCACCGCCGGTGCGGCGGAAAATCGGGATTTCCACCGCACCAGCGGGTTTTCACAGCTTCGCGGCCGCGCTCTTGATGGCTTCGCGGATCCGGAAGTAGGTGCCGCACCGGCAGACGTTCTGGATCGCATCGATCTCGGCGTCGGTCGGGTTCTTCGTCTTCTTCAGCAGCGCCACCGCCGCCATGATCTGCCCCGGCTGACAGTAGCCGCACTGCGCGACGTCCTGCTCCAGCCAGGCTTCCTGCACCGGGTGCAGGTCGTCACCGTCGGCGAGGCCTTCGATCGTGGTGACCTCCTTGCCCGAGCAGTCGGACACCGGCGTCACGCACGGGTTGAACGCCTCACCGTCGAGGTGGCTGGTGCAGGCCTTGCAGACGTTGATCCCGCAGCCGTACTTCGGGCCGCGGACGCCGAGCTTGTCCCGCAGCGCCCACAGCATGGGCAGATCCGCGGGCGCGTCGACGGTGACGGTCTTCCCGTTCACCGTGAAGGTGTAGTTGGGCATCGAAAACTCCTGGAGGTCAGCGGGGGAAGGGGTCGAAGTCGATCGGGAAGTTGATCGGGAAGCTCCGCGGCTTGATGCCGGTCGCCCGCGCGTAGGCATTCCCGATCGCGCCGACCGGCGCGGGCACGCCGAGTTCCCCGGCGCCGCCGATCTCGCCCGTCTCCGGCATCACGTGGATCTTGACGTCCGTCGGCGAGTTCTTCTGCCGCGCGTAGTGGAACTGCGAGTAGCTGCCCTCCAGCGGCAGCCCCTTGTCGATGTGCAGACCCGCGGTCAGCGTCGTGGCGATGCCGTCGGTCAGGCCGCCGAGCATCTGCGCCTCGATCCCGCGGGGGTTGATCGGCTTGCCGACGTCGACGGCGATGGTCGCCTTGGTGACGCGCGGTTTCTTCGGGTCCCGGGCGTCCATTTCGACGAGGCAGGCGGTGTACGACTTGTACTCGCCGTGCACGGCGACACCCTGCGCGAAGCCCTTGGGCATCTTCTTGCCCCACTCGCCGAGTTCGGCGACCTTGTCCAGCACCGCGCGCTGCCGGTCGTTCTTGATGAACTCGCGCCGGAACTCGACCGGGTCCTTGCCGAGTTTCGCGGCGATCTCGTCGACCATGATCTCTTCCGCGCCGCGCGTGCTCGCGGAGTACACCGATCGCCAGGCACCGGTGTGGAAGTCGACCGGGACCTCGTTGAGCAGCTGTGTGGTGACGCCGAAGTTGTACGGCGACTTCACCGTCAGCAGGAACACCGTCTGCGCGAAGCTCAGGTTGCCGCCGACCGGCAGTTCCGCGGCGAAAGCGGTCAGGACCTCGCCGAGCCCGTGGCTCCAGTCGGTTTCCACGCTGGCGACACGGTGCTCGAAGGTGAGCACCTGGCCGAGCGCGAAGGTGGCGCGGATCTTGTGGTGGCTCGCGGCCCGGGCGCGGCCGTGGCGCATGTCGTCGATACGGCTCCACATCAGCCGCACCGGCCGCTTGAACGCCTTGGACGCGCGCGCGGCCTCGATGGCGCCGTCGGAGAACAGCCGTCGGCCGAAGGAACCGCCCGCCTGCTGGACGTGCACGGTGACCTTGTTCTCCGGCAGGCCGAGTTCCTGCGCGATGTTCTGCTTCGCGAGGATCGGGACCTTCATCCCGGACCAGATGGTCGCGCTGTCCTCCCGGACGTCGGCGACGGCCGAGTTGGTCTCCAGCGGGGCGTGGCTGGCGAAGGCGAAGTCGAACTCGCCGTCGACGTACTGGGTCAGCAGCGGCGGCACGACGAACGGCAGCGCGGCGGCCTGCAGCTTCTTCTTGATCGTCGCGTTGTTCTCGCCGTCGACGGTGCCGCCGTTCCAGGTGACGTCGAGGGCGTTCTTGCCGTCGAGCGCCTGGCCGAAGGTCTCGGCAAGCACCGCGACCCCGGTCTTGATCACGGCGACGTCGATGACGCCGGGCATCGCGCGGACGGCGGCCTCGTTGTTGACCTGCTTGACCGTGCCGTTGATCGTCGGCGGGCGGCGGACCATGACCGGCTTCGCGCCGGGGATGTCCAGGTCCAGCGTGTACTGGAGTTGCCCGGTGACCATCGCGCGGGCGTCCTTGCGCGATTGCGGCGTGCCGACCAGTTTGTGCGCGGACTCCGCCTTCGGGGTGGCGGTGAGCTTGCCGAGATCGGCGCGGGCGGCGGGTTTGGCGAGCGCGCCGTAGCCCGCCCGGCGGCCGTCGGGCGCGATCACCGCACCATCCCTTGTGGACAGACGGGCGGCATCGGCGCCCCACTGACGGGCGGCGGCCGCGACCAAGCGGGCGCGCGCGGCGGCGGCAGCGGTCCGCACCGGGGTGTAGAGCGAGCGCATCGTGTTGGAACCGCCGGTCAGCTGGTTGAACAGCAGTTCGGAGCGGGCGTCGGAGAGGACGACGTCGACGCGGTCGAGCGGCAGGTCCATCTCCTCGGCGACCAGCATCGCGTTCGCCGTGGTGATGCCCTGGCCGACCTCGGTCCGCGGCAGCTCCAGCCGCACGCGGCCGTCTTCGCGGACTTCGAGGACGAGAAGGCCGGCGGTGGGGGCGTTCGACAAGATCAGCACGTCGCCGAGGTCGAGGATCTCGGCCGGGCCGGGCGGCGTCGGGATGACGGCTTCGGCCTCTTCGGGCGCGACGGTGTCGATGCCGATCTTCGTGGCGATCGTGAGCGTGGGCGCGGCGACGAGGAAGCTCAGGAACCGGCGACGGCCGAGGCCGCCGGAGTCCGGAGCCTCGCCTGGGGTTCCAGTGGTGGGACTGGCCATCGGGAAGATCCCTTCGAGAGCGCGCGGAGAAGGCGGGGACCCTCGCGCGGCCTGGGGTCGGATGGCGACACGCTAGGCATCGGCATTCGGCCTAGTCAACGCGCAGTAGTCGGGTCGCCCCATCTGTGTGACGAGGTGACAGCGAACGGCCCCGAATGTGTGGCGCGCCACAGCGAGGGGCTAAATGGAGTCGCGCTCCCGGCCCGCTTCGAGCAGGTCCTCGCGGGCACGCGCGACACGCGAACGCACGGTGCCGACCGGGCAGCCGCAGATCTCGGCGGCCTCGGCGTACGAAAGCCCCAGCACCTGGGTGAGGACGAGGACCTCGCGCCGCTCCGGGTCGAGCCCGTCGAGCAGCATCCGCAGCTCCACCAGGTCCTCGAAACCGGCGACGCCCTCCGCCTGACGGGCGCCACGCCGTTCGGCCGTGGCCTCCCAGTCGACATCGGCGAGCTTCGGGCGCGCCGAAGCGGCCCGGATGCGGTCGACGACGACGCGGCGCGCGATCGACAGGAGCCAGGTCCGCGAAGAGGACCGGCCGGCGAACCGCCGCAGGCTGCCGAACGCGCGCAGGTACGTCTCCTGGGTGAGATCGTCCGCGGCGCCGACGTCGGCGAGGTGCGCGACGAAACGCCAGACGTCGGCCTGGGTGGCACGCACCCAGTCCTCGAGCGCCCGCCGGTCGCCGCGGGCGGCGGCGAGAGCGAGCTCGGTCACCCGCTCGTCGTCGTGGTTGCGCGGCCCGGCCATACGGGAAACGTAGCAGCGTCCCGGGAACCGGGGCAGGCCCGCGCCCGACAAGTGAGACGTGAAGTGCGAGACCTGCCGCGAGGCCCTGTCGGCCCGGCTCGACGGCGAAACCGAACCCGCCCCGCCCGAGGTGGTCGACCGGCACGTGGCGGGCTGCCCCGCCTGCCGGTCGTGGCTCTCGCGCGCCGAAAGGATGCACCGGGCGATGGCGCTGCGGCCCGCTCCCCCGGTCCCGGACCTCACCGCCGTCATCCTCGAACGCACGCCCGCCCCGCCGAGCGAGGGCTGGCCCGCCAGGATCGCACTCGCACTGGTCGCGATCGCGCAGCTCGGTCTCGCCTTCGCCCAGCTGCTGGGCGTCGAAGACCACACCGCCGGGCACGGCACGGAATCCCTGATCGGGCACCTCGCCCACGAAAGCAGCGCGTGGAACCTCGCCGTCGGTGTCGGGCTCGGCTGGGCGGCCGTCCGCACGAAGGCGGCGTCCGGGCAGCTGCCCGCGCTGACCGGTTTCGTCGCGCTCCTCCTGGCGTTGTCGGCGGGCGACCTCGTCACCGGACAGGTCACCGCGGGGCGCGTGCTCACCCACGGGTTGGTCGTCGCCGGACTGCTGCTGCTGTACGTGGTGAACCGGCAGCACCGGCTGCGCAACCGCCCCAGCCCGGCGACGACGGCCGGCTACCCGGATTCCCGCAGCACCGAAATGGACCATGAGACCGGCGAGGTCCCCGAACGGCCCCGTCAGCACAGGGGTTTCCGGCGCCCGGCGAGCCGTCACGTCGCTTGACCGCTTGGTCTAGACCATTACCGGTCACTGGGAGCACGCGCCCGGATACCGGGTGAATCACGGGTTTTCGCGCGCGGCGTGCGCGATTCGCGACGCGGGCACGTTTATCGTTCGCCTGGGACCACCGAATGTAAACCTTCTTGCCCATTTCGGGCCGGACCCGGATAACTTTGGTGGAACACCTTGGTTCGACAGGAGGCGAAGCTCGTGGTTGGCGCAGAAAACCCACCCGTCGGCACCCCCGCCGGGATGCGGAAGATCAATCAGCGCGCCGTGCTGGACCTCCTGCGCCGCAGCGGCCCGGCGACACGGCCGCAGGTCGCGAAGGACACCGGACTTTCGAAACCCACGGTGAGCCAAGCGTTACTGGCGCTCGAAGCGGCCGGTCTCGCCAGGGCGACCGGGCACACCTCGACCGGCACCGGCCGGTCCGCCGTCCTCTACGAAGCGGATCCCACGGCGGGCTACGTCCTCGGTGTCGACATCGGACGCGAGCATCTCCGTGTCGCCGTCTCGGATCTCGGCCACACCGTGGTCGCCCGCCGTGACGAGCGGAACACCTCGCGTTCGGGCACCGCGCTCGTCAGCGCGGTGGGCGCCCTCGCGGCGGCGACCGTGCGCGAAGCGGGACTGTCCCAGGCCGACATCGTCGTGCGGGTCCTCGGCTCCCCCGGCGTCGCCGACCCGGACAAACGCTGCTTCCGGCACGCGCCGAACCTGCCCGGCTGGGGCAAGGCCGGCCTGCTCGACGAACTCGAAGCCGTCCTCGGCCCGGACCTCATGGTCGAGAACGACGCGAACCTCACCGCCGTCGGCGAGTGGGAACGCGGCGCGGCGCGCGGCGCGTCGGTGTTCGGCTGCATCACCATCGGCACCGGCGTCGGCATGGGCGTGATGGTCGACGGCCAGGTCTTCCGCGGCGCGACGGGCGCGGCGGGCGAGATCGGCTACCTGCCGTACGGCCAGTCGCACGCACCAGGCGAGGGCGAGGACTCCCCGCCGGTCCGCGGCCACCTCGAAGAGGCGACGGCGGCGCAGTCCGTCGTCCGCGGCGCACGGGAACTCGGCCTCGGCACGGCGAAATCGGCCCGCGAGGTCTTCCGCCTCGCCCGCGACGGCGACGAACTCGCCCTGCGCGCCGTCGAGGCGGAGGCCGACAGGCTCGCGTACACCGTGGCGTCGGTGGCGGCGGTGATCGATCCCGAACTGATCGTGCTCGGCGGCGGGATCGGCACCGCGGCCGATCTGCTGCTCGACCCGATCGACCGCGCCCTGCGCTCGTTCACTCCCCTGGTCCCCTCGGTCGTCCAAGGCGAACTGGGCGACGACGGGGTGCTGACCGGCGCGATCAGCGTCGGCTTGCGCGCCGCCGAGGGCCTGGTCTTCGAACGCAAGGTGGGCGCGGCCTAGGCCCGGGTGGTACTCGCGTTCGGTCGCCGAGGGACCGAGTCTTCACCCCGTGCGATCACTCGACGTGGTTGATGGGGCGTGAGCGTTACCGCGGGTGAGGGGTGTGTGGAAATAGGGACGTTCAACGTCCCTATTTCCACACACCCCTCGCGTCACCGGCGGTCTGGCCGTCGTGACCGGTCCGGTCACGCGGGACCGTGTGGATTTCTGGTCATCCAACGCACCGAAATCCACACAGTGCGTCCTGGGGCCGGACGTTCCGCAGGCCCGCTGACCGGAACCCCTCCATAGGCAAGCCTTTACCTCCGCGGTAATCGACAGTGCGGGGACGATGTTCCTATGACCACAGCCAAGAAGATCGTCCTCGACTGCTTCGAGAACCTGTTCGTGCACAGGGACTTCGCCGCCGCCGGGGTGAACGTGCACCCGGACTTCGTCACGCACAGCCCGGGATTCCCCTCCGGCCGTGACGCTTTCGTGGAAGCGATGCGGACTTCGCCGATGGCGGGCGCCGACGTCTCGGTGAAACGCGTGATCGCGGACGAGGATCACGTCGTCGTGCACCTGCACGTGGTCCCGCCCGGCGAAGAATCCGGGACGGCCGTCGTCGACATCGTGCGCGTGGCGGACGGGCTCATCGTGGAGCACTGGGACGTCAAGCAGCCGGTGCCGCCCGGCGCGAAAATGTTCTAGGGCTTGATGATCAGGCAGGTGCTCGACGCCGTCGCGAGCACTTTGCCCTGCCCGTCGCGGATGTCGCCCTCGGCGAACGCGACGCGCGAACCGGCCTTCACGACCCAGCCGTGCGCGCGGATCTCCCCCACCGAGCCGGAAATGGCGCGCAGGTAGTTCACCTTCAGTTCCACCGACGTGTAGCCGACACCGGCGGGCAGGGTCGAGTGCACCGCGCACGCCACCGCCGAATCCAGCAGGGTCGCCGCGACCCCGCCGTGCACGGTCCCGATCGGGTTGTACAGCGACTCGTCCGGCGTCGCGGCGATCACGACGTCGCCTTCGGCCACGCTCACCCAGCGCATGCCGAAATGGGCCGAGATCGGCGCCGGCGGGATCCTGCCCTCGGCGATACCGGTCAAGTAGTCGAGCCCGGACAGTTCCCGGCCGAGCCGGGCGGTGGGCAGCGGATCCTGCCAGGTCACGGTCTTCTGCCTGGTCTGCCCGGTGACATCGGTGGTCATGGCCGCCTCCTAAGACGATCGTCCTAGGCTTTCCTAAGACGGTCGTCATAGTCAAGGGCTATGCTGAGCGACGTGTCCGACACCACCACTCGCGAGCGGATGATCTCGACCGCGATGACGCTCTTCCGCCGCGAGGGCTACCAGGCGACCTCGTGGCGGCGGCTGGTGGAGCAGGCCGGGACGCCGTGGGGGTCGGCGTACCACCATTTCCCCGGCGGCAAGGAACAACTCGCGGTCGCCGCGATCGGGCTCGGCACCGCCGTCGTGGCGAAGACGGTCCGCCGTGCTTTCCAGCGCAACGAGACCGTCGAGGACGCCGTGGCCTGGTGGTATCGCAAGGCGGGCGAGGCGCTGGCGGCCGACGACTACCGCGGCGGCTGCCCGCTCGCCACGATCACCCTGGAGATGGCACACGCCTCGCCTGCGATCACCAAGGCGTGTCAGGACGCGTTCGCCGCCTGGCACACGCTGCTCGTCGAACTCCTCAGCGATGTCAAGGATGTCAAGGACCCCGAAGACATCGCCACGGCCATCATGAACAACCTCGAAGGAGCCCTGCTGGTCAGCCGGGTACACCGGTCGTCCGACGCACTGGACCGGGCCGCGCGGCATGTCGCGCTCGTGCTCCGGGCCGCCTGACGAAGCCGAGCGAGCACCGGCGAGCGCGGGTAGCGTGGCCAGACATGATCGGTCTGCCCGACACCATCACGGCCTGTCTCTTCGACCTCGACGGCGTGCTGACCGGAACCGCGGCCCAGCATCGCGAAGCGTGGAAACGCACCTTCGACGAGTTCCTGCGCGCCCGCGACGGTGACGCGTTCTCGCCGTTCACCGACAACGATTACGCGGCCTACGTCGACGGACGGCCGAGGGCCGACGGCGTCCGCACGTTCCTCACCTCGCGCGGGATCGAACTGCCCGAAGGCAGCCCGGACGACGACATCGCGTCCGCCACCGTCAACGGGATCGGCAACCGGAAGAACCAGCTGGTGCTGAAGATCATCGAGGACGAGGGCGTGACTCCGTACCCGGGTTCCGTCCGGTACCTGGAGGCGGCGAAGGCGGCGGGGCTGCGCATCGGCGTCGTCACCTCGTCGGCCAACGGCGCGAAGGTGCTCGACGCCGCCGACCTGACCAAGTTCGTCGAAGCGCGGATCGACGGGATCGTGATCACCGAGCGGAACCTGCGCGGCAAACCCGCCCCCGATTCGTTCCTCGCCGGCGCCGAGGCGTTCGGTGTCGCCCCGGCGAACGCGGCCGTCTTCGAGGACGCCCTCGCGGGCGTGCAGGCGGGTAAGGACGGCGGTTTCGGTTACGTGGTCGGGGTGAACCGCGCGCATCAGGCGGGCGAACTGCTCGCGCACGGCGCCGACGTCGTGGTGGAGGACCTCGCCGAACTCCTGGAGGACCGCAAGTGACCGAATCGCTTCTCCGCGGCTACGAGGTCGCGCCCTGGGAGCTGCGCTGGCACGGAATGGACGTCGACGCGTTGCAGCGCACCGAATCGGCGTTCGCGGTGTCCAACGGGCACATCGGCCTGCGCGGCACACTGGAGGAGGCCGAGCCGCGCGGCCTTCCGGGCACCTACCTGAACGGCTTCTACGAACAGCACGATCTTCCTTACGCGGAAACGGGTTACGGCTATCCCGAAGAGGGCCAGACCGTCGTCAACGTGACCGACGGCAAGGTCATCCGGCTGCTCGTCGAGGACGAACCGCTCGACATGCGGTACGGCCAGGCGACCGAACACGACCGCGTGCTCGACTTCCGGAAGGGCACCCTCGCGCGGGACACCGTCTGGTCTTCGCCGACCGGCCGCCGCGTCCGGGTGAAGACCGAACGCCTGGTCTCCTTCACCCAGCGGGCCGTCGCGGCGATCAGGTACGAGGTCGAACCGCTCGACGACGAGCTCCAGCTGGTGGTGCAGTCGGATCTCCTGGCGAACGAACCGATCGAGTCCGACACGCGCGACCCGCGGGTCGCGGCGGCGCTGGAGTCACCGCTGATCGGGGAATACCACCACGCGGAGGCGTATCACGCGGTGCTGGTGCACCAGACCCGGCGATCCGGTTTGCGGATGGCCGCCGCGATGGACCACAAGATCGACGTCTCCGACGGCGTGCGCACGCATATCGAGGCCGAGGACGATCTGGCGCGGCTCACCATCGCCGTCGACGTGCCCCAGGGCGGACGGCTGCGGATCACGAAGTTCCTCGCCTACGGCTGGTCCGCGCAGCGTTCGGTGCCCGCCGTGCGCGCGCAGGTCGAGGCCGCGCTGGCGGGGGCCCGGCAGACCGGCTGGAAGGGATTGCTCGCCGAGCAGAAGGAGTTCCTCGACGACTTCTGGGAGACCTCGGACATCGAGATCGAGGGCGACCCGGAACTGCAGCAGGCCGTGCGGTTCGCGCTCTTCCACCTCCTGCAGGCCGGGGCCCGCGGTGAGACGAGGGCGCTGGCGGGCAAGGGACTGACCGGCCCCGGCTACGACGGGCACGCCTTCTGGGACACCGAGACCTTCGTCCTGCCCGTGCTCACCTACAGCATCCCGGACGCCGCGCGCGACGCACTGCGCTGGCGTCACTCCACTTTGGACAAGGCACGGGAAAGGGCGGCACAACTGGGTTTGCGCGGCGCCGCGTTCCCCTGGCGGTCCATCAACGGCGCGGAGTGTTCGGCGTACTGGCCGGCGGGCACGGCGGCGTTCCACGTCAGCGCGGACATCTCCGACGCGGTCGTGCGCTATCTCAACGCCACCGGCGACGACGAGTTCATGCGGACATGCGGCGCGGAACTGCTCCTCGAAACCGCGCGCTTGTGGTTGTCACTGGGGCATTTCGACCGGCGGGGCCGGTTCCGGATCGACGGCGTCACCGGACCGGACGAGTACTCCGCGGTGGCGGACAACAACGTCTACACGAACCTCATGGCCCGCCGGAACCTGTTCTACGCAGCCGAAATCGTCGGCCAGCACGATGACGTCGCCCGGCGGTTCGAGGTCGGCGCGGACGAGGTCGCGTTGTGGCGCGAGGCGGCCGACGCGATGCTGGTGCCCTACGACGAGGATCTCGGCGTACACCCGCAGTCCGAAGGGTTCCTGGAGCACGACGAGTGGGATTTCGAGGCGACGGACCCGGATTTCTACCCGCTGCTGCTGAACTACCCGTACTTCGACCTCTACCGCAAGCAGGTGGTCAAGCAGGCGGACCTCGTGCTCGCGCTGCATCTGTGCGGGGATTCCTTCACCCCCGAGGAAAAGGCGCGCGACTTCGCCTACTACGAGGCGCGGACCGTGCGGGACTCCTCGCTGTCGGCGGGAACGCAGGCGGTGGTGGCGGCCGAGGTCGGGCATCTCGAACTGGCTTACGACTACCTCGCCGAGGCGGCGCTCACCGACCTGCACGACGTGCACAACAACGTCCGCAACGGGCTGCACCTGGCGTCGCTGGCGGGCGCGTGGCAGGGCACCGTCGCCGGTTTCGGCGGGCTGCGCGACTACGGCGGCCGGTTGAGCTTCGCGCCGAGGCTGCCGCCGCAACTCCGGCGCATCGCGTTCCGGCTGACCTTCCGCGGCACGCGATTCCAGGTCGAGATCGACGGCGAGGGCGCGACGTACCACGTGATCACCGGGTCACCGCTGGAACTGGTGCACCACGGCGAGACGTTCACGGTGACCGCCGAGCCGGTGCGGCTGCCGATCCCGGCGATCGAGCCGGGCCCGGCGCCGGTGCAGCCCGCGGGCCGCGCACCGGCGCGGAGGCAGCCGAAGGACGGGTGATCGCTCAGTCCGGGGGTTCGACCGGCACTTCGCCGCTGCCCGGCACGCCGTCGACCTCCTTGGTGCCGTGCGGGCCGACATCGGGGTCGGGCGCGCTGGGCACGTCGGTCTTCGGCTGGATCCCGCGGAGGTCGTCGAGGTCTTCTTCGTCGTCCTGCCCGAAGCTCTTCTTGCTTTCCCTCATGTGTCCGGGGTACCCGCTCGCGGCCGGATGCGCCAGTCTTCAGGCGGCTTTCGCCGGTTCGCCTTCCCGCGTGACCAGCCCGTCGAGCATGCCGAGCAGCAGCCCGTCCCTGGTGGACCACGGGCAGATGGCGACCTGTCCACCGGCCAGCGTCAGCAGCGCCTCGGCGACGATCGCGCCCGCGAGGGCCTGGTGGGAGCGCTGCCGCGAGATGCCCGGCAGTTCGGCGCGGCGTTTGGCGGGCAGCTTCGCCAGCCGCGGGATCCAGGCGCGGAGGTCGTCGAGGTGCAGTTCCCGGGAGCGGGACGGCCGGTCTCCGGCGAGCCGGGCGAGCTGCCGCAGCACCTTGGAGCAGCCGACGGCGCGGTGGTCGCGGATCTGCGGGAGGACGTCCTGCATAGCGTCGCGGACCTCGTCGAGCACGTGTTCCCGCATCGCCCGCACGACCTTGGGCGACGGGCACTCGGTGGCGAACCAGTCCCGGGTCAGTGACCGGGCGCCGAGGGGCAGGGAGTGCGCGAATCCGGCCTCCTCGCCGTCCCCGGCGGCGAGCTCGACGGTCCCGCCGCCGATGTCGAGCACCAGCAGCCCGCCGGCGGAAGCGCCGTACCACCGGCGCGCGCCGACGTAGGCCAGTTCGGCCTCGCGGCGGCCGGTGAGGAACCGCAGTTTGACCCCGGTGGCCTTCTGGACGTCGCGGACGACCTGCTTGACGTTGCCCGCGTCGCGGATCGACGAGGTGGCGAGCGGGTACACGTCCTCGACGCCGTGCTTGGCGGCCGTCGTCATCCCCGCCTCGACCGCGGACGACACCGCGTCGATACCGCGCCGGGTCAGATTCCCGTCGTCGTCGAGTTCCCGGTCCAGCCGCAGCCGCGTCTGGTGGCTCAGCGCGGGGTCGAGCGGCGAACCGCCCTTGGCCAGAACCACCAGCCGCGCACTGAACGACCCGACGTCCAGGACCGCGGCGGACGGCTCGCCGATCTGCTTGCGCACGCGAGGCACCTCACCTTCGTCGCGAACGTATTCCCCCGAGGTCTCGCTTTCACTCCTGATAATGGCGGATTTTCCGGCCGTTCAGGCGTGGTTTACGTTCTCTTTCCACCGGGAGGCTGCTTTTTGACCACGAAGGGGGTACACCGGCGCAGGTCAAGTATACCGGATCGATACAGGTGAGAGGTTCGCCTCCCCTGTGCGTCTAATCGACGAGTTCGCGCAGCTTTGAAACCTGCGCGACGCGGGCCTCACGACCGGGCAGCAACGGGTTGACCACCAGCGTGGTCGCACCGGCCTCGCGGAAGGCGGCGAGGCGCTCCTTGACGTAGCCCTCCGGCCCGATCAGCGAGATCGCCCTGATCAGCTCCTTCGGCACCGCCGCGGCGGCCTCGTCCTTCTTGCCGTCCAGGTAGAGGTCCTGGATGAGCTTCGCTTCGGCCTCGTAGCCGTACCGCTGAGCGAGACTGTTGTAGAAGTTCTTGCCGCGCGCGCCCATGCCGCCGATGTACAGCGCCAGCATGCCGCGCAGGTGGTCGAGCAGCCCTTCGACGTCGTCACCGATCGCCAGCGCGGTGCCGACGAAGGTGTCCAGCTCGCCCAGCGACGGGTCGCGCTTCGCCTTGCCCTCGGCCAGCGACGCGCCCCAGACCTCGGCGGCCTTCTCGGGGTGGAAGAAGATCGGCTCCCAGCCCTCGGCGAGTTCGGCGGTGAGCGCGACGTTCTTCGGGCCGATCGAGGCCAGCAGGATCGGGATCCGCTCGCGCACCGGGTGGTTGATCAGCTTCAGCGGTTTGCCGAGGCCCGTGCCCTGCTCGGGTGGCAGCGGGATCGAGTAGTGCGTGCCGGAGTGCACCACCTTCTCCCGCCGCCACACCTGACGGCAGATGTCGATGATCTCGCGGGTCCTGCCCAGCGGCGCGTCGTACTTCACGCCGTGGAAACCCTCGATGACCTGCGGACCCGACGCGCCGATGCCGAGCGTGAACCGGCCGTCGGAGACGAAGTCCAGCCCGGCGGCGGTCATCGCGGTCAGCGTCGGCGTCCGCGTGTAGATCTGGAAGATGCCCGAGGCGATCTGGACCCGTTCGGTCTTCGCCGCGACGTAGCCGAGCTGGCTGACCGCGTCGAACGAGTAGGCCTCGGGGACGAAGACGATGTCCAGCCCGGCCTTCTCCAGCTCGACGATGTCCGCCACGCTGTCGGCGAAACCACCGGCGTAGCTGATCGCGGTCCCGATCCTCATCGGCATCTCCCTCGTAAGTTACTGAGCGTTCGCTTAGCTTAGACGGCGAGGTCCTGGGCGGCCACCCACGCCTTCACCACGTCGTCCAGCACCCGCAGCGGCAGGATCCCGTTGCTCAGCACGACCTCGTGGAAGCCCTTGATGTCGAACCGGTCGCCGAGCGCGGCCTCGGCCTCGGCACGGATCCGCTCGATCTCGAGCCGTCCCACCATGTACGACAGCGCCTGCCCCGGAACGGCGGCGTAGCGGTCGATCTCGGCCTCGATCTCCACCCTGGCCATGGGCGTGTTCTCGGCCAGATAGTCGACGGCCTGCTGACGGCTCCAGCCGAGCGCGTGCATCCCGGTGTCGACGACGAGCCGTCCGGCGCGCATCGAATCCTGGGTGAGCATGCCGAACCTGGTCAGGTCGCTGGAGTACAGGCCCATCTCGTCGGCGAGACGCTCCGAGTAGAGCCCCCAGCCCTCGACGTAGGCGTTGACGTCGGCGTGCCCGCGCAACATCGGCAGGCCCTTGAGCTTGTGCGCGATGCAGATCTGGAAGTGGTGCCCCGGAACGGCTTCGTGGAAGGCGATCGCCTCGCTCGTGTGCTTCGGGCGCTGCTCGGCCTCGTGGGTGTTCGCGTAGTAGGTGCCAGGCCGCGAACCGTCGAGCGACGCCTCGATGTAGTACGCCAGCGTGCCGCCGGGCGCTTCCGCCGGCGGGACCGGCTCGACCTGGCACCGCTCCTCGGGCACGGTCGAGAACCACCGCGGGGCGACGGCTTCGGCGCGGGTGATGGCGTCACGCGCGGCGTCGAGCAGTTCGTCGCCGTCCCGCCAGCGCAGGGCGGGGTCGGTGCGCAGCCGCTCGAAGATCTCCTCGAGATCCTTGGTGCCGAAGATCTTCTCGCCCAGCTCGCGGTACTGGTCGGCCAGTTTCGCGATCATGTCGAGGCCGGTGTCGTGCAGTTCCCGCGCGGTGCGCTCGGTGGACGTGTGCGCCCGGATCAGCGCGGCGTACTTCTCCTGCCCACCAGGGAGCGCGCAGAGACCCGGCTCGGTTTCGGGCTTCGCCACGGGACGCAGCTCGTCGGCGAGGAAGTCGCGGTACCGCCGGTAGGCGGGCCGCACGACTGCGGCCAGCAGCCGGTCGCGTTCGGTTTCGTAGCCCTCCACGGAAACGGACGCGGTGAGCGCCAGCGGATCCCCCGCCTCGTCACCGAGATAACGCTCCACGTAAGCGATCCCGCCTTCGACGAGGAAGCCGGGCGGGACCAGCCCGTCGGCCGCCGCCGCGCGCTGGCGCACGATCAGGGCGTCCAGATAGGCGCCCATGCCTTCCAGCCGCTTCAGGTAACCGCGGACCTTTTCCTCGTCGTTCAGCGACAGCACCGAGAGCTCGTTCAGCATGAACAGCGCCGGCGACGCCAGCCCGTCGCTGACCGAGAACTCGGCGGCACGGGCGTCGACGACGTCGACCATCGCCTTCGCCTGCTGGATCACGACCTCGCGGGTGACCGCCTCGGCCTGGGAAAGCCCTTCGGTGTCCAGGGCTTCGGCGCGCTCGGCGATGGCGACCGCCGTCGCGCGCTGCGCGGCCGCGGCCTCCGCGCTCGGATCGGGCAGCGCGCCTTCGTCGCCGGGGAGCCCGAGCAACGAGCGCCACAGCGGGAGCTCCTCGAACTTGAGCTCCATCAGCTCGTCGGCGAGACCGTTCGGGGTGTCGCCGTGGCCGGCGACCCAGTCGCGGACGACGCCGTCCAGCACCGAGAGCGGCAGCGCGCCGCCGCCGAGCACGACGTCGTGGAAGGCCTTGATGTCGAACCGGCTGCCCAGCGTCAGCTCGGCCTCGGCCCGGATGCGCTGGATCTCCAGCCGTCCCACCATGTACGACAGCGCCTGGCCGGGGAACGCGATGTACCGGTCCACTTCGGACTCGATCTCCACCGGCGCCATCGGCGTGTTCTCGGCGAGGAAGTCGATGGCCTGGCGGCGGCTCCAGCCCAGCGCGTGCAGGCCGGTGTCGACGACGAGCCGTCCGGCGCGCATCGAATCCATGGTCAGCATGCCGAGCTTCGCGACGTCGTCGGAGTACAGGCCCATCTCGTCGGCGAGGCGCTCGGTGTACAGGCCCCAGCCCTCGGCGTACGCGGTGAAGTCGCCGATGCGGCGCAGCAGCGGGAGCTCGGTGAGCCCCTGCGCGAGGCTCAGCTGGAAGTGGTGGCCGGGAATGGCCTCGTGGAACGCCGTCGCCTCGGCCGCGTGCCGGAACCGCTCCTCGGCCTTGTGGGTGTTGGCGAAGTAGATCCCTGGCCGGGAGCCGTCGACCGCGGGCCACATGTAGTACGCGGCGGGCGCGCCGGGCGCGGATTCGGCGGGAACCGGCTCGACCGTCCACGGCTGCGGCGGGATCCGGCCGAACCACTTCGGCGCCTCGGCCTCGGCCCTGGTGATGGCCGCGCGGGCGGAGTCGAGCATCTCGTCGGCACCGGACCAGCGCAGGGCCGGGTCGGAGCGGAGCTTGGTGAAGATCTCCTGGAGGTCGCTGGTGCCGAAGACCCGCGAGCCGTACTCGCGGTACTCGGCGGCGAGGCCCGCGATCACGTCGAGCCCGGTCTGGTGCAGCTCACGCGGGGTGCGGTCGGTCGTCGTGTGCATCTCGGCGAGCAGGGCGTAGATGCGCTCGCCATCGGGCAGCCAGCAGACGCCGGGCTTGTCCTCGGGGCGGCCGTGCGGCGCGATCTCCTTCGCGAGCACCTCGCGGTACTCGGCGATCGCGGGCCGGACGACGTCACGCAGCAGGTCGGCGCGGCGGGTCTCGAAGTCCTCGTCGGGCGCGGGCTGACGCAGCAGCGGATCGGCCGACGGCTCGGCGAGGTGCCGGTCGAGGTAGGCGACGGCGGCGTCGACGAGATACGCGACCGGGACCAGCCCGCGCGCGACGCCGTCACGGTGCCGCTGCGCCGCCTGCCGCAGGTACTCCGGGATCGCGGCGATCCGCCCCAGATGCGCCTCGGCCTGCGCGCCCGTCCCGACCGACATCATCGGCAGCACGGTGAGCACCTCGGCGGCGGGCGAGATGAACAGGTCACTGACGGTGAACTCGACGAACCGCGAGTCCAGCAGCGCGATCCTCGCCCGCGCCATCGCGATCAGGACGTCACGGGTGGTCTTCTCCTCCGCGCTCAAACCGTCGACGGCGAGTGCCTCGGCCCGCTCGGCGAGCCCGGCCAGCCGCGCGCGGAAGGCGTCCCCGGCGGCCTCGCTGAGATCGCTGAGCCCGGTCGATTCCGGGCGGAAGCCCTGCAAAGCGGGCATGACCGGCTCGGCGTCGAAGAGGGCTTCGACGAACTCGTCGGCGAGGGCGGAGACTTCGCTCATGTTTTCTTTCCCCAGAGGTCGATGGAGGCGGTAACCCGACCCTAATGGAGACCGCGTACTACCGAAGCCGGGTTTTGCCGCGCTCGGGCGGCCTCTCCCCGCGGCGCCGAGGGCGAGACGGTAGCGTTCCCGGACGTGGCCGTGACCGATCCCGTGGACATCCGCCTGCTCGCCGCCCTCGCGGACCTGGGCAAGGCGGCCGTACACGAACTCGCGGCCAAGGTCGGGATGGACCCGCGTGAGGTCGCGTACCGCCTGGTCGCCCTTTCCGGCAGCGGGTTGCCGCTGCTCGTCGGCGTGGAGAGCGACCCGAACGGGCTACGGGCCGCCATCGCCGGGGCTCCGCCCTCCTGGGCCCAGCAGCCTCCGCAGCCCCAGCAGCCTCAGCGTCCGCCGGGCCACTCCGGTCCGCACAACATCCAGGGCACGCCCTCGGGTCCGTACAACGTCCAAGGGACGCCTTCGGGCGCGTACAACGTGCACGGCACGCCGTCGGGCCGTTACCCCGGCCCGCCGTCGGCCCCGGTACGCCAGCCGATGGCGCCGCCTCCGCGCCCGCCCGCCCCGCCGCAGCAGCAGTTCGCGCCGCCACCGATGGCGCCCGCCGATCCCGTGATGAGCACCTGGGGCGTCCCGCAGACCGCGTCCTGGGCACGCGGCGACGAACAGCAGGTCACGCCGCAGGCCGCGCCGGAAGGCAAGAAAGGCCGGACCGGTGACGTGATGGAGACCCAGGGCCTGGAGGGCGAGCAGCTCACCGTCCAGCTGCTGGAGGTCCAGGACCCGGCGGACTACCTGTTCAGCGCCGCGGGCTACTCGCTGGAAGCCGGGGAACGGTCGGTCGTGGTGCACACCGAGATCACGAACCGCGGGAACATCCCGTTCGTGTCGCTCCCGGACAACTACCTCGAACTGCTCACCGCGGACGGCAAGCCGATCACGAAGGCGCCGGTCTCGCTGACCTCGCGGCCGCCGCACAAGATCGGCGTCCGGCCCGGGGAAACCCTGGGCGGGCACACCGTCTACGTGCTGCCGGACGCAACCCGCGTGGTCGCCGTGCGCTGGTCACCGCGGCCCGAGCCGGACGAGCGCACGCTGACCTGGTCGATCGACGACTGACGCCCGTTCCGCATTCAGAGGACTGAATGCGGAACGGCGCCTAGTTCTCGTCCTGCAGGATCCGCAGCGCGTTGGCCAGGTCGTCCGGGTACTCCGACTCGAACTCGACCCAGCGCCCGTCGGACGGGTGCGCGAAGCCGAGCGTCTTCGCGTGCAGCCACTGCCGGGAGAGCCCGAGCTTGCGCGCCAGCACCGGGTCGGCGCCGTAGGTCAGGTCGCCGACGCAGGGGTGCTTGAGCGCCGAGAAGTGCACGCGGATCTGGTGCGTGCGCCCGGTCTCGAGTTTGATCTGGGCCAGCGACGCGGCGCGGAAGGCCTCGACGACCTCGTAGTGCGTGACACTGGGCCGCCCGCCCTGAACGACGGCGAACTTGTAGTCGTGCCGGGGGTGCCGGTCGATCGGCGCGTCGATGGTGCCGCGCGTCGGGTCCGGGTGGCCCTGCACGATGGCGTGGTAGCCCTTGTCGACGGTGCGTTCCTTGAACGCCCGCTTCAGCACGGTGTACGCGTGCTCGCTCTTCGCCACGACCATCACGCCGGTGGTGCCGGCGTCCAGCCGGTGCACGACGCCCTGGCGTTCGGCGGCGCCCGAGGTCGCGATGCGCAGCCCGGCGGCCGCGAGCCCGCCGACGACGGTCGGCCCTGCCCAGCCGGGGCTCGGGTGCACGGCGACGCCGACCGGCTTCGAGATCACCACGATGTCGTCATCGTCGTGCAGGATCTTCATGCCCTCGACGGGTTCCGCGACGACCTCGACGGCCGAGGCCGGATCGGGCAGCGTCACTTCGAGCAGTCCGCCGGCGGTCAGCCGGTCCGACTTCCCGGCGGGCCTGCCGTCGAGCAGGACCTCGCCGGATTCGGCCAGTTCCGCCACGACCGTGCGGGAAAGTCCCAGTAGTTTCGCCAGCCCCGCGTCGACGCGCATACCGTCGAGCCCGTCGGGAACGGGCAACATCCGCGCGCTCATTCGCTTGCCGCCTTCTTCTTGTCCTTTGTGGACGTTCCGTCGTAGTCCTTGCCCAGCAAGGAGAGGATCACGATGAGCACGCCGCCGACGCAGATCGCGGAGTCGGCGACGTTGAAGATCGCCCAGCCCTGGCCGTTCGGCGCGAACGCGGAGATCATGTCGACCACGTGCCCTTGCAGCGGGCCGGGCGCGCGGAAGATCCGGTCGGTCAGGTTACCGAGCGCGCCCGCCAGCACCAGGCCGAGGCCGATCGCCCAGCCGACCGAGCGCAGCCGCCGGGACAGCCAGACGATGGCGATCACGACGGCGATCGCGACGAGCGCGAGCACCCAGGTCAGCCCGGTCGCCATCGAGAAGGCGGCACCGGGGTTGCGCACCAGCTGGAAGTACACGAGCCCGCCGAGGAACTCGACCGGCTGCCTACCCTCCAGCGTGGACACGGCGATCTGCTTGGTGAGGAGGTCGATCCCCCACAGCACCGCGGCGACGGTGAACACCACGGCGACGCGCTTCTTGGGCAGCGGTGGCGACGGTGGCGCCGTTTCGGGCTCTGTACTCACTCCCCCATTGTCCACTGAGCGTGTTCAGGACTCCTCGGCGGCCGTCTTCGGCCTGCTCAGCAGGGCCGCGAACGCCCCGGCGAGCACGGCCAGTGACGAAAGCACCAGCGCGACCTGTCCTCGCGCGAGCACGACCGCGCAGAGCACGAACACCGCGGCCACGACCAGGACCAGCACGCTTCGCTCCAGCCAGGCGAGCCCGACCAGGCCCAGCGTCAGCAGGATCGCGCTCCGGGTGTCGCCGTCGAGGTCGAGTTCCCAGTAGCCGACCAGATCCGCCAGCGCGATGGCGACCAGCCCGCCGAGCGCGATCCCGGCGACCTTCCACCAGCGCATGGCCTTCGTGCGGATGGCGTAGAACAGCACCGTGCCGAGGTAGACCGCGAGGACGGCGAACAGCCAGCCGTCGTTCCGGCCGGCGGCGATGTCGAACGACATGTCCAGCGCGGCCGCGTTTTCGCGGCTCATCTCGATCCCGTGCAAGGATCCGAAGACCCCACCGTCACCGACCCCGTAAAGATTCTGAGTCAGGAACTGCTGTTCACGGGCGGGCGCGTAGGCGAACCAGCCCCCTGGCCGAATCCCGCCGACGGACAGGGCCACCACCACCAGCTGGGCGAATCCCAGCAATGCCAGCGGAAACCAGTAACGCGGTCGTTCGTTCCCCATGCGGGGTGAGGGTAGTGGGTCAGGCACAGAACGGGGGAAGCTCCCGCGGATCATTCTCCGGCACCCAGCGGCCTTCCGGCTTCTCGTACTGCCAGCGCGCGCCGCGGGCGACGATCTGGCGCAGCGCCAGGACGATCCGGTCCACGTGTTCGGTGGTGCTGCCGAGGCCGAGGCTGACCCGCACGGCCTGTTGCCCCGCCGAACCGGCCACGGCGATCAGCCGCTTCGTCGCCACGTGCGCGCAGAACGCGCCGTCCCGCACGCCGATGCCGTACTCCGCGGACAGCACGGCGGCGAGCCAGCCAGGGTCGAAGCCGTCGACGACGAAGCTGAGCGTGCCGACCCGGTCGACCGGCGCGTCGAACAGCCGCAGTTCGGCGAATCCGGGGATGGCGGCGAGGCCACGGCGCAGGCGCGCCAGCAGTCCCTCCTCGTGGGCGACGATCCCGTCCCAGTTCGCGGCCAGGGTCTCGCAAGCGACACCGAGCGCGTAGACGCCGACGGTGTTGGGGGAACCGGCTTCGTGCCGCTCGGGACCGGAATTCCAGACCACGCCGAGGTTTTCGGAGTCACGGTTGACGAGTTTCGTCGCGCCGCCACCGGCGAGGTACGGCTGAGCCGCGCGCAGCCAGTCGGCGCGGCCGATCAGCGCGCCGGCCCCGAAAGGCGCGTACAGCTTGTGCCCCGAGAGCGCGACGTAATCGACGTCGAGATCCCGGATCGAGATCCTCCGGTGCGGCGCGAGCTGCGCCGCGTCGAGCGCGATCCGGGCGCCGTGCCGCCGCGCGACGGCCGCGATCTCCTTGACCGGCAACAGTTCCCCGGTCACGTTGGACGCGCCGGTGAGCACGACCAGCCGCGGGCCCTGCGGGCAGTCCGCGAGCGCTTCGTCCACAGCGGACACCGCGGCGAGGCGGGTCCGAGGGGTTTCGATCCGGCGGACGTTCGGTCCCTTCCACGGCAGCAGCGCGGCGTGGTGCTCGGTGTCGAACACGACGACGGAGGTGTGCTTCGGCAGGCTGCGCGCGAGAAGGTTGAAGGAATCGGTGGTGTTGCGGGTGAACACGACGGTGTCGGTCGTCCGCGCGTCCACGAAACGGCGCAGGATTCCGCGCGTGCGCTCGTAAAGCTTGGTCGAGACCTGCGAAGCGAAGCCGGCGCCGCGGTGCACGCTGGCGTACCAGGGCAGGAATTCGTCGACCGCGGCACGCACCTTGTCCAGACAAGGAGCGCTCGCCGCGTGATCGAGGTTGGCGTAGCCGATGTCGCCGCCGGTGACCAGCGGAACCCGCAGATCGGCACCGGCGACCGTCGGGATTTCGTGCGTGGCAACGGTTTCAGCGGAAACATCGGTGCGTTCGAGAGCGAGGGTCATCGTCATCCTCCGGGCCAGGGGACCCGCCGAGGATCCCGCGCTTGCCCGCCGCACCACGCGACGAGCCAGGTCCTCACCCGGGGCACCCCACCGCGGAAGGAGGGTTGCCGGTCAGCTAGCCGGGGCTTGACGCTGACACTCGTGACCTACGAACGAAGTTAGCGGATGGGCGGGCGATCGAGCCAGCCCTTGTCCGCATCTTGAGACGCCGCTCACGTGCTCCGCAAGCGGGGAGAACCGCTGCCCGGCGCCGCGCCGCGCCGGGCAACGGCAGGTCAGACCCGGAATCGGCCGGGCAGTCCGATGGTCGCGCGGGACGAGACCTCGGTCGCGGTGCCGGAGTACTGATCGGTGCCCGCGGTGAACTGCCAGCCGCCGAAGGTCTTGCCGTCGACGGCTTCGCCGTAGGCCTCGGCGACCTTGGTCGAGACCTCGTCGTAGGACATGCCGTTCCAGTTGCCCGCGCCGACCCCGAAGTCGCGCGAGTCGCCGCCCTGCGCGGCGGCCGTGGGCAGGGTCCACAGGGTGAAGTGCACGTGGGCGCCGGTGCTGCTGCCGCCGCAGGGCAGCGCGTTGCCGGTCCGGCCGAGGGCGTCGCCGGGGGCGACCTTCTGGCCGTCGGTGACCGAAATGCCCTCCAGGTGGTAGTACCCGGTCCGCCGGCCGCCGTCGTGGTCGACGGTCACCCAGTCGCCGCCGGAGCAGTGCTGGATCCGCACCGTGCCCGCCAGCGGGGCGCGAACGGTCTTGTCCCCGGGACTGAAGTCGATGGCGTTCTTCACGCCGGAGGTGCCGTTGTCCGAGTGGATCCCCGCCGAGTAGACCGACTGGCCCGAGTCGAAGGGCAGCCCGAACGCGGGAAAGGCCCCGGTCGCCGTCGCCGTCGGGGCGGCGAGAACCACCCCTACGAGTGCGGCGGTGACCCCCAGACCGGCGAACCGCGCAGGAAGTTTCGTCACCTTGCGTACTCCTTACCCCGTGACACTCACCCATTCGATGGAGTCGATTGCGGGGAAAGTAATCCAAAAGGAGTACAAAAGGGAAGAATTTTCTGAGATCAACCGACGAACAGCTGGTGCCGGTTCGTGACCTACTGGCCGGATTCGCCCTTCCACCTGGCGAGGCGGCCGGCCCGGTCGACGGCCCGCAGGCGTCGTTCGGCCGCGTCACGGACTTCGGCGGTGGTCACGACGAGTAACTGGTCGCGCTCCTGGAGCCTGGTGTTCTTGTTCGGCGTGAAGCCGGCGCCGTCGCGGACGAGGAGGCTGATCGTCGCCCCCACCGGCAGCCGCAGTTCGGCCAGGTAGACGCCGTGCATCTTCGATCCGGCGTTGATCCGGACCTGCAGGAGTTCCGCGCCCATCTCGTCGAGCGGCGCGGAGTCGACGTCGATCTCGTGCGCCTCGGCGTGCTGGGCGAGCCCGAGCACTCTCGCGAGCGGGGTCAGCGTCGCCCCTTGAAGCAGCGTCAGCACGATGACCAGCACGAACACCGCGTCGACCAGCTCCTGCGCGCCTGGCACCCCGGACGACAGCGGGATCAGCGCGAGCACGATCGGGACCGCCCCGCGCAGCCCGGCCCAGGACAGGAACACCTGTTCTCGCCAGGGGATCTTGAACGGCAGCGCCGACAGCAGCACCGACAGCGGGCGGGCGAGCAGCAGCACGACCGCGCCCGCGACCAGGCCCTGGATCAGGCTTTCGAAGATCCTGCTCGGCGAAGCGAACAGCCCGAGCAGCACGAACAGGCCGATCTGCGCGAGCCAGCCGAGCCCTTCGGCGAAGGACAGCGTGTCCGACCGGTGCGGGAGCTTCGAGTTCCCCAGCACCAGGGCCGCGACGTAGGTGGCGAGCAGGCCCGACGCATGGGCGAGCTGCCCGCTCGAATACGCCACGACGCACACCGCGACCGTGGCCAGTGGGTACAGACCGGTGGCGGGAAGCGCCGCCCGGCGCAGCGCGAACGCCCCGCCCCAGCCGAAGGCCAGGCCGATCACCAGCCCGGCGGCGAGTTCGTAGACCACCAGCAGCGGCAGCGACCAGTCGATCGTCGTCCCCTCGGCGAGGACGACGACGGCGATGTAGGCCGGGGCGTCGTTGATCCCCGACTCGATCTCCAGCGCGCCGACGAGCCGCTTGCCGATCCCCGCGGATCTCAGCACCGAGAAGACCGCGGCGGCGTCGGTCGAAGCCAGTACCGCGCCCCACAGCAACGCCATCCGCCAGTCCAGGCCCAGCAACCAGTGCAGGGCGGCGCCGGTGACCGCGATACTCACCACCACGGCCACTGTGGACAGTGCGATTCCGATGCCCAGTGAGGGTTTCACGGCCGACCACCGGGTGGTGAGGCCACCTTCGGACAGGATCATCACCAGCGCGGCGAGGCCGAGCGACTGGGTGAGCTCGGGGTTGTCGTACTGGATGCCGAACCCGGCTTCGCCGAGCAGGACCCCCATCCCCAGGTACAGCAGCAGCGAAGGAAGGCCGACCCGGATCGACACCCGGACGGCGATCACGGCGACGAGCAGCACGGCGCCACCGGTACCGAGGATGAGCGGGAGTTGCTCCATGTCGCCTCCCGTTCCGGTCGCCGTGAGGGCTCCAGAATAGTGAGGCGGTGCTCGTCACTCGTCCGTGTACCGGTCGAAAAGCGTCCGGATAGCCTGTGTTACAGACTGTCCACTAGGGACTGCGCAGGGCCACCAGGTCGACACCGAGTTCCGCGAACGGCTTTTCCGCCGCGGGCAGGACTTTCACCGCGCGGTTGCCCTCACGGGACAACCAGCCGGCGCTCACTCCGTGAGACAGTAACGCCGCGGGGACCCGGCCCGCCAAATGATCACGCCGGACCGTCCAATCCAGACAGTCACGCAGCATCGGGCGGCGGCCGTCGTCGATCTCCACCCCGAGCGTGCCGAGCACCTCACGGCCGCGCTCGGTCAGCGTCAGGCCGCCGGCGTCGTCGATCAGCCCGGTGGCGAGCATCCCGTCCCGCAGCGCGACGCCGACCGTCCCGGCGAGGTGGTCGTAGCAGGTCCTGGCGAACTCGAGCCGTTTCACGCGCACGGACGACCGCAGCCCCTTCACCGGCCGATGCTCGGCGTGCTGCGCCAGATGCTCGATCAGTTCCGCCACCCGGGGGTCGGCTATCCGGACGTAACGGTGCCTCCCCTGCTTGACCCGGACGACGAAGCCGGCCTCGGTCAGCTTCGTCACGTGCTCGCTCGCCGTCGACGCGGCCACTTCGGCGGCGCCCGCCAGCTCGGTCACCGTCCAGGCACGCCCGTCGAGCAGCGCGAGGCACATCGACGCGCGGCTCGGATCGGCGAGCACGGCCGCGACCTCGGCCAGGGCGATCGTCTCCATGTGTCCACCGTAGAAGACCCACGGTTCGGCGACCGCCGAAGCGTCAACCGGCCAGGAACTTCGCCGCCAGCTGCACCGCGGGCTTGGAGTCGTTGGAACCTTCGAGCATGACGGCGAAAGCGACGTCCCCGCGGTACCCGACGAACCAGCCGTTGGCGTCCGCCCCCGATCCGAACTGCGCCGTCCCGGTCTTGCCGAAGACCGCTCCGCTGCCCTTCAGCGCCTTCGCGGTCCCTGTCGTGCAGACCTCGCGCATCATCGCGCGGACCTGGTTCAGCACCCCGGCGGGCGGGGCCTGGTACCCGGCGTTGACCTTGGTCTCCAGGCCCTGCCACAGCTTCGGGACCACCGGCTTCCCCGTGGCGACCGTCGCGGCCATGAGCGCCGCGCCCAGCGGGCTGACCTGCACCCTGCCCTGTCCGATCCCGGCTTCGACCTGCTCGTCACCGCTGCCGGACGGCTCCACCTTCCCGGTCTCCGTCGCGAGCCCCGGGATCTCGAAGTCGGCGTTGAGCCCGAGCTGGCTCGCGGCCTTCGCGAGACCGTCCGCGGGCAGTTGCTTGGCGAGCCGCCCGAAGGTCGTGTTGCACGACGCGGCGAACGCCGTCTTCAGCGAGACGGTCCCCAGGTCGAACCCGTTGTCGTTCTTGAGCGTGCGGGTTCCGATCTGCTCGCCGCCCGGGCAGGCCAACGGGGAGTCGGCGGTGACCCCGCCCTGCTGCAACGCCGCGGTCGCCGTGGCGATCTTGAACGCCGAACCCGGCGCGTAGAGACCGCTGAGCGCCTTCGGCTGATTCCCGGCGGCACCGTTCTGCGCGACCGCCAGGAGTTCGCCCGAGGTCTTCATCGCGACGATGATCGCCGATCCGCCGAAACCGTCGACGGCTTTCTGGGCGGCGGTCTGGGAGGCCACGCTCAAGGTCGAAACCAACGGCTTGTCCGTCTCGGCCGCCTGTCCGAAGAGCGTCTCGACCGGTTTTCCGGAGGCGTCCACGCGAGACACGGTGACGGTCGCTCCGGTGCCGCTGTTCTCCCCGGAAGCGACCTTGGACAACGCTCCCTGCAGGATCGGCGCGACGCCCGCCGCGTCACCGCCGACGAGGGCCTTGCCGTCGCGGTCGGCCACGACCGGTTTGGCCGAAACCGGCGCGACGGCGAGCCGCTGCCCGGCTTCGAGCTTCGGGTGGATCACCGACATCGCCCAGCGGACGACCCATTTCCCGGCGTTGCGCACCAGGTCCAGCTTGCCTTCGTACTTCCAGACGCTGCCGCCGGCGAACGTCCACGCGGCGTGGAAAGTGGCCGATGTCGAGGGCGCGTCACCCGGCGTCGTCGGGACCTCGCCGAGCGACGTCTTGACCGACGCCCCGTTGAGCGTGTTGCGCGCGCCCGTCAGCGCGGTCGTGGCCGCCGACGGATCGTCGACCGGGGCGGTGGTCAGGTCACCCGTGTCGAACAGCCGCAGGAACCGGCCGGCGACCTGCGCCGGGCTGTCCTGCGTGTTCGCGGTGGACTCCCCCGGGCCGACGGCGGCCGCGGGCGCCCGGTCCTCCTTGACCAGCAGCACCACCGCGGCCACCACGATGGCGACGACCGCCAGCGCGGCGCCGATCAGGATCCCTCTTTTCCGGGCAGGACTCATGGATTCGCTACTCCCCCATACGGCGCGCCCCTCGCGCGCCCCCGGGCGCCAGCCTGCCGATTTCCCCCGCGCAAGGCGCGCTTCGGACGGGAAAGCGGCTATACCGAATCCTTTTCGTGATCCCGGTGATCGAGACCTCGCGACTGCAATGAAAGGCCCCTTCATTGCAAATTTTGCAATGAAGGGGCCTTTCATGTCATTTGCGAGGGTCAGGCCTTGGCGACCGCCACGGTCACCTTGGTGCCCTCGCCGACCGTCCCGGCCGAGCCGTCGGCGACATCGCCGTAGGCCACCGAAGTCGCCAGCGTCTCCGAAGCGATGAACTCCTCGTGCGTCTTCGCGGCCGTGACCACGTCTTCCGGCGCGTCGACCGTCAGCGCGATCCGGTCGGCGACGTCGAGCCCGGCGTCACGGCGGGCCTGCTGCACGACGCGGACCAGGTCGCGGGCCAAGCCCTCGGCCGCCAACTCGTCGGTCACCTCGGTGTCGAGCAGCACCAGTCCGGCGCCGCCGGGCAGTTCCGCGGCCGCGCCGCCGCCCTTGGCGACCAGACGCCGGTCGTACTCGCCTTCGACGAGCTCGATCCCGGCGGCCACGACGGCGCCGCTCTCCGACGTCGTCCACTCGCCGGCCTTGACGGCCTTGATCACCGTCTGGACGTCCTTGCCCAGCCGCGGTCCGGCGGCGCGGGCGTTCACCGCGACCTCGAAACCGCCGTGCGCGGCGACATCCGTGGTCAGCTCGACGGATTTGACGTTGACCTCGTCGCGCAGGATGTCGGTGAAGTCGCGCAGCGAGTCCGCCTCGTGCGCGGCGACGACCAGCTTGGCCAGCGGCAGCCGCACCCGCAGCTTGTTCGACTTCCGCAGCGACAGCGCCGAAGACGCCACCTGGCGCACCCGGTCCATCGCCGTCACCAGCGCCGCGTCCGCGGGCAGATCGAGAGCGTTCGGCCAGTCGGTCAGGTGCACCGAACGGCCGCCGGTCAGCCCCCGCCAGACGACCTCGGTGGTCAGTGGCAGCAGCGGCGCCACCACTCGCGACGTCACCTCCAGCACGGTGTGCAGGGTGTCGATCGCGTCCTGCTCACCCGCCCAGAACCGGTCTCGCGAGCGGCGCACGTACCAGTTCGTCAGCACCTCGAGGAAGTCACGGACCGTGGAGCACGCACCGGCGACGTCGTAGGTGTCGAGCGCGTGCTCGACGTCGGTCACCAGTTCGTGCGTCTTCGCCAGCACGTATCGGTCGAGGATGTGCTTCGAATCCGTGCGCCACTGGCCTTCCACTCCCTCGGCGTTCGCGTAGAGCGCGAGGAAGTAGTACGAGTTCCACAGCGGCAGCACGGCCTGGCGGACGGCGTCGCGGATGCCCTTGTCGGTGACGACCAGGTTCCCGCCGCGCAGGATCGGGCTCGCCATCAGGTACCAGCGCATCGCGTCGGAGCCGTCGCGGTCGAAGACCTCGTTGACGTCCGGGTAGTTGCGCAGCGACTTGGACATCTTCTGGCCGTCCGAGCCGAGCACGATCCCGTGCGAGATGCAGGTGCGGAACGCCGGCCGGTCGAACAGCGCGGTCGCCAGCACGTGCAGCAGGTAGAACCAGCCGCGGGTCTGCCCGATGTACTCGACGATGAAGTCGCCCGGGTAGTGGTGCTCGAACCACTCGGTGTTCTCGAACGGGTAGTGCACCTGCGCGTACGGCATCGAACCCGAGTCGAACCAGACGTCGAACACGTCCTCGATCCGGCGCATGGTGGACTTCCCGGTCGGGTCGTCCGGGTTGGGCCGGGTCAGCTCGTCGATGAACGGCCGGTGCAGGTTCTCCAGCCGCACGCCGAAGTCACGCTCGAGCTCGTCGAGCGAGCCGTAGACGTCCGTGCGCGGGTACGCCGGGTCGTCCGACTGCCACACCGGGATCGGCGTGCCGAAGTACCGGTTGCGGGAGACCGACCAGTCGCGGGCGTTCTCCAGCCACTTGCCGAACTGGCCGTCCTTGACGTTCTCCGGGTACCAGGTGATCTGCTGGTTCAGCTCGACCATCCGGTCCTTGAACTCGGTCACCGCGACGAACCACGACGAGACGGCGCGGTAGATCAGCGGGTTCCGGCAGCGCCAGCAGTGCGGGTACGGGTGCTCGTAGGTCTCGTGGCGCAGCAGGACCGCGCCCTGACGGCCGGCCGAACCGGTGCCGTTCTTGAGGTCCTTGATGATGTTCGGGTTGGCGTCGAAGACCTGCTGGCCCTCGTAGTCCGAGACGGTCGCGTCGAACTTGCCCTGCGCGTCCACCGGGGTGACCGGGACGATGCCCGCCGCGTCGGTGACGACCTTGTCCTCTTCACCGTAGGCGGGCGCGATGTGGACGACACCGGTGCCGTCCTCGGTGGTGACGTAGTCCGCGGACAGCACGCGGTGCGCGTTCTCGTGTCCGGCGAAGTACGGGAACGGTGGGGCGTAACGGGTTCCGAGCAGTTCGGTGCCGGTGTAGTGCCCGACGACGGTCGGCTCCTCACCGAGCTCGCGGGCGTACGCGGCGACGCGCGCTTCGGCGAGCAGGAACCGCTTGCCGTCGCTTTCCACCACGACGTACCGCACGTCCGGGTGCACCGCGGTCGCGAGGTTGGACGGCAGCGTCCACGGGGTCGTGGTCCAGATCAGCAGGTACGTGCCGTCGAGCTCGTTGTCGTTGCCCTCCAAGCGGAAACCGACCGTGACGGCCGGGTCCTGGCGGCTGGCGTAGACGTCGTCGTCCATGCGGAGCTCGTGGTTGGACAGCGGGGTCTCGTCGCGCCAGCAGTAGGGCAGGACACGGTAGCCCTCGTAGACCAGGCCCTTGTCCCACAGCTGCTTGAACGCCCAGATGACCGACTCCATGTAGGACAGGTCGAGCGTCTTGTAGTCGTTGTCGAAGTCGACCCAGCGGGCCTGGCGGGTGACGTAGTCCTGCCATTCGCCGGTGTAGCGCAGCACGGACTCACGGCACGCCTCGTTGAAGACGTCGATGCCCATCGCGTCGATCTCGGACTTCTCGGTGATCCCGAGCTGGCGCATGGCCTCGAGTTCGGCGGGAAGTCCGTGGGTGTCCCAGCCGAAGCGGCGCTCGACGCGCTTGCCCTTCATGGTCTGGTACCGGGGCACCAGGTCCTTCACGTACCCGGTGAGCAGGTGACCGTAGTGCGGGAGACCGTTGGCGAACGGCGGGCCGTCGTAGAAGACGTACTCGTTCGAACCGTTGACACCGGGGTCGCGGGCGTCGATCGAAGCCTGGAAGGTCCGATCGGATTCCCAGTACGCGAGGACGCGCTTTTCCGACTCGGGGAACGAAGGCTGGGACGGGACGCCGGTCTCGCCGTCCATCTGTGCCTTGGGATACATCTTCGGTGCTCCTCAGATCCGACACTGCTCGTCTCACTCGTACAGGCTCGCGCCCACACGGGGACGAGACGGCCGTTTCCGGCGCGTTCCGCGGTACCACCCCGCTTGCCCGGCCGGTGGTGTTCCGGCTGGGCCGCTCATTCGACGGCTGTGACGGGCCGTACCCGTCCGGTTCTACTGAGGGCCCGTTCTGCTGAGACGCGGGCCCTGTTCTTCCGGAGGCTCCCCGGTGATGGCCGGATCGGTGCCAGTTGATTCAAGGGTAGCGCGCGGGGGCAACCGGGTTGTCCGGGGTGGGCTTATCGATACTGCGGACATGACGCGAGACGACTGGCCGGCCGGACAGACACGGACCTTCACCGCACTGCACGGCAAGCGGGTCGACAGGTGGACCGGCGTGGAGATGGCGCTGCGGGAAGACGCGGCGGGAACCGGCCCGCAATTCGTCGACCCCGACGTTCCCTGCCTCCAGCCGTACTGGCTTCAAGCTTGGCTGGACGACGGCAGCGCGCTGGAGATCGGCACCCGGGTTACCGACCGGTCCGGTCGAGCACGTCGCCGTCTTCCACGAGCGGCATTTCCTGGCCGAGGTTCACTTCCGGATCGGAGCACGGCCGCTGGCGCTGGTAGCGGGTGAGCTGGAGGAGACGCACGAGGACGGGCTGATCTTGTTTCGCTCGAGCGCGTCCCGCGGAATACGCCGCGACAAGTCCACCCCGCAACTTTCTGAGAGCGAGGGCGTGTAGGTCGTTATACGGGCGTGGGTCGGCCTAGGTCCTGAGGTGCATGGTGTTCCGCCTCGGTGCCCCGGTGGGGTCGAGGTAGGCGGGCGGGGTGAACTCCGGGAGTCCGTCTTGGGCGATCTGGACTTTCCATTCACTGCGGTGGATCAGCCGGTGATGCCGGGTACATAACAGCACGAGATTATCGATCTTAGTTTCGCCGTGATGACGCCAGAAAACGATGTGGTGGGCGGTGCAGCGGGGGACGGGCATGTCGCAGCCAGGAAAGGCGCAGCCGCCGTCGCGGAGGGTCAATGCGTACTTCTGGGCCAGGGACACGGTCCGTTTGGAGCGTCCGATGTCGAGGGGTTCGCCTGCGGTGCCGAGAACACCCGGTCGCACCCGCGCGTCGCAGGCCAGGATCCGGGCGTCGGTGGCACTGATCGGGCCCACCAGATCCAAGTGCGCCTCGCCGAGATCGTTGATCAGGTCGTCGTAGGACATGGTGACGAGAATGTGCGTTGCCTCGCCCGCCTGACCAGGAAGATTCCGGCTAGTGGTCTTCAACCGCACGTAGTCGGTGAAAGCATCCCCATAGCGCTCGTCCTGGCTGCGGGAATCCCGCACCCCGTCGATGGCTTTGTGGGGTTTGGCCATCGGATCCAGATCGGACTTCAACCGGGCGTAGGTTTCCAGGTCGAGTCTGGCTTTCAGGCCCAAGGTGCCGTCGCGGTGTTTGACGAACCGCAACTCCGGGCGGGTGTCCTTGGGGTCTTCGTTGCGGGGTTCTTTCCCGTCCGGGTCGAGCTTGTCCAGCAGGCGGCGTCCGGCGCGGGCGATCTGCCGAGGCCCCGCGCGACGAGCCAGCTCGACGAGAATCTTCTCCCCGGCCCGCACATCTTCTTCGGGAACGGTGGAGGGGATGCGCGCGAGGGTGCGGATGATCGCGTCGATCTGCGAACCCCCGATCGCGCCCTCAGCGGCCGCCACAGCAGTCAGCGGGGCCAGTGGTGGCTCGGGGTCTCCACCGAGGGACGGACCGGGATGCAACGCCAGCACCCGGTCGGCACGGTCACTGGCTTCCTTGTCTGACACGAGGAAGTCTTCGAAAATCAGTGCCGACAACGTTGAATGTCCGCTGCATCCGCGAACCCCGCGGGAATTGATTTCCGCCAGGATCGCGTTCTGCTCTGCATCCGCCTGGCGCTTCACAACTTCCAGTTCCTGTTTACGGGCATGCAGCGTCGCGGTGTCGACGCGCCACCACTCGATGGACGTCCCTGGAGGTGCATCGTCGCTGGCCACGACCTCAAAGCTACTCCGGATCGAACACCTGCGCTAGCTCAAACGGCCCAACAGAGAAAATTGGTCGAAATCAAAAGCGAAGGAGCCTTAAAGCGGCGAAGCACTTTAAGAACGCGAAGGCACCATAAGCACTAACTAGCCGCAGAACACGAATGGCGCTCACCCCATCACCCAGGGCCCGAGTTGCCGTCCCCGCCACCGCCTCTAGGTTGACGGGTATGTCTTTCTGCGAGGCCCGATGAAAGGGCCCGGCCTCCTCATAGTCCTGCTGGTGGTCCTCGGCGGCGTCAGCGGGCTCGGGTTCGTCCTGGGGCTGGGCAACGCGGCCGTCCTGGCGGCCCTCACCGCGCTCTTCTGTCTCATGGCGGCGGTGGGCGGGCCGCTGTGGGCGGATCTGCGGTTGCTGGCGTGGTTCGCGCCCGCGCTGGTCCTCGCGGTCGGGGTGCCGCGGTTGCTGGGCGCGGTGTCGCAGTGGGCGGCGATCGGGCTGCTGGTGGTGATCGTGGTCGTCGCCGGACTTTTGCCCGTGCTCGGGGCACGGTTCGTCACGGTCGGGCTGGGGCTCGGGATGGCGTCGCTGTTCGGGTACGGCTACCAGCTGACGGGGACGGCGTCGGTGGGGCAGATCCTGGGCGCGCCCGCGCTCGCGGTGGGCGTCGTGATCCTGTTGCGGGCCTTGATGGGCGCGAAGGATCCGGCCAAGCCGACCCGTGACGCACTGGCCGACGCGCTCGCGACGGGCTCGTCCGAAACGCAGGAGCGCGCGGCGAGGCTTTGGTTGGCGGACCGGCCTCGTCGCTGGACCGGCCGGGTCCTCGGCGGCATGTTCCGGTATCGGGCGGCCACCGGGTTGCTGGAGATCCGGCGGAAACGGCTGAACAGCGAAGAAATCGGCGAAACGCTCGACGCCGCTGGGGAAGAAGCCGCCAGGCTCGCCGACGCCGTGCGGAGCCAGGCGGCGCCGGGCGAAGTCGAACCGGTGCGGCGCAAGGAACCCACCGGGCTTCCCGGCGCCACGGCGAGGCTCGTCACCGCGCTCTGGGAGGCTCTCGAAACCATCCGGGCCGCGGCGGCCGAACGTGACGAGTCGCGTGTGGACGTTCCGAAAGGACTCCGCAAGGAACTGCGCCGGATCGAGTTGAGCGGCGCGTTTTCCTGGCGGTCGGCGCAGTTCCGGCACGCGCTGCGCTGCGGGCTGGGGGTCGGGCTGGCGCTGGTGGTCGCCAGTTTTCGGCCAGGCGACCCGCTCACCGTATCGTTCCTGCTCGGCACTTTCGCCATCATGCAACCGGAATGGCGGGACAGCCTCGGCAAGGCCTGGCAGCGGATCGGCGGCTCACTCGGCGGCGCCGTCGTGCTCACTCTCGTTCTTTGGCTTCTGCCACAAGGGTTTCTGCTGCCGATCGGGCTCGTCGCGCTACTCGGCGGGTTCTCGTCCATGCAAACGCGTCCGGCGATCTTCAACGGCTGCATGGTCCTGATGTCGGTCGGCATGAACGCGACCACCCGGCATCTCGACCCGCGTTACGTGCTCGTCGAGTACCTGCTTCTGATGGTCCTCGCCGGCGCCATCGCCCTGCTGTTCGGTTTCGCCGCGATCCCCGGCGTGCCGAAACCCGGCCCGGCGGAACGGTTCGAGACCGCCGTCGGCGCCACCAGCGCGCTGCTCGGCTCGGTGGCACGGAAACTGCGCGGCGAGGACGTCGACCCGCGGACGCTCGGCCGCGAGTTCCGGGCCGCCGCCGTCGCACACCACGGTCTGCGAGCCGCGGAGCCAGGCACCAAGGAACCCGCGCCCGGGCAACAGGACGCGCTGGAGAACGCGGCCGAAGCCTTGCGCGGTCTGTCCGTCACGGCGTCGTCGCTCTTGCTACGGCCCGGTTCGGCCGGGGTGGCGGACGCCGTCGACGAGGCGGCCCGCACGCTCGGGACCGAAGAGGCAGCGGAGATCCCGGTGCCCCACGACGCGGACGAGGAGCAGCGGCTGGTGCTCGACACGATCGCCGCCGACGTCGTGGCGGTCGGCGAAGCGGCTCGGAAGCTCTAAGCTTTCTCGCGGTGCTGTCCGGCGATCTCGGCGTCGGGCGTGCACAACGCGCACGGCGTGAAGCCGAGCTGCCGCGCCTCGCCGATGCCGAGCGGGATCGTGTCCCGGGTTTCGAGCCACGTGCACTTGGTCACGTGATAGCGCGGGTACTCGTCGACGACGACGACCTCGGTCTCGAGTTCGGAGACGACCGCCACATCCTCGGGGGCGCTCTCTTCCTCGCCGGGGTCTCCGGTCCGCTGAGGCTCCGAAACCTCTTCCGCGTCGCCCAGCTCACCGGCTGCCGGCATCAAGACGGTCTGCTCGACGTCCTCGGGTTTCTTTTCCTCACCCTCGGCGGTCTCGGCGTCTTCGGAGGCGTCTTCGGCCGGGTCTTCCGGCTCTTCCTCGACGGGAGCCCGCTTCTTCCGGCGGCGCAGCAGATCGAAGAGGAGCAGCAACCCCGCGACGACGGAGACACCGATGGAGATCCAAGCCCACAGGGAGTTCGCGGTGATGAGCGCCGCGACGAGCAGCCCCAGAGCCGCCAGTACCAGTACCAGGACGATGTAGAGCACGGTGAATTACAACACGAGGGCAAAGGGAAACGGCCCCGACCCTCCGGAGAGTGCCGAGGCCGTTCCACTGTGTAGAAACAAACCGGTGTAGAACCAGATCAGCCCGCTTCGGCCCGGGGGCCGAACGAGTAACCCTGTCCGCTACCGGAGGACGGGGACTGCCCCGAGTTCGACGAAGACGCCGACGCGGGAGCCGCCGAACCACGGTCGTCGAGCTCACGCAGCTGGGACTCGAGGAATCCGCGCAGCCTCGTGCGGTACTCCCGCTCGATCGTGCGCAGCTCTTCGATCTTCTTGCCCAGCGAGCCCTTTTCCGCGTTCATGTTGTTCATGGTCTCGGTGTACTTGCGCTGAGCCTCGCGCTCCATGGTCGTCGCCTTGTCGCGCGCCTGGCGCTCCAAGGTCTCGGCACGGGTTCGCGCGTCGTTCAGCATCGTCTCGGCACGCGTGCGCGCCTCGTTCACCATCGAGTCCGACTTGGACCGCGCGTCCGACAACAGCTGCTCGGACTTGGTCCGGGCCTCTGCGAGCATGCCGTCCGACTCGGTCTTGGCCTCGGCGGTGAGCCGGTCGGCCATTTCCTGCGCCAGCCCGAGCACCTTCGCGGCCTGGACGTTGGGCTCCCCGTTGTCCGGCACCATCGAGTGGGCCTGGGTCTGCTCCATCGCCGACTGCGGCGGCGGCACCGGCGCCAGGCGGCGCGACGGCTCGTCGCGTACCTGTGGCGGCGGGCCGACGGCGCCGGCCTTGGCGTTCTCGAGCTCACCACGGGTGGTCTCGAGCTCGTTGTCGAGCTGTTCGACCTGCTGCCGCAGCTCGTTGTTGTCCTCGATCAACCGGGCAAGCTCGGTCTCCACCAGGTCGAGGAACGCGTCCACCTCGTCCTCGTTGTAGCCCCTTTTGCCAATGGGCGGCTTGCTGAACGCGACGTTATGCACGTCAGCGGGGGTCAACGACATCAGATCACCTCACGCACTCCATGGCCTGCAGGTCCACCGGGGCTTCCCCGAAAATCACCCTGGCGTTGCCAGCTGCATCGCGAAGAACACAACCAACAGCAGCACCATAATCGATAAGTCCAGTCCGACGCCGCCGATTCGTACGGTCGGGATGATTCGTCTGAACAGACGAACCGGTGGGTCGGTCACTGTGTAGATGGTCTCGAGCGTTACCGCAACCCCTCCGGCAGGACGCCACTCGCGAGCGAAAGCACGCACGAGCTCGACGACGATCCGTGCCGTCAGCAGGAGCCAGAAGGCGAACAGCACGTACCAGACGACCAGCAACACAGCATTCACGTAACCACTCTGCCATGCCTCGCGTCAAAAGACGCAGTTGACGGGCCGCGGATGGCGATGAGTCGACAAAATCACATCCGGCTGCGCTCAGCGGTCACCGGGTGATCAGCCGCGCAGGAACAATCCGCCTTCGGCAATCCGTCGGCGGTCTTCCGCGGTGACATCCACATCGGGCGGTGAGAGAAGGAACACCTTGTTGGTGACCTTGTCCATCGATCCGCGCAACGCGAAAGCGAGCCCCGCGGCGAAGTCGACGAGACGCTTCGCGTCCGCGTTCTCCATCTCCGTGAGGTTCATGATCACCGGGATGCCTTCCCGGTAGTGCTCCCCGATCGCGCGCGCTTCCGCGTAGCTCGTCGGGTGCAGCGTCGTGATCCGGCTCAACGGGTCACGCACCGGCGGCCGAGCGGGCTCGGTGACCGGCCGCAGCCGCGCGACCGGCTCCGGCTGACGGTCGATCGCCAGCGCTCCGTGGACGGCAGGCTCCGGGCTGGCCACGGAGCGTGACCGAGGCCGCGGCGCGGGCTCGTCATACGTGTCATCGACGTCCCGGTAACGTCCACCCCGTGACCGGGCCGGTGGCTCGTCGTCGTAGTCGTACTCGTCGTCGACATAGTCCTTCGAGGCATAGCCTCGCCGGTAGTCATCCTCGACGTCATAGCCGTCTTCGTCCGCGGGCACCATCCCGAAGTAGGCCTTCAGCTTCTGCAGCGCGCTCATGCCTCTCCCTAGCCTTAGCCGCGTCCCGCACCGTACTCCCCCGCCCTCGCCGCCACTCCCCGTAACAACGAGACGGTATTCCCTAGGGCGAGGCTAAACCGCGCCCACCGAGCAACGCGGTTCCGACACGCACACAGGTCGAGCCGTGCGTGATCGCCTGCTCGAGATCATTGCTCATTCCGGCGGAGATCTCACGGGCATTTGGGTGTTCTTCCCGTAGACGCTCCGACGCACGAGCGAGTTTCCCGAACGCCTCCGCGGGATCAGTACCCAACGGCGCCACCGCCATAAGCCCTCGGAGGCGAATATCACCCACATGGGCTATCCGCTCCGCCAAATGGCTCACTTCGCTCAACCGAATGCCCCCGCGCTTCGGATCGTCATCGAGACTTACTTGAATGAGGACGTCCAGCGGGTGCTCGCGTTGCCCGGAATCCAGTGCCGACTTGGTCGCCTTCGCGAGCGCTTCGGCGAGGCGTTCGGAGTCGACGGACTGGACCTCGTCCGCCCAGCGCACGACCGATTTGGCCTTGTTCCGCTGCAGGCTGCCGACCATGTGCCAGCGGATCCGGGCGTCCGGGCGGAGACCGGCGACCTCTTCGGCTTTCGCGCCGGCTTCCTGATCGCGGTTCTCGGCGAGGTCGAGCGCGCCGAGGTCGGCGAGCAGCGCGGCGTCGAGGGCCGGGAAGGTCTTGGTGACCGCGAGCAACTTGACCTCGTCGCGGGCACGGCCGGCGGCCTCGCACGCGGCGGCGATCCGCTCTTCCACTTCGGCGAGGGACGCGGCGAGTTCCCCCTTGCGGGCGTCACTCACGACGCGTCCAGCCACGTGATACCCGCGATCCGGCCGGTGGTGCCGTCGCGGCGGAAGCTGAAGAGCGTCTTGTCTTCGTTGGTACAGCGTGGATCGACGCCGATCTTGCCGACGCCGAGGTCGGCCAGCTGCCGCCAGAGCCCGGCGCGCAGGTCGAGCCCCGGCGTTCCCTTGCGGGTTTTGCAGGCGCTGCCCGGCACGTGTTTCTCGACGTCGGCGGCCATGTCGGCGGGGACTTCGTAGCAGTCGCCGCAGATCGCGGGGCCGAGCAGCGCTTCGGTGCGGGCCGGTTCGGCGCCGACCGAACGCATCGCCTCGATCGCGGCGGGGACGACGCCGACCCTGGCGCCGACGCGGCCCGCGTGGACGGCGGCGACGACCCCGGCTTCGGCGTCGGCCAGCAGAAGCGGTACGCAGTCGGCGACGAGCACCACGAGCGCGAGGCCGGGCTCGGCGGTCACGAGCGCGTCGGTCGCTTCGGCGGCGGAGGTCTCCGAACCGTCGACGACGGTGGCGGTCCGGCCGTGGACCTGCTCCATCCACGCCAGCCTGTCCTCGGCGAGGCCGAGTTCGGCGGCGAGGCGCTTGCGGTTGGCGTAGACGTCGCCCGCGTCGTCACCGACGTGATCACCGAGGTTGAAGGTGTCGTAAGGCGGCCGGGAGGCCCCGCCCGCCCTGGTCGTGACAATCCGCCGTACCCGCACGCGTTTCCTCCTAGACCTGAGTGAAGGCCCCCTCGACAGTAGTCAAGGAGGCCTTCACGGAACGTACTGGCGAGAACTACCGCCGCATGAACGGGGGAACGTCGACCTCGTCGTCCGACGGGTCGTCGTGCACCGGGGTGGCGCGACCGGGCAGGCTGCCGTGGTTCGAGTTCGACCCGATCGGCGAGTAGCCGCGCGAACCGCCGCCGGGCTGCGGGAGCCCGCCGGTCATCGACCCGTTGCCCTCGTTACGGGCGGACGGCATCGGCGTGTGCGTGCGCGGCGGCGCGACCGGGTAGCCGTTCGAACCGGTCGACGGCACCGGCGTGGCGCCCGAAGGCGGGCTCTGCACCGGGGTCGCCCCGCCGCCGTTGACCTGACCGGCCTGTGCGGACGCGGTCGAGTTCGAGCGGGAGCCGAACGCCGGCGGGTCGAGCTTCTTGTGAGTCGGGGTGCCGGCGTCGAAACCGGCCGCGATCACGGTGACCCGGACCTCGTCGCCGAGCGAGTCGTCGATGATCGTCCCGAAGATGATGTTGGCGTCGGGGTGCGCGGATTCCTGCACCAGCGACGCGGCCTCGTTGATCTCGAACAGGCCGAGGTCCGAGCCGCCCGCGATCGACAGCAGCGCGCCGTGCGCCCCGTCCATCGACGCTTCCAGCAGCGGCGAGTTGATCGCCTTCTCCGCCGCCTGGATCGCCCGGCCCTCGCCGCGCGCCGAGCCGATGCCCATCAGCGCGGAACCCGCGCCGGACATGACGCTCTTGACGTCGGCGAAGTCCAGGTTGATCAGACCCGGTGTGGTGATCAGGTCGGTGATGCCCTGGACACCCGAAAGGAGGACCTCGTCCGCCGAGCGGAAGGCGTCCATCAGCGAGACACCGATGTCGCCCAGCTGCAGCAGCCGGTCGTTCGGGATGACGATGAGGGTGTCGCATTCGTTGCGCAGCTGCTGGATGCCGTCTTCGGCCTGCTTGCTGCGGCGCTTGCCCTCGAAGGTGAACGGGCGGGTGACGACGCCGATGGTCAGCGCGCCGAGCTTGCGGGCGATCTGGGCGACGACCGGCGCGCCACCGGTGCCGGTGCCACCGCCCTCACCCGCGGTCACGAACACCATGTCGGCGCCCTTGATGACCTCTTCGATCTCTTCGCGGTGGTCCTCGGCGGCCTTCTGCCCCACTTCGGGGGCGGCGCCGGCACCGAGGCCGCGGGTCAGTTCCCGGCCGATGTCGAGCTTGACGTCGGCGTCGGACATGAGCAGTGCCTGCGCGTCGGTGTTCACCGCGATGAACTCGACACCCTTGAGGCCGACCTCGATCATGCGGTTCACGGCGTTCACTCCGCCGCCGCCGATACCGACGACCTTGATCACCGCAAGGTAGTTGTGCGGGGGCGTCATCGGAGCCGCCTTCCTGATCGTGTGTGCTCGTGCTGCCCGCCGGTCGCTGAGCCTGGGCCGAACCCTCGAGCTGAAGTTCAGATTGAGAGTTATGTCAACTGCCGACGTTGAAGCAGGACGGTATGCACCAGGCTGGCTCGAATCCAGTAGCCACGCCGTGTGTCGCAAAGGTGTTTTGCCACAACATGTTCGCGGGCGCAAGAGCGAGACCCGGTCGCGGCGGCGAACGGCGGCCTGGTAAAAGCGGGGATCAGGTGGGCATGGACATGACCATGACGACGTCCTTCGACGGTGATCCCGTCGGTGATCCGCCCGCCTGTTCGACGCTGAGCGCGAACTTCTCGGCCCCGCCGAGACCGTCGGCGACCAGCAGCGCACCGTCCTGACCACCGGAAATGAGCCCGGCGGGTTTGGGCGCGGTGCCCGGGTACATCAGCCAGGCCTGGTAGATCCGGCCCGGTTCGTTCTTCGGCAGCTGCGCCGCCATGAACACCAGCCGGTCCTTCGCGCGCGACATCATCACAGTCCCGCCGCCACCAGCAGAGGTCTCGGCGTGCCCGGTCCGGAGGTCGGCGGCCGAAAGGACGTCGGCGACCGGGGCGTACCGGTCCGCGTACTCCGCCGCCCGCTCTCGCGCTGCGGTCAGCTGCGAGTGGTTGTCGTAGGCGATCCCGCCGAACACGGCGGTGCCCGCCAGCCCGACGACCGCCGCCGCGACCGCGGCGATCGCCCAGCGCGGGGCGCGACGCCTGTCCTTGACGCGCTCCCCGGCGCCGAACCGCGTCTTCGGCGGCTGCTGCCTGGTCGCCATCGCCTCGGCGAGCACGCGGCGTTTGAGCTCGGGCGGCGGGTCTTCGGCCAGCGCGGCACCGAGCCGGGTCGCGGTCATCTGCAGTTCGAGGACCTCTTGCGCGCACGACGCGCATTCGGCGAGGTGCCGCTGGAACTGGGCACGCTCCACTTCGGACAGCGCGTCGACGGCGTAGGCGCCGGTGAGCGTGTGCATCTCGGGCATGGTCATGCCGTCACCCCCAAACAGTCCCGGAGCCTGATCAGGCCGTCCCGGAGCCGGGTCTTGATGGTTCCGTGCGGGGTCTGCAGCACCTCTGAGACCTCGCGATAGGTATAGCCCTGGTAGTAGGCGAGCAGCACGGATTCCCGTTGCAGCTCGGTCAAGGTCGTGAGACAGCGGCGTACCTGCGACCGTTCCCAGCGGGCCGCGACGGCCTCGGCCACCTCGTCGAAGGGCCGGGCGCGGGCGGCCTCGAAGGTCGCCTTGACCTCGCGATCCGAACTGGCGCGCGCCGAGCGGACGCGGTCGACGGCACGGCGGTGCGCGAGCGTCATGGCCCAGTTCAGCGCGCTCCCCCGCTCCGGGGAGTAGCGCGCGGCCGTGCGCCACAGCTCCACCATGACCTCCTGAGTGACCTCTTCGGACTGCGCGGCGTCACGGAGGATCCGGCGCACGAGGCCGAGGACCGGGCCGGCGAGCCGGTCGTAGAGGGCGTCGAAGGCGCGCTCGTCGCCCTTCGCGACCCGGACGAGCAGTTCCTCGGCCGTCGGTCCGGCCGGTTCGCCGTCGCCGGGGACGGGCGCCATCCGGCGCGGGCGTGCCGATTCATCCATCAAGCCTGCCTCCGGCCGTCTGCGGCGTCCGCCGGGTGATCGGCGCCTTCTTCAACCACAGTCTGACCCCGTGCCGCCGGATCAGCGCGGAGACCCGGTGCGGCATGAGCGGGCGGGTGATCAGCAGGTGCGCCAGCCATCTCGTGGTTGCGGGCCGCCGCACGCCCCGCAGCGACGCGGTCAGCGGCGTCCGCCCGTACTGGTGGAGGGCGATCTTGACCGAGAGCAGCGACTCCGGCCTCGGCACCGCCATCCGGTACTCGCCGTCCATCGACTGGAACGGCGAGACGTAGAACTCCTTGTCCGCGAAGGCGTTCCCGTCCGCGTCGGGCCGCAGGAGGTACGCGTGCCTGCCGCCGTAGGTGTTGTGGACCTCGGCGACCACGCATTCCAGTCCACCGTCGGGCCGGTGGCACCAGTACAGGGTGATCGGGTTGAAGTTGTGGCCGAGCATCCGAGCGCCGGCCAGCATCAGCACCCGGCCGCCGCGAAGGTCGACGCCGCGCGCCGCGAGCCAGCGGTCCAATTTGGACCTGATGCTGGAGGTGTCCTCGGGCGCGAAGTGGTCTCGCGGGTCGAAGCGAGCGAAGGGGCGCAGCCACCATGGCAGCTTCGGCGGCATATCGAGGTCGATGAACCACAGGTAGATCCGGTGGGCGAACGACATCGGCGGGTCTTCGCGCCGGACATGCGCCACCGTGGAGTCGTAGAGCACGGCCATGACGGTCACCAGCGCACCTCGAAGTTCTCGGCCGCGCGGACACCGGAAGCGCAGCCGTCCTCGTGGAACCCCCAGCCGTGGTACGCGCCGGCGAAGGCGACTGTGTCGTCGTTGAGCTCGGGCAGGCGACGCTGGGCGGCCACGGATTCCGGGGTGTAGACGGGGTGTTCGTAGGTCATCTTGGCCAGCACCGAACCGGCCTCGGGCACGGCGCCGGGGTTGAGCGTGACGACGTAGCCGGTCGGTTCGTCGAGCCGCATCAGGCGGTTCATGTCGTAGGACACCCGGACCGCGCCGTGGCCGGCACCGCAGAACGGGGTGGCGTAGTTCCAGCCAGCCCGCGCCGAGTCCGCTGCCGGGAGCACACCGGTGTCGGTGTGCAGCCACGCCTCGTTGCTGGAGTACCGGAACGCGCCGAGGACCTCGCGCTCGGCCGCGGTCGGCGAAGTGAGCAGCTTCAGCGCCTGGTCCGCGTGCGTGGCCAGGACGACCTTGTCCAGCCGGTGCCGCGTGTCGGCGTCGTCGCGGACCTCGATCCCCCTCGCGGTGCGCTTGACCGAGCGGACCGGCGTCGACAGATGCACGGCGGTCAGCTGCTTGGCGGCCAGCTCGACGTATTCGCGCGAGCCGCCGACGACGGTGCGCCACCTCGGGGACCCGCCGACCGACAGCATCCCGTGGTTGCGCAGGAACTCGAAGAGGTAGCGCGCGGGGTACTTCAGGGTGTCGGTGCGGTCCGCGGACCAGACGGTCGAGACGATCGGGAGCATGAAGTGGTCGACGAAGTACTTCGTGTACCCGCCGATCGCGAGGAAGGCGCCGAGGGTGACGTCTCCGGCCTCGGGTGCGTCGAGGACGCGCTTCGCGTGCCGGTGGAAGCGCTTGACGTCGGCGAGCATCCGCAGATAGCTCCCGCGTGCGACGTTGCGCGGCTGGGCGAACAGGCCCTTCAGTCCCTTGGCGCCGGCGTACTCGAGACCGCAGCCGTCGCAGCGGATGCTCATCGACATCTCGGTGTCGCGGGTGGCGACGCCCAGTTCGGCGAACAGGCGGAGGAGATTCGGATAGGTGCGCTCGTTGTGCACGATGAACCCGGAGTCGACGCCGACGGTGCCGCCGTGCGCGCTCGGGACGTCGTGGGTGTGCGCGTGCCCGCCCAGCCTGTCGTCGGCTTCGAACAGCAATACCTCGTAGCGGCGTTGGAGCAGGTAGGCCGCCGTGAGCCCGGCGACGCCGCTGCCGATGACTCCGATGCGTTGACCCTTGGTGTGCACATGAGGCATTCGGAGCCGGATCGGGCGAGGATTGGATCTCGTGAACCGGCTGAGCATCCGACCCATCCCTTTCCGGTCCGGGAGCGAATGACGACTATGCCGAACAGTCCCGCGTCCCGCCTAGTCCCGTTCGCCGAGCGGCTCCTCGGCGGCTCCCTCCCGGTCGGTCTGCGTACCTGGGATGGCGTACGTGCCGGTCCGCCGGATGCGCCGACCGTGGTACTCCGCAACCGGCGTGCCCTCCGCCGTCTCCTCTACGCCCCCGGCGAATTGGGTCTGGCGAGGGCCTACGTCTCCGGTGATCTCGATGTCGAAGGCGACCTCACCGACGGATTCCGCCGGATCTGGGCGCTGACCCGATCGGGTGCCCTGCGCGGCGTCAGTCTGGGCCCGCGCGAATGGGCCGAGGCGCTGCGGATCGCCGTGCGCCTCGGTGTCGTCGGGCCGCCGCCCAAACCGCCCGCCGAGGAAGCCCGGTTGTCCGGGAAGCTGCACACCCTGCTTCGCGACAAGTCGGCCATCGCGCACCACTACGACCTCGGCAACGCGTTCTACCAGCTGTTGCTCGACGAATCGATGGCCTACTCGTCCGGCTACTGGACCTCCGACGAGGACGGATACGGCGTCGAGCAGGCTCAATGGGACAAACTCGAGCTGATCTGCCGCAAGCTCGGCCTGCGGCCCGGGATGCGGCTGCTCGACGTCGGCTGCGGCTGGGGCTCGCTGCTGGTGCACGCCGCGAAGCACCACGGCGTCCAGGCCATCGGGATCACGCTGTCGGCGGAGCAACAGCAGCACGTCCGAGGCCGCCTCGCCCAGCACGATCTGGAGGAACGGGTCGAGGTCCGGCGGCAGGACTATCGCGAACTGCATGATGAGCCGTTCGACGCGGTCGCGTCCATCGAGATGGGTGAACACGTCGGCGAGGAGAACTACCCCGAGTACACGCGGACGCTGTACCGGATGCTCAAGCCCACCGGACGGCTGGTCCTGCAGCAGATGTCGCGCGGCGCGGTGGCCCCCGGCGGCGGCGCGTTCATCGAGCGCTACATCGCCCCCGACATGACGATGCGGCCGCTGAGCCGCACGCTCGGGCATCTGGAGACCGCAGGGTTCGAGATCCGCGACGTCCACGCGCTGCGCGAGCACTACGTGCGTACGGTCCGGGCGTGGGAGCGGACGCTCGAAAGCAACTGGGACGACGTCGTGGCTCTGATCGGTGAGTCCGGTGCGCGGGTCTGGCGGCTGTACCTGGTCGGCGGCGCGCTCGCGTTCGAGGAGAACCGGATGGGCGTGGACCAGATCCTGGCGGTCCGCCCCTCCGATGAAGGCTTGAGCGCGCTGCCCGCCACCCGGGAGTGGTCCTGATGCCCCTCGGCGGGACCCTCGCGGTGACCGCGGGCGCGACCCTCGTGGCCTTCGTCGTCACCTTCGGCATCGCGCGGTGGCGCAAGCGGTACGACACCGTCGACACGTTCTGGGGGCCGGGCTTCGCGCTCGTCGCGCTGGTGGCGGCACCGCTCGGGGACGGGTCGGTGGCGCTGCGCGTGGTCACCGCGCTGCTGACCACGATCTGGGGTGTGCGCCTCGGCGTCCACCTCCACCTGCGCAACCACAAACTGCCCGAAGACCCGCGGTACGTGCGGATGGCGGAGAACGCCGGGGAGAATCCGGCGCTCAAGCTCTTCGTCCGCGTGTACCTGGTCCAGGCGGTGGTGCTGTGGTTCGTCTCGCTGCCGGTCCAGTTCGCGATGTACGGCGGCACCTTCGGGGTGACGGCGTGGCTCGGTGTCGCGCTGTGGCTGGCCGGCTTCGGGTTCGAGACGATCGGCGACGAACAGCTGCGGCGTTTCAAGGCCGACCCGGCGAACAAGGGGAAGGTCCTCGACAGCGGGCTGTGGCGCTATACCCGGCATCCGAACTACTTCGGCGACGCGTGCGTGTGGTGGGGCCTGTATCTGCTGGCGTGTACGAGCTGGGTGGGGGCGGCGACGATCCTGTCGCCGATCGCGATGACGTACACGCTGGCCAAGGGGACCGGAAAACCTTTGCTGGAGAAGGGTTTGCGGCGTTCCCGGCCGGGATACGCGGCATACGTCGAGCGGACCAGCGGGTTCTTCCCGCTACCCCCTCGCCGCACTACTCCCCGGTGAGACCGTCGGTCAGTTCGCGCAACAGGTCGAGGTGGCCGGCGTGCCTGCCGGTCTCCTCGATCATGTGCGCGACCACGAACCGGACGTTGACCTTGCGGTCGCCGCGGAAGGGGACCTCGTCGTCCAGCCCCATCGCGGCGACGATCGCGCGGCTCCGCTCGCACTCGGCCTCGTAGGCGGCGATCAGCTGCTCGATCGGGGTCTGCATGGCGACCCGGAACTCGGCGTCCGGATCGACCTCCAGTGCCTCCTTCCAGACGTCCTCCTGCCCGTTGAGCACCACGTTGAACCAGTACTGCTCGACGAGCGTCAGATGCCCGAGCAGACCGGCGACGGTGGTCAGTTCGCTGGGGACGAGCGGACGGCGGGCCTGCTCGTCGGTGAGGCCGGAACATTTCCACACGACGGTGGCGCGGAGGAAGTCGAGGAAGCCGTTCAGCTGCGTGCGCTCGTCGCCGGTGAGCGGCGGTTCGGGGCGCTTCGGTTCGTCGGTCATGGTGGTGCAGTCTGCCGGTTTCCTCGGATGATCCGCTAACGAGTTACCCGGGGACGCACTTGTCCACCATCTGCCGCAGAGCCGTGGTCCATGTCCGAACGTGATCCCATCGTTCGAGTGAAACCAGCGGTAGTTAGCGCCCCTGAAACATGACGACCACCCGCTCGTCATGTCAGGCTGGTGCAGTTGTGCCCATCGCCCCCGGTTCCGAGAAAGGTCACTGATGTCAGGCCCCCAGCTGAGCGCACTCGATGTCGCTTTCCTTTGCATGGAAAGCGAAACGACGCCCATGCACATGGGCGCGGCGGTCACCTTCCGTCCGCACGGGCAGGTGCACGCGCGTAGGCTGACCGCGCTGCTGGCCGAGCGGGCCGCACGGCTCCCGAAGCTGCGTCAGCGCCCGCGTACCGCGCTGTTCCCGCCCGGTGCCGCCGTCTGGGCCGAGGACCCCGATTTCGTTGCCAGTGAACATATTTCACATCATCACCTGAGCTCCCTGTACGAACCGGACCCGCTCTCCGCCTACGCCTCGCGCTGGATGGGACGGCCGCTCGACACCGGAAAACCCTTGTGGGACTTGCATCTCGTCACCGGCCTGCCGGACGGCGAGTTCGCGTTGCTGCTGAAACTGCACCACGCCCTCACCGACGGGGCGGGCGCGTACGCCATCGCCGTGGGCCTGCTCGACGACCTCCCGCGCGCGCCGAGGCGTCCGCACAGCGGGTCCGTGCCGCCCGCGCCTCGCTCCCCTGTGGACGCTGTCAAGGAGGCCGTCGGCTCGACGCTGGCCCAGGCCGGGATCGCCTCTTCGGTCGTCCGCGCGACCCGTTCGCCGCTGTCACCGATCAGCGCGCCGCCGTCGACCGAACGACGACTCGGCCTCGTCCGGCTGGACACCGCCGAGATCCGGCGGATCCGCCGGGCCCACGGCGGGACCGCCAACGACGTCGTGCTGGCGATCCTCAGCGGCGCGCTGCGCGACTGGATGATCAACCGCGGCCAGCGCGCCGACGACCGGACGCTGCGGGCGCTCATCCCGGTCAGCGTGCGCGGGCGTTCCGCCGAGCAACTCGGCGGGAACAAGCTGTCCGGCTATCTCTGCGAGCTGCCGGTCGGCCTCGACGACCCGGTGGAGCGACTGCTGGCCGTCCAGCGCGAAATGAGCCGGAACAAGGCGGCGGGCCCCGCGCGGGGCCCGGGCGCGTTCCCGCTGCTCGCCGACCGGATGCCGCCGATGCTGCACCGGCTCGGTTCGAAGGCCGCCGGGCTGGCCGCGCCGCTGCTGTTCGACCTCGTGATCACCACGGTGCCGGTGCCGCCCAACCGGCTCACCCTCGACGGGACGAAGGTCGCCGGCGTGTACCCGTTCGTGCCGCTGGCGCCGCGGCAGGCGGTCGGGATCGCGGTGGCGACCTATCGCGACTCGGTCCACATCGGACTTCAGGCGAACGGGGCGGCGGTCTCGGACGTGGGTTCGCTGCGGGACGGAGTGCTCAAGTCGGCCGCGAGGCTGCTGGACACCGCCTAGCGCGTGACATGAAAGGCCCCTTCATTGCAAATTTTGCAATGAAGGGGCCTTTCATGTCAGTCGTGAGAGGCGTCAGCCGCGCAGCATCTCCGCGACCAGGAACGCCAGCTCCAGCGACTGCTGCGTGTTCAGGCGCGGGTCGCACGCGGTCTCGTACCGGCCCGAAAGGTCCAGATCCGAGATCTCCTGCGCGCCGCCGAGGCATTCGGTGACGTCCTCGCCGGTCAGCTCGACATGGATGCCGCCCGGGTACGTGCCGAGCTTGCGGTGCACCTCGAAGAAGCCCTGCACCTCGTCGACGATCCGGTCGAAGTGCCGGGTCTTGTAGCCCGTCGAGGACTCGTGCGTGTTGCCGTGCATCGGGTCGCACTGCCAGATGACCTTGTGCCCGGACGCCTCGACCTTCTCGACGATCGCGGGCAGCACCTCGCGGACCTTGCCGTTGCCCATCCGGGCGATCAGCGTCAGGCGGCCGGGCTCGTTGCGCGGGTCGAGGCGGCGGACGTACTCGACGGCCTGCTCCGGCGTGGTCGTCGGGCCGATCTTGAGGCCGATCGGGTTGGCCAGCAGTTCGGCGAAGGCGATGTGCGCGCCGTCGAGCTGCCTTGTCCGCTCGCCCACCCACAGGAAGTGCGACGACAGGTTGTACAGCTTGGGGTTCGCCGCGTCCGCGCGGTCCATCCGCAGCATGGAGCGCTCGTAGTCCAGCAGCAGCGCCTCGTGGCTGGCGAAGATCTCAGTGGACTGGAGCGAGGAGTCGGTGACGCCGCAGGCCGACATGAACCGCAGGCCGCGGTCGATCTCCGCGGCCAGCGCCTCGTAGCGCTCGCTGGCGGGCGAGGACTTCACGAAGTCCTTGTTCCAGTCGTGCACCTGGTGCAGGTCCGCCATGCCGGCGCCGGTGAGGGCGCGGACGAGGTTCATCGCGGCGCCCGCGTTCGCGTAGGCGCGGATCATCCGGCCGGGGTCGGGCACGCGGAGTTCGGGCTTGGCGACGAGCGAGTTGATGATGTCGCCGCGGTACACCGGCAGGCCGAGCGCGTCGGTGGACGCCGAACGCGGCTTCGCGTACTGGCCGGCGATCCGGCCGACCTTCACCACCGGCAGGCTCGCGCCGTAGGTGAGGACGACGGCCATCTGCAGCAGGGTGCGCAGGTTGGCGCGGATATGCGGTTCGGTGTTCGACTCGAACGTCTCCGCGCAGTCACCGCCCTGGAGCAGGAACGCCTCGCCGCGGGCGACCATCGCGAGCCGGTCGGAAAGACGGTCGATCTCGGCGGGGACGGTGATCGGCGGCACACTCTCCAGCACGCCGCGGACACGCTTCGTCAGCTCGGCGTCCGGCCACTCGGGCTGCTGCGCCGCGGGCCGGGAAAGCGCGTCGTCGAGCCGATCACGCAGCTCGGGAGGCAGAGGAGGCAGTTCGGGGAGCGTGTCGACGGGAACGTCCACTGTCCAGTTCACCGGACCAGGATATGCCGCGCCGAAAGCCGCCCGCCCACCGGGACGAAAGTCCCAAAACGTGGACGGGCGGCGGGCTGATCAGGCGGCCTGGGCCTTGTTGTAGAGGTTCTGCGCGTCCGTGCCGAAGTACGGGCCGAACATGTAACCGGGCAGGAAGGTGTAGCCGAAGCTGTTCACCGAGGCCTGGACGCCCGCGCCGGTCGCCTCGCTGAAGTTGAGGAACCATGGGCCGCCGCTCGAACCACCGGTCATGTCGCAGCTCATCCCGTGGTCCTTGGTGAGCAGGAAGTCGGTGAACGTGCTCCCGCTGCAGTAGATCAGCTTCGAGCCGTCGTACGGTGCGGCCGCCGGGTACCCGAACGTGTACATCGACTGGTTGCGCGCCTGGTTGAACGCGATCCCCTGCGCGCCGACGACGTCAGTCAGCTTCTGCCCGTTGAGCGGGTTGACCACGGCCGCGCCGATGTCGTAGTTCATGTCCTCGCTCGCTTCCCACTGCGGAGTGGTCAGCGTGGTCTTCGCGGCCCAGGTGCCGTAGGGCGTGTTGCCGTTGTTGTAGCCGGGGGCGAAGGTCCAGTTCGTGTGCCAGGCGCCCTGGTACTTCACGCAGTGCCCGGCGGTGATCACGACACTGCCGTTGGCGCTGGTGACCGCGTCACCGGAGCACGACGCGTTCCGCCCGCCCATGGTGAAGAACACCCGGCCCGCGGTCTGGACGACCTTGCCGGCCCCGGTCCACGCGCCGCCACCGTTGGGGATGCTCTGGATGATCGTGCTCTTGCCCTTCGCGACGTCCTTCGGTGTGAAGGCGGGCGCCTGGACCAGCCGTTCGATCGGCACCGCCGACCGCATCCGCTCAGGCGTCCAATAGGCCGCCACCGCCTGCGCGTCGGTCGCTGCCTGATGCTGGACCGGTCCGGCGTGCGCGGGACTCGCGACGGCGGTCAGCGCCGTCACCGCCAGCCCGACGAGCGCCGCCAGGATCCCCGTCCGGGAAGCCGTCCTCTTCATGGCGTACCACCTTTCGCCACCGTGAATCGCCGTATGACTTGCACGACATTTCGAAAGTATTTGTCCTGCTACCGGGCGTACAAGCGGCCGTTCGGCCCAACTACGGCCAAGCCGCGGGCGGGTTAGCCTTGCTCGTGGGGATTTCGGTGGACGGCTTCGCCCGGCTGGGCACGCATCTCGTAGCTCCGATCGCCTGGACGCTCCTGACACCGATCGCGATCGTGGTCGGTGACGGCAATGGCCTCGCTTGGCCGTCTTTTCTGACGCTGGCAGGATCGGCGGTCGTGACTCTCGCCGTGGGATGGGCGATCAAGCGCGGATCCGGCTTCGGGATCTCCCCGTACACATCGCCCGAATCCGCCGCGGTCACCGTGCTGGTGTTCACCCTCGGGCCGGTGATGCTGCTCGGCGGCCTCGGCTGGATCGGTTCGATCGTCTTCCTGTTCTCCTGATCAAGCCGGACAGTGCGCGTCGGCGGCCGGGAGGTCGCCGTCCCGCAGATAGCGCACCACGGCGTCGTTCCCGCAGGCGTTCTCCTTGGTGAAGACGCCGTGCCCGCCGGCGTCCACGGTGACGAACTTCGCCCGCGCGCCCAGCGCCGACCGCAGTTCGCGGGCGCCGACGAGCGGCGTGGCCGGATCGCGAAGGTTCTGCACCAGCAGGATGTTCGACGGGCCGCGGTCGTGGATCCGCACCGGAGGCTCACGGCGCTCGACCGGCCAGAACGCGCAGGGGGTGATGTTGGCGGCTGCCGGGCCGAACATCGGATGCGTCACGCGGGCCCGTTCGACCGCCTTTTGGTAGTAGCGCACGCTTTCCGGCCAGTCGGAGTCGTTGCAGAGCATCTGGAGCTGGAGCGCGGCGTGGTTGTCCGAGTCAAGCGGCCCGCCCTGCGCCTTCGCTGCCGGAGCGGACCATTTCTCGGCGAGACCGGGGAAGTTCGCGTCGTCGTACAGCGCACCCCAGGTATCGCTTCGGATTCCCGGGGTCTTTTCGACCAGCTCGAAGAACTTCGCCGTCACCTCGGCCTGCGTCCGCCCGAGGTGGTAGACGCCGTCCCGCGCCGCCGCCCAAGCCGTGAAGTCGCCGAAGCGGTCGTCGAAGCCGTCCGCGAAGCGCTGGTGCGCCCGGACGTCCAGGCCGTCGGCACCGAGAAGGCTGTCCAGCACGATCCGATCCGTGCGCGCCGGGAACATCGACGCGTAGGCGGCACCGAGATAGCTCCCGTACGAGACGCCGTAGTACGAGATCTTCCGCTCCCCCAGCGCCTCCCGGATGCGGTCCATATCGCGCGCGGTATTGGCGGTGGTCATCTGCGGCAGGAGATCCGCCGTCTTCGACTCGGCACATTGCTTCGCCACCACACGCGACTTCGCCGCCTTCTCGGCGACATCGCGCGGGCCCTCCGCGTACGGGCCGACGAGGATGAACCTCTGCTCCTCGGTGAGGTCACAGGTCACCGGCGTGCTGTAGGTGGTCCCGCGCGGATCGAAACCGATGACGTCGTAACTCTCGAGCAGGCCGGACTGTCCCTGACGCTGAGCGAGTTGCGCGGGCATCGCCAGGCCGGGGCTCCCCGGGCCGCCGGGATTCATGAGCAGCACACCGCGGCGCTTCGGCGAGGTGCTCGCCTTACGGGAGACGGTGAGTTCGATGGTCCGCCCGCCGGGGTCGGCGTAGTCCAGCGGCACCTTGAGTTTCGCGCATTCGAGGCCCGCGGTCGGCGAGGGTGTCATGCCGTAGTCCGGACACGGTGACGTCCACTTCAGTGCCGGGGCCGCTTCGGCGGTCGCTGGGACGGCCATGGTGAGGGGCAGGAAAGCCAGTATCGCCAACGTTTTTCTCATGCGGAGAGCGTGGCGTGACCGGGCGTTCTACCGCGTCGACCCGGAGGTTGATCCCCACCCTCCACCTTGGGCAGGAAGGAACGCGCCGACCACGCTGTCGGCGCGCACCGGACTCAGACCACGGCGAGCGGCAGCGCGGTCGGGTGCACCGGAGCGGGCAGGTCCGAAGCGCCGGTCAGGTAGGCGTCCACCGCGCTCGCCACCGAGCGTCCCTCCGCGATCGCCCACACGACCAGCGAGGCACCGCGGTGCGCGTCGCCGCAGACGAACACGCCGGGCGACTCGGTCTGCCAGTCCGCGCCGCACGAGAGCGTGCCGCGTTTGGTCAGCGACAGGCCGAGCCCGTCCAGCAGCGGCATGTGCTCGACGCCCTCGAACCCGATCGCGAGCAGCACGAGGTCGGCGGGCAGTTCCTCGACCTCGTCGTTGACCGGGGTCACCATGCGCTTGCCGGTCTCCGGGTCCTTGACCACGCGGACCTGACGGAGCTCGACCGCCCGCACGTTGCCCTCGTCGTCGCCGATGAACCGGGTGACCGCGACGGCGAACTTGCGCTCGCCGGCCTCTTCGTGCGCGGGGTAGGTGCGCAGGATGTACGGCCAGGTCGGCCACGGCGACCGCTCGTCGTCCCTTGTGGACGGTGGCGTCGGGTACTGGTCCAGCTGGGTCACCGAAAGCGCGCCCTGACGGGTCGCGGTGCCGTACGAGTCGGCCCCGGTGTCACCGCCGCCGATGATGACCACGTGCTTGCCCGCCGCGTCCACCGCCGACGGGCCGTCACCCTCGACGTACTTGTTGGCCGGGACCAGATGTTCCATCGCCAGGTGGATGCCGGCCAGCTCACGGCCGGGCGTGGTCGTGTCGTCGCGGCCGCGCAGCGCGCCCACGGCGAGGACCACCGCGTCGTAACCGGCCCGCAGTTCTTCGACGGTCAGGTCGACGCCGACCTCGCAGCCGGTGACGAACTTCGTGCCCTCCTTGCGGAGTTGCGCGAGCCGCCGGTCGAGGACCTTCTTCTCCATCTTGAACTCGGGGATGCCGTACCGCAGCAGGCCGCCGAGCCGGTCGTCCCGTTCGTAGACGGTCACTTCGTGGCCGGCGCGCGTCAGCTGCTGCGCGGCGGCTAGCCCGGCGGGGCCGGAACCGACGACCGCGACCCGCTGCCCCGACGACACCGCCGAGATCTGCGGCTGCACGTAGCCCGCTTCCCACGACTGGTCGGCGATCGTCTGCTCGACCCGCTTGATCGCGACCGGGCCGCCGGACAGCGGCGAGACCGACAGGACACAGCCCGCCTCGCACGGCGCGGGGCACAGCTTCCCGGTGAACTCGGGGAAGTTGTTGGTGGCGTGGAGCCGGTCGCTCGCCGCGGCCCAGTCGCCACGGCGCACGAGGTCGTTCCACTCCGGGATCAGGTTGCCCAGCGGGCAGCCGGAACCACTGGAATGACAGAACGGGATACCGCAGTCCATGCACCGCGTGGCCTGTTCGCGCACCTGCTCGTTGCGCTCGGCGGGCGCCACCTCGGCGTACACCTCGCCCCAGGTGGCGAGACGGTCCTCTTTGGACTTCTTCTTCGGCTCTTCGCGTTCGTACTTCAGGAAACCCGTCGGATCAGCCACGAGCGGCCTCCATGATCGCTTCGTCGACGTCGCGGCCGGCGGCACGCGCCGCCTTCGCCGCGTCAAGGACACGCTGGTAGTCGCGGGGCATCACCTTGGTGAACGCCGCCGAGCGACGCGGCCAGTCGCCGAGCAGCGACGCGGCCACGGCCGAACGTGTGAGGTCGTAGTGCTTCTGCACGGTCTTCTTCAGCCAGGCGAGGTCCTCGGAGGACGGGGTCAGCAGGTTGACCATTTCCTCGTTGACCAGCTCGGGATCGAGGTCGAGCACGTAGGCCTCGCCGCCGGACATCCCCGCCGCGAGGTTGCGCCCGGTCGGGCCGAGCACCACGGCCTGCCCGCCGGTCATGTACTCGAAGGCGTGGTCGCCGACGCCCTCGGCGACGACCACGGCGCCGGAGTTGCGCACGCAGAACCGTTCGCCGACCTGGCCGCGCAGGAACATCTCGCCGCCGGTGGCGCCGTACGCGAGCGTGTTTCCCGCGATGGTCTGGCCTTCCGCGGCGAACTTCGCGTCCGGATGCGGGCGCACGATGATCCGCCCGCCCGAAAGACCCTTGCCGACGTAGTCGTTCGCGTCGCCGACCATGTCGAGCGTGATGCCGCGCGGCAGGAACGCGCCGAGCGACTGCCCGGCGGAACCGGTCAGCAGCACGTGGATCGTGTCCTCGGGCAGGCCTTCGCCGCCGTAGCGGCGGGTGATCTCGGAACCGAGCAGCGTGCCGACGGTCCGGTTCACGTTCCGCACCGGCAGTTCGAGCCGCACCGGATGCGCGTCCTCAAGCGCCGCCTCGGCGAGCTGGATCAGTGTCCGGTCGAGCGCGTGCTCCAAGCCGTGATCCTGCGCCCGTGTGCGCCGCTTCGCCCCGCCGTAGGGAGTCTCGGTCGGCATCTCGAAGATCGGCGCGAGGTCGAGACCGGACGCCTTCCAGTGCTCGACCGCCTCGTCGGTGTTCAGCATCTCGGCGTGCCCGATGGCCTCGTCGAGGGTGCGGAAACCGAGCGCCGCCAACGTCTCCCGGACCTCTTCGGCGACGAACCGGAAGTAGTTCACGACATGGTCGGCCTGGCCGGTGTACCGCTTGCGCAGATCCGGGCTCTGGGTCGCGACGCCGACCGGGCAGGTGTCGAGGTGGCAGACGCGCATCATGACGCAGCCTTCGACGATCAGCGGCGCCGTCGCGAAGCCGTACTCCTCCGCGCCGAGCAGCGCGGCGATGACGACGTCCTTGCCGGTCTTCATCGCGCCGTCGACCTGCACGGTGATCCGGTCGCGCAAACCGTTGAGCAGCAACGTCTGCTGCGTTTCGGCGAGCCCGATCTCCCACGGGGTGCCCGCGTGCTTGAGCGAGTTCATCGGAGAGGCGCCGGTGCCGCCGTCGTGGCCGGAGATCAGCACGACGTCGGCGTGTGCCTTGGACACACCGGCCGCGACCGTGCCGACGCCGAGCGAGGACACCAGCTTCACGTGGATGCGGGCGTTCTCGTTGGCGTTCTTGAGGTCGTGGATCAGCTGCGCCAGATCCTCGATCGAGTAGATGTCGTGGTGCGGCGGCGGCGAGATCAATCCGACGCCGGGCGTCGAATGCCGCGTGCGCGCGATCCACGGGTAGACCTTGTTCGGCGGCAGCTGCCCGCCCTCGCCGGGCTTCGCGCCCTGCGCCATCTTGATCTGGATGTCGTCGGCGTTGACCAGGTACTCGCTCGTGACGCCGAACCGGCCGCTCGCGACCTGCTTGATCGCGCTGCGCCGCGCCGGATCGTAGAGCCGCTCGGGGTCTTCCCCGCCCTCACCGGTGTTGGACCGGCCGCCGATGCGGTTCATCGCGATGGCGAGTGTTTCGTGCGCCTCGGCCGAAATCGAGCCGTAGGACATCGCGCCGGTGTTGAAGCGCTTGAAGATCGCCTCGACGGGCTCGACCTCGTCCAGCGGGACGGGCTCGCGCGAGCCCTCGCGGAAGGAGAACAGCCCGCGCAGCGCGCCACCCTGCCGGTACAGGCGGTGCACCTCGTCGGAGTACTTTTTGTACACCTCTTCGCGGCCGGTCTTCGTCGCGTGCTGCAACAGGAAGATGGTCTCCGGGGTGAACAGATGCAGTTCGCCCTCGCGGCGGTACGCGTACTCGCCGCCGGTCTCGAGTCCACGGTGGACCCGGTCGGTCGGGTTGTCCGGGTACGCGCGGCGGTGACGCGTGGCGACCTCTTCGGCGAGCACGCTCAGCCCGACGCCGCCGAGTTTCGACGACGTCCCGGTGAAGTACTCGTCGAGCAGATCCTGGGCCAGGCCGAAGGATTCGAAGACCTGCGCGGCGGTGTACGCGCCGACGGTCGAGATGCCCATCTTCGACATGATCTTCAGGACGCCCTTCACGAGCGCCTTGACGTAGTTGCGGATCGCCTTGGCGGGCTCGATACCGGTGACGGCACCGGTCGAGATCATGTCCTCGATGGTCTCGAAGGCCAGGTACGGGTTCACCGCCGCGGCGCCGTATCCGAGCAGCAGCGCGATGTGGTGGACCTCGCGGGCGTCACCGGTCTCGACGACCAGCGCGACGCGGAGCCTTTCCTTGGTGCGCACCAGATGGTGGTGGACCGCGGAGACCAGCAGCAGCGACGGGATCGGCGCCATGCGGTGATCGGAGTCGCGATCGGACAGCACGAGCGTGCGCGCGCCCGCCTCGATCGCTTCGGATGCCTCGCGCCGGACGCGCTCGATCGCGGACGCCAGCGCGTCGGCGCCACCGTCCACTTCATACAGTCCGGAAAGGACACTGCACGCGAAGCCGGGGAGGTCGCCGTCGTCGTTGATGTGGATCAGCTTGGCGAGCTCGTCGTTGTCGATCACCGGATACGGCAGCTGCACGTGGCGGCAGGAGGCCGGACCGGGGGCGAGCAGGTTCCGCTCGGGTCCCATGATCCGGCTCATCGAGGTGACGAGCTCTTCGCGGATCGCGTCCAGCGGCGGGTTGGTGACCTGCGCGAAGTTCTGCTTGAAGTAGTCGTAGAGCAGCCGCGAACGCTGCGACAGCACGGCGGGCGGGGTGTCGGAACCCATCGAGCCGATCGGCTCGGCGGCCTTGACCGCCATCGGCGCGAGGAGGATCTTCAGCTCTTCGTCGGTGTAGCCGAAGGAAAGCTGGCGCCGCAGCACGGAATCGTGGCTCTGCACGATGTGGTCGCGGTCCGGGAGGTCGGCGATCTGCAGCAGACCGGCGTGCAGCCAGCCCTCGTACGGGAGCTGCTTAGCCAGCTCCGACTTGACCTCTTCGTCGTCGACGATCCGGCCCGCTTCGGTGTCCACCAGGAACATGCGGCCGGGCTTGAGGCGGCCCTTGGCCACGACGTCCGCGGGGGCGACGTCGAGGACGCCCGCCTCGCTGGCCAGCACGACACGGTCGTCCGCGGTACGCCACCATCGGGCGGGGCGCAGGCCGTTGCGGTCCAGTACCGCGCCGACGAGGGTGCCGTCGGTGAAGGTGACGCAGGCCGGGCCGTCCCACGGCTCCATGAGGCTGGCGTGGAACTGGTAGAACGCACGACGCTGTGCGTTCATCCCGGTGTGGTTCTCCCACGCTTCGGGGATCATCATCAGCACCGCGTGCGGCAGCGACCGGCCGCCGAGGTGCAGCAGCTCCAGCACCTCGTCGAAGGAGGCGGAGTCCGACGCGTCGGCCGAGCAGATCGGGTACAGGCGGGTCAGGTCGCCGGGGATGAGGTCCGATTCGAGCAGCGCCTCACGGGCGCGCATGCGGTTGCGGTTGCCCCGGATGGTGTTGATCTCGCCGTTGTGCGCGACGAACCGGAACGGATGCGCCAGCGGCCACGACGGGAAGGTGTTGGTGGAGAACCGGGAGTGCACGAGCGCGATGGCGCTGGTGAGCCGGGTGTCGGTCAGGTCGGCGAAGAAGAGCGGAAGCTGCTCGGGGGTCAGCATTCCCTTGTAGACGATGGTCCGCGAGGACAGCGACGGGAAGTAGGTGCCGCAGCCCGCGGTCACGCTCTCGTTCTCGACGCGTTTGCGGAGACAGAAGGCCAGGCGGTCCAGCTCGAGCCCGGAGGGACATCGCCCGTCGGCCTCGGCGCCCGCGACGAACAGCATCGCGAAATGCGGCATCACCGAACGCGCCGTCGGACCGATGTCGGCGCGGTCGGCGTCGACCGGGACCTCACGCCAGCCGAGGACGTCGAGGCCCTCTTCACCGGCGATCCGCTCGATCAGGGCGATGGCCTTGGTCCGCTCCTCGATGTCCGAGGGCAGGAAACCGATCCCGGTCGCGTAGGTCTGGTGACCGTCGGCGTCCGCCTCGGGCAGGATGAAGTCCACTTCGGCCCGCAGCAGCTCGTCCGGGAGCTGCAGCAGGATGCCCGCGCCGTCACCACTGGTCGGCTCCGCGCCGGCGGCGCCCCGGTGGTCGAGGTTGGTCAGCGCGGACAGGCCGTCGGTGACGATGCCGTGCGAACGCCGCCCGCGGACGTCGGCCACCATGGCCACACCGCAGGAGTCCTGTTCGGATTCGGGATCGTAGAGACCCTGTTTGCCTGGAATGGCGGAGAAGATCATGAAGGGACCTCCTTCGTCGTCTGTGCTCAGCGGCCGGACGGGGCCGGCCGGGGGAATGCGCACGGGACGACGATGGCCCGTTCGTTAGCGCGACTTTAACACCTGTGAAACACGTCGGCATCAGTTCGGCGGGCGGGAAAGCCCGCCGATGGGTAACGATATGGACGCCCGGAACGACACAGTTCCTGATGAGGTCACAGTAGTTCGTTCCGCTAAGTATATGTCCCGTTCCGGGATGTCACGAGACGCGGTGAGGCGACCCTAGTCACTCCCGGCGGCTTCCGCACGCCAAAGCCGAATTAACTAGAACGTGTTACAGTTCCGCGCATGATCCTGGACCGTTTCCGGCTCACCGACCAGGTCGCCGTGGTCACCGGCGCCGGACGCGGGATCGGCGCGGCGACGGCCGTGGCCCTCGCCGAGGCCGGTGCCGACGTGGTGATCTCGTCCCGCACCGAAACCCAGCTCGACGAAGTGGCGGCCCTGGTCGCCACCACCGGCCGGCGCGCGCACGTGGTGCCCGCCGACCTGAGCGACCCGGCCGCCGCGGGCGAGCTGGCGCGGATCGCGACGGCGGAGTTCGGGCGGCTGGACCTGGTGGTCAACAACGTCGGCGGCACCTATCCCCGGCCACTGCTCGAAACCACCACCGGCTTCCTCGAAGAAGCCTTTCGCTTCAACGTCTCCACCGCGCACGCGCTGACCGCCGCGGCGGCACCGTCCTTACTGGAGACGGGCGGATCGGTCGTCAACATCTCCTCGGTCATGGGGCGCGTGACCGGCCGTGGCTTCGCCGCGTACGGGACGGCGAAGGCCGCGCTGGCGCACTACACCCGGCTCGCGGCGGCCGATCTAGCGCCGAAGGTGCGGGTGAACGCGATCTCGGTCGGCTCGGTCGCGACGTCCGCGCTCGAAGTGGTGGTGGGCAACGACGAGCTGCGCGGCCGCATGGAGGCCGCCACTCCCCTGCGCCGGATCGGCGAGGCCGAGGACATCGCGGCCACCGTCGTGTTCCTGGCGTCGGGCGCGGGCCGGTACGTCACCGGCAAGATCATCGAAGTCGACGGTGGATTGCAGGCCCCGAACCTGGAGCTGGGCCTGCCCGATCTGTAGGAGGCGACGCCGTGCGCGTGGTCCAGTGGAGTACCGGGAACGTCGGCCGCCACGCGCTGGCGGGAATCGCCGCGCGGCCCGATCTCGAACTCGCCGGGGTCTGGGTCTCGAGCGAGGCCAAGGCGGGCGTGGACGCCGGGGAGCTGGCCGGGCTCGGGCGTCCGCTCGGGGTCGCCGCGACGACCGACGCGGACGCCCTCATCGCGCTGAAGCCGGATTGCGTGCTCTACACGGCGATGGCCGACGACCGGCTGCCCGAGGCCGTCGAAGACCTGAAACGCTTTCTGCGCGCGGGGATCAACGTGGTGTCCAGCAGTCCCGTGTTCCTCCAGTACCCCGAAGGTGTCGTCCCGCCGGAAATGATCGAGCCGATCCGGGAGGCCGCCCGCGAAGGCGGCGCTTCGCTGTGGGTCAACGGTGTCGACCCCGGCTTCGCCAACGACTGGCTGCCGCTCGTGCTCACCGGCGTGTGCGAACGGATCGATGAGGTGCGCTGCCTGGAGATCCTCGACTACTCGACGTACGACAACGGCAAGGTCTTGTTCGACATCATGGGCTTCGGCCGGGAGATGGACGATCTACCGCTGTTGCTGCAGCCCGGCGTGCTGTCGCTGGCCTGGGGCAGCGTCGTGCGGCAACTCGCGGCGGGGCTGGACGTCGAACTCGATGCCGTCGAGGAGGTCTACGAACGGCTTCCGGCTCCCGAGACGTTCGAGATCGCGTCGGGGACCATCAAAGAAGGCACGGCGGCGGCGCTGCGGTTCGAGGTGCGCGGCATGCGCGGCGGGCGGGCGGTGTGCGTGCTGGAGCACATCACGCGCCTGCGCGGCGACCTCGGGCCGGACTGGCCGCAGCCGACCGGGCAGGGCTGCTACCGCGTCCAGGTGACCGGGGAGCCGAACTACGTGCTGGACCTGCGCCTGGTCGGTACCGACGGCGACCACAACACGGCCGGGCTGAAGGCGACCGCGATGCGGCTGGTGAACGCGATCCCGGCGGTGGTGGCGGCTCCGCCCGGGCTGCTGACGGCGCTGGACCTGCCCTTGGTGACGGGGCGGGGCCTGGTCTCCCCCTGAGCGCTACTTCTCGGGGTCCGGCTTCGGGTCCTCGGTCGCCTTGTCCGCGGCCGAGTCCCGGACGGTGTCCGGCGCCGCCGCGACGTCCGCGTGCGTCTCCTCAGTGGAAGGCTCGGCGGGAGAGGCGTCGTCCTCCCGCGGCACGTCCTTGCTCCACAACGTTTCCGGCGCTTCCCGCGGCCCCCGTTTGGCGGCGAGGACGAAGTACACGATCGCCGCGACGAACAGCAGGATCGAGGTCCACACGTTGACCCGCAGGCCGAGGATGTGGTTCGCGGTGTCGGTCCGCATCATCTCTATCCAGAACCGGCCCGCGGTGTACCCGGCGACGTACAGCGCGAACACGCGGCCGTGGCCGAGGCGGAACTTCTTGTCCGCCCAGATGATCAGCAGCGCGACACCGAGGTTCCAGATCAGCTCGTAGAGGAACGTCGGGTGCACCGGGCTGTCCGGCAGCGGGACATGCCCGAGCGCGACGCCGTTCAGGAAGTCGTCCGGGTTGGTCGGGTTGTAGCGCTGGTAGATCTCCAGGCCCCACGGCAGGTCGGTGTGCGCGCCGTAGAGCTCCTGGTTGAAGTAGTTGCCGAGGCGCCCGATGGCCTGCGCGATCACGATGCCCGGCGCGAGCGCGTCGGCCATCGCGGGCAGCGGGATTCCCCGGCGGCGGCAGGCGATCAGCGCGCCGACGGCGCCGAGCGCGATCGCGCCCCAGATCCCGAGGCCGCCGTCCCAGATCTTCAGCGCGTTGAGCGGGTTCTTGCCCTCGCCGAAGTACAGCTGGTTGTCGGTGATGACGTGGTACAACCGCCCGCCGACCAGGCCGAACGGCACCGCGAAGACGGCGACGTCGATGACCGTGCCCTTCGTGCCGCCGCGGTTCACCCAGCGCCGCTCGCCCAGCCAGATCGCCACGATGATGCCGGCGATGATGCAGAGCGCGTAGGCCCGGATCGGGACCGGCCCGATATGCCAGACGCCCTGGTCGGGACTGGGGATGGTCGCGAGGAACGCTGCCGAGGCGGTATTCACGTCGGCCACCGTAGCGCTTCATCCACTTCTTGGGGGCGTCAGCCCTCGACGGCGGCCAAATAGCCCGCGATCAGCGCGGACGCGACGTGCCCGATGGCGGCGTCGGGCGGCAGGAACACCTCGTCGTGGAGGCTGGGCGCGCCCGCGGTGTCGCCGAGGCCGACGAACATCATCAGCCCGCGGGTCATCCCGCAGTAGTGCGCGAAGTCGTCGGCGCCGAACGACCGGAAATCGGTGTCCACGCCTGCCCCGGTCCGGATGAGCCGCCGGTGCGCGCGCTGGGTGAGCCCGGCGTCGTTGTGCAGCACCGGTTCGCACGGGCTGATCGCCAGTTCCGCCCGGCAGCCGTGTGCCTGCGCGGTGCCGTGGACGATTTCGGCGAGCCCCTCCAGGGCGAGGTCGCGGTCTTCGGCGCGCATCAGCCGCAGTGAGCCCGACAGGTGGGCCTCGTTCGGCACGACGTTCGCCGTCGTCCCGGCTTCGATCCGCCCGACCGAGCAGACCGCGCCGAACACCGGATCCACCCGGCGGCTCGCGAGCTGCTGCAGGCTCACCACCATCTGGCTGAGCGCGAGGACCGGGTCCCGCAGCAGATGCGGGTAGCCGGCGTGCCCGCCCTGACCGCGGACGACGACGTCGAATTCGTCTGTGGAGGCGTTGACCGGCCCCGGCACCGCCGAAACCACCCCCGCCGCGAGCCTGGGCTGCACATGAGCGCCGATGACCGACTCGACGCCGTACTCGGTGAGCACGCCGGAGTCGACGATGTCCAGCGCGCCGGACGGCGACGTCTCCTCACGCGGCTGCAGGAGCGCGAGGAGCGGCCGGGGCACCCCGACGACGGCGGCGGCGCGGCAGGTGGCGACGAGCGCGGCCATGTGGACGTCGTGCCCGCACGCGTGCATCAGCGGCGTCTCCGAGGCCCACGGGACCCCGGTGCGTTCGGTGACCGGCAGCGCGTCCAGTTCGGTGCGCAGCGCCACGGCCGGCCCCGGCGCGGTTCCCGGGAGCAGCACGGCGCGCCCGGTCTTGGCGACCCGGACCCCTTCGTCGATGCCCAGTGCTTCGACGACGACCCGCGCGGTGTCCTCCTCGTCCCCCGACGCGCGCGGATCGGCGTGCACCCGGTGCCGCAGTGCGATCGCGGACGGCAGTTCCGCCTCGACGGCGGCCTCCCATCGGTCCTGCAGTTCGTCCAGTTCCGTCATGTCCCCTCCAGCCCGTACACCCGTTCGGCGTTGCGGTGCCCCACCAGCGCCGCTATCCGATGCGCGTCCACTTCGGACAGTACGTCCGAAGTGAGCCCCGCGTACAGGAAGTCGGACAGTCCTTGCCGGAACAGCGCCGTACCGAGGTGGTACAGCTCGGCCAGCCCGAACGCGTCCGTGGAGAACAGCAGCTTCCCGAACGGCACGATCTCCATTGTCTCCGCGATGATCGCGGCCGCACGATGACCGGCGTTGTGCGTCGCGAGTCCCACGTCGATGAACACGTGCTCGAAGACCTGCGCCAGATACGCGGCGTTCCGGTGGAAGGGATAGTTGTGCAGCAGCATGATCGGCACCCCGTGCGAGCGGGTGGCCCGCAGCAGCCCGGTGAGCAGCAGCGGATCGCAGCGGTGCAGGTCGACGTCGGAATCGCCGAAGCCGACGTGGAACTGGATCGGCAGGGCCAGATCGATCCCGGTCCAGATCAGGAACCGGTGCAGCACCTCGTCCGCGAGCCGGACCGGTTCGCCCGCCTCGATCCGCGCGAGCCAGCGGCCCGCCGCTTCGGTGACTTCGGTGTCCGCCGGCCGCTCCCCCGCCAGGTCGAGGCCGACGCGGTAGGCGGCGATGGACTTGAATCCGACCGCGGTCGTGGCGCGTCTCGCCAGTTCCGTGGCGAAATCCGCCGCGAATCCGGCCGCGGTGGTGGAGCCGATCACCGTTTCGGCGACCTGTTCGAGCCGGACGATGTCCCGCGCGCGGGCGCCGGACAGGGCCGCGAACTGCTCGGTCGTGGTCAGCGTGTCCGGCTGGAAGCCGCCGTCGAGCAGGAATTCGGTCGTGCCGGTGGCGCGCAGGAACCGCGCGTTGACCTCGGTGGCGCCCAGTTCGGCGCGGCGGGCCAGGTAGACCTCGGCCGGGACGTGCGGCGGCAGGTCGAGCACCGGGGCGCAGCGGGCCCGGACCGCGAGCCCGATCAGCGAGTCGAACAGGGTCGTGCCCAGTGACGAGACGGTGTCGGCCTCGGTGAGCAGCTGTTCGAACTCGATCCGGCCCAGATCACCGGTGACGACGCCGTGGCAGTGGTGATCCACCAGCCTAGTCCTGGCGACGAACGGCAGGATCGGGGTTCCCGGCATGAGCGCGTCCCTTCTCGTGATCGACGAGTGCGGGCCTCACCCTATGACCGGATCCGGGCGTGGCAAGGGACTCCGATCGAGGCCAGGATGAGGAACCATGGTGAACCGGGAAGCACTGACCGCCCGCGCGACCGCCCTCACCGGGGAGCTCCGGGCACGGGGTGTCGAGCTCGTGGCGCTGACCTTCGTGGACAACGCCGGGATCGCGCGGGTCAAGGCGGTGCCGCTGCGCACGTTGCCGTCCGCGGCGGCGTGGGGTGTCGGTGCTTCGAAATCCTTCGACTTCTTCGGCTCGGACGACGTGATCACCGGCGGTGAGCATTCCCTCGGCCCGGTCGGTGACCTGCGGCTGCATCCGGACCTCGACGCGCTGACCGTGCTCGCCGGGCAGCCCGGCTGGGCCTGGGCGCCGGTGACGAAACTCGACCAGGAGGGCGAGCCGCATCCGCAGGATCCGCGTGCCCTCCTGGCGACGGCGGTGGACCGGCTCGCCGCGCGCGGGCACCGGGCTCGGATGAGTTTCGAAATCGAATGGGTGATCACCGAGGCCGGCGCCCCGGACGATCCGACGTCGGCCACCGCGGGCCCGGCGTACGGCTACGCGAGGCTTTCCGAGCACGCGGACTATCTCCGCGCCCTGGTGTCCACTTTGGACCAACAGGGGGCCGGGGTGGAGCAGATCCACCCCGAGTACGCGGACGGTCAATTCGAGCTGTCCGTCGCCGCGGCCGATCCGGTGCGCGCGGCCGACGTCGCCGTCCTGACGAAGGAAACGATCCGTGCGCTCAGCCACCGGCACGGGCTGAAGGCGTCCTTCACCCCCAAGTTCGCGCCCGCCGGCGTCGGCAACGGCGGGCATGTGCATCTGAGCGTCTTGGACGGCGCGCGGAACCTTTTCTCCGGTGGGGAACGGCTTTTCGGGCTGACTCCGGTCGCGGAGTCGTTCAGCGCGGGCATCCTGCGGCGGCTGTCCGCGCTGCTCGCGATCGGGGCACCGTCGGTGGTCAGCTATCTGCGGCTGGAGCCACACCATTGGGCGGGCGTGTACACCGCGTGGGGCCTGGAGAACCGGGAGACGCCGCTGCGGCTGGTGCGCGGCGTCGCCGGTAACCGTGACTCGGCGGCGAACCTCGAGGTCAAATGCTTCGACCTGACCGCGAATCCGTATCTGCTGGCGGCCGCCCTGCTGTTCGCCGGGATGGCCGGAGCCGACGAGGAAGCGTCACTCCCGGAGCCGCTCGACGTCGACCCCGGAACCTTGACCGAGCAGGAGCGCGCCGCCCGCGGGATCGAGCGGCTGCCGCTGCGGTTGGAGGAAGCAGTCGCGGCTTTCGAGGCGGACAAGGATCTCGCGGCCGCGTTCGGCGCTCCGCTGGCGAGGACGATCGTCGACGTGCGGCGGGCGGAGATCGAGCGGTTCGCGCACGCGACCCCGGAGGAGATCACCTCGGCGCAGCGCTGGCGGCACTGAGCCCACCGCCGCGCCTTCGGATCAAGCGGGGGCGACGGTCTTCCGCACACCGGCGGCGAGTTCGGCCGAAAGCTCCCGGACGGCGTCCAGGCCGCTCGCGGCGGCGGTCACCAGCGCGGAGCCGACGATGACGCCGTCCGCGAACCCGGCGACCTGCGCCGCCTGCTCGCCGGAACGGACGCCGAGCCCGACGCCGATCGGCAGGTCCGTATGCGCGCGGGTCCGCGCGACCAGGTCCTCGGCGTGCACGCCGACCTGGTCACGGGCGCCGGTCACACCCATCACGGCGGTGGCGTACACGAAGCCCGAGGCGGCCTCGACGGTCTTCGAGATCCGCTCCTCGGAGGAGGACGGCGCGACCAGGAAGATCCGGTCCAGACCATGCTGCTCGGAGGCGGCCATCCACTCGCCGGCCTCGTCCGGGATCAGGTCCGGGGTGATCATGCCGAGTCCGCCCGCGGCGGCGAGATCCCGCGCGAAGCGGTCGACGCCGTAGCGGTGCACCGGGTTCCAGTACGTCATCACGACGGCCTTGCCGCCGCGCGACGACACCGACTCGACGACCTCGAACAGGTGCTTGAGCTTGAAACCGCCGGAGAGCGCGCTCACCGACGCGGCCTGGATGGTCGGGCCGTCCATGACCGGGTCCGAGTAGGGCACGCCCACCTCGACCAGGTCTGCGCCGCCGTCGACCACCGCGGCCAGCAGATCCTTCGACCCGTCGACCGTCGGGAAGCCCGCCGGGAGGTACCCGATCAGGGCTCCACGCCCCTCCGCGCGCGTCGCCGCGAAGAGTTCCTTCAACCCGCTCATGCGTTCTCCACCAGGCCGAAGTACTTCGCGGCCGTGTCCATGTCCTTGTCGCCGCGACCGGACAGGTTCACGATGATCAGCCCTTCGGGGCCGAGTTCGCGGCCCAGCACCAGCGCGCCGGCCAGCGCGTGCGCCGACTCGATCGCCGGGATGATGCCCTCGGTGCGCGAAAGCAGCTTGAACGCGTCCATCGCCTCGGCGTCGGTCACCGGCCGGTACTCGGCGCGGCCGCTGTCCTTGAGCCACGAGTGCTCCGGGCCGACGCCCGGGTAGTCGAGGCCCGCGGAGATCGAGTGCGACTCGACGGTCTGGCCGTCCTCGTCCTGCAGCAGGTACGTCATCGCGCCGTGCAGGTTGCCCGGGGTGCCCTTGGTCAGCGTGGCGCCGTGGCGGTTGCCCTCGATGCCCTCGCCGCCCGGTTCGAGACCGACGAGCCGGACGTCCGGGTCGTCGATGAAGCCGTGGAAGATGCCGATCGCGTTCGACCCGCCGCCGACGCAGGCCGCGACGGCGTCCGGCAGGCGCCCGGCCTGCTCCAGGATCTGGACGCGGGCCTCCTCGCCGATGATCTTGTGGAAGTTCCGCACCATCATCGGGAACGGGTACGGGCCCGCCGCCGTGCCGAACAGGTAGTGCGTGGTGTCGGCGTTGGTTACCCAGTCGCGCAGCGCCTCGTTGATCGCGTCCTTGAGCGTGCGCGAACCGGTCTTCACCGGGACGACCTCGGCGCCGAGCAGCTTCATGCGCGCCACGTTCAGCGCCTGCCGCTCGGTGTCGACCTCGCCCATGTAGACGATGCATTCCAGGTCCAGCAGCGCGCAGGCGGTGGCGGTGGCCACGCCGTGCTGCCCGGCCCCGGTCTCGGCGATGACCCGCTTCTTGCCCATCCGCTTGGTGAGCAACGCCTGGCCCAGCACGTTGTTGATCTTGTGCGAACCGGTGTGGTTCAGATCCTCGCGCTTGAGGAAGATCCGGGCGCCGCCGGCGTGCTCACCGAAGCGCTTGGCCTCGGTGAGCAGCGACGGACGACCGGCGTAGTCACGCAGGAGACGCCGGAACTCGTTGACGAAGTCCGGGTCGTTCCGCGCCTTGTCGTACTCGGCGGCGACCTCGTCGACGACGCCGATCAGAGCCTCGGGCATGAACCGGCCGCCGTACGGGCCGTAGTAGCCCCGGCCGTCCGGATCGTGCTCGCCGTGCGGTGTCTCGGTGTACTCCACGCTCATCGAGAAGGCCTCGGGCAAGCGGGGTGCGAACCGGCGGTGACCAGCTTGACCAGCGCGCCCTTCGGGTCACCCGAAGCGACGAGCCCTTCGCCCACGAGAACGGCGTCGGCGCCGTGACCCGCGTACGACATCAGGTCACCGGGGCCGCGGACACCGGACTCGGCGATCTTGAAGACGTCCATCGGGAGGCCGGGGGCCAGCCGCGAGAAGACGTCCCGGTCGACCTCGAGCGTGTGCAGGTTGCGGGCGTTGACGCCGATCACCTTCGCGCCGGCTTCGAGGGCCTTGTCGGCCTCTTCGGCGTTGTGGATCTCGACCAGCGCGGTCATCCCGAGGGATTCGACCCGGTCCAGCAACGCGATCAGGGCGTTCTGCTCCAGGGCTGCCACGATCAGCAGGACCATGTCCGCGCCGTGCAGCCGCGCCTCGTGGACCTGGTACGGGCTGACGATGAAGTCCTTGCGCAGCACCGGGATGTCGACCGCCGCGCGGACCGCGTCGAGGTCGGCGAGGGAACCGCCGAACCGGCGCTGCTCGGTCAGCACGCTGATCACCCTGGCGCCGCCGTCGGCGTAGTCCTTCGCCAGCGCGGCCGGATCGGGGATCTCGGCAAGGTCGCCCTTGGAGGGGCTGCGCCGCTTCACCTCGGCGATGACGCCGATACCGGACTCGCGCAGGGCCGCGAGCACGTCACGTGGGGGCGCGACCTGGGTCGCGCGCTTCTTCAGTTCGTCGAACGGCAGAACCGCCTCGCGCTCGGCGAGATCGGCACGGACGCCGGCGACGATGTCTTCGAGCACGCTCACCGGAGTCCCTCACCGGCCGTCGTACTCACTGATTCCTTCGCAAGGTCGCTCACAAAAACCTTCCCCTTCCCGCCGAAACGATGCTAACCCCCGCACGGATACGGCCTGGTTCCGGGTATGTCCGTTACTCCGAATGCCAACCGTGTCATCTTTCGCGGCGTAGATCTCGAAAACGCGCGTTTTCCGCGGCCATCACCGGGTCGCGGTGGGATCTTCGCCTTCGGACAGCGCCTCCCACAGCTCGGTCTCCGGATCCTTGGCGGCCTTCTTCTTCGCCCCGGGCGCCGAGTACTTCGCGCCGAGGCGAGGCATCCGGCCCGCGCCCTTGATGGCTGCCAACCCGCCCGCCGTCACGAGAATTCCCCCGAGGATCGCGAGACCGCGGGCTCCCAGCATCTGAGCCACAGGCAGACCGTCGGCGAAGCCACTGAACGAACCGCCGGCCACGCCGATCCACACCGCGGCGACACCGGCTACGGCGAGTACCACACCGAGTACCCGGCGTGGCCAGCCGCCGGTGGCGATCAGCCCCGCCGTGCCGGCGAGCGCCAGCAACGCGAGCGGAATCAGCGCGACCGCACGCTGTGAACCGGTTTCCGTGTACAGCACCGTGCCGCGCACGCCTCCGTCGCGGAACTCCGCGAACCACACGAGCTGCGAAGAACCCCACAGCGCGACCGCGCCCAGCAGCAGGCCCACCACGGCGATCCACAGTGGACGCTTGGCCTTCTTCGCCGGGGGCGCGGCGGCTTCCGGGGCCTCAGACACGGGTGCTGTCACCCGCCGGGTCGAGTTCGTCCGCCGCGATCATCGTCTGCGCCGCCGCGACGGCCGAGAGCACGGTGCGGGCCTTGTTGAGCGATTCGTTGTCCTCGTAGTCGGCCACCGAGTCCGCGACGACTCCCCCACCCGCCTGGACGTACGCGGTGCCGTCCTTCATCAGCGCGGTGCGGATCGCGATCGCGGTGTCGGCGTCCCCGGCGAAGTCGAGGTACCCGACGACGCCGCCGTAGAGCGCCCTGCGGGTCGGCTCCAGTTCCTCGATCAGCTGCATCGCGCGGACCTTCGGCGCGCCGGAGAGCGTCCCCGCCGGGAAGCAGGCGGCGACGGCGTCGAAAGCCGTCTTGTCGTCGAGGAGTTCGCCGGTGACCGTGGAGACGATGTGCATGACGTGGCTGTAGCGCTCGACGTCGAAGAAGTCGACGACGCGCACCGTGCCGGGCTTGCAGACCTTGCCGAGGTCGTTGCGGCCGAGGTCGACGAGCATCAGGTGCTCGGCACGTTCCTTCTCGTCCGCCAGCAGGTCCTTGGCCAGCTGCGCGTCCTCCTCCGGGTCGGCACCGCGCCAGCGGGTGCCCGCGATCGGATGCGTGGTCGCGCGGCCGTCCCGGACGGTGACCAGCGACTCCGGGCTGGACCCGACGATGTCGAAGCCGTCCAGGCGCAGCAGGTACATGTACGGGCTCGGATTGGACGTGCGCAGTACGCGGTAGACGTCCAGCGCGTCGGCCTGGGTCTCGATCTCGAAGCGTTGCGACGGCACGATTTGGAACGCTTCGCCCGCCTTGATCGCCTCGACCGCCTTCTCGACGGCCGCGTGGAAGTCCGGCTTGGAGCGGCGGCGGGTGAATTCGGGCGCGGGCCGGTCGAAAACGGCGGCCGTGGCCGGGGCCGCGACGTGCAGCTGCTTGGTCATCGCGTTCAAACGCGCGACGGCGTCGTCGTACGCGGCGTCGACGCGCTCGGGCGAGTCATCCCAGTTGACCGCGTTGGCGATCAGCGTGACGGTGCCCTCGTGGTGGTCGAAGGCGGCCAGGTCGGTCGCCAGGAGCATCGTGAGCTCGGGGATGTCGAGGTCGCGTTCGGCGAGTTCGGGGAGCCGTTCGAGCCAGCGGACGGCGTCGTAGCCGATGTAGCCGACCATGCCGCCGGTGAGCGGCGGCATCCCGGGCAGCTGCTCGGTGTGGAGCGCGGCGACGGTCTCCCGCAGCACGGTGAGCGGGTCACCCTCGGCCGGCAGGCCGACCGGCGGGGTGCCGGTCCACACGGCCTTGCCGTCACGCACGGTCAGCGCGGCGGGGCTGTCGACGCCGATGAACGACCATCGGCTCCAGGACGCGCCGTTCTCCGCCGATTCGAACAGGAACGTCCCCGGCCGGTCGGCGGCGAGCTTGCGGTAGACCCCGATGGGGGTCTCACCGTCGGCGAGCACGCGGCGGACAACGGGGATGACGCGACGGCCCTCGGCGAGCGCGCGGAACTCGTCGCGCGAAGGGCTGACCGAGCCGAGCCCCGACGGGCTGGCGTGTGCGGCGCTGACCATGTCGCTCATTGTGCTGCAACGCCCGTGCGGACGGGGACGCGGGGATGAATTCAAAGAATGTTGAATTTCGGGCCGGGTCCGTTCATGATGACGCCATGGCTGGTGAAGACACTACCGCGCGGCGCCGGGGACGGCGGCCCGGCGGACAGGACACCCGCACCGCGCTGCTCGAAGCGGCCCGCGCGGTGTTCGGCGAGAGCGGCTTCGACGGCGCGACGGTGCGCGCGATCGCGACACGGGCCGGCGTCGACGCGGCGATGGTCAACCACTGGTTCGGCAGCAAAGAGGGTCTCTTCGGGCAAGCCATCCTGAAACTCCCCTTCGACCCGCGCGAACTCGTCGCCGAACTGACCGACGGCCCCGACGACGAGTTCGGGCAGCGGATCGTCCGGACCTTCCTCACCCGGTGGGACGGCGCGGGCGGCGAGGTGTTCCAGGCGCTCGTCCGCAGCGTCGCCGGACACGAGCAGGCGGCCCAGGTGCTGCGCGGGTTCTTCCAGAACTTCTTCACCAAGGTGATCGGCGACATCGGCTCGGACGACATCGAACTGCGGACGACCCTGTGCGCGTCCCAGCTGGTCGGCATGGGCATGGTCCGGTACGTCGCGAGGTTCGAGCCGATGGCGTCGAGCGAGATCGAGCCGCTGGTGACCGCGATCGCGCCGACGATGCAGCGCTACCTGACCGGGAAGATCGACTGACCCGGGCCGTGTTCTCCCTCTGATCACGCGAGTTACGCCTTCAATCACGTGAGTTCGCCGTCTGGACACGCGAATCGCGCCGAAGGCCTCCCTCACTACCCGCCGGGCGAATGGCGGCGATTCCCGTGATCGGACGCGGAACTCGCGTGATCAGAGACGGAACTCGCGTGATTGGGGGCGGAACTCGCGGGCCGGGTGACGTCCAAGCAGGCCGTGTCCGGCTCGATCTCCTTGACGGGGACTTTTTCGAGCCCCTTGAAACGGGGAGCGATCCGCAGCGACCGCCGGATCTGGAGCGCGCACCCTGAAACGGGTCAGATTCTCGATCAGGGGGACGGCCACACCATCATGGATCGTCAGCGCGGCAACGCCTTCGACGGCATCACTGTCCGAAGTGGACCGAGTCGCCCGGCGACGCGCGGACGCCGTCTCGGACGGTCACGATCGGCCGGTCTTCGCTTTCCCATCGCCGGTCAGCCCGCGATCAGCACCGCGATCAACGCCAGCGTGCCGGGGACCACCTGCACGAAGAAGATCTTCTTGCTCGCCGTCGCCGTCCCGTAGAGCCCGGCCACGATCACGCAGGCGAGGCCGAAGATCTTGAACTGCCAAGCGGTGCTGCCGGTCGCGATCAGGCCCCAGATCAGCGCGGCGGCGAGGAAACCGTTGTACAGCCCCTGATTCGCCGCGAGCGCGGAGCTTTCCTTCGCGAATTCCTCGGTGGTGCCGAAGGAGGCGCGGGCACGCGGCGTGGTCCACAGGAACATCTCGAGCACGACGATGTACAGGTGGATCAGGGCGACGATGCCGACCAGCACTGTGGCGACGACGTTCACGGGTTCTCGCTCTCGTCGGCCAGCAGCAGCCGTTCGTCGGTGTCGAAGCAGGTGTGCGTGCCGGTGTGACAGGCCGGGCCGGTCTGGTCGACGCGCAGGAGGACGGTATCGCCGTCGCAGTCGATCCGCATCTCGCGCACGTGCTGGACGTGGCCGGAGGTCTCGCCCTTGACCCACAGTTCCTTGCGGCTGCGTGAATAGTAGGTGCCGCGCCGTGTGGTGAGGGTGCGCTCGAGCGCCTCGTCGTTCATCCACGCCATCATCAGGACGTCCGATGTGGAGTGTTCGACGACGACGGCCGCGATCAGCCCGTCGGCGTTGCGCTTCAAGCGATCCGAGAGGGCGGGGTCAAGCGTCATTCGTGGCTCCGAGAAGGTGCCGTTTCACCGGCATCGAGTTGAGCAGGACCGCCGTGTAGATGTACCCGGCGAAGAGGAGCCCGGAGACGATCTTCACCCAGAAGAGTTCCGCCGCCAGCATGGACAGCGCGTGCAGCAACCCGAACAGGAAGCTGACGCCGAAACCGGCGAACCGCGCCGAAGACATCTTCAGCACCAGCCCCGCCACGACGAGTCCGCCGAGGGCCAGCGAAGTCCCCGGCAGCAGGAACGTCCTCGCGGTGGAGTACGGCGCGAACATGAGGATCACGGCCATCGCGATATAGGCGAGGGGAAGCCCGAGCAGCAGCGCGCAGACGACCTTGACCTCGGTGGAGGCCTTCCATTTGGCCAGGATCACCGGACCACGACTCCCCCGGCGCGCAGCGCGCTCTTGACCTCGCCGATCTTCAACTGTCCGAAGTGGAACACACTGGCCGCGAGCACTGCATCCGCACCGGCCTCGACGGCGGGCAGGAAGTGCTCGAGCGCGCCGGCGCCACCGCTGGCGATCACCGGGACCCGGACCGCCGCCCGCACCTGGGTCAGCAGTTCGAGGTCGAAACCGTTCTTGGTGCCGTCGGCGTCCATCGAGTTGAGCAGGATCTCGCCGACACCGAGCTCCTCGCCGCGCGCGGCCCACTCGACGGCGTCGATCCCGGTGCCGCGGCGCCCGCCGTGCGTGGTCACCTCGAAACCGGACGGAGTCGGTTCGGTCCCCTCGGGGACCCGGCGCGCGTCCACCGACAGCACGACGCACTGCGCGCCGAACCGGCGGGACGCCTCGCGCAGGAACTCCGGCCGCGCGATGGCGGCGGTGTTGATGCTCACCTTGTCCGCGCCGGTGCGCAGCAACCGGTTGACGTCGTCGTTCGTGCGCACGCCGCCGCCGACGGTGAGCGGGATGAACACCTGCTCGGCGGTCCGGCGGACGACGTCGAAGGTGGTCTCACGGTCCCCGGAGGAGGCCGTGACATCGAGGAACGTGAGCTCGTCCGCGCCCTCGGCGTCGTACAGGCGGGCGAGTTCGACGGGGTCGCCGGCGTCGCGCAGGTCGGCGAAGTTGACGCCCTTCACCACACGGCCCGCGTCGACGTCGAGACACGGGATGACCCTGACTGCGACTGACATGGGGACAAGCGTAGTCAAGAGCCGTTCTAAGCTCGCGGGATGGCACAGGCGGGGCGGCGGCCCGGGCAGACCGAGACGCGGGAGGAGATCCTCGACGCGGCGAGGCGCAGGTTCGCCGAACAGGGCTACGACGGGGCGACCGTCCGCGCCATCGCGGCCGACGCCGGGGTCAACGCGGCGCTGCTGCACCATTTCTTCGGTACCAAGCAACGGCTCTTCGCCGCGTCGATGAACCTGCCGGTGGACCCGGGCGAGCTGGTCCCCCGGATCCTCGAAGGCCCCGAAGAAGAGATCGGCGAACGCCTCGTCCGCGCGTTCCTCGGCCTCTGGCACGCGCCGGACGGCCGTGCGCCGTTCCTGGCGATGATCCGGTCCGCGACCACCAACGAGCAGGTCGCGACCATGATGCGGCAGTTCCTGGAGCGGGCGGTGCTGGCTCGGGTCGCCGAGGCACGCGGCGTACCGAAGGTGCGGGTGGCCGGGATCGCCGCGCAGATGATCGGGTTCGCGCTGCTGCGTTACGTCATCGGGCTCCCGCCGCTGGTCAACGCCTCGGAGGAGGAGATCGTCGCGATGCTGGCCCCGGTCGCGCAGTACTACCTGACCCCCGGCGCCGAGAAAGTTCGGCCGCCGATGCATCACGAGGGTGGCCTCGCGCGTCCTTAGTGCGAGACCACCGGCTGAGGGGGACACGTGCCTGCGACCTTCGACGAGTTCGTCGCGGATCGCCTGGACGGGCTCCTGCGCTACGCGACCGTCCTGACCGACGATCCGTACCTGGCGCAGGACATCGTCCAGGAGGTGCTGCTGCGTGCCCAGCAACGCTGGCCGAAGATCGACTCGCCGCCGACGTACGTCCGCCGGATGGTGACCAACGAGTACCTCTCGTGGCGGAGGCGGCTGGCGGTCCGCCGGGTGACGCCGTCGTCACCGGAAGCACTCGACCTGATGAGCCCGCCGGTCTCCGATCACACCATCGAGTACGACGAACGCGACGCGATGCTGGACCGGCTCGCGAAGCTCCCGCGCAAACAACGCGCCGCGATCGTGCTCCGCTACTACGAGAACTACTCCGACGAGGAGATCGGCGCGGTACTCCGCTGCGCGACGTCGACCGTGCGCAGCCAGATTTCGCGCGCGCTCGCGACGCTGCGGGAAACCGAGCCGTCCCCGTCCGTGCCCACGGGAGCCCGCAAATGACCCGACTGAGTGACGAGCACACCGAGGACCTGATCCGGGAGAGCCTCGAGCACCTGGCGACGCGGGCGCCCGACGGGGCCGAGGTCCGGGAAGCGCTGAGCCAACGGTCCCGTAGCCGCCCGAAGATGGCTTTGGCGCTGGTCGCGGCGGCGGTCGCGATCATCGCGCTCGGCGTGCCGCTGGGCCTACGGGCCTACACCGCGGTCACGCCCGCCTCGCCGCGCGACGCGGACTGGTCGGTCCTGCCGTACAAGCCGGGTTGGCTGCCCGGCGGTTTCACGGAGATGAGCCGCTCCGCGAAGCCCTATCCCGCGCCTCAGACCAGGATGTGGAACGGCGGCGAGGCAGGCCAGATCAAGCTGACCACCACTCCGCTGGACGAGCGGCGCGGGCCGTGGACGATCGCGCCCGCGCCGAACCAGATCATCGTGCACGGCCGGGTCGGCATGGTCTCGGAGGTCGACGGCGACGCGACGATGCTGACCTGGTCACCCGACGACGCGTACGTGCTGAACCTGACCCTGTACGGCGTGCGGGACGCGCGCGGCGTGGGTCAGCGGATCGCGGACGAGATGGTCAGGGACGGCCGCGCCCGGGTGTCGGGCGAACTGCGGTTCGGCAGGTTGCCCGCCGATCTGGCGCTGTCCGCGGTGAACCTGCCCATGATGGTCGGCGGCGGCCGGACCGAGCTCGAAGCCACCCGTACCGGGCAGCCCACCGCTCCGGCGGTCGTCACGGCGAGCCTCGGCGGCGAATGGCCGGAAGCGGGCGACGCCGCGCCCGTGCCGCTCAAGATCCGGGGGCTCGACGGTTTCGCCCTCCCTGCGCGGAACGGACGGCTCGAGCGGCTGGACGAAACGGTCGTCGTCCAGGTCGAAGGCGGACGCTGGCTCACCGTGTCGGGCGAACGGGACCGGGCGACGCTGCTCGACATCGCCGAGGGCCTGCAGATCGTCCCCGGCGACTACAGCTGGTTCGGGAAACCGCCGGAATAGTGACGGGCGGGCGGCGGTTGTCGACGGCATGACGGACACCTACCGCTCCATCGCGTTCACCGAGTACGGCGACTCCGGGGTCCTGCGCGTCCTCGAACGTGAGCTTCCCGCGCCGGGACCCGGCCGGGTCAGGGTCGCCGTCCGGGCCGCGGGCGTGAACCCGATCGACTGGAAGATCCGGTCCGGGCTGATGGCGGAGGTGTATCCCGCGAAGTTCCCCGCGGTCCCCGGCGGGGACATCTCGGGCGTGATCGACGCGGTCGGCGAGGGGGTTTCCGATTTCGCGGCCGGTGACGAGGTCCTGGGGTCCGGCATCGGCGGGTACGCGGAGTACGTCCTCGCGGATCCCGCGAACCTGATCCGCAAGCCCGAGGCGCTCTCCTGGGAAGTGGCCGCGGCGCTGCCGGCGGTCGTCAACACCGCCTATCGCGCCCTCAACCTCCTGGATCTCCAGAAGGGCGAGACGCTGCTCATCGACGGCGCGGCGGGCGGTGTCGGCACCATCGCCGTCCAGCTCGCCGTCGCACGCGGGCTCACTGTCGTCGGCACCGCGAGCGAAGCGAACCACGACTACCTGCGCTCGCTGGGTGCCGTCCCGGTGCAGTACGGCGAAGGGCTCGCCGAGCGCGTACGCGACGTCGCGCCACAGGGCGTCGACGCGTCTTTCGACGCCTCCGGACGCGGCTCGCTCGCCACCCTCGTCGAGCTGACCGGTGGCCCGAAGCGGGTCATCACCATCGCCGCGCCGGACGCGGCCGACCACGGCGTCCGCTTCACGTCGGGTTCCCCCGCGGAGCAGGTCCCCGGCTCGCTGGCCGAAGGCGCCGCGCTCGCCGCCGAAGGCAAGCTCGACCTGCCGATCGCCCGGGTGTACCCGCTCGCCGAAGCGGCCGCCGCCCAGGACGAAAGCGAAGGCGGCCACGTCCGGGGCAAGCTCGTCCTGGTCCCGTGAGCCTTCCCGCGACGGCGAGCTGGCTGCACCGGGACGCGAGGACCGGCCTCGAAGTCGCGTTCTTCCGAGAACACGAAGGCGGCTGGAGGATCAGCGGGGCCACGACGGCGGTCGAGGACGGCGAATCCTGGTTCGTCGAGTACGCGATCACCGTCGACGCCGCCTGGCATACGAGGTCGGCGGAGCTCTCCGGCCGGTCGGCGAGCGGCGCCCGGCGCACGGTGCTCGAATCCGGCGGCGACGGGCGCTGGCGGGTGGACGGGGTCGCGGATCCGCGGCTCGACGGCTGTTTCGACGTGGATCTCGAGTCGTCGTCGATGACGAACACCCTGCCGGTGCACCGGCTCGGCCTCGCTCCGGGCGCCGCAGCCGAGGCGCCCGCCGCGTACGTCCGGGCGGGCGACCTCGCCGTGGAACGGCTCGAACAGCGCTACGAGCGGATCGGTGACCGCGATTTCGCCTACGCGGCACCGGTCTTCGACTTCTCGTGCGTGCTGCGCTACGACCGGCACCTGCTGGTGCACGACTACCCGGGCATCGCCGTCCGGCTGTCCTGAACCACGCACCCCTTGACTCGCGCTTCTCAACGGGCGCAGAATTAAACGCATGACTAATTCAGCGATCTCCGTGACGGGCCTGAGGGTCGTCCGCGGCGGTCGCGAGGTCGTCAAGGACATCGCGTTCCGGACGCCGCGCGGCCGCATCACCGGCCTGCTCGGGCCGAGCGGCTGCGGCAAGACGACACTGATGCGCTCGATCGTCGGCGTGCAGATCGTCGCGGCGGGCGAGGTCACCGTGCTCGGCCATCCCGCGGGCAACCCTCCGCTGCGGCGGCTGATCGGCTACGCCACCCAGAACCCGGCCATCTACGCCGACCTCACCATCACGGAAGCCTTGCGCTACTTCGCTTCCGTCCTTCGCGCGCCGGTGTCCGATGTGGACAGGGTGATCGCCGAAGTCGGGCTGACCGACCATGCGGGCAAGCTCGTCGGCTCCCTGTCGGGCGGTCAGCACAACCGCGCCAACCTCGCCGTCGCGCTGCTCGGGAAACCCGAACTGCTCGTCCTCGACGAACCGACCGTCGGCCTCGATCCCGTGCTCCGCGACGAACTCTGGGCGCTGTTCCGCCGCCTCGCCGAGGGCGGGGCCACGCTGCTCGTGTCCAGCCACGTCATGGACGAGGCCGCGCGATGCGACCGCCTGCTGCTCATGCGCGAAGGCCGCATCCTCGCCGACGACACCCCGGCCGGGCTGCGCGAACGCACCGGGACGACCGATCTGGAACAGGCGTTCCTGCGGCTGGTCCGCGAGACCGAGGTGACCCCGTCATGAACCCCGCGCTGACACTGGCCACGGCCCGCCGCATCCTCCTTCAGCTACGGCACGATCCGCGCACCGTCGCGATGCTGATCGTCGTCCCGTCGCTGCTGATGGTGCTGCTGCGTTTCGTCTTCAACTCCGAAGCGGTGTTCAGCCGGGTCGCCCCGGCGTTGCTCGGCGTCTTCCCGTTCCTGATCATGTTCCTGATCACCTCGATCACCACGCTGCGCGAGCGCACCACGGCGACGCTGGAACGACTGATGACCCTGCCGATCGGCAGGATGGACCTGCTCTTCGGCTACGCGATCGCGTTCGGTTCGATCGCGATCGTGCAGGTCGGCGTCGCCGCCGGGGTCTCGCTCGCCTGGCTGGGCCTCGACATCGCGGGCTCGATCGGGATGCTACTGCTCATCGCCGTCCTCGACGCCCTCCTCGGGATGGCGCTCGGCCTGTTCGTGAGCGCGTTCGCCCGGACGGAATTCCAGGCGGTGCAGTTCATGCCGGTGTTCGTGCTGCCGCAGATCCTGCTGTGCGGGCTGTTCGTGCCGCGCGGGGAAATGGGCTGGCTCCTGAACTGGCTTTCGAACGTGATGCCGCTTTCGTACGCCGTCGAAGCGCTCACGCGGGTCACCACGTCGGGCACCGTGGACGCGACGCTCATCCGGAACCTGATCATCGTCGGGGCGTGCGCCCTGGCCGCGCTGGTACTCGGCGCGGCGACGTTGCGTCGTCGAACGCCCTAGCCCTTGAACGACCTAGACTCTCCACATGGGATCGGAGTTCGAGCGGATCGCCGCCGAGAAGTACGTCGTCCTGACCACCTTCCGCAAGAACGGCACCCCGGTGCCGACCCCGGTCTGGGCGGCGGGAGACGGCGCCGAACTGGTGATCTGGTCCGAGCGGAAGGCGGGCAAGGTCAAGCGCATCCGCAACAGCGGCCGGGTCGAGGTCCAGGCCTGCGACTTCCGCGGCGCCAAGACCCACGGCGACGTCGTCGCGGGTGAGGCGCGACTGCTGGACCTCGACGAGACCGAGCGCGTGCGCAAGGTGATCGCGCGAAAGTACGGGATCACCGGGCGGGTCACGATGTTCTTCAGCAGGCTGCGGGGGCCGAAGGACCGGACCGTGGGCATCGCGATCAAGCTGGCGGAGTAGGTCAGGCGGACTGAAGCGCCCGCAGCCCGGCCGCCAAGGCCGCCGAGTCGTGGTCCGGCCCGCAGCCCTCGACCAGGATCAGATCGCCGGGGATGTGGTCGGCCCGCAGCGGCAGGATCTCCCGGTACGCGGGCGAGTCGTACCACTCCCGCGCGGCGTCGAGACTCGGGAACTCGATGAGCACGAGCGCCCCCGGCCACTCCCCTTCGACGACGTGGACCCCGGCTCCGTGCACGAGGAACCTGCCACCGAAGGGATCGAGCGTGGCCTGGATCCGTTCCATGTACTCGAAGACCTCTTCGGCCAGCACAGTGGCGGGGCGAAGGTGGGCGAGTCCGTAGGCGGTCATGGTGTCCCTCCAGGTTTCGTTGTCCTGGAAGGAATCCTGACCGAGCCGGCGCGCGGCGTCGATTACCCGGGAGGTAAAGCTCAGAACTCCGCGACGGCCGCGAGCGCCTCGGGCAGGGTGAACGCGCCGGCGTAGAGCGCCTTGCCGACGATGGACCCCTCGACACCGTCGCGGGCCAGTGCGGCCAGCGCGCGGAGATCGTCCACACTGGACACACCGCCGGAGGCGATGACCGGCGCGTCGGTGCGGGCGGCGACCTCGCGCAGCAGGTCGATGTTCGGGCCCTGGAGGGTGCCGTCCTTGCTCACGTCGGTGACGACGTAGCGCTGCGCGCCGTCGCGGTCGAGCCGGTCGAGGACCTCCCAGAGGTCACCGCCGTCCTGCGTCCAGCCGCGGGCGGACAGCCGGTGCCCGGCCTCGGTGATCCGCACGTCCAGCCCGATGGCGACGCGGTCGCCGTAGGAGGAGACGACCTTCGCGGTCCACTCCGGGTCCTCCAGCGCCGCGGTGCCGAGGTTGACGCGGCGGGCGCCGGTGGCCAGCGCGGCCTCCAGCGAGGCGTCGTCGCGGATGCCACCGGACAGCTCCACCTGGACGTCGAGCTTGGCCACGACGTCGGCGAGCAGTTCGCGGTTGGATCCCTTGCCGAACGCGGCGTCGAGGTCCACCAGATGGATCCACTCCGCCCCGTCGCGCTGCCAGGCGAGCGCCGCCTCCAGCGGGCTGCCATAGGAGGTTTCGGTGCCGGCCTCGCCCTGGACGAGTCGCACGGCCTGGCCATCGGCCACATCAACGGCGGGAAGGAGCGTGAAAGTCACGCGCCCACTCTAAGACAGGCTCTTCAGCCAGTTGCGCAGCAGGTGCGCCCCGGCGTCCCCGGACTTCTCGGGGTGGAACTGGGTCGCCCAGAGGGGCCCGTTCTCGACGGCGGCGACGAAGTCCTGGCCGTGGTTGGCCCAGGTCACCTTGGGCTGCTGCCCGGCGAGGCCGGAGTCCAGTTCCCAGGTCCGCGCGGCGTAGGAGTGCACGAAGTAGAACCGCGTGTCCGCGTCCAGACCGGCGAACAGCCGCGAGTCCTCCGGAGCGCGGACGGTGTTCCAGCCCATGTGCGGCAGGACGTCGGCCTCCAGCTTGTCGACCGTGCCCGGCCATTCACCGGCGCCCTCGGCCTCCACACCGTGCTCGACACCGCGTTCGAACAGGATCTGCATGCCGACGCAGATGCCCAGGACGGGGCGGCCGCCGGCGAGGCGTTTGCCGATGATCTTCTCCCCCGACACCGACCGCAGCCCCTCCATGCAGGCGGAGAAGGCGCCGACACCGGGGACGACCAGGCCGTCGGCCTCGAGCGCGGCATGCGGGTCGGCGGTGACCTCGACGTCGGCGCCGGCGCGCTGGACGGCGCGTTCGGCGGACCGGAGGTTGCCGGACCCGTAGTCCAGGATCACCACGCGAGGAGTAGCCACGCGTCCCAGGCTAGCGGACCGGATTTTTCGCGGATTCCCTGTTTCGACCTTCACTCTTCTGGGTAATAGCGACTCCGAGTGAAAGGCCGGCGCAGGACCGCCCTGCACTTATGGAGGAACGATGCAGGACGCCGACGACCTGACCCGCCTGCTCAGCGCCTGGCGGGAAGACATCGAGAGCGTGCCTTTCCCTACTTTCGCGGAGCTGCTGATCCCGGCGCAGAAGCGGCGCTCCGCCCCCGCCAGGACGGCCACGGCATCGGTTCAGGTGACGAAGACCACCGGATGGCGGGATCGCTGACACCCGACTCCGGTCGCGTGTGTGGTTTTCTTCATAGGAAGACGCCCCACCGAGCCGACCAGGAGTGACCGCATGAGCAGCAGCCCGGATCCGCGCGACTTCCTCGATCTCGACGCCGAGCTCACCGCCGAGGACCGGGCCATGCGTGACGCCGTGCGCTCCTACGCGCAGGACCAGCTTCTGCCCAACGTCGCCGACTGGTACGAGACGGGCGCTCTGCCCGCCGCCGAGCTCGCCAAGGGGTTCGGGCAACTCGGGCTGCTCGGCATGCATCTGGAGGGTTACGGCTGCGCCGGGACCAGTGCGGTCGCCTACGGGATCGCCTGCCGTGAGCTGGAGGCCGTCGACTCCGGGTTGCGCAGTTTCGTCTCGGTGCAGGGCTCGCTGGCGATGTACGCGATCCACAAATGGGGCACCGAGGAGCACAAGCAGGAGTGGCTGCCCCGGATGGCCGCCGGTGAGGCGCTCGGCTGCTTCGGCCTGACCGAACCGGACGCCGGCAGCGACCCCGGCAGCATGCGGACTCGCGCGGTGCGCGACGGCTCGGACTGGGTGCTGAGCGGCACGAAGATGTGGATCACCAACGGAACCGTGGCCGACGTCGCGGTCGTCTGGGCCCAGACCGACGAAGGCGTGCGCGGCTTCGTCGTCCCCACGAACACGCCGGGCTTCACCGCGAACGAGGTCAAGCACAAGCTGTCGCTCCGGGCCTCGCTGACCGCGGAACTCGTGCTCGACGGCGTCCGCCTGCCGGAGTCCGCGGCGTTCCCCGAGGTCAGGGGCCTGCGCGGGCCACTGTCCTGCCTGAACGAGGCGCGCTACGGGATCCTGTTCGGCGTCGTCGGCGCCGCTCGCTCCTGCTACGAATCCGCGCTGGAGTACACGCTGAGCCGGGAACAGTTCGGCAAACCGCTGGCCGGTTTCCAGCTCACCCAGCGCAAGCTCGCCGACCTCGTCGTCGAGGTCAACCGCGCCGGTCTGGTCGCGCTGCGGATCGGGCGGCTCAAGGACGCCGGGACGCTGCACCACAACCACGTCAGCTTCGGCAAGCTCGCCAACGTCCGCTCCGCGCTGGAGGTCGCGAGGACCGCGCGCGCCATGCTCGGCGCCAACGGGATCTCGCTGGAGTACCCGGTGATGCGGCATATGTCGAACCTGGAAACCGTGCTGACCTACGAAGGCACCGAAGAGATGCACGCGCTCTCGCTCGGCCAGTCGGTCACCGGTCTGGCCGCCTTCCGCTGATCTTCCCGCACGCCGGCACCGGGTCGGCGCTCGCTCTCGTATATCTACTTGCACGTATATATAGCTACGTGTATTCTCGCCGTATGACCGCTACCGTGCAGCAGCGACTGGCGGCGATTTCGGAGCCGAACCGGTTCCGGATCGTCGAGCTGCTCAAAGAGGGGCCGCGGCCGGTCGGCGCCATCGTCGACGCGCTCGGCCTCGGCCAGCCTCAGGTGTCCCGGCACCTGAGGCTGCTCGCGGAGGCCGATGTGGTCGAAATGACCAAGCAGGCCCAGCAGCGGATCTACCGGCTGCACCCCGAAGCGATGCTTTTGATCAGCGACTGGGTGCAAGGTTTCGCGGCGCTGTGGGTGGGACGGATGGACCGTCTCGGCTCACTCCTCGACGGTGACCGCGCCCCCGAACCGAACGCGTGAGGAGCTCGGCCGTGTCCGACGGCATCGTGATCGACAGGACGAACAACACCGTCCACATCAGCCGCACCTACGCCGCGGGCGTCGACCGCGCCTGGTGGGCGTGGACCGACGCCGAGGCGATCGGTCGCTGGTGGGGCCCGCGGGGCTGGGCGGCCACCGTCTACGAGATGGACGTGCGCCCCGGCGGTCGCTGGCGTTTCCAGATCGCGCCGGAGGACGGCTCGGCCGCCGCGGTACGCAGTGTCGCCACGTACACCGTGGTCGAGCCGTGTGCCGAACTGGCCTACGACGACGCGTTCGCCGACGAGGCATGGCGGCTCGACGGCACCGACACCTTCCCCACGACGGTCACCTTCGCCGCCGCCGGGACCGGCTGCACCGTCGACGTCTGCGCCGTTTTCGCCGACGGCGCCGCACTGCAACGCGCTGTCGAACAGCAAATGGCCGACGGCTACGTCGAGGCGCTCGAACGGCTCGACGACGTACTGAACACCCCGACCGACACCACAGACGGAGAACCGACCATGGACACCATCACCTCGGCCGACGGCACCACCATCGCCTACGAAAAGACCGGCTCGGGTCCCGCGATCATCGTGGTCAGCAATGTCGCGGAGGACCACACCTCCGTCGCCGGCCTGTACACGGCGCTGGCCAAGGACTTCACCGTGCTCACCTTCGATCGTCGCGGCCGCGGCGCCAGCGGCGACCCGCAGCCCTACGACCCCGCGCGGGAGATCGAAGACATCTCGGCGCTGATCGACGTCCTCGGCGGCTCCGCGGCCCTGGCCTCCGGATCCGGCGGATGCGGGATCGTGCTGGACGCGGCCAGCGCCCTGGGCGACAAGGTCAGCGGCCTCTACCTCTACGAGCCTCCGTTCATCGTCGACGGCTCCCGGCCGCCGGTCCCCGCCGATTCCGTCGAGCACATGGAAGCGCTCGTCGCGGCGGGCAAGCGCGGCGAGGCGGGCGAGTACTTCATGAGCGAGGTGGTCGGCGTCCCCGCCGAATACCTCCCGATGATCACGCAGGACCCGTCCTGGGAGAAGACGAAGTCCTACGCCCACACCTACGCCTACGACGGCCGGATCTGGCGCGGGCTCCAGGACGGCACGCCGCTGCCCACCGACCGCTGGAGCATCGACGCGCCGATCGCCGTCGCCGTCGGCGGCAACGGCGAGGCGTTCATGCGCACCGGCGCCGAGGCGCTGGCCGCGATCCTGCCGAACGTCACCGTGCTGACGCTGGAAGACCACGACCACAGTGCTTTCTGGATGGCCCCCGAGCCCGTCGCCGACCAGATCCGCGGTTTCCTGCTCGGCTGAGAGCCGGAACTGTCGGTGCGGCGCTCTATGGTCCGCGCATGACCGATTCCCCGGAGTTCCAGTCCGTCGTCGAGCTGCGCCGGTACACGCTGCACCCCGGCCGCCGGGACGAGCTGATCGAGCTCTTCGAGCGCGAGTTCGTGGAGAGCCAGGAAGCCTGCGGCATGCGCTTGTTCGGCCTCTTCCGCGAGCCGGCGGAGCCGGACAAGTTCGTGTGGCTGCGCGGTTTCCGGGACATGGAGGCCAGGCGGGCCGCACTCGAAGCGTTCTATCACGGGCCCGTGTGGCGAGAGCACGGCCCGGCGGCGAACGAGACGATGATCGACGCCTCGGACGTCCTGGTGCTGCGCCCGTCCGGGCCGGGGTTCCCCGCTCCGGGCGGCGCCGGGGATTCCCGGGTGCTGGTGACGGTGTGCCATCCGGCCGTCCCGGTCAAGGAATTCTCCGCGTATTTCGCGGACCACGTGGCGCCCGCCTTGCGGGAATCCGGCGTGGACACGTTCGGCCACTTCGAAACGGAACCCGCGGAGAACACCTTCCCCCGTCTTCCCGTGCGGGAGAACGAATCGGTGTTCGTCTGGTTCACGAAGTCCACGGAAGAACACCGCGAACTCCTCGACCGGACCGGCGCCGAACTGGCGGGCAAACTCGAACGCCCTTGGCAACAAAGGGAACTGACCCCGACCGCGCGGTCAGTCCTGCGCTGAAAGGAGGTCCGCGAGTCCGGCCGGGTACAGGATCGCCTTGCCGCTCGTCACGTCGGCCATCGGGAGCCAGTGCACGCGGGCGCCGTCGTCGAGCACCACGCCGACTTCGTCGCGCTCGTAGAACGCCTTGTCGGTCAGGTCGGCGGTGAACAGGAACACGATCTCGTGCCCCGGCTCGCCTTCGTAGGTGTACACGTTCTCCAGCACGGCGATCTGCTCGACCGAGGTCAGCTCCGCCGCGAGTTCCTCCTGGAATTCGCGGTGCAGCGCCTCGGCGGCGGTCTCCCCGAACTCGATCCCGCCGCCGAGCGGGCGATGGTAGGTCTCGCCTTTGGCGTGGTCACGGCCTTCGAACACGAGAAGGTCTTCGCCGCGGCGGACGACCCCGAGCGCGAGCGGGCGGATCTTCGTCATCCTGGTGACGCTAGTGGAGGAATTCCTTGACGGACAAGGTGATCGAACCGGCGTCGAGGCCGTGCGCGAGGTCGTGATCGGCCATTTCGCCGTAGATGCGCACTTCCGCGTCGCGCCGGACGCCGAGGGAGAGCAGCCGGTGCGGCGTTCCGGACAAGGCGTCCGTCACCGCGTGCGCCGACGTTCCCGCGAGGTACGGCTCGACCAGCACGACGTCGGTGGCCCCCGCGGCCTCGGCGGCCGCGCGCAGCCCGGCGGCGTCGAACGGCCGGATGGTCGAGGTGTAGAGCACGGTCACGTCGAGTTCGGCGGTCGCCTCCAGCGTCCGGTCGAGCATCGGCCCGACGGCCACCACCACCCCTCGCCCGCCTTCGCGCAGCGTTTGCAGACCCGCGCCCAGATGCGCTTTCGCGTTCTCCTGCGCGGATAGCCGGAGATAGACGCGCCCGTCGCCCGGGATGGACTCGAGCAGCAGCCGCCGTGCCTCTTCGGGATGCCCCGGAACGTGCACGGTCCAGCCCGGCAGCGTGTCGATGAGGGCGACGTCCCCGGGCGCCTGGTGGGTCCGCCCGGCGGTCGGCATGTCGTAGGACGCGCCCGAGGACACCAGCACGGCCCCGACGTCCTGGTGCCCGAGGTCGAGTTTGACCTGCTCGAAAGCCCGCTCCACGAGGAACGACGAGAAGGTGTGGACGATCGGGCGCATCCCGGCCAGCGCGAGGCCGCCCGCGGTGCTCATCATCAGTTGTTCGCGGATCCCGACGTTGAGCACCCGGTCGGGATGTTTCCTCGCGGCGAAGGCGAGTTGTGCCGCGGAGATGTCGGCGAGCACGACGGCGACGTTCGGGTCGGTGTCGAGCGCCTCGGCGGCGGCTTCGAGGAACGTTTCACGCATGTTCACGGGTTCAGGCCTTTCGCTCGACGGTCGCGACCACGGCGAGCGGCCGGTCCGGATGAGGTGCGGTGAAGGCTTCGTGGAGCGCGTCGTGATCGCGGCCGTCGACGGTGCGGGTCGTCCAGCCTTCGACCTCGAACCGGCGGGCGATCCCGCCGGGCCAGCCGTGCGTGGCCGACGAGTTGTCGACGACGACGGCGGTCAGCTGCGGCATGCCGATCCGGCCGGCGACCGCGATGGCCTCTTGGTTGGAACCCTCGTCGAGCTCCGCGTCACCGATGAGGGTGACGACCTTGGCGTCGCGGAATCCCTTGGCGCGCAGGCCGAACACGGTGCCGATGGCCAGCGGGAGCCCGTGCCCGAGCGAACCGCTGGAGATTTCGGCGACGGGAAGCCTCGCCCGGTCGGGATGGTGACCGAGCCGGGACTCGGCCGAAGTCCAGTCGGCGAGTTCTTCCTCGTGGAGGAAGCCCTTCTTCGCCAGCACCGCGTAGTAGGCCATCGGACCGTGGCCCTTCGACAGCAGGAAACGGTCGCGGCCGGGATCGCGGACGTTCTCCGGGGTGATGTCGAGCACACGGTCGTAGAGCACCCACAGGACGTCCACAGTGGACTCCGCGGCGGCCTGATGCTTCTCATCGCCGGTCATCAACGAGATCAGCCTCGGCAGATCCTCGTAGCCGGTCTTGGTGTCGGTGGTCATGAACCGAGGTTGCAACCTCGACTTAGGTCGAAGTCAAGGCTAACCTGGCGACGTGACGAGACTGGCTGAACACCTGAGCATCGGGCAGGTCGCCGACCGCAGCGGCGTGCCCCATACGGCTTTGCGTTTCTACGAGGACAAGGGACTGATCAGCTCCGAGCGCTCGGCGGGCAACCAGCGCCGGTACTCGCGTTCGGTGCTGCGCCGGATCGCCTTCATCCGCGCCGCGCAGCGGGTCGGGCTCAGCCTGGACGACATCAGCTCGGCACTGGAGACCCTGCCCAAGGACCACGCCCCCACCAAGGCCGACTGGGCCCGCCTTTCGCGGGGCTGGCAGGACGAACTCGACGCCCGGATCGACGCGTTGCAGCGCCTGCGCGACAGGCTGACCGGATGCGTCGGCTGCGGTTGCCTCTCCCTGCGCAGCTGCGGGCTCTACAACGCCGACGACCAGATGTCCCGGTTCGGCCCCGGCGCGGGGAAACTGCGCCCGGCCTCCGAGGGCGGCATCTGAATTCCGTTGCCACGCGGGGGCCGGATGTGCGTCACTGTGACTCGAAATGGACAAGAAGAATCTCATCCGAGTCTCGAAACGACTCTCCCGGCATCTGCGGCACGCACCCGGTGACATCGGGATCACCCTCACCCCGGACGGCTGGGTCGCCGTCGACACGCTCTTGGCGGCCTTGCGGCGCAACGGTTTGCCGCTCACCCGCGCCGAACTCGACGAAGTGGTCGAGGGCAACGACAAGCGGCGCTTCGCCTTCGACGAGGCCGGGCTGCGGATCCGCGCCAGCCAGGGCCACAGTGTCGACGTCGACCTCGCACTGCCCGCCGCGATCCCGCCGGACGTGCTCTATCACGGCACGGTCTCCCGGTTCCTCGACGCGATCCTGCACGAGGGACTCAAGCCGATGAAACGGCACGCCGTGCATCTCTCGGCGACCGTGGACACCGCGCGGGCCGTCGGGGCGCGGCGCGGCGTCCCGGTGCTGCTCGCCGTGGACGCCCGGCAGATGTCCGCCGTTGGACACGAGTTCCAGGTGAGCGCGAACGGCGTCTGGCTCACCGCCGCCGTCCCGCCGGAATTCCTGCGCCGTCTCCCCTAGACCAGGCCGTTGGCCCGCAGGAGCCCGAGCGTGCCCACGGTGAACATCCCGTTCCACTCCAGCGCGGCGGCGGGCGAATAGCTCGTGTAGTCGACGCGCCAGCCGCCGTCGTCGTGCTGCCCGCCTGCGACTCGCCGCAGGTCCGCTTCGATGACCCCCGGGCGGAACAGCTTCCGTGCCGGGCCCCCGGGTTCCGGCGCGAAGTCGAGCGGGCGCATGGCCTCGCCCTCGATCCCGCCACCGACGGCGACCACGCCGTCGTCCGGGACGAACCGGCCGAGCTTCTCGATCAAGCGCGTGTCGCCGAGCGCGTCCACCAGCTTCATCGCGAAAGCGAGCACGAGCGCGTGCGGGGCCTCGTCGAGCTTCTCGATCTCATCGAGGCAGTAGCGCGTGGCCTTCGCGAGCCAGGGATGCGCGGCGACCGCGGGATCGTGCGCCGCGACGCGATGCGCGGTCACCGCGACGATCGCCGTGATCTGCAGCGAGGAGACCGCCGGATCCGCGCTCGCCCAGAACGGCGCGCTGCCCTCCGGGTCCGGCATCGGCAGCGCGAACGGGATCCCGCCGTCGGGCAGGGAGATCGAGGCGAGCCAGTCGCAGAGTTCGGCCGCACGCGGACTTGTCGACTTGCCGACGTCGGCGAAGACCTCGAAAGCGTGCAGCGCGCCGGCGGGCTGGCTCGTCACCGAGCGGCAGTCGGGTTCGAGCCCGTGGCCGTAGCCACCGTCGGGATTGCGGTACGCCTCCAGCGCGGCGAGCGCCGCCGCCGGATCACCGTCGCGGAAGAGGACGTCGAAGCGCCGCCTGTCGAGCAGCCGGGCCTGGGTGGCCATGAACGTGGCCGCCGCCTTCAGATCGATGGTCATGCCGACAGGGTCGCGCGGATCGCGGCGCCTGTCTTGAACACATCGGTCACGAACGGCGGCGAGGCCGGTTGTAGAGCTTGCGGCCGACGCTGAGGAGCGTTTCGCGCAGCGTCTCGTCGTCGAGCGAAGCGACCTCGGGCGAGCCGCCGGCGAGGGCGATACCGGCCAGGAGCACCTGTGCGGTGACCATCCCCAGCGCGTCCGGCTCCGGGCCGGCGAGGATCTCCAGCAGCCGGTTCTTGAAGCTTTCCGAGCGGTGGACGGATTTTTCGATCGCTCGGGCGATACCGGGGTCGCTGGAGAACAGGGCGACCAGCGCGCGGTGCCGCACCACGAGATCGACGAAACCGTCGAGCAGGTGGTCGATCTGCGCGCCCCGGGTGCGCTGGGCGCGGGCATCGTCGACGATGCCTTCGAGCTCCCGCAGCACGGGTTCGGCGACGGACTCGGTGATCTCCGCCTTCGTCTTGAAGTGGTAGTAGACGGCGGCCTTGGTGACGCCGAGGGCGTCCGCGATCATCTGCAGCGAGGTGCCTTCCACGCCGTGTTCGGTGAACAGCCGCAACGCCGTGCCCAGTAGTCGCGTGCGGGTGTCCTCCACGTGGACGACGTCCATGTTCCCTCCTCGTTCAGCCGTCGGAGATTACGTCAAGCGTGGCCGCCTGACCAAACGAGTACTAGCCGTGCGGCTAGTCACACACTTGCCGATCGGCTTGTAAGGCCCTAGCCGATCGGCTAGCTTGAAATGGACCTGAACGAGTGAACGGGAGACTTTCGTGGCCAGCTTCCTGTACCGCCTGGGCCGGTTCTCGTTCCGGCGCCGGGCACTGGTGACGGCGGTGTGGGCCGCCGTCCTGGTGGCCCTCGGCGCGGGCGCGCTGACCCTGTCCGGCCAGCTTTCGAACTCGGTGACCATCCCCGGCACCGAATCGCAGAAGGCGATCGACCAGCTCGCCGACCGGTTCCCGGAAGCCGCCGCCGGTGGCGCGACGGCGCGCGTCGTCATCTCGACACCCGGTGACATCACCGACGCCGGTGGGCAGGCGGCGATCGCCCGTCTCGTCGCCGGGCTGAAGGACGCGCCGAAGGTCGCCGGCGTGGTCGACCCGCTGCAGGCGCAGGCGATCTCGCCCGACAAGCACGTCGCACTGGCGCAGGTCAGCTACCGCGTCCCGGGCTTCGAACTCACCGACGCCGACCGCGACGGCCTGATGGCCGCCGCGGATTCCGCCAAGGCCGCCGGGTACACCGTGGAATTCGGCGGTGACGCCGTCCAGGCGATGCCCGCCACGAACGCCACCGAAGGCCTCGGTGTCGCGGTCGCCGCCGTCGTCCTGATCATCACCTTCGGCTCGCTGCTCGCGGCCGGGATCCCGCTGCTGACCGCGCTCATCGGTGTCGGCATCGGCATGGCGGGGATCACGACGGCGTCCGGATTCCTCGAACTGAACACGAACACGCCGGTGCTCGCGCTGATGATCGGCCTCGCCGTCGGCATCGACTACGCGCTCTTCATCGTTTCCCGCTACCGGCACGAACTCACGATCGGCCGGGATCCGGAGGAAGCGGCCGGACGCGCCACCGGCACGGCGGGCTCCGCGGTCGTGTTCGCCGGGCTGACCGTGATCATCGCGCTGGCGGGCCTCACCGTCGTCGGCATCCCGTTCCTCGGCGAGATGGGCATCGCCGCGGCGATCACCGTCGCCATCGCGGTCGTCATCGCGCTCACCCTGCTCCCCGCCGTGCTCGGCTTCGCGGGCGGCAAACTGGCGGGCGGCAAGATCCGCTTGCGCCGCAAGGAAAACGCGACGACACACGGCGAGCGCTGGGCGCGTTTCGTGGCCCACCGCCGGATCCCGGTGCTGATCGCCGCGATCGCCGGTCTCGCGATCGTCGCCATCCCGGCCGCGAGCATGCAGCTCGGCCTGCCGAACGACAGCACCGCCGCGCCGGACACCACCCAGCGCAAGGCCTACGACACCGTCGCCCGCAGCTTCGGCGAGGGCGCGAACGGCCCGCTGGTGATCGTCGTCGACCTGAGCGGCAGCACCGACCGGCAGGCCGCGCTCCAGCAGGCGGCCGCGGGGATCGGCGCGCTCCCCGAACGCCCGATCGTCACGCCGCCGAAGACCAACCGGGGCGGTGACCTGGCGCTCCTGACCGTCATCCCGAAGAGCGGCCCGAGCAGCACCGCGACCGAAGACCTGGTCAGCGACATCCGCGGCCTGAACGCGGGGCTGGGCACGACCACCGGCGCGTCGCTGGCGGTGACCGGCCAGACCGCGGCCAACATCGACGTCTCGGAGAAACTCGCCGACGCGATGCTGCCCTATCTCGCGCTGATCGTCGGACTCGCGTTCCTGCTGCTGATGCTGGTGTTCCGATCGATCATGGTCCCGCTGAAGGCGACGCTGGGCTTCCTCGGCTCCGTGGTCGCGACGTTCGGCGCCGTGGTGGCGGTGTTCCAGTGGGGCTGGCTCACCGACCTGCTCGGGGTGAAGACGACCGGGCCGATCATGAGCATGCTGCCGATCCTGCTGATCGGTGTGCTGTTCGGGCTCGCGATGGACTATCAGGTGTTCCTGGTGACGCGGATGCGGGAGGAATACGTCCACGGCGCCGATCCGCAGCAGGCGATGGTCACCGGTTTCCGGCACGGCTCCCGCGTCGTGGTCGCGGCCGCGCTGATCATGATCAGCGTGTTCGCCGGGTTCGTCCTCGCGGAATCGTCGCTGATCCAGTCGATCGGGTTCGCGCTGGCCTTCGGGGTGCTGGTGGACGCGTTCGTGATCCGGATGACCATCGTGCCGGCGCTGATGTCCCTGCTCGGCCGCGGCGCCTGGTGGCTGCCGAAGTGGCTGGATCGCGTGCTGCCCGACGTCGACGTCGAAGGCGAGAAGCTCGCGAAGCAGCTGGACGCGCCTGACGAGCGGGAGCTGGTCCGGAGCTGAAGGACGCTTTACCCGCGTTAGACGTGGCGAAGGGGACTTTCCTCGCATGACATGCGGGGAAAGTCCCCTTCAGCTCGTTCGAGGCGTGATCAGGCCAGCCAGGCGATGGCGCCGCCGATGGCCAGCAGCGCGCCGATCCCCAGCACGACGGCCATGAACTTGACGCTCTTCCAGGTCGCGTAGACGCCGCCGATCAGGAAGCCGCCGAGCGCGAACAGCAGCACAGCGATGGTCGTGTTACTCACGACCGCCACCCTGCCACACCTCGGTCACTCCGACCGCGCCGGGCCCGGGACCTTGCCCTCGTGACCGGGCACCGCTAACGTACAACCACATGGTTGTACTTCGAGAGGAGAGCGAGGAGTCGCTCAACCAGCTCTTCCGCGCGTTGGCCGACGGCACCCGCCGCGACATCCTGGCCAGGGCGATCACGGAAGCGCCGTCGGTGTCCGATCTCGCCGCCCGCTACGAGATGAGTTTCGCCGCCGTGCAGAAACACGTCGCCGTGCTCCAGCGCGCTGGTCTCGTCCGGAAGCGTGCCAACGGGCGCGAACAACTGGTCTCGACCGACCGCGAGCGGCTCCAGCGCGCCGGCGAGCTTCTCGACTCCTACGAAGTCCTTTGGCGCCAACGTGTGGCACAGCTCGACGATGTACTGAGGGAAGGGGAATGACGATGCCGATCACCTCTGTCACCAAGGAGCCCGAAAAGCTCAGTCTCACCGTCGTGGCGGACTTTCCCGTCCCGCGGAAACGACTTTGGGAAGCCTGGGCCGATCCACGGCAGCTTGAGCGCTTCTGGGGGCCGCCCTTCGCGCCCTCCACCTTCACCCATCACGATTTCCGGGCCGGTGGCCGCGCCGAGTACTACCTGTCCGGGCCGAACGGCGAGAAGTGGGCCAATTCCTGGAAGTTCACCGAGGTGAACCCCATCGACTCGTTCGAGGCGGAAGACGGCGAGGACAACGCCGGCGACGAGGACATGCCCACCTCGATGACCTTCACCTTCGAGACGACACCGACGGGGTCGCGCCTGATCCACGTCACCCGGTTTTCCAGTGTCGAAGCCATGGAGAAGACGATCCCGGGGATGGAAGAGGGCTTCCGCGCCGCGATGCCCCAGCTCGACGCATTACTGGAGGCGTGATGAGAAAGCTCAAGATCATCGAACACATCTCGCTCGACGGCGTGATCCAGCATTCCGCCGACGAGAACGACTTCCCGTACAGCGGCTGGAACATGCCGTATCGGACACCCGAAGGCCGGGAGGCCATCACGGCCGCGCACACCGAAGGTTTCGACCTGCTGCTCGGCCGCCGCACCTACGACATCTGGTCGGAATACTGGCCGGACGCGCCGAGCGACCCGCTCGCCGACCGGCTCAAGGCGGCGACGAAATACGTCGTCACCCATCGGCCGGAAAGCCTGAAGTGGGGCCCGTTCGAGGGTGTCGGCCCGGACCTCGTCGAAGGCGTTCGCCGCCTCAAGGCGCAGGACGGCCCGGACCTCGTCCTCTCGGGCAGCTCCACGCTGACCTCGGCCCTGCTCGAAAACGGGCTCGCGGACGAGGTGCTACTGGCCGTCTACCCGCTCCTTTTGGGCACAGGCAAGCGTTTCTTCGCTGACGGAACCCCGGCATGCTCCTTGGAGTTCGCCGGCACCACGACCACGCCGTCCGGCGTCCAGCTCAACACCTACAAGCCCGCCGGACGCGTTTAGTCCTCTGGATGCGGGGGTTAGAGGACGCCCTTCGTGGACGGGATGCCGCCCGCCCGCGGGTCCGGCTCGGTGGCGGCGCGCAGCGCACGCGCGACGGCCTTGTACTCGGCCTCCGCGATGTGGTGCGGGTCGCGGCCGTGCAGCACCCGCACGTGCAGCGCGATCTGCGCGTGGAACGACAGCGAGTCGAACACGTGCCGCGTCAGCACGAACGGGTAGTTCCCGCCGATGGTGAAGCTGTTGAACTGCTCCGGCTCGCCCAGGTGCACGCAGTACGGGCGCCCGGAGACGTCGATCGCGGCGTGCGCGAGGGTTTCGTCCATCGGGATCCACGCGTCACCGAAGCGGCGGATGCCGCTCTTGTCGCCGAGCGCCTGCCGCAGGGCCTGGCCGAGCACGATCGCGGTGTCCTCGACGGTGTGGTGCGCGTCGATGTGCACGTCACCCGTCGCCTGCACCTTGAGGTCGAGCGAGCCGTGCACGCCGAACGCGGTGAGCATGTGGTCGTAGAACGGGACACCGGTGTCGATCTCCACCTGCCCCGTGCCGTCCAGGTCGAGCTGGACCGAGATGGACGATTCCTTGGTGGTGCGATCCACCTTGCCGACGCGACTCATCGCGGCACCTCCTTGCTGGCCTCGAGAAAGGCGTCGTTCTCTTCCGGCGTCCCGATGGTCACCCGCAGGTGCCCTTCGATGCCGACGTCCCTGATCAGCACGCCGTTGTCCAAATAGGACTGCCAGGTCGTGGGCGCGTCCGCGAACCGTCCGAAGAGGACGAAGTTCGCGTCGCTCGGGACAGGCGTGAATCCCAAGCCCAGCAACGCTTCCACCACGCGGTCGCGTTCGGCCGCGAGTTTGGCGACCGAGGCGAGGGTGGCGTCCGCGTGCCGCAGCGCGGCGCGCGCGGCGGCCTGCGTGAGCTTCGAGAGGTGGTACGGCAGCCGTACCAGCTGCAGCGCGTCGACGATCGCGGGCGCGGCCGCGAGATACCCGAGCCGCCCGCCCGCGAAAGCGAACGCCTTGCTCATCGTGCGTGACACGATCAACTTCGCCGGGTACTCCTCGAGGAGCTCGACGGCGCTCGGCTGTGACGAGAACTCCGCGTACGCCTCGTCGACCACCACGATGCCCGGCGCCGCGTCGAGCAGCCCGCGCAGCTCGTCGAACGGGATCGACCCGCCGGTCGGGTTGTTCGGGCTGGTCACGAACACGATGTCCGGACGGCGTTCGCGCACCAGCGCGGCCGCCTTCTCGGTGTCGAGCGTGAAATCGTCGCGGCGCGGCACCGGCAGCCAGTCGGTGCGGGTGCCCGCCGAGATGATCGGGTGCATCGAGTACGACGGCTCGAAGCCGAGCGCCGAACGGCCCGGACCGCCGAAGGCCTGCAGAATCTGCTGCAGGATCTCGTTGGACCCGTTGGCGGCCCACACGTTCGACTCCGACACGAGCACGCCGGTGGACACCGCGAGGTAGTCCGCGAGGTCCTGGCGCAGCGCGACGGCGTCGCGATCCGGGTAGCGGTGCAGCGAAGCGGCTTCGGCGCGGACGGCCTCGGCGACGTCGGCCACCAGCGCGTCCGGCGGCGGGTACGGGTTTTCGTTGGTGTTGAGCCGGATCGGCACGTCGAGCTGCGGCGCGCCGTACGGGGTCTTGCCCCGCAGGTCCTCCCGCAGCGGGAGCGAGCCGAGCGTGATCTCCTCGCCGATGCTCATGCCCGCTCCCCCTCGAACCGCGCCGTGATGGCCTCGCCGTGCGCGGGCAGGTCCTCGGCGTTCGCCAGCGCGACGACGCGGCCGGCGATCTCGCGCAGCGCGTCCTGGCTGTAGTCCACGACGTGCACGCCCTTGAGGAAGCTCTGCACCGAAAGCCCGGACGAGTGCCGCGCGAACCCGCCGGTGGGCAGGACGTGGTTCGACCCGGCGCAGTAGTCGCCGAGCGAGACCGGCGCGTACGCCCCGACGAAGATCGCGCCTGCGTTGCGCACACGGGCCGCCACCGACGGCGCGTCGGCGGTCTGGATCTCCAGGTGTTCCGCCGCGTACGCGTCCACGACGCGGATCCCGTCGTCCACAGTGGACACTAGAATGATGCCGGACTGCTTGCCGCCCAGGGCTTCCGTCACCCGCTCGGAGTGCTTGGTGGCGGCGACGCGGCCGGTCAGCTCCTTGTCGACGGCGTCCGCGAGCTCCTCGGACGTGGCGACCAGCACGCTCGCGGCGAGCGGGTCGTGCTCGGCCTGGCTGATCAGGTCGGCGGCGACGTGCACCGGGTCGGCGGTGTCGTCGGCGAGGATCGCGATCTCGGTCGGGCCCGCCTCGGAGTCGATGCCGATGATGCCGCGCAGCAGCCGCTTGGCCGCGGTGAGATAGATGTTGCCCGGCCCGGTGACGACGTCGACCGGCTCCAGCGTCGCACCGTCGGTGTCGGTACCGCCGTACGCGAGCAGCGCGACGGCCTGCGCCCCGCCGACGGCCCAGACCTCGTCGACGCCGAGCAGTTCGGCGGCGGCCAGGATCGTCGGGTGCGGGAGCCCGCCGAACGCGGCCTGCGGCGGCGAGCACAGCACGAGCGTGCCGACGCCGGCGATCTGCGCCGGGACGACGTTCATCACCACGGTCGAGGGGTACACCGCCAGCCCGCCCGGCGCGTACAGCCCGACCCGCTCGACCGGGATCCAACGCTCGGTGACCGTGCCGCCGTCGACGACCTCGGTCGTGACGTCCTGGCGGCGCTGGTCGCCGTGGACCTTGCGCGCGCGGACGATGGACTCCTCCAGCGCCTCGCGGACGACCGGATCGAGGTTCTCGAGCGCGCTGGTGAGCTCCGCGGCCGCCACGCGGACGCCACCGGGGCGGACCTTGTCGAACTTCTCGGTGTACTCGAGAACCGCCTCGACGCCACGATCGCGGACCGCCTCGACCACCGGCCGTACGTGATGCAGCGCCGCGTCCACGTCGTACTCGGCACGCGGGAGCGTGCGCCTGAGTTCGGCAACGGACGGGACCTGTCCACGCAGGTCGGTACGGTTCAGCATGGGTCAAGGGTACGAGGTGGCCGGATCGCCCCGAGCAGGCACACTGGGGTGGTGACCAGCGATCCCACGATGAGGGAGGCCTCCGTGCCGCGAATCGGGTTGTGCCAGCTCACGGCCGCCGAGGATCCCGAGACGAACCTGAAGCTGATTCGCGAGGGCGTGACGGCCGCGGCGGGCGAGGGCGCGCGGATCGTCGTGTTCCCGGAGGCGGCGATGGCGCGCTTCGGCATCCCGCTCGGGCCCGTCGCGCAACCCTTGGACGGACCGTGGGCGTCCACTGTGGCCGCCCTCGCCGAGGAGCACGGTGTGGTGGTCGTCGCGGGCATGTTCACGCCGTCGCCCGACGGGCGGGTGAGCAACACCCTGCTCGTCACCGGCGCGGGGCATCACTTCGGCTACGACAAGATCCATCTGTACGACGCGTTCGGGTTCGCGGAGTCCGACACGGTCGCGCCCGGCACCGCGCCTGCCACCTTCGAGGTCGACGGGGTGACGTTCGGCGTCGCGACCTGCTACGACATCCGCTTCCCCGAGCTGTTCCGGAAGCTGGCCGACGACGGCGCCGACATCGTCCTCGTGCCGACGTCCTGGGGTGCGGGCGAGGGTAAACGCGAGCAGTGGGAGGTCCTGGTGCGCGCCCGCGCGCTCGACTCGGGCTGCTGGGTCCTCGGCTGCGGGCAGGCCGATCCGGCCACGACCTCGACCCCGGTGAACCCGAAGGCGCCCACCGGGATCGGCTACTCCACGGTGTCCGACGGTTTCGGCCGCGTCCACACCCAGCTGGGCGCCGGGCCGGAGCTGGTGGTCGTCGACGTGGAGCCCGCGGTCAGCGGGAAGGCGCGGGCGGCGACGGGCGTCCTGGCGAATCGTCGCCTCTAGCGTTCACGGAGCGCTCGAAGAAGGATTCGAGCACCACGATCGTCTGCGTCCCGGTGACGCCCTCGATCGCGTACAGCCTGCGCAGTGACGCCTGCAGTTCCTCGGTGGTCGGCGTGCGCACCTTCACCAGCAGCGAGGCCGGACCCGCGATGATGTGCGCCTCGACGACCTCCGGCAACGCCTCCAGCGCGGCCTTGGTCGGCGCGTCGCCCATCCACGAGCCCGCCTCGACCAGCACGAACGCCATCACGCCCCGGCCGACCGCCGCCGGGTCGACGTCGACGGTCGTGCGCCGGATGACGCCCTGTTCACGCAGTTTGCGGACCCGTTCGTGCGCGGCGCCCGCGGAGAGGCCGACCGCCTTGCCGAGCGCGGCGTACGCCTGAGTCGCGTCCTGCTGCAGCGCGGTGAGCAGCATGCGATCTACGTCATCCATGGGTTGACCATATCAAGTTCGGCGGTTCATGATGATCGCAATATCTCATTCAGAGCACTGGGGTTTTCATGGACATGGTCAAGGCACACTTCGAAGTCCTCGACGAGCGGTTCGCCCGGGTCAACGGGGACGAGTGGATGCAGCGCCTGCACACCGGCTGCCGGTGGACCGAGGGACCCGCCTACTTCCCCGCCGGCCGGTACCTGGTGTTCAGCGACATCCCGAACGACCGGGTCCTGCGGTGGGACGAGACCACCGGCGCGGTCGGCGTGTTCCGCGAGCCCGCCGGATTCCACAACGGGCACACCGTCGACCGCCAGGGCAGGCTCGTCAGCTGCGAACAGGGCAACCGCCGGGTGACGCGCACCGAACACGACGGCACGACCACCGTTCTCGCGGAGACCTATCAGGGCAAGAGGTTCAACAGCCCCAACGACGTCGTCGAGTCCTCGGACGGCGCGATCTGGTTCACCGACCCGAGTTACGGCATCGAAAGCGACTACGAAGGACACCAGGCGGAAAGCGAGATCGGCGCCTGCCACGTGTACCGGGTCGATCCGGTGGACGGTTCGGCGCGGATCGTCGCGGACGATTTCTCGCGCCCGAACGGGCTCGCGTTCTCGCTGGACGAGTCGCTGCTCTACATCGCGGACACGCGGCAGAAACCCAGCCACATCAGGGTTTTCTCCGTGGACAAGGGACGGCTTTCCGGCGGCGAGGTCTTCGCGACCTGTGACGCCGGCGGTTTCGACGGCGTGCGCGTGGACACCGCGGGCCGGGTCTGGGCCGCGGCGCACGACGGCCTCCACTGCTTCGCGCCCGACGGCACGCGGATCGGGAAGCTGCGGGTGCCGGAGGTCTGTTCGAACCTGACCTTCGGCGGGCCGCGGCGGAACGATCTGTTCATCACGGCGAGCAGTTCGGTCTACACGCTGCGGGTGAACTTCTCGGGACCCCGTTTTTAGAGGACTGAACGCGGTCGTTGCGGGTGGCAAGTACCGCATTCAGAGGACTAATTGCGGGCTTACCGCAGCAGGCCTTCCCGGATCGCCACCCGCACGAAGCCGGCCCGCCGCCGTTCCCCGGTCTTGTCCCGGATCCGGTCGAGGTAGGACCGCACGGTCCGCACGCTGATGTTCAGGATCTCCGCCACGTCGACGTCCCGTTCGCCCGCCGCGACCAGCCGCAGGACCTGCTTTTCCCGCTCGGACAGGACGATCTTGGGCCCGGCGTGGCGGTCTTCGCTGTCCTGGATGATCATCCCGGCCAGCGTCGGCGACACGTACGCGTTGTCCTCGGCGATGGTGCGGATGGCGCGCAGGAGCTCGTCGCCGTCGACGTCCTTGGACAGGAAGCCCTTCGCCCCGGCCTGCATGGCGCCCAGTACCTCGGGCTGCTCGGCGTGCGCGGACACCACGAGCACCTTGTGGCCCATCTGTCCCACTTCGAGCACGGCGGCGGCGTCCTGGACGCCTCTCAGCTTGAGGTCGAGGACGACGACGCTGCCGGGCGGCTGCTCCTGGACGGCGAACCGCGCGACGGAGTCGGCGACGGCGCCCAGCGCGATGTCGGGCGCTTCGGTGAGGACCCGCGCGACGGCGTCCCGGTACAGCGGATGATCTTCGATCACCCCGACGTTGATCGGCGTGATGCGTTTCGGCTGCTGCTCGTCTGCGTTCACCGGCGTCCTTCGAATCCGCCCGCGTCGGCGCGGGGCGCGATCGGCCGAGACGGGCCGGGCACCTCCGGCGGAGACGCGAGCCCGAGCTGGATGGCCTTGCGGACCAGACCGGCCCGCCTTCTCTCTCCGAGTTTGTCACGGATCCGGTCCAGGTAACCGCGGACCGTCCGAACTCCGATGCCCAGGATGCGGGCGATGTCGACGTCGCGTTCGCCCGCCGCGACCAAGCGCAGGACCTGTTTCTCCCGCGCGGAGAGCGCGACGTCCGGAGCCGCGGCGGGGCGGTCGGCGTTGTCCTTGATGATCATCCCGGCCACCACCGCGGAAACGTAGGCCCGGCCGCGCGCGACCGTCCTGATCGCGGTCAGCAGTTCGTCGACGTCGACGTCCTTGGACAGGAAACCCTTGGCGCCGGCGGCGATCGCGCCGAGCACCTGTTCGGGCTCGGCCTGCGCGGACACCACGAGCACGTGATGTCCCAGTTCGGCCACCTGGAGCACGGCGGCCGCCCCGGCGATCCCCGGCAGGCCGAGGTCGAGCAGCACCACGCTGCCGGGTGGTTGCGGATGGACGTGGAACCGGGCGACCGAATCGACCACCGCGCCCAGCTCGATCCCTTCGGCCTCGGTGAGGACCCGGACCACGGCGTGCCGGTACAGCGGATGGTCTTCGATCACCGCGACGTCGACCCGGTCGGTCTCCGGCCTGTCTTCGGTCATTTGCACGTTCCCCATCACCCCGTCCCACCCACCGCCGCGGACACCGCACGGCCTGCCTGCGCCGGATCCAGCGCGGGCCCGCGCGGCACCAGTGCCAGTAATCCATTCGGAACCGGTTGCCGTTCGGCTTGGCCGTATCCGAGGGAAGCGAGGGCCTCAGTGCTCGCCACCGGGTACTTCAGGCCCGTGTCGGTGACGACGTAGACCGTGCCGGAACCGGATTCCGCCACCACCGCGCCTCCCGACGGAGGCACGAAGACGGCGTCGGCGACCAGCGCGTCCGTGCGCGCCGTCACCGGGATCGCCTTCGCACCTTGCGGCAACGGGACCTGTGCGGAGATAACGATTCGAGAACCCTGCGCGCATACCGTCACGGACTGTCCGGTAACGGGCGCTTTTCGCGGGATCCGGTCCGGATACTCCGCGGGATCGGCCCCGCCCGTCCTCGCCTTGGCGACCTTCGGCACCGCGGCGACGTCGGCCGCGCGCACCGCGACGGGCGCCGGGACGCCGGTGTAGGCGTCCGCGTTCTCCGGCGTGTTGATCAGCAGGCTCGCCTCGGTCTGGCCGATCGGTTCGAGCCCTTCGGCGCGGACGAGGTAGTACGACGTCGCGTCGTTGGGCGACGCCATCGCGTCGACGACGCCGAGCACCGAACCGACCTTCGTCGCGGTGCCGCCGACCTTCGGGCCGGGCCGTCCGGCGTCTTCGACCGCGCGGTAGGCCAGATCGCGTCCGGCGGCGACGGTACCGATCCACCGGGAGGACACCGCGATCACCGGATAGGTGTCGAACTGCAGCGCCGTGGCGGCCTCTGGCGTGAGCTTGTAGCGGCGTCCCGCCGTGACGAGGTAGCGCTCGCCGTCGGGGACACGGACGACGACGGCCTGGTCCCTCGGCAGGTCGACCCCGGAGGCGGGCGCGCCGAGGAGCACCGTCGTCTCCGGTTCGGCCGACGCGGGCGCGTCCTGGGTCGTCCGCGAGCAGCTCGTCCACGGCGTGTTCACGAGCGCGGCTGCTGCGGGCAGCGAATCGGGGGCGCCGGGAATGCCGATCTGCGAACCCCTCGGCGCCTTCGCGAGCTTGTCCGAAGGGACGGTCACAGTGGCCTCGCCGTTGCCGCCCGCCATCAGCCGCGCGGAGGCGTAGTTGAGCACGGGGTGCAGCGCGCCGTCCTGGCCGAGGATGTAGCGCGCGCCGGTGCCTTCTTCGACGATCACCTTGCCGCCCGCCAGCCAGTCCTTGCCGCCGGACGGGTTCAGCAAGCCGATCACGCCGAACACCGCGGTGACCAGCAACGCGACGCCGAGGCCGCACAGGGTGCCGATGACGAGCCTGCGGCTCGGGGCGACCGGATGGTTGGCGTCAGCCGAGACCAGTGCCGAAACCAGTCTCCTGCGGAGGAATTGGTAGGCCTGGATCTGGTCCCGCTGCGTCCACACGCTCCCGTCCCCCGCCGTTCGTGCCCACCCGTTTCGAGGGTGCTCACGTTAGGTTCCGGCCAGGTTCGCGGTGAGGGTATTTTTTACGCCCCTCCCCCGCGCGGGGCGGGGTTACCGTCGTGCGCGTGCACGGAGGAGGGGAATTCCTTGTCGGTTGATGCCCCGGCCCGCCCGGTCCCGGAACAGGTGCCCCCACGCGGGATCGCGGGCGCGGCGCCACTGCCGTGGCTGCTGCCGATCCGTCCGCTGCAGGCGGCGCTCTGGGAGATCGCCGGGATCGCGATCCTGCTGGCCCTCACCGTCGACGGGATCCCCCAGGCCGCGTGGATCAGCATCGTCGCGGTCGCCGGCGTCCTCGTGCTGACGACTTCGGTCCGCTTCGCCGGACGCCACGCCGCGGGCTGGGCGCTCACCTGGGCCAGGTATCGGCTGAAGCGCCGCGACAAGAACGAGGTCCCCGATCCGCTGCACCGGCTCGCCGGTCCTGTCCGGGTGCGCCAGCACGTCGACCGCGCGGGCAACCGTTTCGGGGTCGCCGAGGTCGGCGACGGGTGGAGCGCGATCGTGCGGCTCACGCCGGGTTCCGTGACACCCTCGCCGGACACGCTCGTCGGTATCCTGCGCGAGGCGTACACGAGCACCGGGATCCCCTTGTCCAGCGCGCAACTGCTGACCTGGACCGTCCCCAATGGACAGTCCGTGTTGCGGGTGCGCTGGCTCACCGTCCGGTACCGGCCCGAGGACGCGCCGATCGCCGCGCTCGCCAGAGGCGGCGGAGAACTCGGCGCGCTGCGTAGCACCGCCTGCGCGGCGCTACGCCTGATGGGCACACTGGCCGAAGCCGGGTTCGAGAGCACCGTGCTCGAAGCCGGTGAGGTGACGGAAAACCTGCGTGTCGCGCTCGGCAGCGGTCAGGACGCGCCGGTGGACGGCTGGCGTTCCTGGGACTGGGGCGGCGCGTCGCAGGTCTGCTACCGGCCCCGGTCGGAGCGGGATCTCGCGCGGACACTGGATCTTCACGTTCCCGGCTCGGCGTTCACCGCGACCTCGTACACGCTGTACCGCTCCCCCGGCGGCCGCGAAAAGTCCGAGGTCACCATCCGGGTCGGCGGGCGACCGGGCGCGGAACCGGTGCGGCCCGGCGGGATCGCGGTGACCCCGCTGCACGGACGGCACGCGGCGGCGGTCCGGCGGACCCTGCCGCTGGCGCTGGAGAACTGAGGGGACGGTCCGTGAAGGACTCCTTTCTTCTCTGAGGGTAGGGAAGGAGTCCTTCACGGACGTAACGCAATTAGTCCTCTGAATGCGGTAGTTGCGTGAGGCAAGTACCGCATTCAGAGGACTAAATGCGTGAAGAGAGGGGGTCAGCCTCGTACGGCCTCGTAGACGCCGGCGATCATGCCGACGAACGGGATCAGCGAGAGCAGCACCAGGAACTCGACGATATCGAGAGTCCTTGCCCAGTAAGGAGAACGACGTCCCTTCGCGACACGCGTCGCGTAGGTGAGACAGACGCCCGCCGCGACGACGACGGCACAGCCCGCGGCGAAGACGAACGAACGCGGCCCGCTCGCGGCGAGCCAGAATCCGGCCGCCGCCAAGGCCGCCGCGCCGAACCCGATGAGCACGACCCGCTGCGAGCGGCCGGCGAAGGCGCGCGAGCGCAGCATCAGCGCCAGACCCAGCAGCGCGCACAAGCCCGCTTCCCAAGCCCCGCCGGTAGATGACAGGACCACCGACGCCGAAACCACGACGAGTCCGAGCGCGACGAGCAGTCCGGTCAGCAACGCCTGCGCGTAGGTCGTGCCGCCGACCATGTCCTCGCCGAGCGAGGGGTTCTCGTCGGCGCGGAACGCGTCCATGTCGTCGGGCACCCGGGGCAGCGGCAGCCTGCCGAGCCGCAGCGCCATCATCGGCGCGACCGCGGCCAGCGCCGTCGCCACGACGGCGACCACGGCGGCCGCCGAAACCGGGCGGACGTCGGCCAGCAGGACGATGGCGGTGGTGATCGCGCCGAGCCCGGCCGCCACCGTCACCGCGACGAACCACGGCAACCGGTCCGCCACCGAAACGGCCGCGATCACGCCATAGACGGTCACGATCGCGAGCCCGGCGGCCAACGGTCCGGCCGACAGCGAGAACAGCGGATGCGGCGGCAGGATCGACATCCCGGCCAGCAAGGCCGCGCCGACCCCGGCGAGCGCACCGGCGGCACCGGCCTCGGCGTCGCCGTACGCGCGGCTCAGCGCGCCACCGCCCAGCACCAGGACCAGCGCGAGCAGCCCGGTCCCGATCGGCGCCAGCACGCTGCCGGACGCCGCGGCCTGCACCAGCAGCCCACCGGCGAGCAACAGCACCACGGACGCGACGATGCCCGCCTTGCGCGCCACCGAAGGTCCCCACCGGCCGGTGCCCGACTCGGCGACGCTGGCGATCGAATCGACGACGTCGTCGAACAGCAGCGGACCCCGCGGGCGTTCCCGCGGGGTCAGATGGAGGACTTCACCGTCGCGCACCTGGGCCGCGGCGACCGTGAGCCCGAGCGCGAGCGGAGCACCGCCGAGCCGGGACAGCACCCAGCCGGGATGCTCGGCCGACGCCTGTCCCGACGCGCCCGCGAGCCGTACGAGCTGCGGGACGAGTTCGGCGAACGTGCTCTGCTGCGGCAGCGCCACGTCGACGCGCGCCCGCGGTGTCACCACCGTGACGCGCCGGGTGGAGCCCGCGATCGCGGCCGTCATGCTTCGATCGACTTGGCGGACTCGATGACCGGGGCGAACTTGGCGCTGCTGGCCTCGGCCAGTTTCTGCAGCCCGTTGTTGACCGCCTCCAGCACGATCTCCGAGAGGTTGCGCGCGTCGTACTGACGCACCGCGCGCGGGTCGATGTCGATCGAGGTGAACCGGCCGTCCCCGCGCAGCACGACGGTGACCTCGTTCTGCCGCGAGTGCGCCTTGACCTCCATCGCCTCGACCGAACGCTGGATGCGCTGCACCTCTTCGGTCTGCTTGCGGACCTGGTCCAGCAATTCGTCCATGTCCGGCATGGCGTAGGGGTCGGTGGTCACGAGTCTTCTCCTTCATCTGCGGTGAAATCCCGCCGGACGTGGACACTGCCCACGAACCGCCGGAAGTCGTCGCCGAGGCCACGGGCCGCCTCGGGCGTTGCGGTACAGGCGATTTCGAGGATCAGCCGCTCGGCCGGGGTCTCCCCCGGCACGGTCAGCAGCACCTGCGTCTGTACGAGATCCTGTCCTTCGCCGGTGCGGATACGCAGCACCTGCGTCACCCCCGGCGCGATCCCGGTGCCGATCACCTTGCGCCGCACCACTTCGAGCGCGGCCGTGGACCGGCCGAGGCGTTCGACGGCCTCGTCGGCGATAGCGGTGATCTCCGCCCGGTCGGGGCGTTGCCCGATGCTCAGGGCGATGTTCGGGGTGAACTCCGGGTACGTCCCGGAGTGCACCGCCACGAAGACCGCGCCTTCGGCACCGACGGACGCCGGCTCGACCGGCACCCAGCCCTCGGGGATGTCGAACCCCAGCGGGAGGGAGACCCGGTCCTGCGTCATCGCTTCGCTCATCCCCGTCACCACGTGCCCACGTAGGTGATCGCGTCGTCCCACGCCTCGCCGACGGCGTCCGCCGCCTGGCCGGCCGCGCCGCTCACCGCGTCGACGGCCGCGCCGCCGTACTCGCCGACGGTGTCCGCGATCTTCGGCAGGTCGATGTCGATCTTCGCGCCGATCCCGGCACCGAGGCCGAGCGCGACACCGGCCTTGAAGTTGACCTTGATGTGCCCGGCGTCGTAGACGGCCTGGCCGTCGAGCTGCGCGCCGAGTCCATATTGGAGGGTCCCGCTCGCGCCGACGCCGACCCCGGCCACGTCCGCCGCGACTTCGCCTTCGATCTTACCGCCGACGAAGGCGTTGGCGTGCACACCGACACCGTGCGCGCCCGCCTGCAGCGACCCGTTCACCTCACCGCCGACGAACGCGGTTCCCTTGGCGCTGCCCGAAGCGACGCCCCACTCGCCCTTGCGTTCGAGTTCTTCCTTGAAGGCGGCCAGTTCCGCGTGCCCGGACGCCTTGACGTCCCAACCCTGCGAGGAGATCTTGGCGTCCCACCCCGGGGTGAAGCCGTCCTGCTCCTGCTTCCACTTGGCGTAGGTGATCTCGGTGTTGCCCCAGGCCTTGTCGCGCAGGCCTTCCGGCTTCGGCCTGCCAAACGGCGTGTCACCCGCACGCGGGGCGCGCGTGCCTTCGAGACCGTCCCAGGTGAGCTTCTTCCAGCCGGAGTTGCCGAACCAGGAAGGATGCGAACGCGGGCGCTTGCGGCCGTCGAGCGTCTCACCGTTGAGCCAGTACAACGGGCCGCGGCCCCATTTGCCGAGTTCGTGCTCGATCCGGCCGGTGCCCTCCGGCGGGAACAGCCGCGCCAGTTCTTCGCTCAGTTCGTCGGCGATCTCCTGTGCCGCCTGCGCGGCCCGCTCGCCGAGTTGCCGGGCGGCGGAGATGAACGCGTTGACCGCGTTCGCGTTCGCCGTCCGCGCCTGGCTGACGAGTTGCGCGGCGTACTGGTCGAACTGCGCGAGGATCGAGTCCACACAGGACTTCGCGCCCTGAAGTGCCTGCGCGCCCGCCCGCAACCGGTTCGACTGGTCGCTCAGTTTCGCGCCGAGCTCGCCGAGTTCCTGGCTCAGTTTCGCGGCGGAGGTGGAGAACGCCGTGTAGGCGTCGCCCTCCCAAGACGCGTTGAGCGCCTTCGCCGCCTTGCCGATCTCGTCCGCCCGGCCCGAAACCGTCGACGCCCGATCGCCGCACCGCTGACCGGCCGCGGTCAGCGCCGAAGGATCACCGGTGACCCGCCGCTGGTACTCGACCACGAGCCGCCGGTAATTCGACAGGATCGAACTGACGACGCCCGACGCGTCGACCACACCGCTCCCCCACACGGCTACCTGCCCTTCGCCGGTGAGTCAGCTCCCGCATCGATATCGATGTGCTGCTCGAAGTGCTTGCCGCCGTAGTTCATGTCGATGTCGATATCGATGTCCTGCCCGCCGGGCGCCTGCACCGTGGACTTCCCGGTGCTCAGGTCGGTGGTGATGGTGACCGTGTTCCCGTTGCCCGCGCTCGGAAGCGCTCCGCCGTTTGATCCGGAACCCGCGCCACCGCCCGAGGGTCTGTCCACCGGAATCCAGGCGTCGGCGCCGCCGGGCCAGTTGCCCTGGGAACCGTTCCCGCCCAGCGCGGGCGGCCGGTACTGGGTGAACGGCGGCGTCTCGCCCGGCGTCGAACCACCGCCCGCGCCGCCGCCGGAGCCACCGATGGCGGCCTGTCCCGAACCGCCGGCCACCGAGCCCGGCGCCTGCGGGTTGGTGATCGGGGTGCCCGAGACCGCCGAGTTGCCCGCCGCGCCGTTGTCCCCGGCGTCGTTGTGCCCGAACAGTTTCTGGACCTCGCCGATGATGGTGGCGATCTGGGTGATCTGGTTGGCGAGGTCGACCACGCCGAGCGCCTTCAGCAGCGCGCCGATCGCGGTGATGAACGCGCGCAGCGAAGCACTGGTGGCGGTGGAAAGCGCGACCGCGGCGCCGTAGGTCCACGGATTCGACATCAGGCCGGCGACCGTCGGGTTCACCGCCGAGACCACCGCCTTGTAGGCGGTCTGCGCGGTCTTGATCAGCGTCCCGGCGACGCCGAGCAGTTCGGCGCCCTTCTGCACGACCTGGATGATCTTGGTCAGCGAGTTCAGGGAGTCGGTGATCTTCTTCAACGCGGAATCCGACGCGGCGCCGGACCAGATCTTGCCCAGCTGCTCGGCGGCCTTCGTCACCTCGTTGTACATGGTGAGGAACTCGTTGGCCTTCTTGAGCACTTCGAGGACGTGCTTCGCGATCTGCTCCGGCTGACCGGTGAGGATCTGCGGCAGGATCGTGATCGGCCCGCCCGAGGACGCCGTGGCGTCCATCGCGCTGGAATTGGGGTAAGTCAGCATGGTCGCTCCTCAGGCCGGAAGTCAGACGGAAGCCGGGCGGTAGACACTGACCTTCGCCAGGCCGTTGATGTCCGCGTCGACGATTCCGTGGTTGTAGAGCAGCCCGCCCTCTCCGGCGATGGCGATGATCGGCTTGCTGTCGGAGAACAGGAGCGGTTCGACCACGACGACGTCGCCGCTGTGCACCCCGCCCGGCACGTCGCCGAAGTTGCGCGCCGTACCGGCGTAGACCTCGATGACCCCGACCCGCGCCTGGTTGTCGGCGTCACCGGCCAGCCAGTCGTTGAAGTCCGAGACGCCGTGGAACCGCGTGTCGGTGATCGGGTGGTCGCCGAGCTGGCCCAGCCGCGCGTCCCCCAGGTAGCGCAGCACGTTGCCGACCGAGGACGGCTCGCCCTCGCCGCCGGCGCTGTCGTTGATGGCCAGCGTCGCCAGTTCGGAGGCGTGCGAGTTGCCCCAGATCGACGACGACCCCGAACCCGCGCCGCCGCCGGGACGGCCGCCGTAGCCGCCCGCGACCGCCTCGTCGGCGGCCTGGTAGGCGTCGGCACTGCTCTTGATGAAGCCGTTGATCTGCTGCAGCAGTTGCAGGAGCGTCCGGACCGCGACCACCTGCTGGCTCTGCATGGCGGTGTTGGCCGCCGCCACCGCGCTGCCGAACGTGGCGAACGACATCGGCTGGAGGACGGTGCGTTCGAGGTCGGCGACGACGTTGATGCCCTGCATGATGATGCCGCCCAGGTTCCCGACCGCCGAGCGCATGGCCTCGGGCTCCGCCCGGTACTCGCCCGTGCCGACCATGGCTCTCCTTACTCTCTTCCCCCACGTCTGCGTTGACCAGCAGCGTAAGTTCGCCACCAGACGTGAGCGGACGGCAAAAGTACCCACCGCAAGGGCGGCACGAGTGGCCAGAATGATCGGCAGGATTACCCACAAGCGGCCAGAAAGACCCTGATGAGCGCCACTCGCGACCGCCTGCCGGCCCTGGGCGAGCAGCCCGGTGAAATCGTCCTGCAGTCCCCGCCGATGCTGCCGAAGGGCTCCTCCGGCGGAGCCATGCAGCTGCTGATGTTCATGCCGATGATGCTGGGCATGGGCGCCATGTCGTTCGTCTACATCGGACGCGACGGCGGCGTGATGACGTACATCTTCGGCGCGTTGTTCCTCACCGCGATGGTGGGCATGGTCGTGATGTCGCTCGGCCGCGGCGGCGCGCAGAAGAAGGCGCAGATCAACGAGGAACGCCGGGACTACCAGCGGTATCTGACCGGTTTGCGCGGCCAGGTCCGGGACATCGCGGACAACCAGCGCGCGGCGATGACGGCGCTGCAACCCGATCCGGCGGATCTGTGGGCCTGCGTCGAGACGGGCAGGCTGTGGGATCGCCGCCGGTCGGACGCCCAGTTCGGGCAGGTGCGGATCGGCACCGGGCCGCAGCGGCTGGCGACACCGTTGAAGGCGCCGCAGACCGTGCCGCTGGAAGACCTCGACCCGGTGTGCTCGACGAACCTCAAACACTTCATCCGCACCTATTCGACGGTCGACGGGCTCCCCGTCGCGGTCTCGCTGCGGTCGTTCGCGCAGGTCGTCCTGTCCGGCCGCCGCCCGGACACGCTCGGGACCGCGCGGGCCCTGCTGACCCAGCTCGCGACCTTCCACTCGCCCGGTGACCTGCGGATCGCGTTGTGCGTCAAGGACGACCGGCTGCACGACTGGGAATGGGCGAAGTGGCTGCCGCACGTCGCCTCCACCGCCGCCGACGCCGCCGGTCCGCGGCGGCTCGTCGACTCCGGCACCGGGAAGCTCGCCGACCTGCTCGGCCCCGACCTCGGCGACCGGCCCGCGTTCACCCGGCGGCCGGACGCCCGGCTGGACCTGCCCCAGATCGTCGTGATCGTGGACGGCGGGCACACCCACGGCGACACGCGGCTCGTGGCCGAGGAGGGCAGGCTCGGCGTCACCGTGATCGAAATCGGCGCGGAGCAGCCGCGGGCGATCTCGTCGGAGCGGCTGCTGAGCCTGCACATGAGCCCGGAGCAACTCGGCATGGTCGTCGGCGACGGGACGGAACAACGGCTCGGTTTCCTCGGCAAGCCGGACACCTTGGACCGCGGGGCCGCCGAAGCGCTGTCCCGGATGCTGACGCCGCTGTTCCAGGGTGCGGCGGTGGTCAGCGAGGCGCCGATGTCGGCGACCTTCGGGCTGGCCAGGCTGCTCGGCATCGGCGATCCGCGTGACACCGACACCGAGGTCACCTGGGCGCCGCGGTCCGCGCGGGACCGGCTGCGGATCCCGCTGGGCGTCAATCCCGAGGGCAGGCCGGTCGAACTCGACCTGAAGGAATCGGCCGAAGGCGGGATGGGGCCGCACGGGCTGGTCATCGGCGCGACCGGATCCGGCAAGAGCGAGCTGCTGCGGACGCTGGTCACCGCGCTCGCCGTCACGCATTCCTCGGAGAAGCTGAACCTCGCGCTGATCGACTTCAAGGGTGGTGCGACGTTCGCCGGGATGACCGGGCTGCCGCACACCTGCGCCGTCATCACCAACCTCTCCGACGATCTCGCGCTGGTCGACCGCATGGCGGACGCGCTGAACGGCGAACTGCTGCGGCGTCAGGAACTCCTGCACGCGGCCGGGAACTACGCGTCGGTGCGGGACTACGAAAAGGCCAGGGAATCGGGCGTCAACCTGCGGCCGTTGCCGTCGCTGCTGGTGATCATCGACGAATTCAGCGAGCTGCTGTCGTCGCGGCCGGAGTTCATCGACCTGTTCGTGGCGATCGGGCGGCTGGGCCGGAGCCTCGGGATCCATCTGCTGCTGGCCTCGCAGCGGCTGGAAGAGGGACGGCTGCGCGGGCTGGACTCGCATCTTTCGTACCGGATCGGCCTGCGGACGTTCTCCGCGTCGGAGAGCCGCGCGGTGCTCGGTGTCGCCGACGCCTACCAGCTGCCGCCCGTGCCCGGTTCGGCGTATCTGAAGTCCGACAACGACACCCTCATCCGGCTCAAGGCCGCGTACGTCTCGGGCGAACTGCCGCCGCGCAGCAAGATCGTGCGCAAGGACGGGCAGAGTCTCGGTCTGATGCCGTTCACGCTGGCACCGGTCGAGATCCCGGTGACCGTCGAGGCCGAGGCGCCGGTCGAAAAGGGCACCGGCGAGACCATCATCGGCGCGATGATCTCGCGGATCGAAGGCAAAGGCCCGGAGGCACACCAGATCTGGCTTCCGCCGCTGGCCGAACCGCCGACGCTGGACCAGCTGCTGCCTCCGCTCGGCGAAGACCCGGAGCGCGGCTTGTGCCCACTGGGCTGGGGCGGCAACGGCAAGCTGATGATCCCGGTCGCCCTGGTGGACAAGCCCTTCGAACAGCGGCGCGACATGCTGTGGGCCGATTTCTCCGGTGCCGCCGGGCACGCGCTGATCGTCGGGGCGCCGCAGAGCGGCAAGAGCACACTGATGCGTGACATCGCCGCGATGCTCGCGCTCACCCACACGCCGGAAGAGGTCCAGCTGTTCGTGCTGGACATGGGCGGTGGCGCGCTGGCGCCGATCGCCGGGCTGCCCCACGTGTCCGGCTACGCGACCCGGCGCGACGCCCAGCGCTGCCGCCGGGTGGTGGCGGAACTGACCACCCTGCTCGAACAGCGCGAGGAGTTCTTCTCCGCCAACGGGATCGAGTCGATCACGACGTTCCGCCAGCGGCGTTCGGAGTTCCGGGAGAGCACGGAAGGCCGCGAGTTCGGCGACGTCTTCCTGTTCGTGGACAACTGGACCACGATCCGCCAGGAATACGAACAGCTGGAGGAACAGATCACCAGCCTGGCCTCGCGCGGGCTCGGTTTCGGCATCCACGTCGTCGTCTCGATCAACCAGTGGATGGGCATGCGGGCGCCGCTGCGCGACGCGATCGGCACCAAATTCGAGCTGCGGCTCGGTGAACCGGCGGACTCGCTGATCGACCGCAAGATCGCGCAGAACGTCCCGGCGGACCGGCCGGGACGAGGGCTGACCGCGGACAAGCTGCACTTCCTCGCGGCACTCCCGCGGATCGACTCGGACCAGCGCCCGGACACCGTCGGCGCCGGCGGTCTGGACCTGAACCGCCGGATTTCCGCGGCGTGGACCCGTGCGGCGGCGCCGCAGGTCCGGCTGCTGCCTCCCGAAGTGCCGCTGGACTCGCTGGAAGCCGGACCGCGCAAGCAGATCACGCTCGGCATCGCGGAGTCGAACCTGCGGCCGGTGTACCTCGACTTCGCCACCGAACCGCATTTCCTGGCCTTCGGCGACGTCGAGTCGGGCAAGAGCTCGCTCCTGCGCGCCATCGCGCAAGGCATCGTGTCGAAGTACTCGGCGGAAGAGGCCGCGATCGTCGTCGCCGATTACCGGCGAGGGATGCTGGGCGCGGTGCCGGATTCGCATCTGCTCGGCTACGCGGGTTCCGAAACCGTGCTGACCGGGCTGATCGAGCAATGCCAGCAGGCCATGCGGAACCGGCTCCCCGGCGCGGACGTCACGCCGGACCAGTTGCGTAACCGGTCTTGGTGGCGGGGGCCGGAGCTATTCGTGCTCGTCGACGACTACGAAATGGTCGCGACCGTCGGCCGGAACCCGTTGCAGCCACTGCTGGAATTCCTGCCGCAGGCGCGGGACATCGGGCTCCACCTCGTCCTCGCGCGCGGGAGCGGCGGTGCCGGGCGGTCCCTGTTCGAGCCTGTGCTGCAACGGATCCGGGAGCTGGGCTCGCCCGGTCTCGTGATGTCCGGGTCGCGGGACGAAGGGGCGCTGCTCGGCGAGGTGAAGCCAGGGCCTCAGCCCGCCGGGCGGGGTGTGCTGGTGTCGCGGCGGCATGGGACGGGGCTCGTTCAGGTGGCTTGGACGAAGCCCGTGGAGGACTAGGCCCTGGATCTGCCCGCTGTCCACGCCGCCGCGGCGGCACAGGCCGAGCGCGTCACGCCGGGCATCGGCGACATGAGCGCGTATCTGGCGAGCCAGGTAAAGGAACGTACGCACCGTGAGGTGCTGGGGCCGCTGCTGCCGGCGTCCGGAACCAGCGGGGTGATCCTTCACCGCGGCGAGCGCATCGCCGCGTGGGGTGATCCTGAGACGCCGGAAATGGCCGGGACCTCGATCACCTGGCATCACCTGTTGCAGCAGACCAGCGAAGGGGGCGGCGAACTCTGGGGCAAACCGGCTCGGCCTGGGAGTGCAACGACGTTCGCGTCAAAGCTGGATCGAGCACAGTTGGACTGTCCCCGGAACCCCGGCTACGGCTATCTCTGGTGGCTCAACGGGATCCCGTCCGCGCCGCCGACCGGTCGGTTCGCGCGGGGCAGCGCGGATCAGTACTTGCCGTGGATCGATCCCGATCGTGATCTCGTGATCGTTTCCCGGTGGGGGCAGGGCGTCGATCAGCGGTAGAGTCGTGCGACGGCCTAGTCTGGCCGCATGCGACGCTTCGACGGCGAAGACCTCACCGGCGCGGAGTTCCGCGAATGCGACCTGAGCAGGACCCGGCTGGTCGGCGTGGTCATGCAGGACGCCGAGATCGACGGCCTCGTCACCCATCTCGTGGTCAACGGCGTCGAGGTCATGCCGTACGTCGAGGCGGAGCTCGACCGCCGCCACCCGGTGCGATTGCTGATCCGCTCCGATGAGCCCGCCGACCTGCGACAGGCGTGGCGGCACCTGCGGGACGACTGGGTGGCGACCGCCGAGCGCGTCCGGTCCATGCCCCGGAACAGCGAGCATCACGGCGTCGACGGCGAATGGTCGATGGTCGAGACCTTGCGTCACCTCGTCTTCGTGCACGACTCCTGGTTCCGGCGCTGCGTGCTCGGGCTCACCGAGCCGTTCACGGCCATGGGACTGGGTCCACCGTCCGTCATGGACCAGGAGAACGGGCTCGACCCGTCCGCGCGACCGAGCCTCGACGAGGTGCTCGCCGTGCGCGACCGGCAGGCTTCGGGGATCGAGGCGTGGCTGGCCGAGGTCACGCCCGATCGGCTCGCGCACCCCGCGCCGGTGCCCGACGACGACAGGTGGCCCCCCTACGCCAAGGGGCGGACAGTGCGGCAATGCCTCGGCACCGTGCTCGACGAGGAATGGGCCCACCACAGGTTCTGCAAACGCGATCTGGACAAACTGGGCACTTGAAGTCGACCGCGGAATCTTTGGTCTTTGCTGGACCGGCCAGCTGTGAGCCCGGCATAGGCGCGAGCGCAACGAACCACGTGCACATGCCAGATAACGTTGCCCGCACAAGGATTTCGAGCACTTGACCCCACGTCGCCGACCCAGTGGCGGTCGAACGCTTGTTCGAGTATGATCTTGGTCATGACCACTTCTTTTGCTTTTAACCCGAAAGCCGCTCGTCTTCTGGATGCCGCTTATGGCGAGGAGGTTGTGCTTCGCCGGGCGCAGGGGCGGCAGGTGCGTTCGATAGCGGGGTTCGCTGGGGTGGGTGGTTCGCGAAGATCGGTGACCGAGGAGGTCGCGCTGGCCTTCTCGGTCTCCCGCAATCAGGCGTACCTGCTGGTCGAAACCTCGTGTGCGTTGGTGACCCGGTTGCCGAACACGCTGGCAGCACTGGAAACCGGTGATATCGACCTGTACAAGGCGTCGAAGGTGTCCCAGCTGACCCGCGAGGTCTCCGACGACGTCGCCGCACAGGTGGACGCGTGGATGGCGAAACGTCTCGCCGGGCGTGATCCGGGGGCGATCCGGAAATCGGTGGATCACGCGGTGCAGAAGTTCGATCCCGACGGCTACCGGGAACGCGCCGCGACCAAACGCGCGTTACGGCATGTCTCGCTGGAACACGAGGACGAGACCATGTCGAAACTGTCCGGTTGGCTCCCCGCCGAAGTCGCCAGCTCGATCTACGCGTCGCTGAGCCACGCGGCCAAGAAACGCCGCAAGGCCGACATGTCCCGCACCCTCGACCAGCACCGGGCGGACATCTTCGCCGAACGGTTACTCGCCGAAGACGGGCACGGGACACCGCGGGCACACGTCCATGTCTATGTCGACTTGCTGACCCTGACCGGCGCCCGCGAAGACCCCGCCACCCTCGCCGGCTACGGCCCCGTTCCCGGCTGGCTCGCCCGCGAGATCGCCGCCGACCCCGCCTCCACCTGGTCCCGGCTGATCACCGACCCGTTTACCGGGCAGCTCCTGGAAGCCAGCCCCGGCACCTACCGATCCCCCGCCTCACTCGCCCGCCTCATCAAAGCCCGCGATCGGGAATGCACCCACCCCGGCTGCCACCGGCCCGCCGAATTCTCCGAAATCGACCACATCACCACCTGGGCCCGCCACGGCGGCACCGACCACCACAACTGCCACGCCGCCTGCACAATCCACAACCTCCTCAAAGAAGAACCCGGCTGGACCACCCAACCCACCGGCAACGGCGGCATGACCATCACCACCCCACCGGCCGCACCTACACCACCACCCCCGAACCACTCCACGACCCACGACCGGAGGACGACACCCCACCCTTCTGAAGCGTGGTGCCAGACTTCGACGAAGGCACTCTTGAGGCGCCCTTCGTGGATGGGTCATGCCCTGTCGACTCTGTCCACTTTGGAGCCACGAGCAAGACAGGCCGGCAAGATGCGTCGCGCTGACACTGCGCCCTTCCTCGGCCTCGGTCGACGTCACGGCAGATCACCGCCAGTCCACCTGCCGTAAGCAGGCCGTCGGCTCCTCGTCCTACGGGACCTTCACACCGCCGACGAGCGAAAACGCGGGCGGAGCCCGGCTCTGCACGCTGAACAAGAAGCGGCGACACTCTCGATCGCCGCCTCGCCCCAGCGAATCACCCGACCCGTGCGGCAATCTCCCGCGCACAGACCAAGGCTTCATTCACCCCGGTATCCACTTCGAAGTCGTAAACCACGCCTCGATGCACGATTTCAGCCTGCGCCTCCGCCATCCCCGTGACCCGATCCCCTCGCGCCATCTCCCGCCCGGCGGCCACGACGCCGTCACACCGGACCCCGACCCACAGCACCTCGAGCCCGGCCAACGCGGCACGCCACCGCTGCTGCGACGCGGCCCCACCGAGGAACGCGTCGTCGACGATGACCCGGGCCCCGGCCCGGACCATCGCCGCGACACCGACCATCCATGCGTTCTCGAGCCGCCGGAAACCGGATCCGACACTCACTCCGCCGTCCGCCGCGAAGTCGATCCCGTCGTCCACAGTGGACGGCGTGGCGTCGATCAGGGTGTCCACGCCGAGGGTGAGCCACGGATCCGGCAACACCGCTTGCAGACACCTGGCGATCCCCGACTTACCCGAACTGGAGCCGCCGTTCAGCACGATCACTGTCGTCACGCGAACACCCTAGACGCCGGTCCGCGAATCCGGATACAACGGACGTTCACGGCGAAAGGCAGCATCCACCCAATCATGGAATTCACACAGGACGGACAACCGACTTCGGTAGGTTACAAAAATCCTTACCGCGTCCTAACTTGGTGAAACCGTTTCAACTCGATACGGAATCCCCGACGCAGGCCGAAGGGCGTATTCATGCGTATGTCCAAGATAGTCGCCACGGTGGCCGGTGCCGCCGCGGCGCTGACCCTCGCCGCCACCCCCGCCGCGAACGCGGGCCAGGACATCATCGGCGGCGGCACCGTGAGTTCCGCGCCGTGGGGCGCCCAGATCTACTGGGACGACGCCACCGCGTTCGGCGGTTTCAACTGCTCCGGCACGATCATCGCCCCACAGTGGGTCCTCACCGCGAAGCACTGCCTCAACAAGCCCGGCATGCACGTCAAGGTCGGCGACGTCAACCTGAACCAGGGCACCGAGGCCGACGTCGACCAGCAGAAGGCCGCCCCGAGCGGCGACATCGCCCTCCTGCATCTCACGACCGCGGTCAGCACGACGTACATGAAGCTCGGCACCGCGAACCCGGCCAACGGCACCACGAACCAGATCTACGGCTGGGGCCGGACCCAGGGCAACAACCCGCCGTCGAGTGTCCTGAAGACCGCGAACGTGCGCATCACCGGGACCAGCAGCGACGCGTACGGCGGCCAGGCCATCGCCAGCGTCGGCGTCAACGGTTCGGCCTGGCACGGCGATTCGGGCGGCCCGCAGCTTTCGAACGGCGTCCAGGTCGGTGTCTGCTCGACCGGCAGCAACTCCGGCACGAACCCGCAGGGCACCCAGAACTACGCCAGCGTCGCGGCGAGCCGCGACTGGATCCGCACCACCGCGGGAGTCTGAGCCGACGGGAAAGGGCCGTCCGGGAACGAACAGCCCTTTCCCTGCCCGAAAACCCGGATGGCTCAGGCGCACTTCGCCTTCGGGTCGATCATCGACACCGAGCCGACCTTCTCCCCGTTGACGGTGAACTCGTAGACCCGGTCCGGCCTCCCGTCGACAGGCACCTGGAACCGGCCGTTGTCGCCGGCCTTCAATCCCTTGGCGTCGTAGGCCGCCTTGAGTTCCGCCAGCGACGAACCGGCCCCGATCCCTTCCGCCGTCTTCGCGTCCGAAGGAGCGGCGAGTTCACGCAGCCCGTCCTTGCCGAACGAGGCACCACCGGCGGCCACGAAGGCCTTGTCGCGTTCCTCCCGCTTGCCCGCCAGATCGGCGGACGCCTGAGCGGCGTCGGCGAACAACCGGGTGTCCGCGGCCGACTTCTCCGCCGCTTTGGCGCTCTCCTCCGCGGAGGCACCCGGCTTCGGCTCCGGATCGGCCTGGAGTTCGTCGGCCTTCTTGTTCAGCTCCTTGGCCTTGGTCTCGGCGTCGGTCTCCGCCTTCATCCGCGCCGAATCGGGTGCCGGACCGCCGGTGTAGGAGAAATCGGCACACCCGTCCAAAGTGGACGTCGGCGCCGTGGCGAGCTTCCCGCCTGCCAACGCGGCGTCCTTGGCCATCCCCAAGGCCAGCCCGCGATAGCCGGCCGGACCGAAGGCCTCCGGTGCCGCCGGAGCGCCCGCGCCGGGCGAAGCCGACGAACAGGCCGTCCCGCCGATCACCACCGCCGCGGCGGTGAAAACCACGCCCGAAATCCGCCTGATCGTACGTGTTCTGTACACGCATACCCCCTTCATCACCAGAAAACCAGCCGATCACGAAGGAAGTCCCGAGTGGATTTCGCGAGTGGTCACGTCAATTGATGCGTCGGCCGCGAAGCACGAAGCGAAAGCGCCGAACCGGCGGCCACGACGGCGATGATTCCCGCACCCGCGACCAGCGTCCAGAAATCCGGGTGCACGATGGACTGTCCTCGCTGAGCCTGCCAGGTGAGCAGCACGAGCACCCCCGCGAAACCCGCCGAAGCGGTCCGCACCAGATTCCGCCGCACGAACTCCGATTCGAGCACCGGATACCGCCGGGCGAGCTTGAGCAGCCCGAAGGCGAGCAGCGGCAGCACCTGGATCGCGTGGATCCCGAAGAAGTGCGGGATCCGCATATCGCCGCCCACGGTGCTCCAGCCCAGCACCGGCAGCCCCGGGCCGCCGTCGGGGACACCGACCGCGTGGGCGCCGAGGATCGACGGCCGTTCGCCGGCACGGAACTGCGCCCTTTGCTGTTCGTTCGGCCCGAACATCAGCATCGCGACCCCGATACCGGCGACCGACAGCGCGGCGCCCGCACGTAACGCGGAGTTCATCGCCCGGTCGGGAAGACGCTGGAACAGCAGCAGGACCGCGATGGCCGCCGTCGCTCCCCAGCCGGTGAAGGCGCCGTTCGCGACCATGTCGTTGATCCACTGGTCGGCGGGCGTCTCCCGGTTGAAGTGGAGTGTCCGGCCGCGGACGATGATCTGCCAGAACAGCAGCGCCATGTCCAGGCCGAGGCCGACCGCGACCACCGTGCCGAGCCACCAGCCGAGCCGTTTGCCCCGGGTCAGCTGCCCGATCAGCCAGGCCAGCGTCACCGCGTAGAGCCCCACGGAAATCGTGAACTTGAGCGGTTTGAGCCAAATGGGCGCGTTGACGAGGCTGCGATCGTCGAAAACGAGACCGCCGAGCGCGAGCACCCCGAGCACCGCCATCGCCGCCGCCAAGATCATCAACGGTCGATGCGACACAACCCTGGATCCCTTGTCCACCATGGAATCGAGCGTGCCGGGAAGCTCCGATCCGGACACTGGAGCACTCCCCCTGATCGGGGGTGGGGAAGGCCCTACCACCGACCTGTGGGTAATAGTGCCGTCAGTGCGACCGGCAGTTGTGCCGTTTGACCGCACTCACCTCTTTTCTAGCGTGTCCTTCACAAGAGCAGACAGGGCGTCCCCTGGTGCTCACCGGGATTTCCAGCGAGATGAGAGGAGGTGGCCCATCAATGACCGGTACGGGATATCAGGCAGACGCAGCTGCGATGGCGCGCGCCGTCCAGGGGTTCGAGGAGACCGCGTCGAACGCCAAGACCACGATGGCCAGCTTGGAGAGCGAGCTGACCCAGACCCTGCACAACTACAAGGGTGACCAGGCGATCGCGTTCTGGGACCTGCAGCGCCGTCTGCAGGAGAAGATGACCATCGCCGTGAACGAGCTCAACACGATGTCGCGCCTCGTGCACGAGAGCAACCGGAACTACAACTCGGGTGACGAGCAGGTCCGGGAAAGCCTCACCGGGGTCAGCGGAGTCGTCGACCAGACCGTGATCCACCGGCTGAACCCCTGATCCGCGAGAGGACCACCAATCATGGCTGACGTCGTCGAAATCAACTTCGCCGCGCTGCAGCACAGCTCGGCCTCGCTGGCCGCCAAGGCCAAGGCGCTCACGTCCCAGCTCGAACAGCTGCACACCAACCTGCAGCCGATCACCCAGACCTGGTACGCCTCCGGCAGCTCCGCCGGTGAGGCCGCCCGTGCGTCTGAAACCCGCCTGCGCCAGGCCACCGCGGACATCGTGGCGATCATCGCGCAGTTCGGTGGCAAGGTCGGCGACGCCCACGATCTCCAGCACAGCCTGGAGAACCGTAACCAGGGCCTGTTCGCCGGCTGATCGTCCCCCTCCGTCGGCCGGCCGGTGCTTTCACCCCCTCGGCACCGGCCGGCCGGCTTTGCGCGTAGTCGTCCCCCTTGTCGGCGTGGCCGTTCACGAGAGAGCCGGGATCAATGCAAGACCAGTCGTACTACGTCCATCTGGAATCACTGAAGGACTTCGTGCGGGAACTGGAGACCCAGATCCACGCGATGTCCAAGCCGAACGACTTCCTGCTGACCCTCGGCGAGCAGCCGCTGCTGTTCGGCGAGTTCGGGGAGGCGGGCTCACTCAACAAGGCGCACCAGGCGGCTGTCGCCGAGATGCAGGGCCTCCTGGACCAGGTCAAGGGCGCGATCACCTTCGCGCAGGACGTCACGACGACCGTCGCCGACGGCTACGCGGCGGCGGACGATTCGGTGGCGGGCGACATGCACCACTCGAGCCAGCAGACCGGACTGCTCGATCCGTTGCTCAACGTCCTCGGGGGCGTGCTGGGCGGTAACAGCGGCTCGAACGGCGGGGGGAACAAGGGATGACCGAGACCGCGCACACGAACTTCGCCGCGTACTCGCACCAGCAGCTCTACGCGATGCTGCAGGCGGGCGACCCCAACACGGCGCGTCACGCGGCCCACAAATGGCAGTCCACCGGCACCGGACTGTTCGAACAGGCCGAGAACCTGACCGGTGAGCTGAAGGACTTCTCCGGCAACTGGACCGGTGGCGCCGCCGACAAGTACCACACGATGATCAGCGACCTCGTCGGCGGAATCCGCAAGGTCGCCCAGACCGCGCACGCGATGAACAACCTCCTCGAGGACGCGGCGGACGCGCTGGTGAAGGCCAAGAAGGAGATGCCGCCGCCGGTCGCGGTGCCCGACGTCTCCCCCGCGGACCTCGCGCTGGCCGTCAATCCTCCGCTCCTGCCCCCGGATTCGTCGCCGTCGACGATCGTCAACGCCGCCCAGCAGCGGCAGCAGGCCATCGCGAACGTCGAAGCGCAGCAGCAGGCCGCGGGCGCGGCCAGCGCGGCGCACGGCAAGGCGATCGTGGTGATGACCCAGCTCGCCGGCGAGTACTCCTCCGTGGAGGAGTCCATTCCGGCCTCGCCGAACGCCGTCACCCCGCCGCCGGTCACCGGTGGCGGCACCGCCCCGGGTGGCTCGGTCGGCAACAACATCGGCGGAACGCCCGGCGTCGGACTGGTTCCCGGCGACAACACGCATCCGCTGCCTTCGGACGGCTCCACGCCGCCCACCACCGGGCAGCCGGGCCAGGTCCCCAAGTCGAACCCGCTGTTCGGCGACATGTTCACCGCCGGTCTCGCCGCGGCTTCGGCCGCCGCGTTCGGCCGGTTCGGCTCGATCATGCCGCGGGTGCCCCCGTGGGCCAGCGGCAAGAACGACGGCAAGGACAAGAACGGCGAACCCGCGGGCGGAGGCGCCGGTGCGGCGGGCGCGACCGCGGGCGGCGCCGGCGGCGGCATCCCGATCGGCGGTGGCGGAGCGCCGTCGTTGGACGGCGGCGCGATCGGCGCCGGCGGCGGCGGAGTCTCCGGTCCCGGCGAGGTCCCGGCCGCGTTCTCCGGTCTGGCGGGCGACGGCGGCTCGGGCAGCGCGATGAGCGGCCTGGCGGGCGGAGCGGCCGGTGCCGCGGGCGCGGCGGCGGCCAAGGGCGCGATGCCGATGATGCCCATGATGCCGATGGGCATGGGCGCGGGCGGCGACATGGGCTCCGGACGGCGTATCCCGCCGTGGCTCGTGGAGACCGAGAACGTCTGGGGTCAGTCGTCCCCGGTCGCTCCCGCCGTGCTCGGCGAAGAACCCGAACAGTACTGATTTTTCCCACCAGGAGAGGCGGCTCGGTGATGGCATCCAGTGCGGGCGGTTACCGAGTCGCCCCCGCCAGGCTCGAAGCGGCGGCGGCCGAACTCGAACAGCGCGCCGGCGTGCTCAAGACCGCGCAGACCGCGCTGGCGGGTGAGAACGTCCCCGCCACCGCGTTCGGTCAGGTTTCGGCTTCCAGCGCGGCTTCGGCCACGTATACCAAGAACATCAAGGACGTCGCGGGCAAACTCGACGGCCAGATCACCAAGGCGACGGTGATCCACCAAGGCCTCACCTCCGCGGGTGGCGGTTACCGGCGCGCCGACGTCCAGATCGCCGCCTCGTACCGGTCGCTGATGCCGGAGAACCCGTTGCCCAAGGCCGGGAATCCGTCCGGCGTCGGTGGCGCGGCCGACACCGGTTCCTGGGCCACCGCGATCGCCGAGAACCGCACGAAGGTCACCGACGCGCTGACCTCCGAACGCGAGCGGCTCGCGAACCTCCTCGCACACGGCGGGAAAGCCGACGACATCGCGAGCGCACGCACCCGGATCGCGCTGTACGAGGACATCCTCGCCAACGACCGGCAGATCTTGCGGTTCGATCCGTCCGGCAACGGGCGCATCGCCGAACTGGTCGGCCGCATCGAGCCGGGCACGCGCAACGTCGGGTTGTTCGTCCCCGGCGTCAACACCTCGTTCGACAACTTCCAGAGCTACGCCGACCTCGGCAAGAGCCTGGTCGCCGCGGACGCCACCGGACGGACCGCGATGGTGGTCTGGGCCGACGGGGTCTTCCCGCAGAACGTCATCACCGAAGGGCCGGCCGCGCACTACGCGCAGACGATGGCGCCCGAGCTCAAGGCGTTCGGCGACGAACTGCGCGGCCAGATCGACAGCCACGCCGGACCGGGCGTCGTGGTCACCGCCGTCGGGCACAGCTACGGCGGCGCGACCGTGGGGCTCGCCGAGCAGCTCGGGCTCAGGGCCGACCAGGTGCTGCACGTCGAGTCCGCGGGCATGGGACACGGGATCTGGGGCCCGGACGACCTCCCGGCCAGCCAGGCCGGTGTGCAGCGGTACTCCATGACGGCCCCCTTCGACCCGATCGTGGTGGCACAGGGCAACGCGGGGCTCGTCGAATGGCTCGGCGCCGGGCACGGAGCGGACCCCGACCGCTTCCCCGGCGTCGTCGAACTGGAAACCGGCCGCGACGCGAACGGCGATCTGCAGTGGGGCTTCGAGTCCCACAGTGGTGTGCTCAAGCCGGGTTCCGATTCATGGAACAACATCTACGGTGTGATCACAGGTGGCGCGGTCACGCACGAGGGCTTCACCGGTGGCTCGCTGCGCGAGATGGTCATCGAAGGCGTCGGACGAGGCTTGTGAGGGGCTCACCATGATCACCAGGAACACCGAGCTCGACCCGCTGGCCGAGGACCTGACGGCGGTCATCGACGGTGTCGCGGGCACCTTCGGCTCAGCCGCGGAGCGCACCGTGGAAGGCGAGCTGGACTGCGACCCGACCCAGCCGGGCCGGTTGCTCTGCTGGCAGTACGGCCTCCGGGTGGACGACGCGACCGACGCGATCCGCAAACTCGTCGACGTCGTCCTGCCCCTGCTGGAAAGCCAGGGCTGGCGGACGCGTGACCGCAGCAACCCGCGTGAGCTGATCGCGCAGTTCAGCCGCGACGGCGCCGACTTCAACGTGCACGTCTCCCGCGTCGGCGACGGCGTGGCCATCGTGGGCTCGACGGCCTGCGTACCTGTCGTCCCCTGAACCGGGGTCGCGAAAAGACCTCGTGGGTGGCGGCGGTGTCCCCCAGTACACCGCTGCCGCTCACGAGGCGCGGAATCGCGAAGGCTTCCAACCCCGGCGCTTGCCCCGCCGGACCGCGGCCACCACCACGCCCGCCGCGATGGCCGCGGCCACCCCGGAAATGGCGAGCACACCGGAGACCTTGTCCGCGTTGGCCCGCGCGGGCGCGGCGGCGGGGACGACGAAGGTCTCCGGACCGGCGCTCGGCGGCCCTCCCGGGCCGGGCGTACCGGCCGGGATCGAGGCGGAAACGGCGGCGTAGGCATCGATCGCGCCCCAGCCCCGCCGGGGATCGTGCCCACCGCTCGGACCGCGATGCGCGGTCAGTGTCAGCCGCGTGACGATCTGCTCCGGCGACAGCTCCGGGTGATACGCGCGCACGAGCGCGGCGACTCCCGCGACGTGCGCGGCGGCCAGGCTCGGGTCGCTCACCGGCCACCGGTGCGCCACGGTCCCGCCCGCGCCCGCGGACGTGCTGACCAGTTCGGCGCCGGGCGCGGAGACCCCCACGTAGGAACCGGCTTCCGTCTGCACCGCCTCACCGGCCTGGTTGGTCGATCCCACGGCGAGCACGCCGGGTGTCGCGGTCGGGTAGGAGGTCTGGCCCTGTTGCGACCCCGCGGCGGGAGAGACGATCAGCGCGCCCTTCTCCCTGGCGCGCGAGACGGCGCCGGTCAGCGCGGGGCTGTCGGAGGCGGCCGGGACGGCGATCAGGATGATCCCGGCGTCGCGGTTCAGCGCGGTTTCGATGGCGGCCGCGAGCTGCCCGGGGTCACCGCCGCCGTTCACCTGCGTGTAGCGGATCGGCAGGATCTTGGCGCCGGGCGCGATCCCGGTGAACGTGGTGGACGGATCCGGTTGCGCGCCGACGATCCCGGCGGCGATGGTGCCCCGGCCGTCGCAGTCGTCGGCCTGGGTGCCCTGGCCACCGAGGAGCTGACCGGGCGCGAACTGGCCGTTGCCACCGTCGACCCCGGTGCCGATCACCGCGACCAGCTGACCGGCGCCGCGGGACAGCGGCCAGATCCGCGCGGGATCGATCAGCCGCTGTCCCCACGGGACGGCCGCGGTGTAGGTGCCCGTCGGGTTCGCGCACTGCTCGGCGACCGCCGTCGACGGGACTCCGATGCCGAGCGACGCCATGAAAGCCACGCATCCCGCGACGGCACTTTTACCGGCAAAGCCCACCATTCCTCCAGAATTCCCTTGTCACACAAGGGAATCCTACTGTCGTAGGTCAGCGAAGGTCCATCCCGAGGTCGAGTGCGGGTGACGAATGCGTGAGCGCTCCGACGGCGAGGAAATCCACCCCGGACTCCGCGTACGCCCGCGCGACGTCCAGCCGCAGACCGCCCGAGGATTCCAGCCTCGTCTTCGGCGAAACCTCGTCCCGCCGGTCGACGGCTTTCGCGCATTCGTCGGGGGTGAAGTTGTCCAGCAGCACCTCGTCGGCGCCCGCGGCGAGCGCCTCCTCCAGTTGGGCCAGGTCGTCGACCTCGACCTCGCAGTGCAGTTCCGGCGCGTGCTCGCGCGCGGCCGTGAGCGCGGCGGTCACCGAACCGGCGGCGACCACGTGGTTGTCCTTGATCAGCACCGCGTCGCCGAGCCCGAGCCGGTGGTTCACCCCGCCGCCCGCCCGCACGGCGTACTTCTCCAGCAACCGCAGCCCGGGCAGCGTCTTGCGGGAATCCCTGACCCGGCAACCGGTTCCCTCCAGGGCATTCACCCAGGCGGCGGTCGCGGTGGCGATACCGGACAGGTGGCACAGGAGGTTCAGCGCGGTGCGTTCGGCGGTGAGCAGGCCGCGCACCGGACCGCGGAGCACCAGCGCGGGCTCGCCGGCGGTCAGCCGGTCACCGTCGTCGCGGGCGGCCAGGATCTCCAGGCCGGAGCCGAGCACGACGTCGAACACCGCCAGCGCCACCGGGATCCCGGCGACCACACCGGCCGTCCTCGGCGTGAGTTCGGCCAGCGCGCTGGCGGATTCGGGCACGGTGGCGTTCGTCGTCGCGTCGGGCCCGTACCGCAGATCCTCGGCAAGCGCCGTCTCGACGACGCGGTGCACATCGGCGACGTCGAGACCGTGGTCGGCCAGCGCCTTGGTGACCCACGGGGAGAATTCGGTCATGCCACACCCTCCAAAGCGATCGGATCGGCCAGCACCGGCTGCCCCGACGGGCTGAGCCGGATGAGCTGGCCGCGTTGCCAGACGTTGTCGTCGCGTTCGGGGAAATCGGTCCGCACGTGGCAGCCGCGAGACTCCGTCCGGCGCGCCGCCGCCGCGACCAGCGCCTCCGCCACCAAGGTGAGCGCCGCGTCCTCCACGATCCGGGGAGTCCACAAAGGACTCTCCGTCACCGAGAGATCCAGCACCGAACCCACGACCGAAAGACCTTCCGCGTCCCGGCCGATGGCGGCGTACCGGCTCATCGCCCGCTGCAACGCGTCACGATCGGCCACCGCGACCTTCGCCGGAGGCAGGAGCACGCCGCGGCGCGGGTCGGCCAGTAAACCGGCGGCGAGATCGATGGCGACCGCTTCCGCCACCCGCTGCCCGACGACCAGGCCTTCGAGCAAACTGTTGGAGGCCAGCCGATTCGCGCCGTGCAGACCGGTCCTGGCGACCTCGCCGGCCGCATAAAGACCGCGGACGCCGGAGCGTCCGTCCACAGTGGTCACCACGCCACCACAGGAGAAATGCGCCGCGGGCGTGACCGGGATCGGCTCCTTCGCCGGGTCCAGCCCGATCGCCGCGCACGCCGCGTGCACGGTCGGGAATCGCTTGGCGAACCCGGAGATCCCCGTGGCGTCAAGGAAGACGTGGTCGTCGATACCGCCGGGCGCCTGCACCATGCGGCGCGTGATCGCCGCCGACACGACGTCCCGCGGCGCGAGATCGCCGAGGGGGTGCACTCCCCGCATCACCGAAGCGCCCGTCGCGTCGTGCAACGTCGCGCCCTCGCCGCGCACCGCCTCGGTGACGAGCGGGAGACGGCCGCGCGCGCCGGGCGTGAACAGGACCGTCGGGTGGAACTGGACGAACTCGACGTCCGCGACCTGCGCCCCCGCGCGCAACGCGAGCGCCAGCCCGTCCCCCGTGGCGATCTCCGGATTCGACGTCGCCTGGTAGAGCTGCCCGAGCCCGCCGCTGGCCAGCAACACCGCCGGCGCCCGGACGACCCCGGGCACCCCGTTGTGGTCCAGGACGGTCACGCCGGCGACCTCGCCCGCGGGCGTGCGGATCGCGTCGACGGCGATGTGGTGCTCCAGCACCGGGATCCGCCGGTCACCGGCCGTCGCGACCAGCGACCGCTCGACCTCGGCGCCGGTCGCGTCGCCACCGGCGTGGATGACACGGAACGCGCTGTGCCCGCCTTCCCGCGTACGGGCGAGCTCGGGCCGCCCTTCGGCCGCCCGGTCGAAACGGGCGCCCTCGGCGCGCAGCCGGGCCACCGCGGCCGGGCCGCCGGCGATGATCGACCGCACGGCGTCCTCGTCGCAGAGCCCGGCACCGGCGGTGAGCGTGTCCGCGGCGTGCTTGCCGACCGAGTCGCCCCGCTCGTGCTCGTTCTCCAGCACGACCGCGACCCCGCCCTGTGCCCAGCGGGTGTTCCCGTCGGAGACCGCGGCCTTGGTGACCACCAGGACGTGCAGGCCGAGCTCCTGCGCGCGCAGCGCCGCGGTCAGCCCGGCCACGCCGCTGCCGATCACCACGAGATCGGCGGCGGCCTCCCACACCGGGCAGGTTTTCGCCTGGAGAGCGGTAACCGGGTCGGTCATTCTCCGCCGCCAGGCTGCCCGATCTCGATCATGCGCTGCACGGAAGCGCGGGCACGGGCGGCGGTCTCGGTGTCGACGTGGACCTCGTCGGCTCCCTCGCGCAGCGACCGCAGCAGGGCCGCCGGCGTGATCATCTTCATGTACCGGCAGGACGCCCGGTCGTTCACCGCGCGGAAGTCGATCTCCGGCGCGGCCTTGCGCAGCTGGTGGATCATTCCGATCTCGGTGGCCACGAGCACCGACTTCGCCTTGGTGTCACGGGCGGCGTGGACCATGTCACCGGTCGAGAGGATCTTGACCCGCTCGGGGGCGACGGCGCCCTCGCCGGCGAGGTACAGCGCCGAGGTCGCGCAGCCGCATTCCGGGTGGATGAACAGGTCGGCGTCCGGGTTCTCCGAAGCACGCTCGGCCAGCTCGGCGCCGTTGATCCCGGCGTGCACGTGGCACTCCCCGGCCCAGATGTGCATGTTCTCCCGGCCGGTCACACGTTTGACGTGCGCGCCGAGGAACTGGTCCGGCAGAAAGAGAACCTCCTGGTCAGCGGGGATGGAGGCGACCACGTCGACGGCGTTCGACGAGGTGCAGCAGATGTCGGTCTCCGCTTTGACCTCGGCCGTGGTGTTCACGTACGACACGACGACCGCGCCGGGGTGCTCGGCCTTCCAGGCGCGCAGCTGGTCGCCGGTGATGGAGTCCGCGAGCGAGCAGCCGGCCCGCGCGTCCGGGATCAGGACCGTCTTCCCGGGCGCCAGGATCTTCGCCGTCTCGGCCATGAAGTGCACGCCGCAGAAGACGATGGTGGACGCGTCGCTGCTCGCCGCGATCCGGCTCAGCGCGAGGGAGTCGCCGGTGAAATCGGCGATGTCCTGGATCTCGGGGACCTGGTAGTTGTGCGCGAGCAGGACGGCGTCGCGCTTGCGAGCGAGGCTCCGCACCTCCTCCGCCCAAGCGGCGTCGGCGATGACTCCGCCGTACGGGGTCAGGTCGTTCTGCAGGGTGCTCGTCATCGTTCTGGCCCTCCTGGACCGATCTCCGGTTTTCGCCTTACAATCGAAAACCGTGCGAAGTCATCTTAACACCCAGACCCCCCTCGCCCACGAGGTTTTGGGAGCGGTCCTGCAAGTGCGCTCCGACACACTCCGGGTCCTGCTGTGGCGGCGCGCCCTCGATCCCCATCTGGGCCGCTGGTCCCTTCCCGGCGGCAGGCTTCGCCCGGATGAAGACGTCGAGGCGTCCATCCGGCGGCAGCTCGCGGAGAAGGTCGACGTACGCCAGTTGAAGCATGTGGAGCAACTGGCGGTCTTCAGCGCGCCGGACCGGGTGCCGGGACCGCGCGTCGTCGCGACGGCGTTCCTCGGCCTCGTACCGTCCGATGTGGACCCCGAGGTCCCCGAAGACACCGAGTGGCACGATGTTTCCGAGCTGCCGCGCACGGCCTTCGACCACGAGTCCATCGTCCTGCGCGCGCGGGACCGGCTCCGCTCGAAGCTCTGCTACACGAATCTCGGCTTCGCGCTCGCCCCGGAAGAGTTCACCGTATCGGCGTTGCGGGGCCTGTACTCGGCTGCGCTGGGTTACCGGGTCTCCGCGACGAACCTGCAGCGTGTGCTGTCCCGGCGAGGGCTGCTGGTCCCCACCGGTCACACCGCCCCGCCCGGGCGCAGCGGCGGACGTCCGGCGGCGCTCTTCTCCTTCGCGGGCAAGGGGATGCAGATCACCGACCCGTTCGCCGTCTTCCGCCCGCCCGCCGGGAAGTGACCGTCCTGCGAACTCCTCCCGGTCCCCGTACCTTGAACGGGTGACCGAGCCGAGCGAGGAGTCCACCGGGAAGGCGATCTTGCCGCTGTTCCCGCTACAGACCGTGCTTCTGCCCGGAACACACCTTCCGTTGCACATCTTCGAACCGCGGTACCGGCAGCTGATGGCCGACCTCGTCGGCGAGGTCGTCCCGGACCGCGAGTTCGGGGTCGTCGCCCTGCGTTCGGCGATGGTCAGGGAGGTCAGCGGGCCGGAGCACGTCCACGAAGTCGGCTGCAGCACGGTGCTGCGCGAGGCGAAACGGCTGCCGGACGGCAGATTCGACGTCGTCACCACCGCGCGGCGCCGGTTCCGGCTGCTCGAGATCGACCGCGTTTCCGCGCCGTACCTGATCGGCTCGGTCGAGTGGGTACCCGACGACAAGGTCTCCACGGTGCACGGCGACACCGTGAACAGGCTCGCCGACGTCGCGAAGGCCGCGCACCGGCGCTACTGCGAATCCGCCTGGAACGCCGACGACTGGACCACTCCGCCGGAGGACGGCGACATCGCGGCCCTCGCGTACCGGCTCACCGCGGACTGCCTGCTCCCGCTGGAGGATCGGCAGCGCCTGTTGGAGGAGACCAACCCGCTGCGGCGGCTGCGGATCGCGTGCCGGCTGCTGACGCGGGAGGCCGGGTTCCTCAGCACGCTCGGCGCGGTCCCGATGCCGCCGGGGGAACTCGGCGAGTTCACCCGCCCCTCGAACCTGAACTGAGGTGGTGAAGGCCTCCTTGCCTACCCTGAAGGTAGGGAAGGAGGCCTTCACGGACTACGCGATCGTCACCTCAGCCTCAGCACCACCAGGCCCAGCAGTCACAGCGGTCGCGCGTGAAGGACCCCTTTCCTCGGCTCAGCCGAGGAAACTCGACCTTCACACCTTCCCCAGTACATGAAGGCCCCCTTCCTTGCGCCTAGGTACAGGAAGGGGGCCATCATGTACTTCAGGCGGAACCTATCGAACGCCGAACGCCTCGTGAGTGGCGAAAGCTCCCTTCGCCACACGAGACGCGGGGAAAGGCCCCTTCAGCCCGCACCCAGGCTGACGCGCGGGCCTCGAACCCTGAACTTGGCCCGTCAAGTGCTATGAAAGGTCCTTTCCTTGCAAAATTTGCAAGGAAAGGACCTTTCATAGCACGCGCGAGGGGCTACTTACCGGACTCCGGCGCCGAACCGTCGTCCGCACCGTTGCCCCCGCCGAACTTGCTCCACACCTTGCCCGCCGCCCCGGACACCGCCTCGCCGACGTCGCTGAACACCTTGGTCAGCGGGTCGGCCGAGCTGTTCCAGGAGTCCTTGTACGACTTCGCGGCCGACTTCAGGTCGTCGGTCCAGTTGGACGACGGCGCGTCGTCGTCGCGGCGCGGGTACTCGCCCGCCAGGATGCCGCGGTACTCCTCCGACGCGGCCCACTTCTGCAGTTGCGCGGCGCGCACGACGGCCAGCGGATGCGACATCGTCTCGACGTAGCGCAGCTTCAGGTAGCTGTCGCGGATGTCCTCGACCGACTCGTATTCCGCCGCCTGCTGCAGGAACGCCGGGATGTCGATCTTCGACGGGTCGATCCCGCCCGCGACCAGGATCTGCGAGCGCAGCGCCGCCGTCGGGTCCTGCGAGCACAGCAGGCCGGCGCGGTCGCAGGACAGTTCGGCCTTGCGGTACCACTCGCGCAGCGCGGCGATGACGACGCGGATGCCGATCGCGCTCACCGGCGTCCACGACATCGACATCTGCAGGCCGATCAGCCGGATCATGATGGTGCGGTACACCGCGTGGCCGGACAGCACGTGCCCCATCTCGTGCCCGATCACGAACCGCAGCGACGCGAGGTCCATCGCCTCGACGGCCGCGGTGTTGAGCACGATGAACGGCTCGTCCATGCCGATCGTCTGCGCGTTGACCTCGGGGCTGCGGGCGACGAACAGGTTCGGCACGCGGTCGAGGTCGAGTGTTTCGGCGCATTCGTTGCGCAGTTTGTCCAGCTCCGGATACTGCTTCGGGCCGACCCTGATCGCGGACGCGAGCGCCATCAGCCGCTCGCCGCGTTCGGCGTAGAAGCCCGAAACCGCCTTGACGACCTGCGCGAACCCCGGAACGGCGCGCAGTGTGGCCAGTGCGCCACGGTCGACGGGGTGTTCATACGCGCGCGGGCTGATGCCCGGGAAGCGGACGGCGTTGTGCCGGGAAACCTCGATGTCGTCGGTCAAGAGAAAGCCCCCTAGAGCTGTGTCCTGGCCCACCCTAGAGGAAATTCGTCAGCCGAGGCGGCGGCCCAGGTCTTCCCGTCCGTTCCACGCGGTCAGCAGCGTGTACACCAGCGTGGTCATCAACGGCGCGGCGAGCATGATCCACGGGGATTCGATCTGCGGCGCCTTCGCGATGACGTCGCCGACGGCGGGCGTCGAGGCGATCTCGTAGCGGCCGTTGGCGAACGCGACGCCCATCGTCGTCCCCAGCCAGCCCGCGAGGGTCGCTCCGCCGGTCGCGGCGATCAGCACGACCGGACCGCGGCGCTCCCGGAGCAGCCAGGTCACGATGCCGATCAGCAGCCCGGCGCCGAGCGCGAGGAAACCGTAGACGGCAAGGTCGTCGAAGCGGTGCCAGCTTTCCAGCTCCAGCGGGGCGAGGGTGCCGCGGTCGTTGATCACGCGCATCCGCTGGGGCGGCGCGAGCCGCGACCACAGCCAGGCCAGCGGGAAACCGAGCAGGCCCGCCGTGGACAGGACGCTGATCGCCGGAAGCAGATCGGCCTTGACGACGACCTTGGGATACGGACGGCGCGGCCTCGGCAGCACGGGCACCGACCAGGGGTCGGGCACGCTGGAAGAAAGGTGCGCCGGTTTACCGGTCGTCTCGCCCAACCCCGGACTCCTCCCTCGTGCTGCTTGTGCAGAGCGTAACCAATGACGCCCCCAGCGCACGCAACCCGGCACCGAATCGCGGGAAGTCAGCCGGCGAGTTCACCGTGACGGCTGCACCGGGCCGTCCAGCCGACCGGGGTGATCTGGACGACCATCCGCCGCGCGCAGTACGTGCAGTAGCGCGGCGGTTCGAGTGCCGTTCTCGGGTTGTGGCAGGCCGGATGTTCCGCGCCACCGTCGGACGGCTGTCCACAGTGGACGCAGAACGCGGGTCGGTCAGAGGACGTCACTGATCGCCTTCACCGGCATCTTCAGCTCTTCGAGCATCGCCAGATCCGCGGTGGCCGGGCGGCCGAGGTTGGTCAGGTAGTTGCCGACGATGATCGCGTTGATGCCGCCGAGCATGCCCTGTTTGGTGCCCAGGTCGCCGAAGGTCAGCTCACGGCCGCCGGAGAAACGGAGCAGCGGCCGGGGCATCGCCAGCCGGAACGCGGCCACGGTGCGCAGCGCGTCCTTGCCCTCGACGACCTCGTAGCCCTCGTACGGCGTACCCGGCTGCGGGATGAGGAAGTTCATCGTGCACTCGTCGGGGTTCAGCTCGGCCAGCTGCGCGGCGAACTCGGCGCGCTGCTCGATGCTCTCCCCCATGCCGATGATGCCGCCGCAGCAGACCTCCATGCCCGCCTCGCGGATCATGCGCAGGGTCTCCCAGCGCTCTTCCCACGTGTGCGTGGTGACGACGTTCGCGAAATGCGAGCGCGCGGTCTCCAGGTTGTGGTTGTAGCGGTGCACGCCCATCTCGACGAGCTCGTCGACCTGCTCCTGGGTGAGCATGCCGAGCGAGCAGGCGATCTGGATGTCGTTGCCGTCCTCGCGGATGGCCTTGATCCCCTCGCGGACCTGCGAGAGCAGCCGCTTGTCGGGGCCGCGGACGGCGGCGACGATGCAGAACTCGGTCGCGCCGGTCTCGGCGGTCTGGCGGGCGGCCTTGACCAGGCCGGGGATGTCCAGCCACGCCGACCGCACCGGCGTCGGGAAGCGGCCGGACTGCGAGCAGAAGTGGCAGTCCTCCGGGCAGCCGCCGGTCTTGAGGCTGATGATGCCCTCGACCTCGACCTCGGGGCCGCACCAGCGCATCCGGACCTCGTGGGCCAGCGCCAGCAGGTCGGTCAGGTGGTCGTCGTCGAGCCGCAGGACTTCGAGGATCTGCTCTTCGCTGAGCCCGACACCACGCTCGAGGACCTGGTCACGCGCCACGGCGAGGATGTCGACGGTCTCCGGGGCAGTGGTCACGAGGCGGCTCCTGTTCGGGGTGGGGCGGTGAAGCAAAGGCACATCATCGTGCACGACCGGGCGCCTCGGCCACAGCGACGCAGGTCACTTCTGCGCCGACGCGCGGCCGACGAAGCATTCCGGGTCGAACTCCCCGCCGAACCACGGCGAGAGACCCGCCCTGGCCCGGTCGGTGAACTCCTCGGGAGTGGCCGTGCCCAGCCCGGCAGGCAGCACGCCCAGCAACGGGGCCCCGGCGGCGACCGGCAGATCCCGCAGGTTCGACACCGCCGCCAGATCCGGCTCGTCGGGCCACGAGCCGATGATCACCCCGGCCACGGTGAGCCCGCGTCTGGTGGCGACCTCGGCGGTCAGCGCGGTCGCGTTGAGCGTGCCCAGCCCGGCCTCGGCGACGATGATGACCAGCGCGCCCAGCGACCACGCGACGTCGGCCAGCGTGGCCCCGTCGGCGTCGAAGCGGACCAGCAGGCCACCCGCGCCTTCGATGAGCGTGAGGTCGTGTTCGCCGTTGAGGTCGCTCGCCGCGGCGGCGATCTCGCTCGGGGCCAGCGTCGGCAGTCCCGAGAGCCTGGCGGCCGCCTCCGGCGACAGCGGATCCGGGTATCTCCGCAGCTCACGGGTGGTGACCGGGCCGGCGAGCCGGAGCACGTCGGCGAGGTCGCCCGGTTCGTCCGGGCCCACTCCGGTCTGCGCCGGTTTCAGCACGGCGACACGCTGGCCCTGACCGGCGGCCAGAGCGGCGATGGCGGCGGTGGAGATCGTCTTGCCGACACCCGTACCGGTGCCGGTCATGACCAGCATGCTCACGTGCACTGAATCTAGTCTGCGGGGCGCAGCCCCTCCGTTGAGGGTGGTGGCGGGGCGGGGTCCGGGCTTAGTGGGTCGGGGTGGAGGACGGCTGAACCGGGACCGTCAGCTCCCCTGTTCGGGGACGGCGGCGACGGCGCCGACCGGGGTGAAAGCCGGGCTCTCGTCGTCGGACAGGTAGACCTGCGCCGCCCCGACGTCGAAGTACATCCCGGTCAGGTGCAGGTCGCCGCGTGCCTCCGCCTCGGCGATCAGCGGGTAGTGGCGCAGGTGCTCCAGCTGCTGCAGCACGTTCTGCAGGGCCAGCCGGTTGACCTCGGATTCCGGGCGTTCGCCGTCGAGGGTCACCGTCACCTTGCGGTTCGCGCTCGGCTCGGCGTGCCGCAGCCACGAAGCCAGCATCGGCGCGCCGTCCGGGGCGCCGGTCGCCAGTGCCTGCATCGCGCCGCAACCGGAGTGACCGCAGACCACGATCTCGCGCACCTTCAGCACCCCGACGGCGAACTCGACGGTGGCGCCCATCGACGGGTCGGCCCGGCGGGCGGGCACCAGGTTCCCGATGTTGCGGACGGTGAACAGGTCGCCGGGTCCGCTCGTGGTGATCATGTTCGGCACGATCCGCGCGTCACCGCAGGTGATGAACAGGGTGTGCGGCGACTGGCCGCCCGCCAGTTTGCTGAGCGCGGGCTGCATGAGCGCGGCGGTGCGCCGCTGGAACTCGGTCGCCCCGCGCCGGGTGGGCCCGCCGCGCTGGCCGGGCACCTCGACGTCCTTGGCCTGCCAGTCGGACCACGGCGCGAGGAACCGCGGCACCGAACGCATGGCGGCCGTCCTGGTCAGCGTGGGATCGCCGGATTTGCCGTTGGCGAACCACGGGTGCCCGACCTCGTCGACGGTCACCTTCCCGCCGGTGCGTTCGTGTCCCTGCTGCCAGTTCGAGAGGCTTTCGAAGGCGGCGTGGTCGAGGTAGTCGACGACCAGTTCCAGGGTCACCTTCGCGCCGTCGGGCACGGTCGCGAGCACCCGGCTGAGCCTCGGCACCGAAAGGAACGTCAGGACGCCTTCGACGACGACGCGCCATTCGTCACCGTCGCGTTCGGCGTGGATCCCGGACCACACTGTGCGCCGCAGCATCAGCAGTACCGAAAGCGCGATCCCGAGCAGGACGCCGGTGAGCAGGTCGAAGACGACGACCCCGGCGAGCGTCACCAGGTACAGCCCCAGGTCGCCGTGTTTGAGGACCTGCTTCATGTGGCCGGGGTTCACCAGCTTCGCGCCGACGTGGACGAGCAGGCCCGCCAGCGCGGCGAGCGGGATGTTCTGGATCAGCCCGGCGAACGCGGCGACGAACACCAGGATCCAGACGCCGTGCAGGATCGCGGACACGCGGGTGCGGGCACCGGCGGCGACGTTGGTGGAACTGCGGACGATCACGCCGGTGACCGGGAGGCCGCCCAGCGCGCCGGAGGTCATGTTCGCGGCGCCCTGCCCGATCAGCTCGCGGTCGAGGTTCGACCGCGGTCCGGTGTGCATCTTGTCGACGGCGACGGCCGAAAGCAGGCTTTCCACGCTGGCGATCAGCGCGATGGTGATGACCGCGACGGCGAACGCGCCCCAGCCGGCGTCCGGGAATTCGGGAGCGAAGCGGATGTTGAGCAGGTCGCCCGGGAGGTCGACGCGGGGCAGGGTCATCCCGGCGGCGACGGACAGCACGGTCACCACCGCGATCGCGGCGAGCGGTCCTGGCACCTTGCGGACGGACTCGGGAAGCCGTGGCCACAGCAGCAGGATGCCGATGGTGAGCACGCCGATCAGCGCGGCGGTGTCGTGGTGACCGACGATCTGGGCGGGCAGTTCGGCGATGTTCTTGAGCGCCGAGCTCTGCGCCGTTCCGCCCAGTACGACGTGGAGCTGGCCGAGGACGATCGTGACGCCGATACCGGCGAGCATGCCGTGGACGATGGCGGGCGAGATCGCGAGTGCCGCGCGGGCGATGCGGCTCAGCCCGAGCAGGATCTGGAGCGCGCCGGCGGCGACGGTGATCGCGCACGTGGTCGCCCAGCCGAAGGTCGCGATGGTTTCGGCCATGATCACCGTCAGCCCGGCGGCCGGGCCGCTGACCTGAAGGGGTGAGCCACCGAGGGCTCCGGCGACCACACCTCCCACCACGGCGGCGATCAACCCCGCGACGATCGGCGCTCCTGACGCGAGAGCGATCCCGAGTGACAGCGGGACGGCGACGAGGAACACCACCAACGAGGCGGGCAGGTCGTGCCGGAGCACGGCGAGGGGTTTTTTGATGATCACCATCATGATCACCAGGTAACTGGTGAATTGTCCGATATGCACCACCCTATCGAGTGAATATCACCCCACTGGCGGGTGGCGTGGCCCACTTTCGGCCTGTTCTGTTGCCTGGAGATGTCTCGCGCGTTGCGAAAAGCCTTACGGGCTCCCGAATCCTGGGATGTATCGGTCGGCCGCCCGGTCAACTCGGCCATGTCCGTGAAGGCCGCTCCTGCCAGGCGAGGCGTTGCGAAAGCCACTTTCGCAACGTTGAAGGTTGCGAAAGTGGCTTTCGCAACCTGTCCCGCCCCTTACGCTCGGCCGCTCCACCCGTGGCGCCGGGCCGTGTCGCGAAAGCCACTTTCGGGACGTCTGACGTCTCGAAAGTGGCTTTCGCGACCTACTCGCGCGGCTTCAGCACGCGCTCAGGACTTCACCGGGGTCGCCGCCGAAGTGAACGACCGCAGCGCTTCGTCGAGCAGGTACACATTCGCCTTCCCGACGTCGAAGTACATCCCCGTCAGCCGGAGTTCGCCCCGCGCCAGCGCGGCCTCGACCACCGGGTACGAGCGCAGGTTTTCCAGCTGCTGCACCACGTTGTGCAAGGCGAGCAGATCCGCCTCGTGGCCGGGACGGACGCCGTCGAGCAGCACCGGCCCTTCGCTTTCCCTGCGCCGCATCGTCGCCTCGCCGTGACGCAGCCAGCCACCGAGCAGCGCGAGACCGGCGGGCGCGTCACCGAGCAGCGCCTTCATCGCCCCGCAGCCGGAATGCCCGCACACCACCACTTCCCGCACCCGCAGCAGCCCGACGGCGTACTCGATCGCCGCCCCCACCGAGAAATCCGCTTCGGCGCCGGCGTGCGGGACGAGGTTTCCGATGTTCCGCACGGTGAACAGGTCCCCCGGCCCGCTGGTGGTGATCAGGTTCGGCACGATCCGCGCGTCGCCGCAGGTGACGAACAACGTGTGCGGCCGTTGCCCGTTCGCCAGCCCGTCCCACGTGCTGCGCAGCAACGGCGCCGTCCGCCGCTGGAACTCCGAAGCACCACGACACAGCGGAACGCTGCCGCCGCGCTGGCTCGGCAGTTCGAGATGTTCGGCCTGCCATTGCGACCACGGCGCGAGCCACCGCGGCACCACGCGGGACGCGACGCCGCGGCGCACGGTCGGCACGCCCGCCTTGCCGCGGCCGAACCACGGATGCCCGATCTCGTCGACGATCACGGTTCCCCCGGCGCGTTCGTACGCGCGCTGCCAGCCGCGCAGGCAGTCGAAAGCGGCGTGGTCGAGGTAGTCGACGCAGAGTTCGAGCGTCACCTCCGAACCCTCGGGGACTTGGGTCAGGACGGTCGTGAGCCTTGGCACGGAAAGGAAAGTGAGCGCGCCTTCGATGACGACGCGGCTCCGCGGGCCGTCCCGTTCGACGTGGATCCCGGAGAACAGCATGCGGCGCAGCATCAGCACGAGCGCCACCACGATCCCCGCGGCGACACCGGTGAGCAGGTTGACCGCGACCGCGCCGAGCAGGGTCGCGAGGTAGACCGGCAGGTCGCCGTGGCGGCGGACCTCACGAAGATTGGTGAGGTTGACCAGTTTGGCGCCGACGTAGACGAGGAGGCCGGCGAGCGCGGCGAGCGGGATCAGCCGCAGCGCGCCCGCCAGGAACAGGCAGCAGCCGAGGATCCAGACGCTGTGCAGGATCGCCGACATCCGGGTGCGGGCGCCCGCTTCGAAGTTGGTCATGGTGCGCACGACGACGCCGGTGACCGGGAATCCGCCGAGCGAGCCGGCGGCGGCGTTCGCCAGGCCCTGCCCGATCAGTTCGCGGTTGAGGTCGGTGCGCGGCCCGTCGCGGAGTTTGTCGATGGCGACGGCGGAAAGCAGGCTCTCCAGGCTGGCGATGAGCGCGATGGAGAGGACGGCGGCGATGATCGCGGTCCAGGACCCGGACGGCGCCTCGGGGACGAAACCCAGCCCTGGCAAGCCGTTCGGGAGGTCGACGCGCGGCAGGTCCATCCCGGCCGCGACGGAAAGGCCGGTCGCCAGCGCGACGGCGGCGAGCGGGCCGGGGACGCGGCGCACCGAGCGCGGCATCCGGGTCCAGGCCAGCAGAACACCGACGGTGACGACACCGATCAGCGCGGCCTGGTCGTGGTGCCCGACGATCCGGCCCGGCAGCGCGAGGAGGTTCTCGATCGCGGAACTCCGCGCCGTGCCACCGAGCACGACGTGCAGCTGGCCGAGGACGAGGATCAGGCCGATCCCGGCGAGCAGGCCGTGCACGATGGCAGGCGAGATCACCAACGTCGCCCGTGCGACGCGGCAGACGCCGAAGAGGATCTGGACCACGCCCGCCGCGGCGGTGATCGCGCAGGTGGCGGCCCAGCCGAAGGTGGCGATGGTCTCCGCGATGACAATGGTCAGCGCGGCGGAGGGACCGCTGACTTGCAGAACGGAGGCGCCGAAGAGGCTCGCGACGATTCCGCCGACGACGGCGGAGATGAGTCCCGCGAGCAAGGGGGCTCCGGCGGCGTGTGCGACGCCGAGCGAAAGCGGGACGGCCACGAGGAAGACGACGACCGAAGCCGGGAGGTCGTGGCGAAGGTTCTTCAGGAGGGTCGATGCGGGATTGCGGCGGCCCGGGGGCCCGGTGTCGTGCTCGTCACCAACGAAGTCGATCATGGGGGCAGGAAACCCGATCGGCGCGCAAAAGTCCGCTACGCAAAGGTTTCTCAGGTTTGCTTGTGCACCAGGGAACTAGGGCATAGTGCGCTTTTGCGACAAAGTGCCCGAGTTGGACCTCGATCGGACTCGCCCGTTCGCTTGACCAAGATCAACTCGCGACCACGCTCTGTACCCAGCGTGGCCTCTCCGGTTTGCTGTGGCCGCAGTCACACTCTTTGGGTTGAATTTCGCCGTTTTTACGCTTTTTGAGCGGCCGAGACCATTGCGGAGGTGATCGCGGCGAGGTCGTCCGCCTCGGAGATGTAGGGCGGCATCGTGTAGAGCAGGTTGCGGAAGGGGCGCAGCCAGACCCCGTTCGCGGTGAGGACCTCGGTCGCCACGGCCATGTCCACGGGATGGTCCAGTTCCACCACGCCGATGGCGCCGAGCACTCGCACGTCGGCGACCGCGGGCAGCTCGCGAGCCGGTTCGAGCCCGGCCTTCAGCGCGGCCTCGATCCTCGGGACGTCGGACTTCCAGCCGCCTTCGGCCAGGATCCCCAGCGAGGCGTTGGCGACGGCCGAAGACAACGGGTTCGCCATGAACGTCGGGCCGTGCGCCAGCACCGGCAGCTCACCGCGCGAGATCCCGTCGGCGATCTCCGGCGTGCACAGCGCCGCCGCCATCGTCAGGTACCCACCGGTCAGCGCCTTGCCGAGGCACAGGACGTCGGGCGTGACCCCGGCGTGCTCGGCGGCGAACATCCGGCCGGTGCGGCCGAAACCGGTGGCGATCTCGTCGAAGACGAGCAGGACGTCGTTGGCCTCGGTGATCTCGCGCAGCGCGCGCAGGTACGCGGGCGGGTGGAACCGCATACCGCCGGCACCCTGCACGACCGGCTCGACGATGACCGCGGCCAGCTCGCCCGCGTGCCGCTCGATCTCGGTCGCGAGCAGCTCGAGATACGCCGGATCCGGCTCGTCGGCGAAACCGCCGGGCGGCTTGGGCAGGAACAGCTGGTCCGGCAGGATCCCGCGCCACAGCGAATGCATCCCGCCCTCGGGATCGCAGACGCTCATCGGCGTGAACGTGTCGCCGTGGTACCCGCCGCGCCAGGTCATCAGGCGCCGCTTTTCCTTGCGCCCCACCGACTGCCAATACTGCAGGCACATCTTGACGGCGACCTCGACCGACACCGACCCGGAATCGCACAGGAAGACGTGCCGCAGCCCGTCCGGAGCGAGGTCGACCAGCGTCTTCGCCAGCCTGATGGCCGGTTCGTGGGTGAGCCCGCCGAACATCACGTGACTCATCCGGCCCGCCTGCTCGGCCAGCGCCGCGTCCAGCACCGGGTTCCGGTAGCCGTGGATCGCCGCCCACCAGGACGACATGCCGTCGACCAGCTCGCGGCCGTCGTCGAGGGTGAGCCGGACCCCGCTCGCCTCGCGCACGAGCAGGGAATCGATCGTGCTCGGCATCGGCCCGTACGGGTGCCAGACGTGTTCCGCGTCGAGCGCGAGGAGTTCGGCGGCGTCCATCCGGCGACCCTACGACACCCTCTCCTCAGCGCAGGCGCACAGGGAGGGTTTCCAGCCCGTGGACGAGGGTGCTTTCCCGCCACCGCAAGGTTTCCGGCTCGGCGTCCAGGCTCAGCGCCGGGAACCGCTCCAGCAGCCCGCGCACCGCGATCTCGGCCTCCAGCCGGGCCAGCGGGGCGCCGACGCAGTAGTGGATGCCGTGCCCGAACGCGAGATGCCCGGTCGCCGACCGCGTGACGTCCAGCCGGTCCGGGTCTTCGAACCGTCCGGGGTCGCGGTTCGCGCCGAGCAGGGAGACGAGCACGAACTCGCCCGCCGGGATCTCGACGTCACCGACCGGGACGGGTTCACGGGTGAACCGGATGGTCGCCAGGTGGATCGCACCGTCGTAGCGCAGGAACTCCTCGATCGCGCCGGGCAGCAGGGCGGGATCGGCACGGAGCGCGGCCAGCTGGTCCGGCTCGCGCAGCAGCGCGAAAACGCTGTTCGCGATCAGGTTGACCGTCGTCTCGAACCCCGCCACCAACAGCAGGAACGCCATGGCCAGCAGTTCCCCGGCGGAGAGCGAATCGCCTTCGTCGCTGGCGTGGATCAGGCCCGAAAGCAGATCGTCGGCGGGTTCGGCGCGCTTTTCCTCGATGAGGTCGACGAGGTACGCGTGCATCTTCGCCGCCGCGGCTTGGAGTTCCTCCGGCGTCGACCAGGCGACCATCGTGTTCGACCACGTCGCGAACGCCGGCTGGTCGCCCGCGTGGACGCCGAGCAGTTCGCAGATCACCCGGATCGGCAGCGGAACCGCGAAAGCGGGCAGCAGGTCGGCACGCTCGGCGTCGCCGATGCCGTCCAGCAGTTCCGCGGTGATCTGCTCGATCCTCGGCCGCAGCCGGGAAACCGTACGCGAGGTGAAGGCCTGGTTGACCAGTTTGCGCAGCCGGGTGTGGTCCGGCGGGTCCGTGTTGAGCATGTGCCCGCCGAGCGCGCGTACGGCGTTGTCGGCCGCGGATTCGAAGCCGTCCCGCTCGAAGAGCCGCCGGATGGCCGCCGGATCCTTGCCGACGCGGGAATCCGCGAGGATCGCGCGGGCCTCGGCGTAGCCGGTGACGATCCAGACGTCCAGCCCGCGCGGCATCCGCACCTTGCGGGCCGGTCCTTCCGCCCGCAACAGCTCGGAGACCCGATGTGGTTCCTGGACGAGATCCTCGGCCAGGTTCCGTACGCTTTCGGCTGCCCCCATCGGTACGCCTCCCCCGGCGCGCGGGTCAGCGTTCGGCCAGCGCGGCCACCACTCGCTCGGTCACTTCCGTCCAGTATGCCCGCTGTTCTTCGCGCTCGTCGGCGCCCGCGAGCCATTCCTGGTGGAACCGGAGCGTGGTCTTCTGGTCGGTGCCGCTCACCGTGATCTGCAGGGTCGAGTCGTGGTCCCAATCCTTCGGCCGCCAGGTCAGCCGGAGCTTGTCGCCTTCGGAGCGACCGCGGATCTCCCCGGTCGTCCCGTTCGCCGTCTCGTACGCCGCGCCCAGCTCGGTGCCGAGCTCGGCGCCGGGGCCGAGCCAGATCCCCACACCCTCGCGTCCGACCAGGAAGTCCCAGACCTGGGCGCCGGTATACGGCACCGTCTGGGAAACGCCTACCTGCCAACCACTTCCGGCTGTTTTGGCCGTTGCTTTCGCCACCGGGCCATCATCCCATCGGGTGTACCGTGCGACAGTCACCGGTCCGGGTGGAGGATCTCTGTCTGTGCGCTACCGTCCGATTTCTCCCGCTCTGCTGGTCTCCGAACTGACCCAGCGCATCACGGCGATCACGGGCCGCCGCCGGATCGCGGTCGCGATCGACGGTGCGGCCGGTGCGACCAACACCACAGAACTCGCCGACGCCCTGGTCGATCCCCTGCGGGTCGCCGGTCACGCGGCGTTGCGGGTCTCGGCGAACGGCTTCCTCAGGCCGGCCTCGCTGCGGTTCGAACGCGGCAAGGAGGATCCGGATTCGCGCTACAGCGACTGGCTCGACCTGGGCGCCCTCCGCCGTGAGGTGCTCGACCCGCTCGCTGACGACGGCAGCGGCCTGGTCCTCCCGTCGCTGTGGGACCCGGCCCGCGATCGCGCCACGCGCGCCGAACGCGTCGCCCTGCCCGAGGGTGGCGTCGTGCTGCTGGACGGCGAGTTCCTGTTCGGGGCCGGGCTCGCTTTCGACCTGAGCGTGCATCTGTGGCTCTCCCCCGCCGCGCTGAAACGGCGGGTGCCCGACGAATGGGCGCTCCCCGCCTACGAACGCTACGAACGGGAAGTCGACCCGTCGGCGTTGTCCGATGTGGTGATCCGCGTCGACGATCCGAAGCATCCGGCGCGCTACGAACCCTGACTCGTCAGCGCACCGCCGCGACGGGGTCGCCGTCGAGCAGCCCGGAAAGCCTGCCCGCCATGGTGTCCCAGCGCCAGTTCTCGCCGACCCATTCGCGACCGGCCGCCCCCATACGCCGCGCCCGCACCGGATCGGCCAGCAACGAGGCCAGCGTCTCCCGCAACTGCTGTTCGTCACGGCCGTCGACCACGTGCCCGGTGACCTCGTCCAGCACCGTCTCGGGCGCGCCACCGGAATTCCCGGCGACGACCGGCAGCCCGGTCGCCGAGGCCTCCAGGTACACGATGCCCAGGCCCTCGACGTCGAGTCCCTTCCCGCGTGTCCGCGCCGGCATCGCGAAGACGTCGCCCGCGTTGTAGTGCGCGGGCAGTTCCTTCCACGGCACCGATCCGGTGATGACGACGCTGTCTTCGACGCCCAGCGCGTCGACGAGCCCGGTGAGCGTCTTGCGGTACGGGCCGCCGCCGACGATCAGCAGCGCCACGTCCGGGATCCGCTTGCGGAGTTCGGGCAGGATCTTGATCAGCATGTCCTGGCCCTTGCGCGGGACCAGCCGCGAAACGCACACGATCGTCGGACGGTCGCCGAGACCGTGCCGCTCGCGGATCTCCTTGCCCGCCGCCGGATCCGGGCGGTAGAGCTCGGTGTCGACACCGCACGGGAGCATCTCCAGCCCCGCCATCGGGCCGAAGGCGGCCGAGAACCGGGAGCGCGTGTACTTGCTGACGTAGGTGATCACGTCGACGGTGTCGCCGATCCGCCGCAACGCCTGCCGGGAGCCCGGCAGCATCGACCAGCCGACCTCGTGGCCGTGCGTCGACGCCAGCACCCGTCGGGCGCCCGCCGACCGCAGCGGATGACCCAGCAACGCCAGCGGCGCCGCGGCGCCGAACCAGACGGCCTCACAGTCGCGGGCGCGCATGATCTCCTTGGCCCGCTTGAGCACGTCCGGGGTCGGCAGCATCAGCGACGTCGGATGGCGCACCACCTCGAACGGGGCGGCGGCGTCGAACTCGCCGTGCGAGCCGGTGCTCGATTCCCAGGACGGCGCGTAGACGACCAGGTCGTCCGCGGGCAGGCGGGTGGCCAGCGAGTTCAGGTAGTTCTGGATGCCGCCCGGCCGGGGCGGGAAGTCGTTGGTCACCAGCAGGGTCCTCAGCACCCCTGCAGGCTACTTGGCCCGCCGCATACGAAAGGGGCGGCACCGCCTGCGCGGTACCGCCCCTTGTCGTCTGTTCGTCAGGCCGTCGGGCGACGGGCGCCGACGTAGTTGTTCTGCAGCGGCGACACCTTGACGACGTCACCGGTGGTCGGCGCGTGCACCATCATGCCGTTGCCGACGTACATGCCGACGTGCGAGACCGGCGAGTTGTAGAACACCAGGTCGCCCGGCTGAAGCTGCGAACGCTGCACAGCGGCGCCGAAGGTCGACTGCTGACGGCTGGACCGCGGCAGGGTGAGCCCGGCCTGCTTGTACGCCCAGAGCATCAGACCGGAGCAGTCGAAGGACGACGGGCCGACGTCGCCCCAGCCGTACGGGCTGCCGAGCTTGCTCTTGGCGGCCGCCAGGGCCGTCGCCGCGGCGGGACCCGGAGCGGGGACGTTGGGGAACGCGCCGCCCTTGTCCTTCTGGGCGTTGCGATCCGAAGCGCTGAGATTGTTGCTGGCCCGCTGGATCTCGGCGAGCTGGTCGTTCAGCGTCTTCTGCCGCGCCTCGATGTCCGTGGTCAGCTTGGCGGCCGTGTCACGGGCGGCGGTGGCCGCGTTCTGCGCGTCCGCCGCCTGCTTGGCAGCGGCCGCGGCCTGGGCGACGGCACCGCTCAGGTTGGTCAGCGCGGTGTTCTTGTTCGCGGCGAGGACCTCGAGCGCCGAGGAGCGCTCCAGGAAGTCCTGGGTCGACGCGCCCGACAGCAGCGACGACAGCTTGTTGAGCTGCACACCGCTGGTGAAGGAGGCACCGGCGAACCGGTTCACCTCGGCCTGGAACGTCTTCTCGTCACCGGCCGCCTTGACACCGAGTTCCTTGGCGGCGGCGGCGTCGGCGGTCGCCTTGTCGAGCTCGCTCTGCTTCGCGGCGAGGTCGTCCTTCGCCTTGAGGAGGTCTTCGTTCGCCTTCTCCGCCTGTGCCGCGAGGTCGCGGTACTTGGCGAGCGCGTCCGAGCCGGACGGGGGTTGTTGGAGGGCGGGGCCTGGGGCGGCAGTGGCCGGGGCCTGGACGACGGTCACCGCGGTGATCACCGCGGCGGCGGCCAAAGCTCCTGACACCACGCGCTTCACTGGATGCGACTGCACGGTCGCGCGTGTCTCCTTTGCTGTCGGCCACCGACTCGGAACCCGGGACGAAGAGGTCGGGGGCCCTCTTCCGCGAAGCCGCGTCGCCGGCCGTGAGGCCCGCGCGGTTCCCCGCGTTCCCGCCTTGCGCCTGGCCGAGAGCTATCGCAACAGGTTTGGCGCATGGCTGGTTCTGATGCAACTCCCCGACAAAGCTGCCTCGGTGGCGATCCCGTGTCGTCGTCTGGCGACGACTTCCGGCCACGAGATCTCGGACAGGTTACGAAACCACGGGCACGACGTCCACCATGGCAGGCGCAAAAACTCTCCGTGATGCGCCGAAACACCTTCGGACCAGCATGAGCGGAAACATGTGACGGGCGTTACATCCTGGGGCCTGTCACGACTACCTACCGTTCACCCGATCGGATCGACCACTCGTCGAATGTCCCGGTAGCGGCGTGTCTCAGGCCGACTTCCGGCGCTCCTGCTCCACGATCGCGACCATCCGGAGGCGCGGGATCATCCCCGCTTCCGCGAGCGCGTCGACCGCTTTTCGTTCGTCGGCGTCCCATTCGAGCGCCGGCGGCGCGCCGAGGAGGACGCTGACGACACAGTCATGACATGCGTCACCGCGGACCGCGCACCGGTCGCAATCGATGACGAGCGTCTCTATGTCCGCTATATCGGCGATGGCCTTGTCGGGCATCTCGGGCTCCTCACTTTCAGTGGTGAGGTGCACATTAAGAGCGACCACCGACAATTCCGGCCCTCGTGCGCTGAAGGGGACTTTCCCCGCGTCTCACGCGGCGAAGGGCGCTTTCACCGCATGCCATGCAGTGAAAGCGCCCTTCAGCCGCTCTTGAGACTTCACACCCGGCTGAGCCGCGACACCAGCACCGCGGACGGCACCGGGTGCGCGCCCTTGCGCCGCACCGAGTCCGCCACCGCCCGGTCCGTGCTCGCGACCACCATCGGCCGCCCCGGCGGCTCCGCCGCGACCAGGGACCGGATGACGTCGTCCGCGAGGACACCGCGTTCGGAGAACAGCACCCGCACCCCGCGCGGCACCGCCGCGGGCACGGAAAGCACACCGGCACCGTCGAACACCACGGTGACCTCGGCCGAAGTCCGCGCGGCGAGCGCGGAGAGCTGGTGGATCAGCCGGTCTCGCTGGTCGGACAACGCCAGCTCCGGATACCCGGTCTTCGTGACGTTGTAGCCGTCGACGATCAGGTGCACGTTGGGCAGCGCGAGATGCCGGTCGAGCCCCGTGACGTCCTGGATCTTGCCGCCCGCCCCGATACCCGACGTCGCGCCGCGGACCATGTCCGCCGGTCGCTGTCCCCGCGCGCTCACCGAAAGCTCCCGGCGCAGCCCGCCGACGGCGCCCTCGATCGTGTCCAGCAGCAGCCCGAGCCTGACCTCGTCGGCCTGACGCGCCTCACGGGCCGACTGACGGGCGATCTCGGCGTCCGTGACGGCCTTCTCGGCCCGCGCCCGCTCTGCCGCGACTCGCTGCCTCTCACGGTCCAACTGGGCCTTCAGCGCCTTGATCTCCTCGGCGCTCTCAGCGCCTCCGCTCTCCATCCGAGCGTGCGCCTCGGCGACGGCGTCCTTCGCCTGGCGCAGCTGGACACCTTGGTCCCGCAAACGCTTCAGCAGCTTCTCGACCTCGGCGTCGCGTTCTCCCCGCGCGCCGCTGGCGAGTTCCTTGGCCTCGCGCAACTCTTCGCGCAGCTGGGCCAGTTCGGCCTCCAGTCGCTGGTTGCGGGCCAGTGCGGCGTCCCGTTCGGCGCGCAACGCCGTCTCCTCGGCGTTCTTCGCCACCAGCCGGACCCGTCCGGCCGCGCCCGCCTCGCCGAGAAGCACGGCGGCGGCCGCGGCGGCGACGGAATCGGGGGCGTTCGGGTCCAGGGCGTCCTTGCGGTGGTCGCGCAGCCATTCGGTGACCGCGACCCGGAACTGCGAAGACTCCCCCAACGCGGCGAGCAGCGCCGTCCCGCCGAGTTTGGCGCGTTTCGCCGGGGCGAACTTCGCGACCGGGCGCAGCTGCCTCGGCACGTCGGCGACCGGCAGTTTGCCGACCGCGGCGGCCGCCAGCTCGGCGATCCGCTCGCGTACGGTCTCGGGCAAGGAGGTCCAGCCTTCGGCGGGCAGCTCTTCGGACGGCTCCTGCGCACCCGCCGACGCCACGACACCCGAGGGGCCACCGGTGGCGTCCTCGGGCGATTCGGGCACTGCGGGCTGCGGTTGCATCGCTCCAGCGTAGGCCCCATGCCCTCGGGGCGCGCTGGATGGGACGCCCCGGGATTGTCGGTGCCCGCCCCTACTGTGCCCGACCATGGACACCGGACGGCGGCCCGGCGCGGCGCAACTCGCCTTCGACGAGCTGGGAACTCCTTTGCGGGACATCACTTTCGTCGTATTCGACCTGGAGACCACGGGGACGAAACCCGGTCCGGACGGGATCACCGAGATCGGGGCGGTCAAGATCCGCGCGGGCGAGGTCGTCGGCGAATTCGCCACCTTCGTCAATCCGGGGATGCCGATCCCGCCGCAGATCGTCGAGCTCACCGGCATCACCGGCGCGATGGTCTACGACGCTCCCCGGATCGAGCGCGTGCTGCCCGCGTTCCTCGAGTTCATCTCCGGTGCCGTGCTCGTCGCGCACAACGCCGCCTTCGACACCGGCTTCATGCGCGCGGCCTGCGAAGGCCACGGCTACCACTGGCCGAAGACGGCCGTCGTCTGCACGGTCCGGCTCGCCCGCCGGGTCATCTCCCGCGACGAGACGCCCAGCTACCGGCTTTCCGCGCTGGCCGCGTTGTTCGGCGCGCGCACGACACCCAACCACCGCGCGCTCGCGGACGCGCGCGCCACCGTCGACGTCCTGCACGCCCTGCTCGAACGGGTGGGCAACCTCGGCGTCCACACCCTCGAGGAGCTGCTGGACTACCTGCCCGAGGTGACCCCGGCCCAGCGCCGCAAACGCTCGCTGGCCGAGCATCTGCCGTCGAGGCCCGGTGTCTACCTGTTCCGCGGCCCGAGCGACGAGGTCCTCTACGTCGGGACGTCGTCCGACCTGCGCCGCCGGGTCCGGCAGTACTTCACCGGTTCGGAGAGCCGCGGCCGGATCCGGGAGATGGTCGCGCTGGCCGAACGGGTCGACGCGGTCGAATGCGCGCACGCGCTGGAGGCCGCCGTCCGGGAACTGCGGCTGATCGCCGCCCACCGCCCGATGTACAACCGCCGGTCCAAGAACCCACGGCACGCGTGGTGGGTCGCGCTGACCGAGGAGGCGTTCCCCCGCCTGTCGGTGGTCCGCATGCCGCGAGACGGGATGCTGGGGCCCTTCCGCACCCAGACCGACGCCCGGACCGCCGCGGACACCCTCGCCGGGGCCTCGGGCCTGCGGACGTGCACCCAGCGCATCTCGGCCACCGCGCCGAACGGGACGCCCTGTGTCCTCGCCGAACTCGGGCGCTGCGGAGCGCCGTGCGCCGGGAAGCAGACGGTCGAGGCGTACCGGCCGAGTGTGCTGGCGGTGTCAGGGCTCATCGCCGGGACGGACGGACGTCCGCTGCGGGCCGCCGCCGAGCAGCTGGCCCGGCTCTCCGCGGCGGAACACTACGAACAGGCCGCCCAGCATCGCGACCAGCTGGCCGGGCTGGTCCGCGCGGTGGGCCGGGCGCACCGGCAGGCGGCGCTGGCCGGCATCCCGGAACTGATCGCCGCCGGGCCGGACGGGAACGGCGGCTGGGAGCTGGCGGTGATCCGGCACGGCAGGCTCGCGTCGGCGGGGGTCGCGCGGCGTGGGGTGCCGCCGATGCCGGTCGTCGAGATGCTCGTGGCCTCGGCGGAGACGGTGATCCCGGGGCCGGGCCCGCTCTTCGGCGCGATCCCGGAGGAGATCGGCATCCTCCTGCGCTGGCTGACCCGCCCCGGCGTCCGGCTCGTGCGCACGACGCATCCCTGGGCGGAGCCCGCCGCCGTCGCGGGCGGCTGGCAGGAATGGCTCGACCTGGCGGCGAGCGCGACGGCGCTGGAACGCGTGGCGGGCTAGGATTCCGGCACCGGATTCACTGATGTAGGAGGCGCTGTAGTGATCACCGCGATCGTGCTGATCCAGGTCGAGGCCGATGCCATCCCCGAGGCGGCACAGGCGATCGCGGACATCGAGGGTGTCCGCGAGGTCTACTCCTGCGCGGGCGACGTCGACCTGATCGCTTCGGTCCGCGTCGCGGCCCACGAAGACCTCGCGGATCTGATCCCGGCGAAGATCGGCAAGGTCCCCGGCGTGCTGAGCACGGTCACGCATATCGCGTTCCGCTCGTACTCGAAGGCCGACAGCGAGTCCGCGTTCGACATCGGCGTCGAAGGCGCCTGAGCTTCTTCCCTTGTAGCGCGTGAAGGCCCCCTTCCCTCGGCTGAGCCGAGGGAAGGGGGCCTTCACGCGTGTCTACCCGGGCCCTAGTGCCCGGAGGTGATCTCCTTGCGCTCCTGCGAAGGCTCGCCACCGATGTCGTCGACCTTGCCGTTGCCGTGCCCGTTGGACCGGGCGCGCTCCAGCGCGATCGTCTCCTCGACCGGGTCCGGGGACCAGGTCGAACCGGCGACGGCGTGCCCCGCCGAGCCGAGCTTGTTCATCTTCTTCGGCACCGACGCGCCCTGGTACTCGAGCGGGAGCGGGTGACCGTGGTCGTCCACCGGGCCGAGCGGCTGGTGGATCTCGATGAACTCACCGTGCGGCAGGCGCTTGATGATGCCGGTTTCGACACCGTGCTCGAGCACCTCGCGGTCGGCCCGCTGGAGGCCGAGGCAGATCCGGTAGGTGATGTAGTAAGCGATCGGCGGCAGCAGCAGGACACCGATCCGGCCCGCCCACGTCGTCGCGTTCAGCGAGATGTCGAAGGCGAACGCGATGATGTCGTTGAAGCCCGACAGCATGATGACCGCGAAGAACGTCAGGGCCATGATGCCCAGCGAGGTCCGCACCGGGACGTCGCGCGGACGCTGCAGCAGGTTGTGGTGCGCGGTGTCCTTGGACAGCTTTCGCTCGATCCAGGGATACATCACCAGCAACCCGATCAGCAGCGGCATCCCGACCGCGCCGGGGAAGAACACCGCCGGGACCGTGTAGTTCCCGAGGTAAAGCTCCCACGCGGGCCAGATCCGCAGCATGCCGTCGGCCCAGGCCATGTACCAGTCCGGCTGCGAACCCGCCGAGACCTGCGCCGCGTTGTACGGGCCGATGTTCCAGATCGGGTTGATCTGGAAGAGGCCCGACATCAGCGCGATGATGCCGGTGACCAGCGCGAAGAACGCGCCGCCCTTGAGCGCGAAGACCGGCATGATGCGGACGCCGACGACGTTGGTCTCCTTGCGGCGCACGCCCGGGAACTGCGTGTGCTTCTGGTACCAGACGAGCGCGAGGTGCGCGGCCACCAGGCCGAGCATGATGCCCGGCAGCAGCAGGATGTGGATCGTGTACAGGCGCGGGATGATCTCGTTGCCGGGGAACTCCCCGCCGAACAGCGCCCAGTGGATCCAGGTGCCCATGACCGGCACCGAGAGCACGATGCCCGACAGGGTCGCGCGGATACCGGTACCGGAGAGCAGGTCGTCCGGGAGCGAGTAGCCGAAGAAGCCTTCGAACATGCCCAGGACCAGCAGCAGCGCACCGATGACCCAGTTCGCCTCACGCGGGCGCCGGAACGCGCCGGTGAAGAAGATCCGGAACATGTGCACCATCATCGAGGCCACGAAGATCAGCGCGGCCCAGTGGTGCAGCTGGCGGACGAACAGACCACCGCGGACGTCGAACGAGATGTCCAGCGTGGTGGCGAAGGCCCGCGACATCTCGACGCCCTGCAGGCCGGTGTAGCTGCCGTTGTAGACGACCTCCTCCATGGAGGGGTCGAAGAACAGCGTGAGATAGACACCCGACAGCAACAGAATGATGAAGCTGTAGAGCGCGATCTCGCCGAGCAGGAACGACCAGTGCGTCGGGAACACCTTGTTGAGCTGGTGTCGCATGCCCTTGGCCAGGTGATACCGGTCGTCGGCCCACTTCGCACCAGCGCCCGCGGCCTTCTCGACCGGGTTCGTCCCCTTCGTCGGGGTGGTGAGTGAACTCATGACTTACGCTCCCAAAAGGCCGGTCCGACGGCCTCGTTGAAGTCTCCGCGCGCGATCAGGTAGCCCTCAGAGTCCACTGTAATCGGAAGCTGGGCCAAGGGCCGGGTCGCCGGCCCGAAAATCGGCTTGGCGTAGTGGAGCGCGTCGAACTGCGACTGGTGACAGGGGCAGAGGATGCGGTTGGTCCGCTGCTCGTACAGGGAGGTCGGGCAGCCCACGTGGCTGCAGATCTTCGTGTACGCGTAGTAGTCGCCGAAGTTGTAGTCCTCCTGGCCCTGACGCTTGACGACCTTGGCGGCGTCGGTCGGGCGGAGACGGATCAGCATGACCGGGTTGTCGACGCGCTTGAAGGCGGCCGACAGCGCGTGCTCGTCGTCCTTCTCGGACTCGCGGTACGGGAACACCGTCTCCATCGCGCCCGCGTCGAGGTCCTCGGCCTTGACCAGGGAGATCTCGTGCGGACGGCCGGTGTTGCGGCGCAGGTAGACCTTCTCTTCCGGGAAGTTCTTCTTCCAGCCCGAGTGCCACAGCGAGTCGCGGTTCTCGGTGTCCTTCCACGGGTCCTTGATGAAGGACGCGACCGGCAGCGCCGCGACGGCGAGGCCGAGCACACCGGCGCCGGCGCCCGCGGACCGCTTGATCATCGAGCGGCGCGCGATGGTGCTGCGGCTGCCCGAGTCGGCGAGCTGGGCGATGATGGTGGCCTTGTCGACCTCTTTGGAACCGCCGTCCCCGCGCTCCTGGACCGAGACCTCGGCCGGGATGAACTTCTTGGTGTAGAGGATCACACCGATACCGAGGCTGAGGACGGCGAGCCCGAGGGTGATCCCGAGCAGCGGCGTGTACAGCGTGTACTGGGTGTAGCCGTGCGTGCCCGGCTCCTTGTACTCGAACCAGTGCGGCCACGCGATGAGGACCACGAACGCGAGGCCGGACAGCGCGGCCAGCACGAACCAGAGGGCGACGGCGCGCTCGGCGCGCTTCTCCGCCCGGGTCCCCTCGACCGGCCACGGCTGCGGGTACTCCACGATCTCGACCCCGTCGAGCGCGGTACCCAGCTTGACCAGCTGGTCGCGATCCATGTCCGCCAATTCCGCCTCTGTCGGCGGCTTCGGCCCTTCGGCGCTCATGCCTTCGATCCAATCCACAACGTCACGCCGATCAGCGCGGCGATCCCGACGATCCACGCGATCGCGCCCTCCGAGGCCGGGCCAAGACCGCCGAGCGAGCTACCGCCGGGTGAGTTGTTCCCGTGACTCACGGACTTGACGAACGCGATGATGTCCTTCTTCTCCTCCGGCGACAGCTGCCGGTCGGAGAACTTGGGCATGTTCTGCGGCCCGGTGAGCATCGCGGTGTAGATCTGCTCTTCCGTGGCGGGGTCCAGGTTCGGGGCGAACTTGCCCGAGGAGAGCGCGCCGCCGCGGCCGGTGAAGCCGTGGCAGGAGGCGCAGTTGAGCCGGAAGAGCTCGCTGCCGCGCGCGACGTCCTCGCCGCGCAGCGCGTCACCCTTCTCGGCGGGACGCTGCGCGCCGCCACCGTTGGCCTGGATGTAGGCACCCAGCGCGTTGATCTCGGCCTCGGACAGCTTCGGCGGCTTCCGCTGCGCCTGGGCTTCCTGCCGGACCGCGGGCATGCGGCCGGTGGAGGTCTGGAAGTACACGGCCGCGTCGCCGATGCCGATGAGGCTCGGGCCACGGTCGGTGACACCTTCGAGCTTCGGCCCGTGACATTCGATACACGTGTTGTTGTAGAGCTTCTCGCCCTCACGCAGGAGGGCGGATTCGCCCTGCGCCTGCGCGGTCTGCGGCTCCGGGGCGAAAACGGCGTACAACCCGCCCACGCTCAGCAGCGCGATCCCGAGCGCCAGCGCGCCGGCGAACCGCCTGCGAGCCTTCGACCGCTTGCGGAAGCGGCGCTCCGTGTTGTTCTTGCTGGAGGTCATCTTGCGGCAACCCTTGCTGTCAGTTCAGGCCGATAGGTCGTGGTGGCGGCTTCGTTCACGGAAGGATGTAGATCACCGCGAACAGGCCCACCCACACGATGTCGACGAAGTGCCAGTAGTACGACACGACGATCGCCGAGGTGGCCTGAGCCGGGGTGAACTTGCTCAGCTTGGTGCGGATGAGCAAGTACACGAACGCGATGAGCCCGCCGATGACGTGCAGGCCGTGGAACCCGGTCGCGAGGTAGAAGACCGTGCCGTACGCGCCGGACGGGATCGTCAGCCCCTCGTGGATCAGGTTCAGGTACTCGTAAGCCTGGCCACCCACGAAGATCGCGCCCATGATCAACGTGATGATGTACCAGCGGCGGAGGCCGAACACGTCACCCTTTTCGGCGGCGAACACACCGAACTGGCAGGTGAACGACGACGCCACGAGGATCACGGTGAACGGGATCGCCAGCGCGATGTTCAGGTGGAAGGGCTCACCGTGCAGCGGCGGCGGCCATTGGCCGGACGCGTTCTGCGCCTTCACGGTGAAGAACATGGCGAACAGTCCGGCGAAGAACATCAGTTCGCTGGACAGCCACACGATGGTGCCGACACTGACCATGTTCGGCCGGTTCAGCGAGTGGACCCGCTGGCTGATGGTGGGAGCTGCCGTTGTCACGCGTCGCATTATGTCCTCTCACGCACGGGGCCCGCCGGGTGGGTCCACGGCAAGTCGCGTGCGTGTCGGGTCACATCTGAACGAAAGTGGGAACAGGGCTACTCATGGGTTTACTAGATCGGCTTCGTGACCTGGTCAAGAAGCCGAAGCTCCCAGGCCTGACGGTCGACACGCCCGGCGTGGAGATCGTCGTGGAGGCCTTCGATCCCGCCGAGGCGGATTCTTCGGCGTTGTCGAGATCACCCGCTTGGGTCGCCGAAGCGCCCGCGATCCTGCGCCATCACTTGAAGCTGCCGCCCGAAAAGGTGGCGGAGGCGGCCTCGATCCTCGCCCAGGACGGCTGGGAGCTGCGAGAACAAGGCCTCGACGGCGATTTCGCCCTCGCGCACGCGGTGCGGGTCCAGACCCTCGACGCGCTGCACTGCGCGCAGGAACGGTCGCGGATGGCGGGCCTCGCGCAGCGGCTCGGCGGCGATTCCCTGGGGTGGGACGCGCTCCAGCCGTCGGGTGCGTCCACGTGATGTCGGTCATGGCGGATAACATCGCGGGGTCGACATGACTAGACGAGGCGGAGGCGCGCTCATGGGCGAGCAGGCGATGCGGATCCTGGTGTTCAGCCACAAGGCGGAGGTGCGCGAGGCGATCATCAACGCCGTCGGCCGCAGGCCCGCCGCCGACCTCGGCCGGGTGGACTACACCGAGGCGTCCGGCATCTCCGAGGTCCTCGTCGAGATGGACGCGGGCAACGTGGACCTGGCCATCCTCGACGGCGAGGCCCAGCCGACCGGGGGCATCGGGCTGACCCGTCAGCTGAAGAACGAGATCGGGGTGGGGGCGGGTCGGGCCGGTGAGAACACAGACTGCCCGCCGATCATCGTTTCGGTCCGGCGCAAGGACGACCGCTGGCTCGCGACCTGGTCGCAGGCCGACGCGGTGCTGGTCCACCCGCTCGACCCGCTGACCGCCGCCGAGACCGTCGCCGACGTGCTGCGCGCCCGGCGGGTGCCGGCCGTGCACGGCTGAGCCGATGAGCGCGGCCGCCAAAACCTGGCCTTCCCTGCTCAATCAGCTCATCGCGCGCGCGGACCTGTCCGAGGAGGACACCGCGTGGGCGATGGACCAGATCATGAGCGGGGCGGCGACGCCCTCCCAGATCGCGGGGTTCGCCGTCGCGCTGCGCGCGAAGGGTGAGACACCGGCGGAGATCTCCGGCATGGCCGACGCCATGCTGGCGCACGCCAGGCGGGTGACGATCGACGGGCCGTCGGTGGACATCGTCGGCACCGGCGGCGACCGGTCCAACTCGGTCAACATCTCCACCATGGCCACGGTGGTGACGGCCGCGGCGGGCGCGCCGGTGGCCAAGCACGGCAACCGGAGCGCGTCGTCGAAGTCCGGCGCGGCCGACGTGCTGGAGGAACTGGGCGTCACCATCGACCTGCCGCCCGAGATGGTCCAGCGCAGCGTGAACGAACTGGGCATCGGTTTCTGCTTCGCGCCGAAGTTCCACCCCGCCCTGCGGCACGCCGGGCCGACCCGCGGCGAACTGGGCGTGCCGACGACGTTCAACCTGCTCGGTCCCCTGACGAACCCGGCGCAGCCGCGCAGCTCGCTGATCGGCTGCGCGTACGAGGACAAGACCCGCGTGCTGGCCGAGGTGTTCGCGCGGCGCGGCATGACCGTGCTGCTGGTGCGCGGCGACGACGGGCTGGACGAGCTCACCACCACGACCACGAGTTCGGTGTGGGTGGTCTCCGGTGGCGAGATCACCGAGCGGAGCTTCGATCCCGCGTCGCTGGACATCCCCCGGGTGACCGCGGAGGACCTGCGCGGCGGCGACGCGGCGCACAACGCCGAAGTGTTCCGTCAGGTGATGGCCGGGAAGACCGGGCCGGTGCGGGACGCGGTCCTGCTCAACTCGGCGGCCGCGCTGGCGGCTTTCACCGGGTTCTCGGGATCGCTGGAAGACGACCTGGCCGCCGGGCTCGCGCGGGCGGCCGCGGCCGTCGATTCCGGTGCGGCGGCCGACCTGCTGAACCGGTGGATCGCCTTCGCCTGACCTCGTGACCCCCCAGACCACCACCGCGCTTGCTCGCCCCCCAGTACATGAAGGCCCCCTTCCTTGCGCCTGGCGCAAGGAAGGGGGCCTTCATGTACTGGGGGGGTGCGAAGGTCGAGTTTCCTCGGCTGAGCCGAGGGAAGGGGTCCTTCACGCGCGACCGCTGTGACTGCTGGGCCTGGTGGTGTTGCTGAGGCTGAGGTGACGATCGCGTAGTCCGTGACCACCGGGCCGCGACCTTCAAGTAGACACCTAAGACACCCTTGGCCCTAACCGTCCTTACCACTCACGAAGCGGTACTGAACCGCGCCCGGTAAGCCGTAGGCGTCAGCCCAGTAGCCCGCCGAAGCTGCGTACGCAGGTTCGCGGCGGTACCGAACCCCGACGCCCGCGCCACCCGGTCCAGCCGTTGCTCCCCGCGCTCGATCAGCCGGCACGCCAGCGCGATCCGTTCGGTGGTGAGCCACGCCAGCGGCGTCGTCCCCAGTTCGGCGCGGAACCGCCGGTGCAGCGTCGCCTGGCTGGCCGCCGCCCGCGCGGCGAGATCGGCGACGGTCAGCGGGCGGTCCAGCCGTTCACGCGCCCAGGCGAGCACCGGTGCCAGCGAGGTGTCCGGCACCGGCGGCAGCGGCCGCTCGACGAACTGCCGTTGACCGCCGTCGCGGTGTCCGGCGAACACCAGCCGCCTGCTCACCGCGTTGGCGATCTCGGCGCCGTGGTCGCGGCTGATCAGGTGCAGCCCCAGATCGAGCGCGGCCGCGCTGCCCGCGGCGGTCAGGACGTCGCCGTCGTCGACGAAGAGGACGTCCGGCTCAAGCAGCACCTCGGGATACAGCTCACGGAAGAGTCCCGCCCACTTCCAGTGGGTCGTCGCGCGCCGTCCGTCCAGGACACCGGCCTGCGCGAGGGTGAAGGCTCCGGTGCAGAAGCTCACCAGCCGGGCACCCCGCGCGGCCGCGGCGCGGATGGCCGCCAGGACCTCTTCCCTGGCCGGGTTCTCCGGGTCGGGCCGGTTGGGGACGATCACCGTGTCCGCGGTCTCGACGGCTTCGAGCCCGGCGACGCCGGTGAGCGTGAACATGCCCAGGTGCATGCGCACGGACGGCTCGGCGGCGCACAGGGTGAAGCCGTACCAGGGCCTGTCCAGTTCCGGCCGCCGCAGGCCGAAGAGTTCGGTCGCGACGCCCATTTCGAAGGGGTTGGACCCTTCGTCGACCAGGACGGCGACCTCGTGCGAGGAATCATGCGACATATGCGATTCCTAGCACTCACTCCTCCTGCGGTCCAGTGACGAGGATCGGGACATGAGCAAGCAACCGATCGATCTGGACACCGCGCTGGCCGGCTTCGACGAGATCTGGAGCCCGCGGATCGCCGCCCACGTCAACGACTACGACGTCCGCCTCGCCAAGGTCGCGGGCGAGCACGTCTGGCACGTCCACGAGAACACCGACGAGTTCTTCCTCGTCCTCGACGGCACCTTGGACATCGCGTTGCGCGAAAACACGGGCGAACGGGTCGTCACCCTGCCGCGCGGCTCGATGTTCGTCGTCCCGCGCGGGACGTATCACAAACCGTCCTCAGTGGACGGTGCGTCGCTGTTGCTCTTCGAGCCGACGGGAACGCTCACGGTCGGGGACGCGCACGAAGAGGTCCCCGACCATGTCCATGTCACCGTGGGGCAGGAGATCTAGCCGGGGAAAACGTTCTGCGGTAAGCACTCGGGCTGGTCCCGCGCAGCTTGCCGAACTGATGCCGCAGCGCCGCGGCGGAGGCGTAACCACAGGCGACCGCTATGTCCTCAATGGACAGACGGTCTTCTTCGAGCAGGGACTGCGCGCGGTCGAGGCGGCGTTCGGTGAGCCATCGGTGCGGTGTCGTCCCGGTGGCCGCCGAGAACCGGCGCAGGAACGTGCGCTCCCCCAACCCGCTGCGCCGGGCGAGTTCCGCGACGGTGAACGGCTGATCCAAACGCCGCTCGATCCATTCGAGCGCCTCGGCGAGCACGGTGTCGTCCGGCGCGGCGGTCTCGGGCACCGGCGCCTGCACGAACTGCGCCTGCCCGCCGACCCGGTGCGGCGCCGCGACCATCCGCCTGGCCAGCGTGGTGGCCGCGGCGACGCCGCGCAGTTCCCGCACCAGATGCAGGCACAGGTCGACGGCGGCGACGGTTCCCGCGCTGGTGAGGACGCCGCCGTCGTCGACGTACAACGCCTTCGGATCGACCTTCGCCGTCGGGAAGCGCGACCGGAACTCCTGTTCGTAGACCCAGTGCACGGTGCAGTTGCGCCCGTCGAGCAGCCCCGCGTACCCGAGCGAGAAGACACCCGCGCAGAAGCCCGCGACCCAGGCGCCCCGGCCGGCCGCGTCACGCAGGACTTCGAGCACCGGCTCCGGCGGGCTCGCGCTGCGCGGCGCGCAGGTAGGGACGATCAGCAGGTCCGCCGACGCCGCGAAGTCCAGGCTCTCCAGGCCGTCGAGCCCGAAGCCGGACCAGCTCAGGACGTTCTCGCCGCCGGGCGAGCACACCGCGAAATCCCAGCCCTCGATGCCGTCGGCGCTGCGATCGGTGCCGAAGACCTCACAAGCGACGCCGAGTTCGAACGGCGAGACCTGGTCGGCGAGCACCACCGCGACCTTCTTCACATCCATCCGCGCAGTGTGTCACAAGTTTTGCGGTCGATGTCATCTCTGACACTGGTTGAACGCGGAAGCGACGGCGAAAGTGGTCGCCATGAACAAGAACAACCCCGTGTTGCAGTGGACCGCCGCGATGGCACTCTCCGGCACGATCGGTGCCGTCGTTCTCGAAAGCGGCGCCGAAGCGCCCGCCGTGGCGTTCGCGAGGAGCCTCGTCGGCGGCCTGCTGCTCCTGGTGTGGAGCGCCGCCAGGGGCTGGCTCCGCCCTTGGACGCTCAGCCGCCGTGACCTGCTGCTCGCCGTCCTCGGCGGGCTGTTCCTGGTCGGGAACTGGGTCCTGCTGTTCGCCTCGTACTCGCTGTCGTCGATCGGGGTCAGCACCGTCGTCTACCACACCCAGCCGCTGATGCTGGTCGGTCTCGCGGCGGCGTTCCTCGGCGAGAAGATGGCGAAGAGCCAGCTGGTCCGGGCGCTGATCGCGTTCGGCGGGGTGACGCTCATCTCGTTGTCCGCGCACGGCGCCGACGGGAAACCCGTGCGCCTGGAGGGGATCGCGCTCGCCCTCGGCGCGGCCGCGCTGTACGCCGGCGCTTCCTTCGTCGCGAAGCAGCTCAAGCACGTCCGCCCGCACGTCCTGGCGGCCGTCCAGCTGGTGACCGGCACGATCGTGCTCGCACCCGCCCTGCTCGTCACGCCGCTGCCCGCGGACACCGCAGGCCTGCTGTGGCTGGTCCTGCTCGGGACCGTGCACACCGCGCTGATGTACGTCCTGATGTACGCGAGCATCGGGAAGCTGCCGACCACGACGGTGGCGCTGCTGTCCTACGTCTATCCGGTGGTCGCGGTGGTGGTGGACGTCCTCGCCTACGGGCACCGGCCGACGTGGCCGGAAGGTCTGGGCATGCTGGCCGTCCTGGCCGCGGCGCTGGCCCCGAAACGCACTGAGACACGCCAGCCTGCCCGCGTTTAGTCCTCTGAATGCGAAAACGGCGCCCGGCTCCACAGGGAGCGGGGCGCCGTTTCGGCGTCAAGAGGTCAGTCGTGGTTCGGGCCCGTGTGGTACTCGAACACCAGCCCGCCGATGGCGACGATGACCAGGCCCAGCGCGATGATCAGCAGCCAGATGTGGAAGAACGCGAGCGCGACACCGGTCAGCGCGGCGGCCGCCGCGAGACCGACCGGCCAGTAGCTGCCCGGGCTGAAGAAGCCCAGCTCACCGGCGCCGTCGCTGATCTCGGCGTCTTCCCGGTCCTCCGGCCGCGGCTCGATGCGCCGCGCCACGAACTGCAGGTAGCTCCCGGCCAGGAAGGCCAGGCCACCGGTGAGGATCAGGGCCACCACACCGACCGGCTCGACGCCGTCCCGGGTCATCGTTCCGGTCATGTACGCGTAGATACCCGCCACGACGACGGAGAAGACCGCGACGAGGAAGAAAATCCGTCCTTCGACCTTCATGGACGTTGCCTCACTCCTGTTTCGGGCTCGAACAGCCGGGTCAGTTGGACGCGACCCGCGCGGTGCGGTCGGTGTTGAACGGGGTGGTGGTGACGGCGTAGGGCGAGCACAGTTCGCCGCAGTTCATCGCCGTCAGCGCCTCGGAGGCGGTGTTCGGCTTGCCGCTCTTCGGGTTCACCGTGCCGCGGAGCTGGATGTACTGCGCGTACTTGTCCGGCGAGAGCGCCCTGACCTCGAAGTTCATCCCCGAGTGGTAGGTGCCGCACAGTTCGGCGCAGCGGCCGACGAACGAACCTTCCTTGTCGATCAGGTTCTGGAAGGTGAAGTCCTGGTTGTTCTTCTCCGGGTCCGGCATGACGTCCCGCTTGAAGTTGAACTCCGGGACCCAGAACGAGTGGATGACGTCGGCCGACCGCAGGTTGTACTGGATCGTCTTGTTCGTCGGCAGGACCAGCAGCGGGATCTCGGTCGAGCTGCCGACCGTGGTGATCTCGGGGTCGTCGTGGTTCTTGGAGTCGCTCTTGTACTTGAACTCCCAGTTCCACTGGAACGCGACGATGTCGACCGTGACGTCCGGGTTGTCCGTCTCGGCGAGCACGCGGTTCTCGGTGGTCGCGGTGAAGAAGAACAGCACGCAGACCATGATCGTCGGGACGACGACCGTGAAGATCTCCAGCGGGATGTTGTACTGGAACTGACGGGGCAGTTCCTCCTCCGCGCCGTCGGCGGTCTTCTTCTTGCGGTGGAAGATCGCGGTCCAGAAGATCAGCGCCCAGACGATGACACCGACGGCCAGCGCGGCGATGACGGTCCACGTCCACAGGGTCTGCATGTCGCGCGCCTGCGGGGTCACCCCGACGGGCCAGCCGAAGCGGAGGATCTCTTCCCCGGAACAGCCCGTCGCCGTCAGCATCACCAGCGCGGCGAGCGCGGCGACGCGGAGAGACCGCGTGGTTTTGATTCGAGGCACGCTTCCCCGCCGAGAATCCATTAGCTCGCGCTCTGGATTTCCCACTGCGCCTTGCCCTTTCACCCAGAGCCTCCTCGACCGATCTTCGTGACAGGCGGAGCCTAGCCGAGTTGCGGCGCCGCGCTGACCAAGGGGTGACCCCAACACGCGTATCCCCCACCACATCCGGGTGTACACACCCACCGGCATACTGGGCCCTTCTCCCCCGCTCGGCCAACAAGAGGTGTGTGAACTAGACGTGTGCGGCCTGCTTGGACTGATCTGTTCGACCGAAGCCGACGCGGCGAGCGCCCGTGACGCCGTCGACGCGGCCATGCGCTGCCAGCGGCACCGGGGCCCCGACGAGCACGACACCTGGGCCGACGCCGAGGTCGTCTACGGGTTCAACCGGCTGGCCTTCATCGACGTCGACCACGCCCACCAGCCGCTGATCTGGGGCCCGCCGGAGGCCCCCGAGCGCTACACGCTGAACTTCAACGGCGAGATCTACAACTACAAAGAGCTGCGCGACGAGCTGGCCGCCGAGCACGGTGCGAAATTCGCCACAGAGGGTGACGGCGAGGCGATCGTCGCGGCGTACCACTACCTCGGCGACGACGCGGTGAAGAAGCTGCGCGGGATGTTCGCCTTCATGATCTGGGACTCCCAGGAGAAGGTCGTCTTCGGCGCGCGCGACCCGTTCGGCATCAAGCCGCTGTTCTACTCCGCCGGCCCCGGCAAGGTCGCCTTCTCCAGTGAGAAGAAGAGCCTGCTGGAGCTCTCCGGCGTGCTCGGGGTCGAAGACAAGCTGGACAAGACGGCACTGCAGCACTACCTGGTGCTGCAGTACGTGCCGGAGCCCGAATCGATGCACACCGGGATCCGCCGCGTCGAGTCCGGCACGTCGTTCCGGGTCGTCCCCGGCGGCGACGTCGAGTTCACGCGGTACTTCCACCCGCAGTTCAACGCGAAGCCGGTCAACAGCCAGGCCGAAGCCGACGAGCTGTACGAGCGCATCGCCGATGTGATGCGCGACTCGGTCGGCAAGCACATGATCTCCGACCCGGACGTCACCGTCGGCGCGTTCCTCTCCGGCGGCATCGACTCCACCGCGACCGCGACGCTGGCCAAGGAGCACAACCCGAACCTGATCGCGTTCACCACCGGGTTCGAGCGCGAGGGCTACTCCGAGGTCGACGTCGCCGCCGAATCGGCCGCCGCGATCGGCGTGAAGCACGTGGTCCGCACGGTGTCGGCGGACGAGATGATGGAGGCGCTGCCGCTCATCGTCTGGTACCTCGACGACCCGGTGGCCGACCCGGCGCTCGTGCCGCTGTGGTTCATCGCCCGCGAAGCCCGCAAGCACGTCAAGGCGGTGCTGTCCGGTGAAGGCGCCGACGAGCTCTTCTGCGGCTACACGATCTACAACGAGCCGATCTCGCTGGCGCCGTTCGAGAAGATCCCCGGCGGGATGCGGAAGATCATCGGCAAGGTCTCCACGAAGATCCCGGAAGGCACCCGCGGCAAGGACCTGCTGCGGCGCGGGGCGCTGCCGCTGGAGGACCGCTACTACGGCAACGCGCGCAACTTCCGCGACGACCAGCTCCGCAAGGTGCTGCGCACATACGAGGACGGGATCGGCTTCAAGGACGTCACCGCGCCTTGGTACAAGATCTCCGAGAACTGGGACCCGGTCGCGCGGATGCAGCACGTCGACCTCTACACCTGGCTGCGCGGCGACATCCTGGTCAAGGCCGACAAGGTGACCATGGCGAACTCGCTGGAACTGCGCGTGCCGTTCCTCGACGCCGAGGTGTTCAAGGTCGCCTCGACCATCCCGCTCGACCAGAAGCTCGCGCACGGCACCACGAAGTACGCGCTGCGCCAGGCGCTGGCGAAGATCATCCCGGGACACGTGCTGAACCGGCGCAAACTGGGCTTCCCGGTGCCGATCCGGCTGTGGCTGCGCAACGAGATGTACGACTGGGCGAAGGGCATCATCTCGGACTCGCGGACCGACGCGCTGCTCGACAAGAAGGCCGTCCTGGCGCTGCTCGAAGAGCACAAGGCCGGGCAGCTCGACCGCAGCCGTCAGCTGTGGGCGCTGCTGGTGTTCATGCTGTGGCACGGCATCTTCGTCGAGAACCGCATCAAGCCCGAGGTGCCGGAACCCGTCTACCCGGTGAAGCTCTAGTCACGACTCCGCACCGGCCTTCACCGGTCATCCGGTGAAGGCCAGCATGGAGGGATGGACTTCGTCCTCGTGCACGGCACGACGCAGAGCCCGGCGGGCTGGGACCGGGTGGCCAAGCTGCTCACCGCCGCCGGGCACCGCGCGATCGCCGTGGACCTGCTGACCCCGGTGGAGCTGCCGATCGAGGGCTACGCGCAGCACGCGCGGGAGCAGTACGACGGCGGACGGCCGGTCGTCGTGGCCCATTCCGGGTCCGGCGTGCTGCTTCCCGCGATCGCCGAAGCGCTCGACGCGCGGGCCATGGTGTGGGTCGCCGCCTACATCCCCGACTTCGACGGCGGGCGAAGCCTTCGCGACGAGGCACCGGCCGTGCTCGAACCCGACTGGATCGGCGTGGACCCGACGGCCGATCCCGCGAAAGCGTCGGAATTCCTGTTCCACGACTGCGATCCCGAGACCGAACGGCTGGCATTGACCAGTCTGCGGTTGTTCAGTCCCGCGGTGCTCGCGGCGCATCCCGCCGGGGCCGCGCCGGAGATCCCGTCGACGGTGATCGTCCCCACCCGGGACCGCACGCTCCGGCCGGAGTGGATGCGCCGGGCCGCGCGGGACCGGCTCGGCGTCACCGCGATCGAGATCGACTCCGGGCACTGCCCGCACGTTTCGAGGCCCGCCGAACTCGCCGGCATCCTGACCCACCGCGCGTGAAGGCCCCCTTCCCTCGGCTGAGCCGAGGGAAGGGGGCCTTCACGCGCTATGACTCCGGCTCAAGCGGGCAGGATCGCCGCGATCTCCTCGGCGGACTCCGGTCCGAAGGCCTCCTTGAGGCGGGCGAGGACGTCGGCGCGGTCGAAGGACCATTCCTGCGTGCCCACGGTCTCCAGCACCAGCACGGCGATCAGCGAGCCCAGCTGCGCCGCACGCTCCAGGCCGAGTCCGCCGTCGATACCGGCGATGAACCCGGCGCGGAAGCCGTCGCCGACACCGGTCGGGTCGACCTTGCCGCGCTCCGGGACCGCGCCGATCTGCAGCGCGAGGCCGCCCTTGCCGACGATCTCGACGCCCTTCTCCCCGAGCGTGGTGATCCGCATGCCGACCCGGTCGAGGACGTCGGCCTCGGTCCAGCCGGTCTTCTGCAGCAGCAGTTCCCATTCGTAGTCGTTGCTGAACAGGTACATCGCGCCCTCGACGAAGGCGCGCACCTGCTCGCCGTCCATCCTGGCCAGCTGCTGCGAGGGGTCCACGGCGAAGGTGTAGCCGCGCTGGCGGCACTCCTCGGCGTGCCGGACCATGCCTTCGGGGTCGTCCGGGCTGATCAGCACGAGCGACAGCTCACCGGCGTGCGTGGCGACCGGCTCCAGCTCGATGTTGCGGGATTCCGCCATCGCGCCGGCGTAGAAGGTGGCGATCTGACAGAGGTCCTCGTCGGTGGTGCAGACGAAGCGGGCGGTGTGCGCGACCTCGGAGACCAGCACCCCGGCGGTGTCGACGCCGTGCCGCTCGAGCCAAGACCGATAGTCGGCGAAGTCGGAGCCCACCGCGCCGACCAGGATCGGACGCTTGCCCAGCACCCCGAGCCCGAAGGCGATGTTCGCGCCGATCCCGCCCCGCCGGACGACGAGGTCATCGGCCAGGAAGCTCAGGGACACCCGGTGCAGCTGCTCGGCGACGAGCTGCTCGGCGAACCTGCCTGGGAAGTGCATGAGGTGGTCGGTTGCGATACTGCCGGATACCGCGATCCTGGCGTTGTCTGCCACCGGTTCTCCTTGATCGGTCGGCCCCGCCGAAGCGAGGACGGCTAAGTTACCCGCAGGTCATGCCCCATACGGGTTGCTTCGGGCACGGCCATCGACACTACCGGTTGGTAGTGGTGTCCTACTCGAACACGAGTCATTAGCTTGTCGTTCGTGACCACTTCCACGTATCACCTCGAACCGGAATCGATCGGCGAACTCATCGCCGACTGTGCCGGCATCCCGTCGTCCCTCCAGGCCGAGAACCTGCCACTGCCCCGGCAGATCGCTCCGCCCTGGACCGTGGACGAGCGGTGCCTCGCCCAGGTCGCCGATCTGGACGCCTACGTCTGATCCCGTTCCGGGCATGAAGAAGGGCCGCGACCTGGGTGAGGTTCGCGGCCCTTCTTCATGCCTCGACGCGGATCAGTGGAAACTGTCGCCGCAGGCGCAGCTGCCGGTCGCGTTGGGGTTGTCGATCGTGAAGCCCTGCTTCTCGATCGAGTCGACGAAGTCGATCACGGCGCTCGACACGTACGGCGCGCTCATCCGGTCCACGGCGACACGAAGGCCGTCGAAGTCACGGAACAGGTCACCGTCGAGCGTGCGCTCGTCGAAGAACAGCTGGTAGCGCAGGCCCGCGCACCCACCGGGCTGGACGGCGATGCGCAGGTGCATGTCGTCGCGGCCCTCCTGCTCGAGCAGGGCCTTCGCCTTGCCGGCGGCGGCGTCGGTCAACGTGACGCCGTGGGTCTCCTCGGCGGTTTCGGCCTGAGCTGCGGCTGCCTGCTCAGCGGTCGTCATGGTTCTCCCTCTGGTCGAACTCGCTGCGGGTACTCGTCTTGCACATGGTCCAACACGTCGGAGTCCCGATCTGTTCCCCACCATGGTGACATATCGCTCGGCCTGGTGCGTGGCACCGTGACGCCCGCGACTACCCTGGTGGGGTGAGGTTCCTGCGCCGTAGCACCACAGACACCGCCACGACGGACACCGAGACCCCCGGCGACGACGCCGTCGAGGTCCAGGCCAAGTCGTACACGCCCGGAAAGGGCAAGGCCACGCCCAAGCGGCGTGAGGCCGAGGCCAAGCGCCGCGGCCCGGTGGCGCCCCCGCCGACCACCATGCGGGAGGCGATGAAGCGCAACAAGGAGCTCCGGAAGTCCGCGAAGGCCGACCCCGAGTACAAGCTCAAGCAGCGCAACGCCGCCAAGGAACGCCGTGAGCGGATGATGGCCGGCGAAGACAAGTACCTGCTGCCCCGCGACCGTGGCCCGGTCAAGGCGTACATCCGTGACCTGGTCGACTCGCGGCGCAACCTGCTCGGCCTGTTCATGCCGCTGGCGATCCTGGTGTTCGTCGCGCTGATCCTGCCGTACCCCGAGGTCCAGCGGTACGCGACGCTGCTGTGCACCGTGATGCTGCTCGGCATGATCGTCGAAGGTTTCCTCAGCGGGCGCCGGATCGCGAAGATGGTCCGCCTGAAGTTCCCGAACGAGACGGTCAAGGGCACGTCCGTCGGCTGGTACTCGTTCATCCGCGCGAGCCAGATCCGCAAGCTGCGGGTTCCGAAGCCGCGCGTGAAGCCCGGCGACAAGGTCTGAGCAGGGGAAACCCAGGTCGTTAGCGAGACTAACGGCCTGGGGTAGAGTCGCGTCCATGGAGTTTCGACGCCTCGGCCGCAGCGGCCTCAATGTCAGTGAGATCTCGTACGGCAACTGGCTCACCCACGGGTCCCAGGTGGAAGAGGACCAGGCCCAGGCCTGCATCAAGGCGGCGCTCGACGTCGGCATCACCACGTTCGACACCGCCGATGTCTACGCCAACACGGCCGCCGAATCGGTGCTCGGCCGCGGCCTGAAGGGCCTGCGCCGCGAAAGCCTGGAGATCTTCACCAAGGTCTACTGGCCGACCGGCCCCAAGGGCCCGAACGACCAGGGCCTCGGCCGCAAGCACATCATGGAGTCGGCGAACGCTTCGCTGAAGCGCCTCGGCACCGACTACGTCGACCTCTACCAGGCACACCGGTTCGACCGGACCGTCCCGCTCGAAGAGACGTTCCTCGCCTTCGCCGACCTCGTCCGCCAGGGCAAGGTGCTCTACGTCGGCGTTTCCGAGTGGACCGCCGAACAGATCACCCAGGGCGCGGCGATCGCACGCGAACTGAAGGTGCCCCTCATCTCGAACCAGCCGCAGTACAACGCGCTGTGGCGGGTCATCGAGGCGCAGGTCGTCCCGGCCTCCGAACGCGAGGGGCTCAGCCAGATCGTCTGGTCGCCGATCGCGCAGGGCGTGCTCACCGGCAAGTACAAGCCCGGTCAGCCGCTGCCCGAGGGCTCCCGCGCGACCGACGAGAAGGGCGGCGCCAACATGGTCGCCCGCTTCCTCAACGACGACGTCCTCGAGCGCGTCCAGCGGCTCCAGCCGATCGCGGACAAGGCGGGCCTGACGATGGCCCAGCTGTCCGTGGCGTGGGTGCTGCAGAACCCGAACGTCGCCTCGGCGATCATCGGCGCCTCGCGGCCGGAGCAGGTGCACGAGAACGTGAAGGCGGCCGGCGTGAAGCTGGACGCGGATCTGCTCGCCGCGATCGACGAGGCCCTCGACGGCGTCACCGAGACCGACCCCACCCTCACCCGCTCGCCCTGACGTGGCTGAAGGACGCTTTCCCCGCATGCGATGCGAGGAAAGCGTCCTTCACCGCGTGTGATGCGGGGAAAGCGTCCTTCAGCGTCAGTCGCCGTGCACGCGCGAGTGGTACGCGATCTGGCCGTCGAGATCGAGGGCGTCACCGGGGGCGCGCAAGGGATCGATGCCCAGCCCCCGCAGCAACCTGCTCGCGCCGGCGACCCGGTCGCCGGTCCGGCCGTCGAGCCGCTCCGGCCGGTGACCTCGCTGGATCAGCAGGCCCTCGACGTCGTCGATCAACCGGTACGGGTCGTAGACCTGCTGTTCAGGCATGACCACCACCGGGAATCCAGGTCTTCCCGGTGATCCTTTCGTAGACCTCGGTGTAGCGCTTGCGGGTCGCCTCGACGATCTCGTCCGGGATGGCGGGACCGGGCGGCGTCTTGTCCCAGCCGGTGGTCGTCGACCAGTCGCGGACGAACTGCTTGTCGAACGCGTGCTGCGTCCGGCCCGGCTCGTACTCGTCGGCGGGCCAGAACCGCGACGAGTCCGACGTGAGCACCTCGTCCCCGAGCGTCAGCACACCATCCGCGTCGAAACCGAATTCGATCTTGGTGTCGGCGATGATGATGCCGTTCTTCGCCGCGTGCTCCGCGCCCTTGGTATAGACCTCGAGCGTCAGCTCGCGGAGGCGGTCCGCGGTCTCCTTGCCGATCTCGTTCACGACGTCGGCGAAGGTCATGAACTCGTCGTGGCCGGTGTCGGAGATCTTCGTGGTGGGCGTGAAGATCGGCTCGGGCAGCTTGTCCGCCTCGACGAGACCGGCGGGCAGTTCGACGCCGGAGACCTTGCCGTCGCGCCGGTATTCACGCATGCCGAGACCGGTCAGGTAGCCGCGCGCGATGCACTCGACCTGAATCATCTTCAGCGGCTTGCACCGCGTGGCGCGCCCGGCGAATTCGGCGGGGACATCCGTCGTGGAGATGACGTGGTTCGGCACCACGTCGGCCATCTTTTCGAACCACCAGGCGGAAAGCTGGTTGAGCAGCGCGCCCTTGTCCGGGATCGGGGTCGGCAGCGAGACGTCGTAGACCGAAACGCGATCCGAGGCGACGAGCAGAATGTCGCCGTCGATTTCGTAAAGGTCCCGGACCTTACCCGCGTGAATGTGCTTCATGCCCCGTCCTCGATGTCGTATTCGTAAAAAATCCAGTGGTCCGGCAACGCCGCCGATTCGCCGTACTCGAGTACGTCACCCTCGGCGGACAGAAACCTGTTGCGACTCAACAGAATCGCCGAACCTTCGGCCACGCCGAGTTCCGCCGCCTCCTCGGCACCCGCCAGCCCCGCGGCGTGCTGAGAATGGGTCGACGCCAGAACACGGCCTGTCCGGTCCGCCACGTATTTGACCGTGCCTTCGACGATCCGCACCGGCTCGAAGAGCAAAGGAGCCTTCGCCGCGACGGCGCCGTCGAACCACGAGACCGACGTCGACACCGGCCGGCCTTCGCCCGCATACGTGGTCCGTCGCCGACGGATCACCGGAGTACCTTCATCGATTCCGAGCGCGCCCGCCACCCGGTCCGGTGCGGGCAGGAGGCCTGCTTCGCGGATTTTCGCGTAGTGGCCCGGTGGATAGACCTTGCCGGTTCGCGCGATCGAGATCGTCCGATCGTGCGCGGAGCGGTGCAGCGCCCTGGTCTGCACCACTGTCCCGATCCCGCGTACCGCGCGGACCAGACCTTCGGCGCGCAGCGTCGAGAGCACCTTCATCGCCGTCGCCATCGCGACGTTCCAGTTCCTGGCGATCTCCCGCGCGGACGGGACCGTGTCGCCTTCCTTGAGCCTGCCCGAAACGATGTCGTCGCGAATGCTTCCCGCGATCTGGAGATACGGCGGTTCGGGTCGATCGACGGCGGGCAAGGTGACTCCTCACAAGGTCGCGCGGTGCGCACAAGCGTTCTAGCACACCAATGGGCGAGCACCAAGGATCCTGCTCACACCCCATTATTACGTACTAGTACACATTCTGGACGGTGCTCTAGTACACCTGTTACTCTCCGAGAAGTTCCCGAAACCCGTTAGGGGGCTCGATGAACCACCTGAGCATCGACGAACTGCTCGAAGAGCTTCGAAGACGCCGGTGGGTCGTCTACATCTTCGGCCCCCGGGAGGAACCGGAGGTCTGTGCCGCGGTGTTCCAGTGGGACACCTGCGCCGACGTCCTCATCCTCCGCGGGGAAGAACGGGCGAGCGCCTTCCGGGTCACGACCCTCCCGGACACGGACGTCTTCCACCCCGCGCTCGTCTCGTGGCAGTACCACTCCACGGCCGACTGGACCCTGCGCGCGGTGCTCACCATCCCGCCGCCCGGCGACGCCGCCGCGCCGATCCAGTTGCTGCAACCACATCCGGACTGCGTGATCCCGATGGAGGCGCGCCAGCCGGTCACCATCCTGCCCGCCATCCCGACCAAGGCCGACCAGGGAGATCCCTAACCTCGGCCGATCACCTGCTCGGCGACAACGAGGTCGTGCGGGTAGGTGATCTTGAGGTTCTCCGCGCTGCCCGGAACCCACCGCACCGGCAGCGCGGAGAACCTTTCCATGCACGAAGACGTGTCCGTGCCGACGAAACCCTCACGCTCGGCCGTTTCGTAGGCTTCGAGCAACGGGGCCGCGCGGAAACCCTGCGGTGTCTGCACCCTGATCGCCCCGGGCAGCGCGCCGGAAACGGTGTCGCCGTCGACGCGCACGATGTCGTCGGCCGCGACCCCGGGCACCGCTCCCCCGTACCGCCGCGTGTCGGCGAGGACGTCCGCGATCAGTTCCGGGGTGACGAGCGGACGGGCCGCGTCGTGCAGCAGTACCGCGTCGATCTCGCCGCTCTCGATACGGGAAGTCAAGTGGCGCAAGGCGTTCAGCTCCGAACCCTGACGCGTCGCGCCGCCGTGGACGAGTTCGACCTCGCCCGGATGCGCGGCGAGCACCTCCCGCGCGAGTCCGGTGTCCTGCGGCCGGACGACCAGCACGAGCACGTCGATTCCGGGCACGCGGGCGAAGGCGTCGAGCGACCACGCGACGACCCGTTTGCCCGCCACCGGCAGGTACACCTTGTTGAGCTTGGCGCCGACCCGGGTGCCCGCTCCGCTCGCGAGCACCACCCCGGCGGCCTTCGTCTGAGCCACAGGCAACTCTGACACAGGCGGGTGGGTAGGTTGGGCCCGGCCACCGAAGCGATCCGAAGGGGCAAGGCGTTGGACGACGAAATCCTCGAGTTCGCCGAAGTCGAGCAGCCTGATGAACACGCGCGCTCGGCGGCGATCGCCCTGCACTCGAAACTGATCAAACCGGCCGGTTCGCTGGGCAGGCTCGAAGAACTGGGCGTATGGGTCGCGGCCTGTCAGGGCCAGTCGCCGCCGCGGCCGTTCACGCGGCCCCGGGTCGTGGTGTTCGCCGGGGACCACGGCATCGCCGCGAAGGGTGTCTCGGCCTATCCGGGCGAGGTCACCGCGCAACTCGTCGGCAGCATGCTGACCGGCGGCGCGGCCATCAACGTCCTGGCGGCTTCGGCGGGCGCGAGCGTCCGGGTGGTCGACATGGCCGTGGACAGCGACGCCCCCGCGACGCGGTCGATCGGCGAGTTCAAGGTGCGGCGCGGGTCCGGCTCGATCGACGTCGAGGACGCGCTGACCGACGAGGAGGCGCGTGCCGCCGTCCGCGCGGGCCGGGCGATCGCCGACGCCGAGGTCGACGGCGGGGCTGACCTGCTCATCGCGGGCGATCTCGGGATCGGCAACAGCACGCCGGCCTCGGTGCTGGTCGCGGCGCTGACCGGCAGCGAGCCGGTGGCCGTCGTCGGCCGCGGTTCCGGAATCGACGACAACGCCTGGATGCGCAAGGCCGCGGCCGTCCGGGACGCGCTGCGGCGTGCGCGGACCGTGCTGGCCGACCCGGTCGCGCTGCTGCGCACCGCCGCGGGCGCCGACATCGCCGCGATGGCGGGTTTCCTCGCACAGGCCTCGCTCCGGAAGACGCCGGTGATCCTGGACGGTCTGGTCGCCTCCGCGGCCGCGCTGGTCGCCGAGGAACTCGTCCCCGGCGCTCGGCAGTGGTGGGCCGCGGGCCAGCGGGGCGGCGAACCCGCGCACGCGCTGGCGCTGGAGCACCTCGACCTGGACCCGATCCTGGACCTGGACGTGCGTCTCGGCGAGGGGACGGGCGCGGTCGCGGCGCTGCCGCTGGTGTTCATGGCGACGCGGGTGCTCGCGGAGATGGCCACGCACGAGCAGGCCGGGGTGAGCGGGCCGCTGATCGAGGCCCCCGCTTCCTGACGCCCCCGCGCTTTTAGTCCTCTGAATGCGAAAATCCGTGAAGGCCTCCTTCCCTACGCTCAAGGTAGGGAAGGAGGCCTTCACGGATTTGAGGCTCAGCCCAGCGGGTGCATCCAGCCTTCCGGGGCGGGCCGGGTGCCCTCCTGGATCCCGGTCAGCGCGCCGCGCAGCTTCATCGTCAGCTCGCCGGGCTGCCCGCCCGCGACGGAGAACTCGCCACCCGCGTGCTTCACGTGCCCGACCGGCGTGATGACCGCCGCGGTCCCGCAGGCGAACACCTCGGTCAGCTCGCCGGAAGCCGCCGCCTTCTCCCACTCGTCGGTGGAGATGCGCCGCTCCTCGACCTGGTGCCCGAACGACTTCGCCAGCTCCAGCAGGGACTTGCGGGTCACGCCCGGCAGCAGCGAGCCGGTCAGTTCCGGGGTCACGACGCGGGCCTCGTCACCGGAGCCGAAGACGAAGAACAGGTTCATCCCGCCCATTTCCTCGACCCAGCGCCGCTCGACCGCGTCGAGCCACACGACCTGGTCGCAGCCCTTCTCCACGGCCTGCGCCTGCGCGACGAAGGACGCCGCGTAGTTGCCCGCGCACTTCGCCTCGCCGGTGCCGCCGGGGACGGCGCGCACGTACTCGGTCGAGAGCCACACGCTCACCGGCTTCACGCCGCCGGAGAAGTACGAGCCGGCGGGCGAGCCGATCAGCGCGTAGAGGTACTCGTTCGCGGGCCGGTTGACGCCGAGCCCGGCTTCGGTGGAGATCATGAACGGCCGCAGGTACAGCGACTCGCCCGGCTTCGTCGGGACCCAGCGGGCGTCGACCGCGATGAGCTCGCGGATCGAGTCGAGGAAGGTCTCCACCGGCAGCTGCGGCATGGCGAGGCGCTCGGCCGAGTTGCGGAACCGGATCGCGTTCGCGTCGGGCCGGAACGCCGCGATCGTGCCGTCCGGCTGGCGGTACGCTTTGAGTCCTTCGAAGATCGCCTGGCCGTAGTGCAGCACGGAGGTCGCCGGGTCGAGTGTGAGTGGCGCGTACGGCCCGACGGTGGCGTCGTGCCAGCCCTGTTCGGCACTCCATTTCACGGTCACCATGTGGTCGGTGAAGTGCAGGCCGAAGCCGGGTGCGGCCAATACGTCCGCGACGCGTTCCGGGCTCGCGGGGCTCGGGTGCGGGAGGTGGGTGAACTGCGTCGAGGTCGTCATGACTAAGACGATAACGCTTGGTCGGACCCACGTTAGTCGGACGTCCGCATATCTTTACCTCCCGCGATCTGTCCGTCACGACGAACACGGGAGGGGCCTTCGCCCTAGGATGGCGGCGTGACGTACAACCAGATGCAGCCCGCCCAACCGGCCCACCCGGCCAAGCCTGCCACCCCCGGCGCGGGGGCGGACGTCAAGACCTTCGCGACGGCCGTGCTGCTCACCTTCGGCACCGGCGTGCTGATGATGGACGGCTGGGCCCTGCTCGACAGCGGCTTCGGCGCGTTCCTCGGCCTGGTCGCCGGCGGTTTCGGCATTTTCTGGTGGAGGAGCATCCACGGCAAGGTGTTCCCGCGCGAACTGGGCACGAAGTCGGTGGTCATCCTCACGGTGATCAACGTCGTGCTGGTGCTGCTCCTGCTCCTCCAGGTGAGCTAGAGCAACCCCTCGGGGAGGCCGGGCGCGGGCCAGTCCGGGTCGGGCCGGAAGTCGGTCCACGTCCCGTCGAAGGGGAACCGCCCGGCGTCCGCGAGCGCCCCGATCCGCTCGCCCTCGGCGCGCAGCCGCTCCAGCTGACCGGCGGTGATACGGCCGGCGAGGACGGCCTCCTCCGCCTCGTCCTCGTCCTTCCACTGCCAGCGTCCGCCGGGCTCGACGGCGACGTCGAGGATGCCGTCGATGCGGTCGGGTCCCGACGGTGTGCGCCCCAGCGGGACCTCGAGGTTGACGTACCAGTTCAGGAAGCGGCCGTCGGCGTCGAAGAACCACCAGACCGACGACCATTCGTCGTCGGCGATACGGCGCAGCGTCGAGGTGTCACGCCAGTGGTCGGCCACGCGCACCCTCGGCACCCGGAACCGCTCCTCCAGCGGCGCCTCGCGGAAGAACCGCCCGTCGGCGAGCCTGCTGCCGACGATCGGGGTGTCCGCGGGCAGCCAGCCGAGCAGCACGGTGCCGTCGTCGGAGATCACGCGCAGCGGGTGGTGCTGGCCGATCGAGCCGTCCGGTCGCAGGAAGCGTTCGACGACCGTGTCGCCCGGGGTCCAGAGAGGATCATGCACGCCTTGAACGGTCACTCTTTGAACGGTACCGACGGGCGCGGACCCGCAGAACCAGTTCGGCGAGCGTTCCCACTCCCGCGAGCCCGAGGGCCACGACCGGCCCAGCGAAGGCCGCGGCGACGGCCACGATCAGTCCACAAGCGAGTGTCGCCTTCGGACGTTCCGGGGAAAGCCGCTCGCGTCCGTCGGTGAAGGCGTCCACCGCGACGGGAACGGTCGCCACGGCGGCCACGACCGTCAGCACCGGCAGCAGCGAGACCGCGTCGGCCGCGGCGAGGAGCTCATGGAACGACGTCGCCGAAAGCCCCAGCCGGACCGGTCCGAGCTGATAGAGGGCGACGGCGGTGATCGCGACGGCCACGGCGCCCACCGCGGCGGCGCGGCCCGCGCCGGGACGGCGGGGCAGCAGGAACGGCAGCAGCACCAGCACGGCGAGGCCGAGACCGGGCACGGACGGCGGGTCCGGCGCGATGAACTGCGCCAGCGGCGGGATCCCGACGCAGATGGCGATCAGGGACGCGGCCGCGGCCAGCAGCAGGCCGGTCACCCAGCGGGCGGCGTAGTCGCCGAGGCGGACCCCGGCCAGGTCGGCGACGGTCACCACGACGGCGAACACCGCGGCAGCGGCTCCCGGCGCCGACGGGAAGACGTACTGGCCGAACGTCGTCGCGAAGACCAGGACCAGGCCCAGCCGCGAAACGGAGCCCGCGATCCGGTCGGGCCGAGTGTCTCCCACCGGCGGTAGCAGTGCCTCCGCCGCGACGGCGACCACGGCCGCGACCACGACGGCGGCGAGTACCCAGTAATCCGCCCCGGAGGTGCCCGCCGCCAGTGCGATGAGCAGACCGCCAGCCAGCCGCACGCCGTCTCCCTTCCAGTGTCATCCAGTTTCCCGATCGGCCCCGCTGTTACCCCAGGTCCCGCTGTCATTAGCATGGCTCACGATCCAACCGGGCGGCCGCCCGGTACCACCGCGAACGCGCGAGGAGCCAGAAGTGACCGTGCCGAAGCTTGCCCTGACCGAGAACGCCGAAGCGGCGCTTGCCAAGACGCGCGCCGACGTCGTCGTCATCGGAACCCTGCAGGGCGAGGACGGCCTGGCGCTCGCCGCCGGCTCCTCCGTCGCCGATTCCGCCTTCGACGGCAAGCTCGCCGACGTCCTCGGCACGCTCGGCGCGTCCGGCAAGGCCGACGAGATCGTCAAGGTACCGACGCTGGGCAAGCTGTCCGCCGGTGTCGTGCTGGCCGTCGGCCTCGGCAAGGCGGGCGCCGACGGCGTCACCGCCGAGCAGGTCCGCCGGGGCGCCGGTGCCGCCGCGCGGGCGCTGAGCGGGACCGACCGCGCGTTCGTCACGCTGTCGGCGATCGACCTCCAGGCCGCCGTCGAAGGCACCGTGCTCGGCGCGTACTCCTTCACCGAGTACCGCTCCGAGAAGGGTGACGGCCCGGTCGCCAAGGTCGACTTCGTGAGCCCCGAAGAGGGCGCCGCCAAGGACCACAAGGCGACCCTGAAGGCCGCCGGCCTGATCGCCGAGTCGGTCATCGTCGCCCGCGACCTGATCAACACCCCGCCGAACGACCTGTTCCCGGCCTCCTTCGCCGACCGCGCGAAGACGCTGGCCGAGGCGAACAACCTCGACTTCGAGGTCCTCGACGAGAAGGCCCTCAAGCGCAAGGGCTTCGGCGGCATCCTCGGCGTCGGCGGCGGTTCGTCGCGTCAGCCGCGCCTGCTGCGCATCGCCTACAAGCCCGCGAAGGCGTCGAAGAAGGTCGCGCTGGTCGGCAAGGGCATCACCTTCGACTCGGGCGGCATCTCGATCAAGCCCGCCGCGAACATGGACCACATGACCTCGGACATGTCGGGCGCGGCCGCCGTGCTCGCCTCCGTGGTGCTGGCCGCGAAGCTGAAGTACCCGCTCGAGGTCGTCGCGCACATCCCGCTGGCGGAGAACCTGCCCTCGGCCACCTCGTACCGGCCGGGCGACGTGCTCAGCATGTACGGCGGCAAGACCGTCGAGGTCCTCAACACCGACGCCGAAGGCCGTCTCGTGCTGGCCGACGCCATCGTGCGCGCGGGCGAGGAGAACCCCGACTACCTGATCGAGACCTCGACCCTGACCGGCGCGCAGGTCGTTGCGCTGGGCAACCGCACCGCGGGCGTCATGGGCTCGGACGAGTTCCGCGACCGCGTCGCCTCGATCGCGCAGGCCACCGGTGAGGGCGGCTGGGCCATGCCGCTGCCGGAGGAGCTGCGCGCCGACCTCGACTCGCGCCTCGCCGACCTGGCCAACGTCACCGGCCACCGCTGGGGCGGCATGCTCGCCGCGGGCATCTTCCTGCGCGAGTTCGTCACCGAGGGTCTGCCCTGGGCGCACATCGACATCGCGGGCCCGTCGTTCAACACCGCCGGGCCGTGGGGTTACACCGGCAAGGGCGGCACCGGCGTCCCGGTCCGCACCATCGCCGCGGTCCTCGCGGACATCGCCGCGAACGGCTGACACCGCTCCTGAACGCGCCATGAACGGTCCGTTCCTTGCAAATTTCGCAAGGAACGGACCGTTCCTCGCACGCGCCCGGGTCGCAACCCACAAGACGCGAGTGCCGGACCGCGAATGCGACCTTGATCGATGTGCGCATTGCCTTCACCGCGATCGGCCTGCCGGGACACTTCTATCCACTGGTGCCCCTCGCCTGGGCGTGCCGGGCGGCGGGACACGACGTCCTCATGGTCACCACGGACGGCTTCACCGCCGGCGCCGTCCGGTCCGGGCTGCCGATCGCCTCGTGCGGGCAGGCGGCGGACTTCGTCGACCTGGTGACCCACGGCGGGGTCCAGGACGAGGAGTACGCCAACGGGCGGGCGTTCGGCCGGATCGCCCGCCAGCGGCTCCCCCGTACCGAGCGGCTGTTCCGCGACTGGCGGCCCGACCTCGTCGTCAGCGAGCGCGCCGAATTCGCCGGCCCGATCGCGGCGCACACCCTCGGCATCCCCCAGATCGAATTGCACTGGGGTCGCGCGGCACTGCCGCAGTACCGGATCGCCGCGGCCGACGAACTCCGGCCCACGCTCGCCGCCCGGGGACTGACCGGGCTGCCCGCCCCGCGCGCCTCGCTCAATCCGTGGCCGCCCGGGCTGCGGCTGCCCTACGCCGGCGGCCATCTCAGCGTGCGCCACGAGTCGTACAACGGTGACGCGCTCGTCCCGGGCTGGGCGCTCGAACGCCGCACCAGGCCCCGGGTCTGCATGACGCTCGGCACCGTCGTCCCCCGGATCGGCGAGGACGTCGTGTCCGCGTGGCATCCGGTCCTGCTCGCGCTGGCCGAACTGGACGTCGAACTCGTGGTCGCCGTCTCCGAAGCCGTGGCGGCCCGCTGGCCCGCCCTGCCGGACGCGGTGCGGCACTTCGGCTGGCTGCCGCTGTCCCAATCGCTCGGCGCCTGCGACGCGGTGATCCACCACGGCGGACAGGGCACCACGCTCACCGCGCTCGCCACCGGACGGCCGCAGGTGATGCTGCCCGTCTTCGACGACCAGTTCGACAACACCGAAGCGGTGGTGCGGGCGGGTGCCGGGCTGCGCCTGCTGCCGGACGAAGTGACCCCCGCGTCCGTGGCCGCCCGCACCGGCGAGGTGCTCGCCCGGGCCGGGTACGCGCGCGCCGCGTCGGACGTGGCCGCCGAGATCGCCGCTCAACCGTCCACAGCGGACACCGTGCGCGTACTGGTGGATCTGGCGCGGGAACCGCTCGGCAGAGCGGCCTGACCGATCGCCCCGGCGGCGCACACGATGAGGGAGTGATGGGAATGTCCGAGCAAACGAGCACACGAGCGCGGCGCGGCCGCGCGATCGCCGTCTACGGCCTGCTGGTCGTCGCGCCGGTGCTGCTGGCGGTCGGCCTCCTCGTCGGCGGCGACGGCGAGGGCACTTCCACGACCACGGTGGAGACCGTCGCCGGGCATCCGCTCGCGCACCTCCTGCTCGCGATCGCGGTCGTGGTGGCGGCCTGCAAACTCGTGGGGGCGCTCCTGCAGCGGATCGGCCAGCCGCCGGTCATCGGGGAGATCGCGGCGGGCATCCTGCTCGGCCCGTCCGCGCTCGGTGCCGTCTGGCCGGAAGGCGCGGCCGCGTTGTTCCCGCCTTCGGTGCTGCCGGAACTGAACGCCCTCGCCCAGGTGGGGGTCGTGCTGTTCGTGTTCCTCACCGGCCTCGAACTCAACACCCGGCTGCTGCGCGGCAAGGGCCATCTCGCGGTGGTGGTCAGCCACGTCAGCATCGCGGTGCCCTTCCTGCTCGGCGTCGCGCTCGCGGTCTTCGCCTACACGCGGTTCGCGCCGGAAGGCATCGGTTTCCTCGCGTTCGCGCTGTTCTTCGGTGTCTCGCTGAGCGTGACCGCGCTGCCGGTGCTGGTCCGGATCCTCCAGGACGTCGGGCTGCTCCGCACCGAGGTGGGCGTCGTCGCGCTGACCTGCGCGGTGGTGGACGACGTCACGGCGTGGACGCTGCTCGCGGTCGTCGTCGCCCTCGTGACGGCGTCGTCGCTGACCGGTGTCGTGGTGACCCTGGTGCTGGCGGCGGTGTTCATCGCGTTCCTGCTCCTGGTGGCCCGGCCGCTGCTGGAACGGCTCGTGCGGCGCACCTCCGAGAGCGCCCTGCGCAAGCTGGCCCCGCTCGCGCTCGTCGGTGTGCTGCTGTGCGCGATGTCGACCGAATGGATCGGCGTGCACGCGATGTTCGGTGCCTTCATGTTCGGCCTCGTCTTCCCGCGCGGCAACGCGGCGGAATCGTGGCTGCGCCAGAACACCGGCGGGCTGACCGCGGCCGTCCTGCTGCCGCTTTTCTTCGCCTACAGCGGTTTGCGGACCGACATCGGCCTGCTGGCCGACGGCGGGCTGTGGCTGTGGTGCGCCGCGATCGTGTTCGTGGCCGTGGTCGGCAAACTCGGCGGCGCCGCGATCGCGGCCCGCAGCGTCGGCGAGACCTGGAACCGTTCGCTGCAGATCGGCACCCTGATGAACTGCCGCGGCCTGACCGAACTCGTGGTGCTGAACGTCGGGCTCCAGCTCGGTGTCCTGTCCCCCACGCTGTTCACGATGCTGGTGCTGATGGCGCTCATCTCGACCGCGATGGCCGCTCCGCTCGCGACGTGGTTCGCGCGGCGGGAGGGGACGCTGGTGGAGGTGCCCCGGCAGCGGCGCTCGAGCCGGCTTCCCGTACCGCGCCCCTGAGCGTAACTCGCGTGATCAGAGGCGTAACTCGCGTGATTGAAGGCGTAACTCGCGAGTTGCGCCTCTGATCACGCGAGTTACGCCTTCGATCACGCGAGTTACGCAAAGCACGATGCCCCGTCGCGCAGGCGACGGGGCATCGGCGGGTCCGGCTCAGGCCGCGGCGGCGTCCCGCCACCGGCTCGACACCACGCGAGGCGACGGGATCGGCACCACGAACCGGCCGCCCGCGTCCAGGAACTCGTGCTCGTTCGCGATGATCTCGTCGGCGTAGTTCCACGCCAGCAGCAGGTAGTAGTCCGGAGGCGTGTCCTTGGCCTCCTCCGGCGAGCACACCGGGATGTGCGTCCCCGGGGTGAGCTTGCCCTGCTTGCCCTTGGTGGTGTCGGTGACGAACTCGATCTCCGCCGCGGTCAGCCCGCAGAACTGCAGCAGCGCGCAGCCCTTCGACGGAGCGCCGTAGCCCGCGACCCGCTTGCCCATGGCGACCAGGCCGCGCACGAAGTCGCGGATGTGGTCGATCACCGACGCGGTGTTCGCCGCGAACTCCAGGTACGGCCGGTCGCTGTGCAGCCCGAGCGCGCGCTCGTGCCCGAGGATCGCCCCGACGGTGTCCCGCGTGGTCACCGGGCTGTCCTGGGGCGTGGCGAAGACGATGATCGACCCGCCGTGCACCGGCGCCCGCTGGACGTCGATCAGCCGGAGACCGTGCGAGGAGAACAGCCTGTCCAAAGTGGACACCGAGTAGTACGAGAAGTGCTCGTGGAAGATCGTGTCGAACTGGTTCTCCGCCAGCAGATCCACCAGGTAGGGCACCTCGATGGCGAGGACGCCGTCGTCGGCGATCACCGACGTCACCCCGTCGAGGACGTCGTGGACGTCCGGGATGTGCGCGAAACACTGCCTGCCCAGCACGAACTTCGCCTTGCCGTGCTCGGCCGCGACCCGCGACGCCGATTCGCGGCCGAAGAACGCGGCCCGCGACGGGACGCCGTTCTCGTTGGCGATCTCGATCAGGTTGCGCGCCGGGTCCACCCCGAACACCCGCAGCCCGCGGCGCTGGAAGTAGGTCAGCTGGGTGCCGATGTTGCTGCCCAGCTCGACGACCAGGTCGCCCTCGGTGAGGCCGGCGCGCTCGTGCGCCCAGTCGACGATCCGCTCCATGTGCCCGGCGATCAGCGCGGACTCCGAGGTCACGTAGACGTAGTCGCTGAACATCACGTCCGGCCGGACCTCGTGCCGGATCGACATCAGCCGGCAGTCCCGGCACACCACGACGTCCAGCGGGAAGGCGGGCTCTTCGGGGAGCGGGTCCGTCGGCTCGAGGAAACCGTTCGCCAACGGGTGCGACCCGAACGAGTAGACCTCGAGCCAGTCATCGGCGCCACACACCCGACAGGTGTCGATTGTCCTGATGACGTCCTGCATCGTGCCTCCTGATGGAAGTGATCGTTCGCCTACTGGTGCTGCGGGCTGTCTCCAGATCCATGGTCGTCCGCGCACGCGAAGGCGGCGTCTCCTGACCTGCCGAGGAAAGCGGCGGCTCAGCGCAGATCGGGAAGACCGGCGCGCTCGTCGCGCTCGGCCTGCTCCAGCAGGGGCGTCAGGTCGTGGCCCGCGTCGTCCAGCCACGCGTGCCGGTCCCCCACGGCGGCGAAGCGGACGGGCATGGTGCGGATGTCGAAATCGGCCGGTTGGGCGTCGGCGAGCTCGTCCCAGGTCAGCGGGGCGGACACGAGGCCGCGCGGGGTGGGGCGCACCGAGTACGCCGAACCGACCGTCGCGGCGACCTGGTTGTAGTCGAAGTACACACGCGAACCGCGGTTCTTCTTGAACCACTCCATGGTGACCAGTTCGGGCCCGCGCCGGACGAGTTCCCGGCCCAGCGCGATCGCGGCCCGGCGGACGTCGGCGAAGGACCACTTCGGTGCGATGGGCACCAGGACGTGCAGGCCGCCCTTGCCGGAGGTCTTGGGGCCCGCGGTCATCCCGAACTCCGCCAGCAGCGCACGCAGCTCCTGAGCCACCAGGACGATGTCGGCGAACGTGCGTCCTGGGCCGGGGTCCAGGTCGATCTGGAGCCGGTCCGGGCGGCCGAGATCGCCTTCACGGACGGGCCACGTGTGGAACGTCAGCGTGCCGAGGTTCGCGGCCCACACCAGCACCGCCGGCTCGGTCGGGCAGACCTCGTCGAGGACGATGTCGTCGTTCACCGGGACCCGGACCGTCCGGACCCAGTCCGGTGCGCCCTTGGGCAGCCGCTTCTGGAAGAACGCCGAGCCGCGCGCCCCGTTCCATTCGGTGAGTTTGGACTCCGGCTGCACACCGCCCGGCCACCGTTCGAGGGTGGTCGGGCGGTGCAGCGTCGCCGTCAGCAGCCCGGCCCCGACCGCCACGAAGTACTCGATCAGTTCGAGCTTCGTCGCGCCGAGGTCCGGAAAATAGATCTTGTCCGGATTGGACACTCGGACGGCGCGCTCGCCCTCGGGCGAACGCACCTGCAGCTCGACGTACTTGGCCGCCATCTCCGAGTGCCGCCTCCGATCAACCGCAGTGCCGCTTGAGGTGCTGTCCGGTCAGCGAGGTGCGGTGCTTCACCAGATCCGCGGGCTTGCCGGTGAAGACGATCTCGCCACCGGCGGTGCCGCCCTCCGGGCCGAGGTCGATGATCCAGTCGGCCTGGCGGATCACGTCGAGGTTGTGCTCGATCACGATGACCGTGTTGTTCTTTTCGACCAGCGTACCGAGAATCCCCATCAACGTGTCCACATCGGACAGGTGCAGGCCGGTGGTCGGCTCGTCGAGCACGAACACCGAACCCTCGCGGTGCAGTTCGTTCGCCAGCTTGAGCCGCTGGCGCTCACCACCGGAGAGCGTGCTGAGCGACTGGCCGAGGCTCAGATAGCCGAGGCCGACCTCGACCAGCGCCTTCAGCTTCGGCGCCAGTGTGGGCTCGGTGAAGAACTCGGCCGCTTCCGAGATCGGCATCTCCAGCACGTCGGCGATCGACTTGCCGCGCAGCTCGTGTTCGAGCACCGCGTCGGTGAACCGGCGGCCGCCGCAGCTCTCGCACTCGCTCGTCACGGGGTCCATGTACGCGAGTTCGGTGATGATGACCCCGCGGCCCTCGCACTCCTCGCAGGCGCCCTTGGAGTTGAAGCTGAACAGGCCTTCCGAAACCTTGCCCGCCTTGGCGAACAGCTTCCGGATGCCGTCCATCACGCCGATGAACGTCGCCGGCGTGGACCGCAGCGAGGCCGAAATCGGCTTCTGGTCCACGAAGATGGCGTCCGGGTACTCGGCGAGGAAGACCTGCTCGACGAGCGTCGACTTGCCGGATCCGGCGACACCGGTGACCACGGTGAGCACGCCTGCCGGGAACTCCACCGACACGTTCTTCAGGTTGTGCAGCGCGGCCTTCTTCACCGGGAGCTTGCCCGTGGGGGTGCGCGGCGTCGTGTTGAGCTTCGTGGGCGCGCTCAGCGCCTTGCCGGTGGCCGTCGACGACTTGCGCAGCGCGGCGACCGTGCCCTCGAAGACGACCTCGCCACCGTGCACACCCGCACCGGGACCGAGGTCCACGACGTGGTCGGCGATCGCGATGACGTCCGGGTCGTGCTCGACGACGAGGACGGTGTTCCCGCGGTCGCTCAACGCCTTCAGCAGCGCGGTGAGCCTGCCGACGTCGTGCGGGTGCAGGCCGGTGCTCGGCTCGTCGAAGATGTAGAGCATGCCGGTCAGGTCGCTGCCGAGGTGCCGGACCAGCTTCAGGCGCTGCGCCTCACCACCGGAAAGCGTGGAGGTCTGCCGGTCGAGGGTCAGGTAGCCGAGACCGATGGCGGCCATCCGCTCCAGGCCGACCCGCGCGTTGTCCGCGATGGCCTTCACCGTGGCGCCGGTGAGCTTCCCGAGCAGTTCGATCAGCTCGTCCACCTGCAGGGCGGCCCATTCGGCGATGTTCTTGCGCTGGATCTTGGTGGCCAGCGCGGCCGCGTTGAGCCGGGTGCCGCCGCACGAGGCGCATTCGCCGTCGGTGACGAACTGTTTGACGGTCTCCCGCTTGCGCTCGCTCAGCGTGCTGATGTCGCGCTTGAGGTAGAGCCGGGTGAACCGGTCTTCGAGACCCTCGTAGTTCGTGGCGAAGGAGGTGTTCTTGGTCTTGACCGTGACCTTCCCGCCGGTGCCGTGCAGGAAGTCTTCCATTTCCTTCTTGGTGAACCGCTTGAGCGGCTTGTCCGGGTCGTACATCCCGGAGTTCGCCCAGATCTGGAAGTCCGGGCCGCCGACCTTGTACTCGGGGAACAACACCGCGCCGTCGTTGAGGGACTTGGAGGTGTCGAGCATCCGGTCGAGGTCGAGCCGCACGGATTTGCCGAGCCCGTCGCAGTCCGGGCACATACCCTGCGGGTTGTTGAACGAGTACTGCGAAGGCCGCCCGTGCTCGGGGTCGGCGTGCCGGGCGAACAGGGTGCGCAGCACGGGAAGGATGTCGGTGATCGTGCCGACCGTCGAGCGCGCGCTGCCACCGAGGGGTTTCTGGTCGACGAGCACCGGCGTACCGAGCCGCTCCACCGCGTCCACCGCGGGCCGCTCGTAGCGCGGCAGCTGATTGCGGATGAACCAGGGGAACGTGCTGTACAGCTGGCGCTGGGCCTCCACACCGATGGTGTCGAACACCACGGACGACTTGCCGGAGCCGGAGACACCGGTGAAGACCGTGATCTTCCCGGTCGGCACGGACAGGGTGACGTCCTTCAGGTTGTGGACACGTGCGCCCGATACGCGGATCTCCTCGCCGGCCGAGGACGAGTTCGTTCGTTTGGTGCCACTCACTATTATCCCCAATCCAGTTTATAGTCGCGAGGCAACTATGCCGCGAAAGGGGATTCGGGACTTCTCTATTCGTGCCGTATCGGACGATTCGCCCCGATCACCCGATCGAGATCGACCCGGACGGGCCTTTCCAACTGGGAGTACCGGCAGGATTCCGGGGCGCGGTCCGGGCGCCAGCGGACGAACTGGACGGGGTGCCGGAACCGGACGCCTTCGAGATAGTCGTACCGGACCTCCACCACTCGTTCGGGCCGCAGCGGCACGAAGGTCGGGTCCTTCTCGCGGTTCCACCGGCTCGCGCCCTGCCCGAGCCGTTTGCGTTCCTCGATGGTGTCGGCCATCCACCCCCAGGGATGCCGGTCGAAATCCGTGACGAGCGGCTGGAGTTCTTCGAACAATTCCTCACGCCGGGCCATGCTGAACGCGGCCGAGACGCCGACCGGGGCCAGGCCGTCGACGAGGGTCACCCACTGTTCGAAACCCGCCCAAGCGCCGATGTCGTCGTACAACGCCAGCAACAGTGAACCGATCCGGTCCGGGCCGGATTTGTGCACCCGGTAGCCCGCGACGACGCAATCCGCGGTGCGGACATGCTTGATCTTGGTCTGCACCCGTTTGCCGGGCAGATAAGGCTGATTCGGATCCTTCGCGATGATGCCGTCGATACCGGCGCCTTCGAATTCGGCGAACCACCGGCGCGCCTGGTCGATGTCCCTGGTCGCCGGGGTCACGTGGACCGGCGGCCCCGCGTCGGCGAGCGCCTCTTCCAGCCGGGCGCGGCGGATTTCGAACGGTTCTTCTCGGAGGTCGGTGTCGCCGAGGGCGAGCAGGTCGAACGCCACGAAGGAAACCGGCGTGTCCTCACTGAGCTGCTTCACGCGGCTGGCCGCCGGGTGAACCCGTTGCTGCAGCGCGAAGAAGTCCAGCCCCTGACCGTCCTCGGCGAAGACCACCGCCTCGCCGTCGACCACACACCGCTCGGGTAGCTGGCGGCGCGCGGCCTCGACGAGGTCGGGGAAGTACCGGGTCATCGGCCGCTCACCCCGGCTGCCGATCTCCACGTCGTCCCCGTCACGGAACACGATCGTGCGGTAGCCGTCCCATTTGGGCTCGTAGAAGCAGCCCTCGGGGATCGCGGTCGACGGCCTCGCGAGCATCGGGGCGACCGGAGGTCCGAAGGGCAGCGCCATGGCGGCGATTCTGCCCCCGGGGACCGCCTCCGGCCACTCCGGTCGTGCCCTGGGTCGCGAATGGCGCTACCGTCCACAAGAGACACCGGTCAGGTAATGGTGTCCGCTTTGAGTGCTTTGCGCGGTGGTCGTGAGTGGTAATGAGCGTTCTAACCGCCATTACCACTCACGACCCCGGCCTAAACCGCACTCAGCGCAGTTCGACGCCCGCGGACTCGACCGCTTCGAGGAACTCGCCCCGCGCCAGCGCGGCGGCGACGGCCTCGATGTCGTCGGCCATGTAGCGGTCCTGGTCCAGCGTCGGCACCAGCTCGCGCACCTTCTCGTAGGTGGCCAGCGAAGCCGGGCTGAGCCCGTCGCGGCGCCCGGAGATGTCGACCGCCTGCGCGGCCGCCAGGAACTCCACGGCCAGGATGTACTGGTTGTTGGCCAGCACCCGGCGCGCGTTGCGGGTGGCGATCAGGCCCATGCTGACCACGTCCTGGTTGTCGCCGTTGGACGGCACGCTCTGCGTGCTGGCCGGGGCGATCGTGCGGTTCTCCGCCACCAGCGCCGTCGCCGGGTACTGCGCGCCGGCGAAACCGCTGTTGAGGCCGGGGTCGCCGGCCACGAGGAACTCCGGCAGACCGTAGTTGAGGTGCCGGTTGAGCACCCGGTTGGTCCGCCGCTCGGAGAGCACGCCGAGCTGGGTCAGGGCGATCGTCGTGTAGTCCATGACGAACGCGACCGGCTGGCCGTGGAAGTTCGCGCCGTGGAAGATCTCCTGGCCCTCGAAGAACAACGGGTTGTCGTTCGAGGAGTTCAGCTCGATCCGCACGGTGTCCGCGGCGTGGTTCAGCGTGCTGCGCACCGCGCCCAGCACCTGCGGGATGGCCCGCAGCGAGTACGCCTTCTGGAGGTACACCTGGGTGCGGGCGACGCCGTCACCGGTCTCGTCCGCGCCGGCGGCGACCTGGTCGCGCAGCCGGGCGTGCTCGACGGTCAGCTTGCTGCCGCTGGTCAGCGCGCGCATGTTGGCCGCGGTGTCGATCTGGCCGGGGTGCGGGCGGGCCAGGTCGTGTCCCTCGGCGAGGAACGGGCTCTTCGAACCCTGCAGCGCCTCGACGATCAGCGCCGTCACGATCTCGGCCTGGCGCAGCTGGGCGAAGGCGCGGTCGAGGACGAGCGAGCCGACCCCGGTCATCGCCGACGTGCCGTTGATCAGCGCGAGGCCTTCCTTGAACTTCAGGCTCAGCGGCTCGATGCCGCGCTCGCGCAGCACCCGGCCGGTGGGGACCTTGCCGTTCGGGCCGAGCACGTAGCCCTCGCCGATCAGGGTGGTCGCCACGTGTGAAAGCGGCGCCAGGTCACCGCTCGCGCCCAGCGAGCCGATCTCCGGGATGGCGGGGACGATGCCCTCGTTCAGGTACAGGGCGAGCCGCTCCAGCACCTCGGGACGGACCGCGGAGTAGCCGCGGGCCAGCGCGTTCAGGCGCGCCGTGACGATGGCGCGGGACTCGTCCTCCGCGAACAGCGGACCGACACCCGCGCTGTGGCTGCGGACCAGGTTGGTCTGCAGTTCGGTCTCCTTGGCCGTGGAGACCAGCATGTAGATCATCTCGCCGTAGCCGGTGGTCACCCCGTAGATCGGGATGTCCTGGCGGGCGATGTCCTCGAAAACGCGGCGGCTCTTGGTCGCCTTGGCCAGTGCCTCCGACGTGACCTCGACCGGGCTGCCGTCCTCGGCGATCTTGCGCACACCCGGGATGTCGAGCGTCTCCCCGTCGATCTGCACAGGCACCGCAGTCTCTGCTGTCGTCACTTGTGTTCACCTTTCGTCGCTCGGGTCCCGCATGGTCGCCGCGGTGTCGCCGCCTGGTCTCTCCGGCGCCCTCACCACTACGGTCGCACCGGGACTCGTCGTGGGTCTTCTCTAGCGTTGCGCGACCCCGGACCGTGAGTTTTTCCTTGTCAGGACACGGTTTCGCCCCGGTCGCGCGTCGGGCGCGGCCGGGGCGGAAAGGGGTGCCGGCGGGCGGGGTGAAGGGGACTTTCCCCGCATCCGACGCGGGAAAGTCCCCTTCACCCCGGGCTTGGGCTTGGGGTGCTGTGGGGCCTGGTCGATGCGAGCCGGGCAAGGGGCTCTGGTCGTGAGTGCTGGATGCTGCTCCGGCGAGTATGTCGCGAAAGCCACTTTCGGGACATCTGACGTCTCGAAAGTGGCTTTCGCGACATGCGGTGCTTACCCCCGCTTACTTGCGCACGCCGACGAACAGGCCCGGCGCGTTGGCCCGGCCGTCGGAAAGCTGAAGCGGGTCCGAGAGGAACTCGACCGTGCAGCCGGCGCGTTCGAACGCGAGCTCGTATTCCTCGCGCGTGAACAGACTGGTCACCAGCTCGTCGGTCCAGGCACGCATGCCTTCGGGTTCCGAGACGGTGAACCGGATCTCCATGCGCGTGGTCAGTCCCTCGCGCACCGACCTGGTCAGCCGGGAGACGACCCGGCGGTCCTCGCGCACCACGTGCCCGCCGACGTAGCCGTCGATGAAGTTCTCCGGGAACCACCAGGGCTCGACCACGAGCACGCCGCCGTGGTCGAGGTGCTCCGCCATCTGCGCGACGGCCTTGTCCAGGTCGTGGCTCGACAGCATGCAGGCGACCGCGTTGCCGATGCAGATCAGCGAGTCGAACTTCTTCCCGAGGTCGAAGTCCCGCATGTCACCGGGGTGGATGTCGATGTCGGGCAACCGCAGTTGCGCGAACTCCCGCATCGCCGGCGCGATCTCCACCCCTTCGACCTCGTCGAACAGCCCGGCGAGCCGTTCGAGGTGGGCGCCGGTCCCGCAGGCCACGTCGAGCAGCGTCGCGGCGCCCGGCTTGCGGTCGCGGATCAACGCGGCCAGCTCCTCGGCCTCGGCCCCGAAATCCTTGCCCCGGCTGCGGAAAATCAGGTCGTACAGTTCGACGTGATCGTGCCCGTATGTCATGTTCGCTCCCTGTTCTCGGATCGGGTCAGCCGTGAGTCCGGTCCCGCACGGCCCGTGCGAGCGTGTCGACGACCCGCCCGATATCGCTGTCGCTCAGCGCCTGGTGGATCGGCAGGCACAGCGTCGAGGCCGCGGCCTTCTCGGCCGAGGGCAGTTCGGCGTCCGAACCGTAGGCGTCGACCTTGTGCAGCAACTGATAGCGGAACGTGGTGTAGATCCCCTCGTCGAACAGTTGCCGTGCCACGGCGTCGCGGATCGCCGGATCCATCTGCACCCAGTAGATGTAGTACGAGCTCTCGTGCCCGTCCGGCAGCGGTGGCGGGGTGCGGAGCCCCGGCACCTCGGCGAACGCGGAATCGTAGAACTCGGCGATCAGCCGGCGGCGCTTGACGAAGTCGCGGAGCTTGGCCAGCTGAGTGACCCCCACGGCGGCCTGGACGTCGTTCATGATCGACCGCCGGGAGAACGAGGAGACCTCGAACTCCCACCACCGCGTCTGCGTCCGGTGCGCCTCGGAGAAACCGCTCGACTGCGCCATTCCCAGGTACGCGCGTTTCGCCGCCTCGGCCGTGACCGCGGGGTCCTTCGCGTACAGGATCCCGCCGTCCAGCGCGACGGCGATCTTGCCCCAGTCGAAGCTCCACGCCGAGATGTCGCCGAAGGTGCCTACCGCCTTACCGTCCACAGAGGACGCCTGCGCGTTGGCCGCGTCCTCCATGAGCCAGATTCCGCGGTCCTGGCACAGTTTCGCGATCTCCACGATATGCCCCGGCCGTCCGCCGTAGTGCAACAGCAGGACGCCGCGGGTCTTCGGGGTCAGGCAGCGTTCGATGTCCTCCACCGTCGGGTTCAGCAGTTCGGGATCGACGTCGCAGAACACCGGCCGGGCACCGTGCGCGGCGACGGCGTTGGCCGCGCCGACGAAGTTCACCGTCGGCAGCACCACTTCGTCGCCCGGCCCGATGCCGAACAGCTCCATCGCGAGGAACGTCGCCTCGGTGCACGAATTCGTCGAAGTGACGTGCGAGCGTCCGACGCCGAGGTGCGCCGCCCAAGCCTCTTCGAAGGCCACGACCTTGGTACCGCGCCCGATCCACGAGGTCTTGAACACCTCGCCGACGGCGGCCAGTTCGTCGTCCCCCAGCGACGGCTGGAAGACGTTGATCATCTTCGGGTCCATCACGCCGCCCTGGTCACGGTGGCGTCGGCCTTCAGCGGCTCCCACCAGCTCCGGTTGTCGCGGTACCACTCGATCGTCGTCGCGAGGCCGTCTACGAACCGGACCTGCGGCTCGTAACCGAGTTCGTCGCGGATCTTGGTGATGTCCAAGGAATAGCGGCGGTCGTGGCCGAGCCGGTCCGGCACGTGGCGCACCCGGTCCCAGCCCGCGCCACAGGCCTCGAGCAGCCGCTCGACCAACCCGTTGTTGTCGAGTTCGGTACCGCCGCCGATGTGGTAGACCTCGCCGGCACGGCCGCTGTTCAGCACCATCGCGAGCGCCCGGCAGTGGTCCGAGACGTGCAGCCAGTCACGGACGTTGCGCCCGTCGCCGTAGAGCGGGATGGACTTCCCGTCGAGGAGATTGGTGATGAACAACGGGATCACCTTCTCCGGGTACTGGTAATGCCCGTAGTTGTTCGTGCACCGGGTGACGATGACGTCCAGCCCGCGAGTGCGGTGGAACGCCAGCGCCAGCAGATCCGAACCGGCTTTCGCGGCGGCATAAGGGACATTCGGGTCCAGCGGCGACTGCTCGGTCCACGAGCCCGAATCGATCGAGCCGTAGACCTCGTCGGTCGAGACGTGCACGAACCGGCCGACGCCGTGCCGCTGCGCGGCCTCCAGCAGCAGCTGGGTCCCGGCGACGTTGGTCTGCACGAACTGCGCCGCGCTCACGATCGAACGGTCGACGTGGGTCTCGGCGGCGAAGTGCACGATGGCGTCGTGCCCGGCGACGATCTCGTCCACCGCACGCGGATCGGCGGTGTCCCCGCGGACGAACCGGTACCCCGCCGCTTCGGCGACCGGAGCGAGATTGGCCAGATTCCCCGAATAGGTCAGTTTGTCGAAGACGGTGATCTCGGCCTCGGAAAGCCCCGGCAGTTCGCCGCGCAACGCCGCGCGGACGAACTCCGAGCCGATGAATCCGGCCCCTCCGGTCACCAGGATCCTCATGTCGCTTCCTCTCGTCTCAGGCGCGGTTCTCGGCGGTCAGCCGTTCCAGGACACCGACGATCTCCGTCGGCCCGGGCGTGGCCAGCCAGCCCCGCCGCAGAGCCGCCGCGCCTTCGGCGTGGGACGGCTCCTCCAGCACGCGGCGGACGCGATCCCGGATCTCCTCCGCGCTCTGCTTCTGGTGATCGATGCGGAAACCGGCACCGTGCCGGGTGACCACTTCGGCGGTCTCGGTGGCGGTGAGCTGCTTCTGGCAGTCGAACCGCCATTCGATCCCGTCCTCGGTCGGCTTCCCGTAGCACCGGACGGGCTCGTCGGTGTCGCAGATCAGTTGCGGCACCCCGAACGCCGTCGCCGAGGCGAAGGTGCCGGTCGAGCCGTGATGGATCAGCGCGTCACAGGTCGGCAGCAACTGGTTGAGCGGGATGTAGTCCACGGCGCGGACGTTCGACGGCACGCCTGCCGGGCGGTCGGCGAGCTGGTTCTTGTCGAGGGTGGCGATCACGTCGACGTCGAGATCGGCGACGGCGTCGAGCAGCTTCGCCGTCCGGCCCCAGTCGCCCTTCATGAACTTGCGGACCGAAACCCCCAGCGACAGGCCGATCCTCGGCCGATCGGAGGGAGCGTGCAGCCAGTCCGGCGCCGGCGCGGCGCCGTTGAAGGGCACGTTGCGCACCGACACCGACGGGACCCGGCTCGGCAGCCGGAGACCGTCGGGGAAGGGATCGACCGTCCACTGGCCGAGCAGCAGCTCCTCGTCCAGCGTGAGGCCGAAGTGCTCGGCGAGCGGACGGACGGTCGCGGTCAGCGGATCCTCCGGCACGTCGACGCCTTCGGCCCGCCGCCGCGCGATGCGGTCGAGCACGAAACCGGAGTAGTCGGGGGCGTTCAGCACCCGAGCGTGCGCCGCGCCGGAAACCCGCGCCGCCACGGCGCCGCCCGGGAGCCACGGATCCCACAGCACCAGATCCGGCCGCCACTCGACGGCGAAGTCCACCAGCGCCAGCACGTCCTGCCGGGGCTTCGGCGGGTGGTAGTCACGAGCCGCGAGCACCTGGAAGCAGTGGAACATCTCCCAGACGTGCAGGCCGGCGGCGTCGAGGTCGAGCACCTCGGAGAACCGCGCGGTCTCCGCCTCGGTCGGCAGCAGATCCAGCCAGCCCGGATGGCCGCGGTCGTGCACCGCGAGCGGCTCCGGCTCCCCGCACACCGCCGGGATCAGCCCGGTGGCCGTGACCACCCGGTCGAAATCGACCGAGGTGATCCCGGTGTCCTGCCCCGAAGGCGCGGCGATGCGCACCTCGTGTCCCGCGGCCTGGAGCGCCCAGGCGTAGGAGACCAGCGGCAGGAAATGCGCCGGTGCGGGGAAAACGCAGAACATCACCCGCATCGTGTTCCCTTTCCGTGTCAGAACTGTTGTCGCGCAAGCATTCCTGCTCTATCCTCGGACAGGAGCACCCGCCGGGACGTCTCCACGTTTGCGGCGGAGATTCAGACCGGTTTCGTCGCGTAGATCATGAAGATGTCGGAGGCCGAAAGCTCGGTCTCCTGTTCGGTCTCGCAGGTGAAACCGCGTTCCTTCAACAGGGTCAGGACCTGATGCAGCCGATCGTCGAAGTCGTGGATCTCCATGACGACGTTGCGGATGCGGCCCCAGTCCGGCTCCTCGATCCCCGCCAGTACTTCGATCTCGCTCTTCTCCACGTCGATCTTCAGCAGATCCACGTGCTCGACCGCGTGCTCTCGGATCAGCGCGGACACCGTGGTCGTCCGGCAGTCGATATAGGACAGCTTGTGCCGGGACTCGGCGACCGCCTCGGCCTGAGCCGGGGAAAGCCCCCGCTCCACCAGAAGACGGCGCGCGAGCTCCGTCTCACTGTCCTGGTCGGCGTAGAACCCCGACTCGGCCGTGGCGTTCGGGTAGTACCCGAGCCGCCGCGTGCCCTCCCGGTCCGCCAGCGCGACGTTGTGCGTGACCCCACCGCGCACGTGCCTGCGGAAGTTCTCCGTCAGCGCGGCGAACGGCTCCGGAGCGGGCTCCGCCGCGACGATGAACGCGTCCGGGAAGGTCTCCGCGAAGAACATCGAAGCCATGCCGATGTTGGCCCCGATGTCGAAGATCACTTCCGGCGTGGGATTCGGGAACCCGTCACGGAGATAGGACCGCTCGACGAAGATCTCCCGGTAGAGGAACGCGGCCTCGCCCGGATCGACCTGCGCGACTTCCCACCCGTTGGGCAGCCTTCGCAGCGGCATGCCGTCACGCCGCTTTACGGCTGCGGGAAAGCACGTCCTGGGTGAACGTGGCGAGATCCGGGTCCTCGAAGAGGTCGCCGATGTCGAGGGAGACCCCGAACTCGGCCTCGATCCGCTCGACGACGAAGACCGCGGTGACCGACTGCCCGCCCAATTCGAAGAACGTGTCCTCCTGGCGGATCTCCTGGACGTCCAGCACGTCCTTCCAGATCGCCTCGATCCGACCGGCGGCGCTGACGTTCTCACTGGTCATTTCTGCTCCCACTTTCGACGTGTACCTGCTCGGAGACGGGCGGCCGCCCGGTATCGGTGGCCGGCTTGGAATTGCGAAGGACACGGAGGATCATCGACGGGCGCATCAGCGCCTGCGGCGGATCCACCAGACCGGCGACCCGGAAGAAGGCCTCGGTGACCCGGGGATCGCGTGTCGCCGCGGTGTGCAGCTTGCCCATGTACGCGTTGCCCATGCGGACCTTCAGCGTGCGCGGCCCTTCCACACCGGGGAAGTTGAGGTCGCCGCCCGCCGAGATGTCCCACGGGGAGTCGATCAGCGGCGCGATCGCGCGGAAGAACTGGATCGCGTCCGGCTCGATCCCCTGGGCGAGCTGCTCCCGCAGCACCGTCGCCTCCAGCGCGGCGACCGTCATCCCCTGCCCGTAAACGGGGTTGAAGCTGCACACGCCGTCGCCGATCACGAGGAACCCGCGCGGGAAGTCGACCAGCCGCTCGTAGCGGCGCCGCACACTGGCCGGGTACTTGAAGGTGACCGGGTCGTCCAGCGGTTCCGCGTGTTTGACGGCCTCGTAGATCTCAGGCGCGGCAAGGGTTTTCGCGAAGGCGAGGAAGCCTTCGGAGTCGGTCGGCGGGTGGTCGCCGCGCATCCCGGTCAGCGACAGCATCGAGCTGCCGTCGTGGAGCTTCGGGAAGAACGCGCCGCGCGGGTTGTCGAGCGAGGCCACCGGGTTGATCGAAAGGTCCGCGCCGTACGGGTCGGAGTCCAGCAGGAACCTCCGGGTCGTGTAAGCGAGGTTGATGACGATGCGGTCCTCTTCGGGCGGGGCGAAACCCAGCTCCCGCAACCAGACCGGCGACCGTGAGCCGCGGCCGGTCGCGTCCACCACGAGATCGGCGGCGAGTTCCTCGACTTCGCCGTCGTCCCCGGCGATCGTCACCCCGATGATCCGGCCCTGGCCGCCGGTGCGCAGGCCGCGCACGGCGAACGGCGTCTTGAAGCTGACCTGGGGCAGCGCCGCGACACGGGTGCGCACGTGGGACTCGAGCACCGGCCGGGTCGACGAGACGCTCATCAGCCCGGACCGGGCCGGCGCCAGCCGCTGCCCGTTGAAGTACCAGCGCAGATCACCCGCGAGGTCACCGGCGGGCACGTTGGACGCGGCCAGTTCACCGTCCAGACCGGGGAAGAGCTCCTGCAGGATCTGCTGTCCCTTGGCGAGCAACGCGTGCGCGTGCCGCCCCTGGGGCACACCGCGGCGTGCCCCTTCGACTCCCTCGACCTCGTCCCGGTCGACGATGACGACACTCCGGTAGGACTCCGACAGCACCCGCGCCGTCAGCAGTCCAGCCATGCCAGCGCCGAGCACGACGGCCCGGTCTCCGATCAGTTGCCCCATCCGGATTCGCCTCCACCCTTGGCCGTTCGACCGGCCGTTCCTTGGTCCGGGCAGACTTCACCCGCGATACGGTGCCCAGTTGGTCGTGCTGTCGCCGGCGGCTCAGCCGCGAGTCGGCACCGAGTCGGGCGACTGGCCCGCCTCCACCTCGTCCCCCGCTTCGGTCCCCGCCTCTTCGTGGTCGACGGGCCGGACGTTCCGAAGCAGGAAGGCGGCGAGCGCCCCCAGCGCGAGGAAGAGGAAAACGCTCAGCCCGGCGATGGTCGTCAGGCCGCTGGTAAAGGCTTCGCGCGCGGAATCGAGCAGCGAAGCGCCGACGGCGGGCTCGAGCTCGCCCGCGACCGTGACGGCACCGCTGATGCTTTCTTCCGCGGCACCCGTGGCCGGCGCGGGAACGCCGTCCGGGATGAGCAAGGTGCTGCCGTACACCGCCGCGCCGATGCTGCCGAACACGGCGATCCCGCCCGCGACACCCAATTCGCCACCGGTGGCCGAAAGCGACGCCGCGGAGCCCGCCTGCTCCGGCGGGGTCGAGTCCATCACGAGGTGGTTCAAGAGCGCGGAAGCCGGCCCGACACCGAGATAGCCGATGCTCACGCCGATCACGAGCAGCGCCAGCCCGTCGGCACTGTCCACTTGGGTCAGCAGGAACTGTCCCACCGCCGAGACCGCGAGCCCGGCGGCGAGCACGTAACCCGGCCGGAAGCGCTGGGCGAGCTTCGGCGAGACGTTGATGCCGATGACGAGCGCCGCGTTCGGGACGAGCAGCCACAGCCCGGCCTGCAGCGGGCCGAATCCCTCGACCGTCTGCAGATAGAGCGCGATGTACAGCCCGGTGCCGCTCTGCACGGCGCCCACGATCAGCCCGATCAGCACCGCCGCGCTCAGCTGGCGGTTGCGGAAGAGTTTGAGGTCCAGCAAGGGATCTTCGAGCCGGCGCTGGCGGAGCACGAACAGGGCCGCGGCGGTCGCGCCGATCACGATGGCGACGATCGGCAGCACGACACCGGCGCCCGTCCTGGTCAGCTCCTTCAGGCCGTACACCAGCGGCAGGATCGCCAGCAGCGACAGCGCCACGCTGCCGAGGTCGATCCGTCCCGACTCGGGTGCGCGGCTTTCCGGCAGCAGCAGCGGTCCGGCGATCAGGAGGATCGCCAGCAGCGGCACGGCCATCAGGAACACCGAACCCCACCAGAAGACCGAAAGGAGGATGCCGCCGACGACCGGGCCGAGCGCGACGCCCGCCATGAACGCCGTCCCCCAGATGGCCATCGCGACGCCCATCTGCCGCGGCACCTGGAACATCGTGCTGATCAGGGCCAGCGTCGAGGGCAGCAGGGTCGCGCCGGCGAAACCGAGGATCGCCCTGGACACGATCAGCATCTCGGGGCTGCCGGAGAAGGCGGCCAGCACCGACGCGGCACCGAACCCGGTCGCGCCGATCAACAGGAGTTTGCGCCTGCCGATGCGGTCACCGAGTGTGCCCATGGTGACCAGGAAACCCGCGATCAGGAACCCGTAGATGTCGGTGATCCACAGCTGTTCCGTGGCACTGGCGCCGAGATCGGCGGCCAGATGCGGGAGCGCGAGGAAGAGGACGCTGATGTCCAGCGAAACGAGCATGGTCGGCAAGGCCAGGACGGCGAGGCCTATCCACTCGCGGCGCCCGGCGGCTCGGGGGGCAGCTGTATCCATAGTCACTCCCCCACTATGGGCGCGTCGTCCGGCCGCACGCACCTTCAGACTTGCGGCTCCGTCCGGCCTTGTCCGCAAAGGAAAAGTAGCCCTGAACAGGTGAGAACGTATGTGCTGGAGCGGCAGCGTAATCGCACTTGGAGGGATACATGCGCCCGATCCGCAGAACGCCGGACGGCCGCGTCGTCGTGCGCGTCTGGTTCGCGGACTACCCGTTCCAGACCTACGACGGCAGGCCGTTCCTCGATCCCGTCCGGGATCGAGGCGAGGAATTCGGCCGGGCGCACCCGGACTACCTGATCGAGGTGACCGGGCATCCCTTCCCCGCGATGGCGGAGGAGGTCGCCCGCGCCGCCGAACCACCCGACGTGGCGGGCTACTACGCCAGCGCGAGCAGGCTCGCCCTCGACACGCTCGACAAGGACGGCCTGCCGATGTTCACCTCGGTGGAGCGCGCGATCGCCGGACGCGAGGAGATCCTCGGCGAACCGGTCGTCCTCGACGACCTCGAACCGGCCTTGCGCGAGGCCTACACCGGAAGCGGCGGAGAACTCCTGTCCCAGCCGTTCAGCGTGACCACTTTCCTGGTGTACGCCAACATGGATCTGCTGCGCGCGGCGGGAGTCACCGAGATTCCGCGGACCTGGGCCGAAATCGAGGCCGCCTGCCGGAAGATCGGTCCCGGTTCGATCACCTGGCCGATCCACGGCTGGCTGATGCAGCAGGCCGTCTCCTCCCAAGGCGGGGTTTTCGCCGACAACGGGAACGGCCGCGACGGCCGCGCGAGCCGGGTCGAGCTGGACTCTCCGGAGATGCTGGCGTGGGTGGAGTGGTCCCGCCGCCTGCACAAGGACGGGCTCTACCACTACACCGGGACCCAGGGCGACTGGATGGGGAACTTCCAGGCGTTCGCGAGCGGCCGGACGGCGTTCGTCGTCGATTCGTCGAAGGCCGCGTGGGATCTCGTGCGGACGGGACGCGACCAGGGTTTCGAGGTCGGCGTCGGCCCGATGCCGCGCAACGAGAACGCGCCTTACGCCGGGAATCCGGTCTCGGGTGATTCCCTGTGGCTCGCCAGGGACATCGACCCGGTCACCCGGGACGGCGCGCTGGCCTTCCTGCAGTACCTCGCCAATCCGGTCAACGCCGCCGCCTGGCATCGCGCGCACGGTTTCGTGCCGGTCACCGGGACCGCGGACTTCCTGCTGGCGGACGAAGGCTGGTTCGACGAACACCCGTACCAGCGCGCGGGCACCGAGCAGCTCCGGGCCGGCGACGGCTCGGCCGCCGCGCGAGGACCGGTCATCGGCCCGTCGGCCGGGGTGAACGCGGCGATGACGCAGGCGCTGGAGGACGTGCTCGTCCGGGACGCCGTTCCGGCCGAACGGTTCCGGCAGGCCACCGGAGAGGCGCAGCGGCTGCTCGACGACTACAACGCCGACTGCGACGTGCCGCGTACCCCTAATTCCCTTTCGATCGGCTGAGAGCGGGCGAAATGGTGTCCGAACTGGTCCACGAGCTCGTCCGCGCCCACGCCGACCGGACGCCGGAGGCCGCGGCGATCCATGGGGAGGGCGGGAATCTGTCCTATCGGGAGCTGGTGGACCGCGCCGCCGCGGTGACCGCCGCCCTCGGTGGCACCGACGAAGCGGTCGCGGTCCGCCTGCCGCAGGGCGAGACGCGGATCGCGGCGCTGCTCGGTGTGCTGGGCGCCGGCGCGCACCTGTCCTGGCTCGGCACCGGCGATCTCGGCGAGCGGGGCCGGGTGATCCTCGGCGATCTCCGCCCGGCGTACCTGCTGATCGACGGCGACGGCGCGGACGACGCGCTGGCGTCGTGGTACCGGGACGAGTGCGGCGGCAAACTCGTCGACGCCGGCGGGCTCGGCCCCGAAGGGCTCGCGGCACCGTCCACAGTGGAACCATCCGGCCGGGCCTACGTCGCGCACACCTCCGGGTCGACCGGCGTGCCCAAGGGCGTGCCGCAGACGCACGCCGCGTTCGCGCAGTTCACCACCTGGTTCGCCGCGGAGTTCGGCATCGGCCCGGGATCCCGGGTCGCGCAATGGGTCACCCCGGAACACGACCCGGCGCTGATCGAACTCTTCGCCACCTTGGTCGCGGGCGGAACCGTCCACCCGGTACCGGATGGCGTCCGGGCGCATCCGGTGAAACTGGCGGAATGGCTGGGAGACAACGGGATCACGCATCTCCAGACGATCCCCAGCTTCGCCGCAGAGATCGTGCGCGCGATCGAAAAGCACGACCTCGCCGCCCGGCTGACGTCGCTCGAACAGTTCGTGCTCATGGGCGAAGCCGTCTCCGGTGACCTCGTGCGCGGGCTCCGCGCGGCGTTGCCCGCCGCCCGGCTGGTCAACCTCTACGGGCCGACCGAGACGATCGCGGCGACCTGGCATCCGATCACGGAGCCGGACACCGAGGCCGTCCCGATCGGGCGGGCCATCCCCGGACGGCGGATCCTCGTCGTCGACGAGCACGACCGGCCCTGCCCCGACGGCGTCACCGGCGAGATCGTCGTGCTGAGCCCGTACGTCTCCCCCGGGTACACCGGCGCCGCCGCCGACCGGGACGCCGCCTTCCGGCCGCTGCGCACGGAATCCGGGCTCGGCGAAGGCGTCCGCACCTACCGGACGGGCGATCTCGCCCGCCGCCGCGCCGACGGCGCGCTGGAATTCCGCGGCCGCAGCGACAACCAGGTCAAGGTGGCGGGCCACCGCATCGAACTCACCGACATCGAACTGACCCTTTCGGCGCAGGAGACGATCGTCGAATGCGCCGTCGTCGCCAAGACCGACCACCACGGCCTGGCGGCCCAGCTGGTCGCCTATGTGGTGCCCGCGCCCGGCGCGGCACCGGATGGACGGCCGCCGCGGGCTTGGCGGACGGCACTGCGTGAACGGCTCGGGCGGGACATGCCGCCGATCCTGTTCACGGTCCTGCGGGAACGACTCCCGCGCAACGCCATCGGCAAAGTCGACCGGCGGCGACTCCCGGCACCAGAAAGGCGATGAACATGGCTGAGCTGCAGCACGTGGGTCCGGACGCGGATCTCGACCACGTCACCGAGATCATGGAACGCGACGGCGCGATCATCATCGAGAACTTCGCGGATTCCGAGACGCTGGCGGGATTGTGGGATGACCTCGGCCCCGATCTGCAGGACTCCGACTACTGCGAGGTCGGCTACGACGGCCACCGCACGCGTCGCATCTCCTCGCTGTTCGCGCGCACCACGCGGCTGACGCCGATCGTGACCCAGCCGCTCTACCTCGGCGCGTCCCGCCGCCTGATCCAGAAGCCCGTCCCGATCTGGATCGGCCGGTCGCAGATCGAGATGACGCCGAGCATCCAGATCAGCGCCAGCCAGGCGATCCAGATCGACCCCGGCCAGGGCAAGCAGCCCCTGCACCGCGAGGACACCCTGTACCTGCGCCCGCACCCCGGCCCGGTGATCCGGATGCAGCTCATGCTCGCGATGAGCGACTTCACCGCGGAGAACGGCGCCACGCTGGTCATCCCGGGCAGCCACCTCTGGGACGACACCCGCGCCCCGCGCTACGCCGAGTGCGTGCCCGCCGCGATGCCCGCCGGATCGGGCCTGATCTTCCAGGGCGGCACCTACCACAGCGGCGGCCGCAACGACACCGACAAGCCACGCACCGGGCTGACACTGTCGCTGGACCTCGGCAGCCTGCGGCAGGAGGAGAACCAGTACCTCGCGGTGCCCAAGGAAAAGGTGCTGGCGTACCCGGAGGAGGTGCGGCGGCTGCTCGGCTACGACCGCTGCGCGCCGGGCGTCGGCTGGTTCGAACTACAGGATCCGCACATGGTCCTCGAACACGACGACATCGACGCCGCCCGCGCCGCCGCCGACCAGCTCGGCCTCAACGCCGCGGCCTGAATCGCCTGTCCCGCACGGTATCGAGGGTGGGGCGAACGTGGCGTGGTGGGTCACCGTGTCGCGAAAGCCACTTTCGGGACATCAGACGTCGCGAAAGTGGCTTTCGCGACACGTCCCGGCTACGAAACGACACATTCGCCTTTCCTCCCAACGTAATCGGCAATCAGGAAGTCGTGATCCGGCCTGGCCGCCAGCGACGATGGTGGTCAGGCCTTCCCCTGAACGGAAAGAGGTGGAGAACCGGTGAGTTCGCCGCAGTACGACGTCATCGTGGTTGGAGGAGGGCCGGCCGGTTCGACCGTGTCCACCCTCGTGAGCAAGGCCGGACACCGGGTTCTCCTGCTGGAGAAGGAAAAGTTCCCCCGCTACCAGATCGGTGAGTCGCTGCTGCCCGCGACGGTCCACGGCGTGATCCCGATTCTCGGCGTCGAGAAAGAGGTCGCCGAAGCCGGCTTCACCGTCAAGCGCGGTGGCACGTTCAAATGGGGCAAGCGCCCGGAGCCGTGGACCTTCGAGTTCGCGGTCTCCAGCAAGATGCCCGGCCCGACGTCGTTCGCGTATCAGGTCGAGCGGATGAAGTTCGACGACATCCTGCTGCGCAACGCGCGCAAGCACGGCGTCGAGGTCCGCGAGGAAAGCTCCGTGGTCAAGGCGATCACCGACGAGACGGGCCGGGTCCGCGGCGTCCACTACAAGGATTCCGATGGCAAGGTCCACGAGGTGTTCGCGCGCTACGTCGTCGACTCCTCGGGCAACACGAGCCGTCTCTTCAAGGCGTCCGGGGCGGAGCGCCACTATTCGCCGTTCTTCCGGAACCTCGCGCTGTTCACCTACTTCGAGGGCGCCGGGCGGCTTCCGGAACCGAACGCGGGCAACATCTTCAGCGTCGCCTTCGAGCACGGCTGGTTCTGGTTCATCCCGTTGAGCCCGACCCTGACCAGCGTCGGCGCGGTGGTCCACCAGGACTCCGCCGAACTGGTGCAGGGCGACCCCGACGAGGCGATGCGGCGGTTCATCGACGCCTGCCCGCGGATCAAGGACATCCTCGGCGACGCCAAGCGGATCACCGAGGGACCGTACGGTTCGTACCGCGTCCGCAAGGACTGGTCGTACTGCAACTCCCGCTTCTCCGGCCCGGGCATGGTGCTGGTCGGCGACTCGGCGTGCTTCGTCGACCCCGTCTTCTCCTCCGGCGTGCACCTGGCCACCTACGGCGGTCTGCTGGCCGCACGGTCGATCAACGGCTGCCTCGCCGGAACGGTCGACGAGGAAGCCGCCTTCGCCGAGTTCGAAAAGCGTTACCGGCGCGAGTACGGCCTTTTCCACGAGTTCCTCATCGGGTTCTACGACATGAACAAGTCCGAGGACTCCTACTTCTGGCAGGCGCGCAAGGTCTCCGAAAGCGCTTCGACCGACGTCGAGGCCTTCGTGGAACTGGTGGGCGGCGTCGCTTCGAACGATCTCCGGCTCACCGCCGACGACCTCGCCGCGACCGTCGAATCGGTGGAGCACAAGCCCGGCGGGGCCGCGAACGGAACGGTCCTCACCCGGATGCTCAAGGCGGGCGCCGGCCTGCAGGGCAGGGCGTTGCTCGGTTCCAGGTCCGGCGAAGGCGCGGCGCTCGAACCCGGTGGCCTCCGTGCCTCGGACGACGGGCTGAGCTGGGTCCGTTCCTGACGGACCAGAGTCCGGAAAGCACTGTCATCCACCGCGGCCGCCAACGAAAGGTGCAGCCATGTCCGTCACGGACGCTCCCACGGACCGAATTCCTCTCACCGCCGCCCAGGAATTCCTGCGCATGTTCGACGCGGGCCCCACCGACGGCCCGTTCGGCCCGCTCTACCACGTCGTCGGCGCGTGGCAGGTCGAGGGAAGTCTCGACCTCGACCTGCTGCGCCGGGCGCTGTACGACGTCGTCGCGCGGCACGAGGCACTGCGCACGGTGGTCGTCCGTGACCAGGATCCACCGCACCAGTCGATCCAGCCGCCGACCCAGCCCCGCCTCACGGTGCGCGAGCTTTCGCCGGCCGGGGACCGTCAGCGGCAGATCGAGGAACTGCTCAACGAGGTCGAGGCCGAGGGCAACGACGTCAACGAACTCCCGTTGGTCCAAGCGGTCCTCGGCCGGTTCGGCGAGCACGACTCGGTCCTCATGCTCAACGCGCACCACACCGCGGCCGACGCGTGGGCGATGGACCGGATCGCGGGCGACATCGGCGCCTGCTACCGGGACCGGAGCGCGGGCAAGACCCCCGAGCTGCCGGAAACCCTGCAGTACCAGGACTACGCGCGCTGGGAAGGCGAGCATCTGGCGAGCCCGGCGGCGGACAAGGCGCGCGCCTACTGGCGCAGGACGCTGGACGGCGCCGGGGTCACCACGCTGCCCACCGACCTGCCGAGGTCGAGCGGGATCCCGAAAGAGACGGCGTGGCACCGGTTCCGGATCGACGCCGATCTCGTCGCGGCGACCACGGAGCTGGCGAGCAAGACGAAGTCGTCGCCGTTCATGGTCCTGTTCACCGCGCACCAGCTCCTGCTCCGGAAACTGACCGGGGTGACCGACGTCGTCACCCCGACCTTCACGCCGGGCCGCGGGCACAGCAGGTTCCGCGACACCGTCGGCTCGTTCGTCAACTTCATGCCGCTGCGCACGGATCTGCGGGACTGCGTCACGGTCGGCGACGCGATCGCGCTGACCCGGCGGGTCTGCGTCGAGGCATACTCGCACGACATCCCGTTCATGCACCTGATGGCGGAGGCCCCGCAGCTGATGGTGCCGGCGATGGACGAGCACCGTCAGGTCGGCGCGTTCCAGGCGCTCCGGTCGCCGCATATGATGAAGGCGGTCGAGGTGGGCGACCTCAAGTTCACGAAGCTGTGGCGCCGCGAGCTCTCGCAGCCGGTGGGTTCCGACGTCCCGGACGGCATCCTCTGGACGCTGCACCTCGGTCCTGGCACGGACGCGGTCGGCAGCCTCGGGTTCAACACCAACCGGTTCACCGCCGACACCATGTCGGATCTGCTGGCCGACTACCTGACCGTGCTGCGCAAGGTCGTCACGAACCCCGACGCGACACTGGGTTCGCTGTGACCGCGCCCGGCACGCGCCCCTTCACCGGGGACGAGTACATCGAGAGCCTCCGTGACGGCCGGGAGATCTACCTCTACGGCGAGCGGGTCAAGGACGTGACGGCCCATCCCGCGTTCCACAATCCCGTGCGGATGATCGCCCGGCTCTACGATTCCCTGCACGCGCCGGAAACGCGCGACGTGCTGACCCGGCCGACCGACTCCGGCGACGGCTACACGCACCGGTTCTTCACCACGCCGCACAGCGCCGAAGACCTCGTCGCCGATCAGCAGGCGATCGCGACCTGGGCCAGGGCGTCCTACGGGTGGATGGGCCGCAGCCCCGACTTCAAGGCCTCGTTCCTGGGCACGCTCGGCGCCAACGCCGACTTCTACGAACCCTTCGCCGACAACGCGCGCCGGTGGTACCGGGAGTCCCAGGAGAAGGTGCTCTACTGGAACCACGCGCTGGTGCACCCGCCCGTCGACCGGGATCGCCCGCCGGACGAGGTCGCCGACGTCTTCGTCCACGTGGAGAAGGAGACCGACGCGGGCGTCGTGGTCAGCGGCGCCAAGGTGGTCGCGACCGGATCCGCGCTCACCCACTACAACTTCCTCGCGCACGTGGGCCTGCCGATCAAGGACCGCAAGTTCGCCATCATGGCCACCGTGCCGATGAACGCACCCGGCCTGAAGCTGATCTGCCGTCCTTCCTACAGCGCGTCGGCCGCGGTCATGGGCAGCCCGTTCGACTACCCGCTCTCCTCGCGGATGGACGAGAACGACACGCTCATGGTGCTGGACAAGGTGCTCATCCCCTGGGAGAACGTCTTCGTCCACGGCCACCTCGGCAAGGTCCAGGTGTTCTCCAGCCAGTCGGGGTTCATGGAGCGCGCCGCGTTCCACGGCTGCACCCGGTTCGCGGTCAAACTCGACTTCATCGTCGGGCTGCTGATCAAGGCCCTCGAACTGACCGGCACGCTGAACTTCCGCGGCGTGCAGACCCGTGTGGGCGAGGTTTTGGCCTGGCGCAACCTTTTCTGGGGGCTTTCGGATGCGGCCGCGCGCAATCCGGTGCCGTGGAAGAACGGCGCGGTGCTGCCCAACCCGCAGTACGGCCAGGCCTACCGGTGGTTCATGCAGCTCGCGTATCCGAAGATCAAGGAGATCATCCAGCAGGACGTCGCGAGCGGACTGATCTACGTCAACTCCACCACGGACGATTTCCGCAATCCCGAGGTCCGGCCGTACCTCGACAAGTACCTCCGCGGCTCGCACGGCGCCGACGCGGAGGAACGCGTCAAGGTGATGAAGCTGCTCTGGGACGCCGTCGGGACCGAATTCGGCGGCAGGCACGAACTGTACGAACGCAACTACTCGGGCAACCACGAGTCGGTCCGGCTCGAGCTGCTCGCCGGCCAGCGCGCGGGCGGGCAACTCGACGAATACCGCGAGTTCGCCGAGAAGTGCCTCGGCGAGTACGACCTGAACGGCTGGACCGTGCCGGACCTTTCGTCCTTCGACGACCTGGCCCGGATGCGCTCCACGATGTTCAACAGCTGACCCTCCCCCTCCAGATCCCCTCCGGCTCCCCTTCACCGGAGGGGATCTTTCACGTCCGCCCCATCACGCGTGTGCGCACTCCGATCACGCGAGTTACGCCTCTGATCACGCGAGTTACGCCTTCGCGCGGGGTTCAGGGTCGCGAGCTACTCGAGACGCGCATCAAGCCCCGAATGTCCACAAGGGGGACACTTTCCAGCGGTGAAATGTCTGATCGATGGCTAGATGTGCGGTTCACGACCCCTACACAAAACGCCCGAATCAGGCACCGCTACCTGGAAAGTGTCCCCTGTGGACAGTCGAAAAAGCGCCAGGCCACTCTGACGGGCCAACCCTCGACACTCACCTGACCAGCGGATATGCGACGTTGCCGGGACACTGGCACAACGAAGGGGCCTTCACCTACTGGGGCTCACGCGGCCGCGGCGGCCACCAGCAACGAAGAACGCGGACCGCGGTGGACCTCCACCAGGTCGAAACCGCCCTCGACGAGCAGCCCGCGCCATTCCGCTTCCCCGCGTTCGCGCCCGCCGAGCAGCACGAGCATGTGCAGGTCGAGCAGTTTCTCGGGATGCGGCCGGTCGTCGTCGGGAATGATCTGTTCCAGGATCAGCAGCCTGCCGTGCGGCGGGATCGCCTCCCGGATCCGGCGGAGGATCAGGACGGCGTCCTCGTCGCTCCAGTCGTGCAGGATCTGCGCCAGCAGATAGACGTCGGCGCCGCCGGGGACCGCGGCGAAGAAGTCCCCGCCGACCACCTCGCAGCGATCGGCGACGCCGGCGCCGTGCGCGGTCAGGTCGGCGTGCTCGACGACGTGCGGCTGGTCGAACAGCCGCCCGGTCAGGTGACCGTGGCGGGCCAGCAGCGCGCCGATCAGGGTGCCGTTGCCGCCGCCGATGTCCACGACCGACGACGTACCGCTCCAATCCCACCAAGCGGAGTCCAAGAGCGGTTCCATCCGCTTCGCCACCAGGCCCGCCTGGGCCGCGTCGAAATCGGCCGCCTGCTCGGGATGCGCGGCCAGCCATTCGAACAGTGGCTTGCCGAACACGGCGTCGAAACCCGCCTCTCCGGTGCGGAGGGAATGCCCGGCGTCCTGCCAGGCCAGGTACGACTCACCCCGCATCAGCGTGACCAGGTGTCGCAGGGAACCCGGCTGGTCGGATCGCAGGAGTTCGCCGCCCGCGGTCAACCCGAAGGTGCCGCGCGGCTCTTCGACGAACAGGTCCTCGGCGACGAGGACCCGCAGGAAACGGGTCAACGCGTCCGCGTCCACCCTGGCTTCACCGGCGAGGGATTCCACCTCGACCGGCCCTTCGGCGAGTAGGTCGACGACACCGGCTTCGGTCACCGCGAAGATCGCCTGGGAGACGATGTATCCCATGATCTTCCGGCGCAGCTCGCGGTAGTCGCCCTCGTGCTCAGGCAATCCGGTCCCTCCAGTCGTCTTGCCGCGGATGCAGCACGGGGAACAGCGGCCGAGCCGCCGCCTGCTCGAGGTAGGCCGCGCCGGCGGTGCCCCCGGTGCCCGGCACCCTCCCGATGACCTTGAGGGTGATGCCCCAGTGGGTGCGCTTCATCAGCCGCCACGCCGAGTCGAGGCCGCGCATCGTCTCGGTGAGATAGCCCAGTGACGCCGGCCCCGCGGTGGCCAGCCGCGCCTCGTACACCTCTTGCAGCGACGGTCCGGGCAGCTCGATTCCGGCCGTGTCCGGCGGCGGCGGAGCGCTGTACTGCTCCACCAACCGGAACGACCGGGACTGCACGGCGCTGCGGCCGTGCGTGTAGGCGCGGATGATCGCGAACGCGTCCGGCGGCATGGACGTGAGGATCCGGTACAGCATGCTCGTCGCGGTGATCCGCCTGGTCGCGTCCCGCAGTTCGTCCGACGCCGCGGCCGGACGGCCCGCGTCCAGCGCCGCGGTCGCCCGTTCGAGGCAGCGCGCCACCTGCCGGTAGACCACTTCGAACGACTGGATGCTGCGGATGAACATGACTTCGTCGTGCAGCCAGGTCGTCGGGAGCATCGCGAATTCGACCGCGTCCCGCATCGCGGGGGGCGCCACCGACCGCACGGCACGGGACAGTTCGGCGCCGCGCGCCAGGAGATCGTCCCTGCCGAGATCGCGGATCGCGTTGTCCCCCAACGGATTCGCCGGAACGAGGCCGCGGGCTCGCGGGGCGAGCTCGTCGGCCCGCGCCAAGGCGCGCAGACACGCCTTGACGCGGACCTGCTGACGCAGCAGATCGGGCTCCTCGACGAGGGCCGACGTCTCGTAGCGCAGCAGATCGGCCAGGAGGACGACCTGCAGGGCGTCGAGTGTGTCGTCGACCACCTCGCCGGAGCCGTACGAGTCGGCCAGGAGATTCAGCAGCGAGACACCGGCGTAGGTGTCGTAGTCGCCGTCCTCCTGGTCGACCGTGCTCGGCAGCCACTGCCGGAGGACCAGCGCGCGGGCGTCGTCATGGCCCGCGGGCAGCACGTCGCGCGCCGCCCGCAGGGTGGCGACGAGGCCGGGGTCCGCGTGGTTGCGGCCCACCGCCTGGAAGTGCCCGAGGACCGGCCGGTAGGGGAAGGACCCCGCGGACGCGCCACCCCGCCACCACCGGTGGAGGCGATCGAGCGCCTTGACCGGAGACCGGTGCCTCCCCGGGCGCCTGACGCCCCCCACACCGACACCGTCCCTTATGGACGACGCATCCACCGCTTCCACCTGACGTCCTCTCCTAGTCCGCCGCCCACCCGGTGTCCCGCACGTGCCACAGCGCGGGAAAGGACGGCTTGAAAACGGATTCACGCAGGTACGCGGCACCGGTGGAGCCACCGGTGCCGGTCTGGTCCCCGATGACCCGCCTGGCGAGCACGGAGTGCCGGAACCGCCATTCCTGCAGCAGCTGGTCCAGATCCACGAACCGCTCGCAGATCTGTGCCGCCACCCCGTCGTCGCGGTACGCGGCGCGCAGCGCCTTCTGGATCTCGGGACTGTCCGGAGCCACCCGCGCGCCCCGCGGCGCCGGGAGATAACCCGACGCCGCGAGGTAACGAAGGAGGGAATCGAACAACGCGGGCTCCCCGAGCCTGCCCTCGATCCGCTTGCGATCGGGGCTTCCCGGCGAGAACTGCTCGGCGGCGAACCGGTCGCTTCGGCCGAAGACGACCTCGATCTCCCGGAACTGCGCGGACTGGTGCCCGCTTCCACCGAGCAACTCACGGAACGCGTCGAACTGTTCCGGTGTGATCGACTCGAGTACGTCGATCTGGGTGATCAGGACCCGGATGATGGACCGGGTGCGCCTGAGCGCCCGGAGGGCGGGGCCGTCGGCCGCCGAGGCCAGGCTCCTCTGCGCGTTACCGAGCTCGTGCAGCAACTGCTTGAACCACAACTCGTGGATCTGATGGACGATCACGAAGAGGAGTTCGTCGTGCTGTTCGGTTTTCGGCCGCTGGATCGCGAGGAGCGTGTCCAGCGCCAGATAGGTGCTGTACGCGGTGTCGTTGGACCCCTCGACGGTCGTCGCCTCGCCCGGAGTGGTGACGGCGACGTCTTCCGCGTCGCCGTCACCACGGGGTTCAGCTGACGTGCTCGCGGACAACTTCCGCAACCTTCTCGAAGAGGCTGTAGTCGCCCATCGTGATGCGGTTCTTGTTGACCGCGATGGCCGTACCGGTCGCGATGTCGATCGAAGCCGCCGACCCGTTGAGACCACCCGCGCCGAACTCGTTCGGGGTCTCGGTGACGTTCTTGAACGGCATGCCGAAGTCGTAGCCCAGCGTCTTGGTGGCGGGGAAGCCGAAGATCTGGTCTTCGTCCGTCGCCGCGGGCTTCGCGACCTCGTGGAGACGCTCGTCCGAGATGAGCCGGACGCCGTCGACCTCGCCCGCCAGCGCCGCGAACACGCGGGCCACGCCGCGCGCGGTCATGGTGCCGCCACCGGGGACGTTCGCCTTGAGGTAGCCGGGACGGTTGTAGATGTCGGCCTGCGGCGCCACGCCCAGCGGGACGGCCTTGAACAGCGGCATGTCGGCGGGCATGGAGGCGAGTGCCTCGGCCGCGCCCTCGACGTCCTCCAGCTTGGCCACCCGGCCCAGCTCCGACTCCGGCACGCCGAAGAAGACCTCTTTCGAGATCCCGAGCGGGCCGGCGACGACCTCGTCCAGCACCTCGTCGATCGGCTTGCCGGTCTTGCGCCGCACGACCTCGCCGATGATGTAGCCGAAGCTGAGCGCGTGGTAACCGGTCTTGGTGCCCGGCGTCCACCACGGCTCGGAGCCGGCGATGAAGGAGCAGACCGCGTCCCAGTCGGCGAGGCCCTCGGGGGTGATGTCGCCCGGCATCTCCGGCAGCCCGATGGTGTGGGAGAGCGCCTGGCGCAGCGTCGCGTTCTCCTTGCCGTGCGCCGCGAACTCCGGCCACGACTTCGCGATCGGCTCGTCGTAGTCGATGACGCCGCGCTCGGCAAGGACGTGGACGATCGTGGAGGTCAGGCCCTTGCCGGTGGAGGTGGCGAAGAACAGGGTGTCCGGCGTGACCGGCGTGTTCGACTCGGCGTCGGTCACCCCGGCCGCGGCGTCGACCACCAGCTTCCCGTTCTGGTAAACGGCTGCCTGCACGCCTCGCTCCGCGCCGGATGCCACGGCCTCGTCGAGTACCTGCTGGACTTTCGCCTGAATGTCACTCATCGGTTTCCTCTCTGAAGATTCCCGAAATAGGAGTCCGAATCAGGACGACCTCATAGGCCGCCTCGAAGCGAACGATAGGGTCGCCCGATTCGGTGAAGCATCTCCTTGGTTGCTGCATTCCGACCTACGCCTCAGGCGGCACGGGTGTCGGTCTGCGGCGATGGGTCGCCGGTAACACTCAATGGGGTGACAGGTGCCTTGGTGCGACGGTGCCGCAACCGCTGCGCGGGACGTTCGACCAGGTAATAGCTGAGCGTCGCCGCGATCACGGTGAAGCCGAGAACGAACGCGAGCATCGGCCAGAAGCCGGTCGTACCGCGGAAAACGATGTCGTGCACGGCCTCGACACCGAAAATGCTGCCATTGGCGAACCAATATTCGACGATCACGACGTGCCAGAGGTAGATACCGAACGAAATCTTGCCCGCGAACCGGATCGGCCGATTGGCCAGCACCCGCTCCTGGAACTTCGACGTGGCACCCGGCACCGAAAGCGGCAGCACGAGCAGCACCGCGAAGGCGAGGCCGAGGAAGAAGCCGAGGAACTCCTGCAGCATGGCGGGAACGTCACCCATACCGGGGATGCCGATGGGCTTCCAGGTGTAGACCGCGAACAGCGCCAGCGCGACGACCCAGAACAGGTTCGGCCGCTTGAGCACCATGCGATAGATCGCGGGCTTGCGCGGCGCGACCTCCGCGTAGGCCGCCAGAACCGCCAGCGCCATGCCGACCGCGAACACCGGGAAGAAATAGATCGGCCAGAACCACAGCTGGGACGGCGCGGTGAAACCCGGGAAGTTGGTCAGCAGGATCCAGCCGAAACCGATCAGCGAGAAACCGGCGAGCGGGATCAGCATCCGGCGAGCGCGCTGTGCCGGCGTCGCACCGTTCCGCGCGAATCGGTGTGCCATCCAGCCGAGAATCGGCATGAGCAGATAGAACGTGAATTCGGCGGGCACCGTCCACGTGTGCTCGAGCCCGATGACCGGCTGACCTTCCCACCAGAAGAAGTGCAGCATGGTGAGCGGGCGCAGAATGTCACCGGCGCCGTCGATCGCCGTGAAGTTGATCGTGAGCAGACCGACGATCACCAAGACCCAATACCCGGGAAGAATGCGCAGCGCGCGTCCCCACAGAAAGGACTTCGTCGACGGCTTCTTCGTCCCGAGTACGGTGTTCCGCGCATGTGCGCGGAAAAGAAACATGCCGGACATCACGAAGAACGGCGGCAAAAGGATCATCAGGCCGTCGATTAAGACACCCCAGAACGGGTGGCCGGGCTGATCGATGAAACTGGCTACTCCGGTCATGAAGGCGACGTGATAGAGCAGAATCCCGAGTGCGAGCACCCCGCGAAGTCCCTCTAATGTCCCGACACGCCCGGCCTTTCCACTGGACATGATTATGGCCCCTCTGCTGATCGGCCCGGTTATTACGCGATTAATCCTGTCCGAATCGCCGGTTTGATGACGTCTTCTGGACTGCGCCCTTGGCGCCATACCCCATGGGCCGTACGGACCCTGCGCCACAGCCGCTCACGGTCCGCGTCGGACAGGTCACCGAGACCTATTCCGAAGACGTCGCCGAGCGCCTCGAACCATTCCTCGCGGCGGGCCAGTTCGACGGGACCGGCGTCGGCGCCGTCCCCGATCCGGGAGAGCACGCACCCGCGGAGCGCGTCCGCCCCGGTCGCGTCCCGGCGATGCGCCGAGAACACCTGGACGAACCGGGAGTCCGGCGCGGATGAGAGTGCGACGTGCCGGGCCGCGAAATCCGCGGGCACCGCCGGTTCCGACCGGAAGTCCATCGCCACGAAGGCCCCGGCGGGGTCGTGGCCGAACCGCCACCCGTCCGGGATCACCGGCGACGGCCGGAGGTCGTAGGTGAACGGGCCCTGCCGGTACACGCCGGCGACCAGCGGCAACGGCTCGTGGAGCGCGTCGCCGAGGCCGACGTCGACCAGCCACTCCCCGCCAGGGTTGTCCTCACCGGGCAGGTCGCGCACGGTCAGCGCGTGATGGTTGCCGAGCGCGGGCATGGGGTGGTCCGGGCGGATGAGGACGGCGCCGCGATGCCGCCGCACCCGGTACCCGAGCGCGTCCAGCAGCGCGCCGAACGCCCCGTTGAGCACCAGGCAGTACCCACCCCGGCCGAGCCGGACGACCCGGTCCGCGCTCGCCCGAGGATCGACCGAGGTGAGCCTGCCGAGGTGGATGTCGACCGTCTGATAGGCCACGCGCTCGACATGGGCGCGGTGCAGTGCCCGCAGTCCGTGCGGCGAAGGATGGCGCTCGTCGAGCACCCCGAGCCGGGCCAGGTAGCCGGCGACATCCACCTCAAACATCGTGAGGCTTCCTTTCCCCGCGCAGCGCGCGCCGGTCGAGCTTGCCCGACGGCGTCTTCGGGATGACGTCGACGAACCGGAAGTCGTGCGGGCGCTTGTGCGGCGAAAGGTTCGCCTTGGCGAAGTCCCGCAGATCCTCGACCTCCAGCGGATCCGAGGTGATGACGTAGGCGCGCAGCTTCGTCAGTCCCTCCTCCTCGTAGCCGACCACCGCGCAGGACACGACCGCCGGGTGCGCCTGCAGGGAGTTCTCGACCTCCGCGGGCGCGACCCACACGCCGCGGACCTTGAGCAGGTCGTCCGCGCGGCCCCGGTAGTAGAAGTAGCCTTCGGCGTCCCGCTCGAAGAGGTCCCCGAACCGAATGGTGTTCTCCGCGACGAACGTCTCCGCGGTCTTTTCCGGCGCACCACGGTATTCCTTCGCCGACGTCGGGCCGACGAGCTCCAGCCGCCCGATCTCGCCGTCCGGCACCGGCTGTCCGTAATCGTCGACCAGGCTCGCCTGGTACCCGGGCACGAGACGCCCCAGGCTGCCGCTGCGGATCTGCCCCGGCTGGTTGGAAAGGTAGGCGTGGTACCCCTCCGCCGACCCCAGGCAGTCGATCACCTCGACCCCGAAGACCTCGTTCCACCGCCGGTGCAGGTCGGGCGGCAACCCCTCACCCGCGGAAAGACAGGCGCGCAGCGAGCTGAAGTCCTGGTTCGCCGCGTCGGGATGGGCGACCATCGCGCTCATCATCGTCGGCACGTTCACCAGGATCGTCGGCTTGTGCCGCGCGATGAGTTCGAAGATCTTCTCCACGGTGGTGCGCTCGTTGAAGATGATGCCCGTCGCGCCGACCCGGAACGGATAGAGCGCGACCATGTCCCGCGCGTAGCCGAAGAAGAGCTTGGGCACGGCGAGCACGACGTCGTCCGAGCCCAGGTCGAGCACGCCGCGGGCGAACCAGTCGTAGTTCAGCAGCGGGCTGCGCGTCGGATGCGGGCACGCCTTCGGCGCACCCGAACTGCCCGAGGTGAACTTCCAGATGGTCTCTTCGTCGCTGAGGGTCGCGACGGCCTCGAGTTCGGCGGGCCAGTCCGCGGCCATCTCGTCGAAGGCGCATTCGTCGTCCCGCAGTTCCTCCGCGTCCACTCCGGCCACGAGGAGGTTCTTCGCGCCCGCCTCGCGCATCTTGTCCACTGTGGACGCGTCGGCCACCACGACGGCGGGCGACACGTAGTCCAGGTAGTAGCGGAAGTCCTTCGGGTGCAGGAAACTGTAGATCTCCGCCGTCACCGCGCCGATCTTCTGCGCGGCGAACCAGCTGGCGACGAACTCGACGCCGTCGTTGAGCGCGAGCAGTACCCGGTCGCCCCGGCGGACCCCCATGTGCCGAAGCGCGTGCCCCACCTGATTCGTCACGGCCTTGAGCTCGCCGTAGAACACCGGTTCGCCGTCGTCGATCAAGGCGATCCGGTGATCCTCGGCGTGATCGAGGAAGTACTCGGTGACATTGAATCGTTCGGGCACGTCTTCGACACGTATCCGGTCGTTCATGTGTGATTCCGTTCTCTCCCCTAGATGTGGATCGGTCATTCCCCAGGCCCCCCAGGCCCCCCAGGCCTAGGCCCCCAGCGAGATCACGAACTTCCGCACGTCCTCCACCAGAAGTCCCGGCTGCTCCAGCGCGGCGAAGTGGCCACCCTGGTCGTATTCGGTCCACCGCGCCAAAGTCGGCAGGCTGAGCTCCGCGAACTTGCGGACCGGCCGGGTGGCGTCGGCGGGGAACACGGCCACCCCGACCGGCATGGACAGCGGCCACGGCCCGCCCCACGTGCTGATGAACTGAGGGGTGAGATGTGTTGTCTCGTAATAGATCTGGGCGCTCGAACCGGCGGTCCCGGTGAGCCAGTAGAGCATCACGTTGGTCAGCAGGTCGTCCCGGTCGAAGACCTCTTCGGGCACCGTCGTCGAGCCGCTCCACTCCTGGAACTTCTCCACGATCCAGGCCAGCTGCCCGACCGGCGAATCGGTCAGCGCGTAGGAAAGGGTCTGCGGGCGGGTGGACTGGATCTTCTGCCAGCCGATCCCGTCGTCGGCGAACCACTGGCCGTGTTCCAGCCGTGCGAGGTCCTCACTGTCCAGATCCGCCATCGCCGCGGGATCCGGCGGCGGGAAGGTGACGAGCATGTTGAGGTGCACACCGGCGACGTGCTCGGGATCGGCGAGCCCGACCTGCAGCGAGATCACGCTGCCCCAGTCGCCACCCTGCGCGACGTACCGGTCGTAGCCGAGCTGGCGCATCAGTTCCGCCCACGCGCGCGCGACCCGCGGCACGTCCCAGCCCTCCTGACCGGTGGGGCCGGAAAAGCCGAAGCCGGGAATGGTCGGGATCACCAGATGGAAGGCGGGATCCCCTTGGGTCAACGGTTCGACGATGTCGAGGAATTCCACAAAGGACCCGGGCCAGCCATGGGTGAGCAGCAAGGGTGTCGCGTCGGGGCGCGGCGAACGGATGTGGAGGAAGTGGACGTTCGCGCCGTCGATCTCGGTGGTGAACTGGGGATGGCGGTTCAACCGCGCCTCGGCCGCCCGCCAGTCGTATCGGGTGCGCCAATATTCGGTGAGCTCCCGCAAATAATCCAGTGGGACACCGCGTTCCCATCCGGAGACGGGACCCGCGTCCGGCCAGCGGACGTTGTCCAGCCGCCGGGCGAGGTCGTCGAGCTGGGACTGCGGAACATCGATACGGAAAGGACGCACGGCTCGTACCCGTCTGTCTGGGAGCTGGCCGGTGGGGAAGACGGCGCTCGGTTCGAGGTCTGCGGGAACGGGATTCCCTGTACTCACCATGATTCCGAGCGTCCGGCGGCCGTGCGTCTTCATTCCTGCCTTTCGGGGCGGGGCCGTCCGCCGAATTCGTAGGCCGCCCGTTGTGGCAAGGTCGGTCCCGTGGACAAGGACGCGTACCTCGAAGGCGCGATCAAGGACGTGCTGAGCGGTGACGACGCGGCGCTCGACGACCGGATCGCGCACGCGGCGCTGCTGTTCGCCGTTTCCGGGGCGATGGCGGAGGCCGACAGGCTGATCACGCATTGGCACGCCCTCACCGAACGCCCCGTCACCGCGCTCGTTCCCGGTGCGGTGCGGGCCCGCGCGTGGGCGATGCTCTTCGAGGCGCGAGGGGCGCGGCCGGAGTGGGCCGCGGCGCTGACTCCGCTCGATCTCGACGCCGAGGAACGCGCGCACGAGGACTACCTCGCCCGGCGGGCGTCCGATCTCGACGGTCTGCTCGGCGGCTCCCCGATCGGCGAAGCCGTCGCGCATCTCGGGCCGTCGCGCCCGGACCGGTTGCGCGAGGCCGTCGCGCGAGGCGATCTGGACGCCTGGGCGGATATCGCGTCGCGCCAGGCCCGCCCCGACGTCGCCGTGCTTGCCGCGACACGACGGCTCGCACCCCGGCTGGTCGCGGGAGCCGACCCGCTCGGGCTCGGCGAGTGGCCGGAAGTCTGCGCCGGGGCTCTGGTCGCGGCGCTGTACGAACGCCACCCGCCGGACACCGGCTCCTGGCGCGAAATGATCGCGGGCATCCTCCGGCTGCGCGGCGGCGGCACCGCTCCCCCGGCCGCGTCCCTTCGCACCATCGGCGCCGCCGAAGCGCGGCTAGGGCTCCGGCTGCCCGACGACTACCGCGAGTTCCTGCAGACCTGCGACGGCCTGCCCGCCGACGTCGTCTTCCCGCGGCTGCTCGGCACGGCCGAACTCCGCGCGGAAGGCGGTGTCGTCGTGATCGCGGAACCGGCCGTCGTGCTGCTGACGGCCGCCGGCGACGAGTGGCGGACGGTCGAGATCGACCCGGCGCTGGGCACGACGGTGCACCCGACGTTCCGGGCGCTGCTGGAGCGGCACCTGCTCCTTCTGGCCCAATCCGCGTAGGCGCCGGGCCGATTCGGTCCGGCTCCGCGGTCGTGTCGTCCGCCGGATCACGCGTGTCGTCCGGTGAATCACGCGAGATCGCCGGTGCCGGACCTCGTGAGGCTTCCGGGCGACTTCCCGGCGGCGTGTCGCGAAAGCCACTTTCGGGACATCAGACGTCGCGAAAGTGGCTTTCGCGACGCCCGGATGGCGGCCACCACTCACGAGGCGTCAAGCTTCGCCGCGCTTCTTCCGCTCGGTGTACTCCCGCATCCGCTTCGGGTAGCCGACCCGCGCCACCTCGTACACGGGGATCGACCGTTTGTGACCGAACTGCTGCGCCGCGTCCAGGCTCTCGATCCGGCGCCGGGTCCACTCGCCGTCGTGGGCGATGAGGACGACAGTGGTCTCCGTGACGTTGGTCTTGGGCTCGACATAGGCTTCGACACCGGTCCTCGAAGAGGCCCACTCTTCCAGGTGCTTGAAGTCGTTTGAAGAGGCTTTTCGCAGCGTACCGGGCTTTTGCCCGCCTTTGGAGCGCCGGCGCAGCGAGTCGAACAGACCCACTCCGACCACCTCACTTCCCACTCTCGTCCAGTGTCCATTATCCCGACCCGGGTGTGTGCTCACCGTGGCGACCCGGGCGGGTCGTGTCCCGTGGGTCACAGGACGCGGCCTAGGTCGCAGCCTCTCCACACGTAGTGACAAGATGGCAAGTGTCCGCGCGCGCGTATACCGCGCGAAGCGGCGCCAGAGCACCACCCCTACCGCTTGCCGAGGAGTTATTGAAGTGACCGACACCTCCGCCGACCTTGTGATCCTGGGTGGCGGATCGGGCGGCTACGCCGCCGCGTTCCGCGCGGCCGAGCTGGGCCTTTCCGTCACCCTGATCGAAAAGGACAAGCTTGGCGGGACGTGCCTCCACCGAGGCTGCATCCCGACCAAGGCCCTCCTGCACGCGGCGGAGGTCGCCGACGAGACCCGCGACGCCGAGACCTTCGGTGTCAAGGCCGTGCTGGAAGGCATCGACATCGCCGGCGTCAACAAGTACAAGGACGGGATCGTCTCTCGCCTGTACAAGGGCCTCCAGGGCCTGGCCAAGGCGCACAAGGTGAACCTCGTCGAGGGCACCGGGACGTTCGTCGGCGGCACGACCGTCGAGGTCGACGGCACCCGCCACACCGGCAAGAACGTCATCCTCGCCACCGGCTCGTACTCGAAGACGCTGCCCGGCCTGGAGCTGGGCGGCCGCATCATCGCGAGCGAGCAGGCGCTTTCGCTGGACTACATCCCGAAGAAGGTCATCGTCCTCGGCGGTGGTGTCATCGGTGTCGAATTCGCGTCCGTCTGGGCGTCCTTCGGCGTCGACGTCACCATCGTGGAGGCGCTGCCCCGCCTGGTCCCGAACGAGGACGAGTACGCGTCCAAGCAGCTCGAGCGCGCTTTCCGCCGTCGCAAGATCGCCTTCAAGACCGGCGTCCGGTTCACCGGCGCCAAGCAGGACGACAACGGCGTCAGCGTGTCGCTGGAATCCGGCGAGACGCTCGAGGCCGACCTGATGCTGGTCGCCGTGGGCCGTGGCCCGAACTCGGCCGGGCACGGCTACGAGGAGGCCGGCGTCAAGATGGAGCGCGGCTTCGTCCTCACCGACGACCGCCTGCGCACCAACCTGCCGAACGTCTACGCCGTCGGTGACATCGTCCCCGGCCTGCAGCTCGCGCACCGCGGGTTCCAGCAGGGCATCTTCGTCGCGGAGGAGATCGCCGGCCAGGAGCCGCGCGTGATCGACGAGAGCGGCATCCCGCGCGTCACCTACTCGCACCCCGAGGTCGCTTCGGTCGGCCTCACCGAGTCGCAGGCGAAGGAGAAGTACGGCTCCGACGTCACCACCTTCACCTACGACCTCGGCGGCAACGGAAAGAGCCAGATCCTCAAGACCTCCGGTGGGGTCAAGCTGATCAAGGCTCCGGAAGGGCCGGTCGTGGGCGTGCACATGGTGGGCGACCGCGTCGGCGAGCTGATCGGCGAAGCGCAGCTGATCTACAGCTGGGAGGCGTTCCCCGAGGACGTGGCTCCCCTCATCCACGCGCACCCCACCCAGACCGAGGCCCTCGGTGAAGCGTTCCTCGCCCTCGCGGGCAAGCCGCTGCACGTCCACAGCTGACGTCTCACCGTCGAAGAACCAGACCAAGCAAGACATATCAAGGGAGTCAGCGAACGATGGCCTACTCCGTCACGTTGCCGGAGCTCGGTGAGAGCGTCACCGAGGGCACCGTCACCCGGTGGTTGAAGCAGGAGGGCGACACCGTCGAGGTCGACGAGCCGTTGCTCGAGATCTCCACGGACAAGGTCGACACCGAGGTCCCGTCCCCGGTCGCCGGCAAGGTCGTGAAGATCAGCGCGCAGGAGGACGAGACCGTCGAGGTCGGCGGCGAGCTCGCCGTCATCGACGACGGGACCGGCGGGGTGCCGGAGTCCTCCGGCTCCGCCGAGCCGGCCGCCGAAGAGGCGCAGCCCGAGCCGGAGCCCGCGCAGGAGGAGGCCGCCGCGCCGTCCCAGCCGGACACCGCGCCGGCTTCGGGCGGCGAAGGCACCGAGGTGAAGCTGCCCGAGCTGGGCGAGAGCGTCACCGAGGGCACCGTCACCCGGTGGCTCAAGCAGGTCGGCGAGAGCGTCGAGGTCGACGAGCCGCTGCTCGAGATCTCCACGGACAAGGTCGACACCGAGGTCCCGTCCCCGGTCGCCGGCACCGTGCTGGAGATCCGCGCCGGCGAGGACGAGACCGTCGAGGTCGGCGGGGTGCTCGCGGTGATCGGTGCCGCCGGTTCCGCCCCGGCCCCGAAGGCCGAGCCCAAGCCGGAACCCAAGCCCGAGCCGAAGCCGGAGCCCAAGCCGGAACCGAAGCCCGAGCCCAAGGCCGAAGCGGCTCCCGCGCCGAAGCCCGCCCCGGCTCCTCAGGCCGCCCCGGCTCCCAAGGCCGAGGCCCCGAAGCCGGCGGCGAGCAGCGACAACGGCTCGGACAACGCGCCGTACGTGACGCCGCTGGTCCGCAAGCTCGCTTCGGAGCACGGCATCGACCTGTCGTCGCTGACCGGCAGCGGTGTCGGTGGCCGCATCCGCAAGCAGGACGTGCTCGCGGCCGCCGAGGCCAAGCAGAAGGCCGCCCCGGCTCCGGCCGCGCAGCCCGCTGCCGCCGCCCCGGCCCCCGCCGCCGCCCCGTCGGCTCCGCGCAAGGCCGCGGTTTCGCCGGAGCTCGCGGCTCTGCGCGGCACCGTGCAGAAGGCCAGCCGGATCCGCCAGATCACCGCCACGAAGACCCGCGAGTCGCTGCAGGTTTCCGCGCAGCTCACGCAGGTCCACGAGGTGGACGTCACGAAGATCGCCAAGCTTCGCCAGCGGGCGAAGGCGGCCTTCAAGGAGCGCGAGGGCGTCAACCTGACGTTCCTGCCGTTCTTCGCGAAGGCCACCGTCGAGGCGCTCAAGCAGCACCCGAACGTCAACGCGTCCTACAACGAGGACACGAAGGAGATCACCTACCACGGTGCGGTGCACCTGGGAATCGCGGTGGACACCGAAAAGGGTCTGCTGTCGGTGGTCATCCACGACGCGGGTGAGCTCAGCCTCGCCGGTCTCGCGCACCGCATCGCCGATCTGGCGGGCCGCGCGCGTTCGGGCCAGATCAAGCCGGACGAGCTGTCGGGCGGCACCTTCACGATCACGAACATCGGCTCCAACGGCGCTCTGTTCGACACGCCGATCATCGTGCAGCCGCAGTCCGGCATGCTCGGGACCGGCGCGGTCGTGAAGCGCCCGGTCGTGATCGCCGACGCCGACGGCAACGACACGATCGCCGTCCGGTCGATGGCGTTCCTGCCGCTGACCTACGACCACCGCCTGGTGGACGGGGCCGACGCGGGCCGCTTCGTCACGACGATCAAGCAGCGTCTGGAAGAGGGCACCTTCGAGGACGAGCTCGGTCTCTGATCCTCCGGTAGTCCGTGAAGGCCCTCGTCCCGCTTCGGCGGGGCGGGGGCCTTCTTCTTTGTCTCGTTTGACAACCCTCCAGGACTCTAGTATTCCGGAATTACGGAAAACAAGAGGGAGGGTCTCACCATGCTGACCAGACGCCATCTGCTGGCGGGCGCCGCCGCTGGTTCGGCCGCGTTGCTGCTGCCGGGAACCGCGGCCGCGGCCCAGCCGGAGACGACGACCGAACAGGGCTGGCTCGACTGGATCGCCGCCCACCGCGGCGACGTCTCCGTCCTGATCGACGACGGCGCGGGTCGCCGCGCCTCGCGCAACGCCGACGTCCGGCGTGTTCTGGCCTCGTCGATCAAGGTCGTGCATCTCAGCGCGTACGCCGAAAGCCGGCTCGACCCGAAGGAACAGATCCGGGTGGGCGACTGGGACGCCCACCATCCCTTCGTCGCCGATGGTCGCGCGCATTTCCAGGCGCTCACCTGGCTCGGCGTCCCTTGCGACGACTACGGCATCGCCAAGGATCCCGAACAGCGTGTCCCCCTGGCCAGGCTTGCCGAAGCGATGATCCTCTTCAGCGACAACGCCGCCACGGACTATCTCCGCACCCGCCTCGGCGATCCCGCCCTCCGGCGGGCGGCGGCGCGAGGCGGCTGGTTCCGGCCGGACACCCGATCGCTGAGCGGCGAGGTCCTGATGCTGATGATGCCGGAATACGCGCCTCCACCCGGCAGTCCGGTCGCCGTCCGGCGGGCGATGGGCGACGCCGTCGCGCGCCGGTTCGTCCGCGATCCGGGATTCCGTGCCGAAGCCTTCAAGCGGTGGCCCGACATGCCCGGCACCTCCGACGCGCAATGGCCGTGGGTCAAGGGGCACGGCCAGGGCTCGGCGTCGGATCTGTTCTCGCTTCACCGCAGTATCGCGAAGGGGCTCTACACACCCGCGCGCGAGATCCTCGCGAAGCCGCTCGCGGACCGCGTACCGCCTGGAGCGAGCGAAGTGCTCTTCAAGGGCGGAAGCCTGCCGCGTTCGCTGACGCTCGGGCTTTCCGTCCGCTGGCCGGGCGGGCGCTCGGGCACGGCGGCCGTCCTGTTCACCGGCGTGAGCGACCAGGACATGCAGAACGCCCTGCCGCTCATCGACCTCGTACTCGCGGCGCTGTCCAACCCGGCCCGGTTCACCGCCCTGGAACGAGCGCTCCGCTGAGCGACGGTATAGATAACCGGTATGAACGCCGAGTTCGCCGACCGGATCGCCGCCCTCGAAGCACGGGTCGCCGCGCTGGAAAACCAGCACGGCGAGCACCAAGCCGAGCCCGCGACGAGCCCCGGCGGGGTGGTCGGCTATCACGGCGAGCTGACCGAGCCGTTCGAACTGAGCTGGGCGATCACCGTCACGCCCGGTCCGATGCTGGCGTTCGCGGACGGGCCGCGGGTCGAAGTGCTCGCGGCCCTGTCCAGCACCGCACGGGTGGCACTCGTGCGGACGCTGGCCGAGAAGGGCGCGCAGACTGCGCCCGCCCTGCAAGAGGCCGCCGAACTCGGCTCGCCGGGCCAGCTGTACCACCACCTCAAGGCGCTGACCGGCGCCGGGATCGTGGAGCAGGACAAACGCGGCAGTTACCGGCTCCGGCCCGCCGCGACGATCCCGGTGCTGGTGCTGCTCACCGCCGCGTCCGACGTCGCCGGGCAACTGAAGAACCTGAGCGTGCGCCCGGATCGCGGATAGGACACGATCGGATCATGCGAGTTCTGATCGCGGGCGCGAGCGGACTGATCGGCACCTCACTCACGACACGGTTACGCCGTTCCGGGCACGAAGTGGTCCGTCTCGTCCGCCGGGAGGAGCGGGCGGCCGACGAACGCCGCTGGGATCCCCCCGCCGGCGAGATCGCGGACGGGGCGCTCGACGGGGTCGACGCCGTCGTGAACCTCGCGGGAGCGCCACTGCTGCCCGGGCGCTGGAGCGCGGCCCGCAAACAGGTCCTCCTCGACAGCCGGGTCGAACCCACGGAGGTCCTCGCGGAAGCCGTCGCCGAACACGGCATCCCCGTGCTGGTCAACGCCTCCGCCGTCGGCTACTACGGCGACGCCGGTCCGTCCCTTGTGGACGAAACGAGCCCGGTGGGCCGGGGTTTCCTCGCCGAGCTCTGCACCGCGTGGGAAGGCGCCACCGAGACCGCGGCCACCGCCGGCGCCCGGGTCGTGCGCATCCGCACCGGGCTGGTGCTCGCGCGCGAAGGCGGGCTACTGGACGTCCTGCGGCCGCTGTTCCGCTTGGGGCTGGGCGGAAAACTCGGTGACGGCAAGCAGTACATGCCGTGGATCTCGCTGGACGACGAGGTCGGCGCGATCGTTTTCGCGCTGGAGAACGAAACGCTGTCCGGCGCGGTCAACCTCTCCGGCCCGCAGCCCGCCACGAACGCCGCCTTCACGAAGGCGCTGGGCCGCGCCGTGCACCGGCCGGCGATCTGGCAGGTGCCCGGTTTCGCCATGAAGTTCGCGCTCGGGCAGGCGGCCGAGGAGATGGCGCTGTTCGGGCAGCGCGCGATGCCGCGTGCACTGGAGGAGGCGGGCTACGCGTTCCGCCATCCGACCCTCGAGGACGCGCTGGCCGCCGCGACATGACCGTGCGGAGCGGTCTGTACACCCTCGCCGGGTTCCTCCTGCTGCTCGGCTTCGTCGTCCTCGGCCTGTCCGTCGACGAGCGGCCGCCGCCGGTGGACGTCGCGCTCGCCGACGCGTTCCGCGGCCAGCACACCCGGCCCGCCGGTCAGGTGGCGGGCCTGGTCACGAACGTCCTCGGCCCGGTCCTGCCGTTCGTGCTGGGCGCGGTGCTGGTGGTGCTCGCCTGGCGCCGCCGGGACCTGACCGTGTTGTGCGTCAAACTCGCCGTCGTCCTGCTGCTGTGCCGGATGACCAGCCTGATCGCGAAACCGCTCTTCTACCGGGAGCGGCCGCGCGAGTTCCCCGATCTGAGCTATCCGAGCGGGCACGTCGTCGCCGTCGCGTGCACCGGGTTCGTCGCGGTACTGCTGTGCGCGTGGACCCGTCCGCGTCTCACGCGCCTGGCGATCACGATCGCCGCGGCGGCGACGGTGGCCGGCGCCCTCTGCCGCATCGTGCTCGGCGTGCACTGGCTGACCGACACCGCGGGATCCGTGCTCGCGGTGGGCGGTGTCGGCCTGATCGCGGCGGCCGGGCTGGGCCTGCTCCCCCTGCCGAAAGACCCGGCGTAGTGTCGCTGAAGTGAGCTCTTCGACCACGTCATGCCGTGCCGCCACCGAGCCCGTCGACGTCCTCGAGATCGGGACGATCGACTACACCGAAGCCTGGGAACTCCAGCGTAAGCACGTGACGGCCCGCGCCGACGGTGACGGCCCGGACACCATGCTGCTGCTGGAGCACCCGTCGGTGTACACCGCGGGCAAGCGCACCGAAGCCGAGGACCGGCCGACCGACGGCACACCGGTGATCGACGTCGACCGCGGCGGCAAGATCACCTGGCACGGGCCGGGTCAGCTGGTCGGGTACCCGATCATCAAACTTGCCGACCCGATCGACGTCGTGCACTACGTGCGGCGTCTCGAAGAGGCCTTGATCACCGTCTGCGACCAGCTCGGCGTGCACACCGGCCGGGTCGAGGGCCGCAGCGGCGTCTGGATCCCCGCCGACGACCGCGGCCCGGAGCGGAAGATCGCCGCGATCGGCATCCGCGTCCAGCGCGGCGTGACGATGCACGGTTTCGAGCTGAACTGCAACGCCGACCTGGGCGCCTTCGACAAGATCGTCCCGTGCGGCATCCGGGACGCGGGCGTGACGTCGCTTTCCTACGAGCTCGACCGCGAGGTCACCGTGGCGTCGGTGCTGCCGATGGCGCGCGAAGCCGTGCTCGCGGCGCTGGAAGGCGACCTGCCGGTGAGCGACGAGCGCTGGCTGCCGCGCCCCGAGGCACCCGCAGCCCCGGGTGTCACCTTCGCCCTCCAGAGCTGAAGGGGACTTTCCCCGCATAGGACGCGGTGAAGGGCGCTTTCCCTGCATGAGATGCGGGGAAAGCGCCCTTCAGCCCCCGTACTTCAGTCCAGCTGAGGGGCGACCTCGGCCGCGATCAGCTCGATCTGGTCCAGATCCGAGAGGTCCAGCAGCTGCAGGTAGAGCCGGGTGATCCCGGTCTTCTCCCGCCACTGCCCGATCTTCTCGACGACCTCCGACGGCGTCCCCGCGAGCCCGTTCTCCCGCAGCTCGGAGACCTCACGGCCCAGCACGCCGGCGCGTTTCGCGACCTCGGCGTCGTCACGGCCCACGGCGACGACGAGGGCGGCCGAGCGGATGATCTCCTTGGGGTCGCGGCCGATCTCGCGGGCGGCGTCGTCGACGCGGCCGAACTGCTCCGCGGCGGCGTCCGGGCCCACGAACGGCAGGTTGAACTCGTCCGCGTAACGCGCCGCGAGCGCAGGGGTGCGCTTCTTGCCGCCCCCGCCGATGATCACCGGCGGCCGGGGCCGCTGCGCGGGCTTCGGCAGGCCCGGCGAGTCGACGAGCTTGTAGTGCTCGCCGTCGAAGGAGAACGTCTCCCCTTCCGGCGTCTCCCACAGCCCGGTGACGACGGCGAGTTGCTCGGCGTAGCGGTCGAAGCGCTCCTTGATCGGCGGCAGGTCGAGGCCGTACGCGGTGTGCTCGTCGTCGTACCAGCCGGAACCGAGGCCGAGTTCGACGCGGCCGCCCGACATCTGGTCCACCTGCGCGACCGAGATCGCGAGCACCGACGGATGCCGGAAGGTGGCGGCGGTGACCAGGGTGCCCAGCCGCACACGGCGGGTCTCACGGGCGAGACCCGCGAGGGTGATCCACGCGTCGGTCGGCCCCGGCAGCCCGGTCGCCGAACCCATCTTCAGATAGTGATCGCTGCGGAAGAAGGCGTCGTAGCCCGCGTCCTCGGTGGCCTTCGCCACCCGGAGCAGGTCTTCGTAACTGGCCCCCTGCTGGGGCTCGGTAAAGATCCTGAGGTCCACGCCGCCACCCTAGCTATGGCGCGGTCAGCTCGCTTTCCCGTGTTCGGCGGGCGGGACCCGGCGGAATCCGACGAGCAGCCGCACCAGGACCTCCTCGACCTGGGCGCTGACCTTCTTCGGCTCCGGCGAACTCGCGATCTCGATGGCGGCGCTCGACAACGCGCCGAACAGCAGCCGCGCGGTGACGTCCACGGGGACGTCGTCGACCTCGCCGACCTCGATGAGGGACTGGATCCCGGTGCGGACCAGGCCGAAGCTGCACCGCTCCTCGGCCTCGCGCCAGCGCTCCCAGCCCATCACCACCGGCGCCTCGTGGATCGCGATGCGCTGGTACGCCGGGTCGAGGCAGCTCTGCAGGAAGCCGCGCAGCCCGGAGAGCGCCCGTTCCCACGGTGAGGCCGGGCCGTTCATGATCTTCTCGAGCCGGTCGAAGACCTGGCTCTCGACCGTGTCGAAGGCGGCCTCGAACAGCGCCTGCTTCCCACTGAAATGGTGGTAGAGCGCGCCCTTCGTCACCCTGGCCCGCTTGGCGATCTCGTCGAGAGACGTGCCGGCGTACCCGCGTTTGGTGAACAGCTCCACGGCACTCTCGACGAGTGCCGACCGGGTGGACTCGGAATAGTCCAGCCGCCTTGACCTCATTGTCGCCACCTTCACAACTTTACGCCGCCGGTCCCGCTCCATACCCATGGTATGTTGACTGCTGTCAGGTCCGTACCGGGAGTATGCCGCAAACCTGCGGTATGAACCGGGTCACGGAGGGGAGCCCACATCATGAGCTGGAACGACTTCTACCGGCGGCGCGACATCCTCGAAGCCGCACTGCGCCAGGCGGGTCACCACCCGTCCGACGCGATCTCACTCGAAGAAATCCCTGGCGCCACCCAGTACTTCGCGACCGAGGAAGAGCTTCTGGTCGCGCTTCGATACAAGTGGAACCAGGTGCTCGCCGGTCACCTCCGCGCCGAGATGACCGATCCGGACTACGCCGACCAGGAGCTCGCGCTCGACCGGGTCGAAGCCGTCACCCGGGCATGGAACGCCGCCACGGCCGAGCACGAGACCCTCCGCGCCGTTCTCGACGCGGCCCTCGAACGGTGCCCCGCGCTGATCCCGTCGCACGAAGCCGAACTGCGCACTCTCGCGCTGACGGCGGGGCTGGCCGACGGCGACGAACCGGCCGAGGAGATCACCAAGGTCGGCAGCGCGTTCGCCACCCTGCTCCGGCACGGACGGCACGCGAAACCCGCCCGCCGCCGCAGCCCCATGGGTCATCTGCTCCGGCTGCTCGCGCCGAGCGCCTGACCTGGCGTAGCGGCACAGTCGACGATGTAGTTAGGTGACCGGCATGGCTGCTCACGCGCGCTGGACCGAGGCCGACATCCCGGATCAGACCGGCCGGACCGTGTTCGTCACCGGGGCGAACTCGGGGCTCGGGCTGCGCATGTCCGAGGTGCTCGCGGGCAAGGGGGCCCGCGTGCTGCTCGGCTGCCGATCACCGGAGCGCGGCGCCAAGGCGCTGGACCAGGTCCGCGCGGCCGCGACCGGGGAAGCGCCCGAACTCGTCCGGCTGGACCTCGCCGACCTCGACTCGGTCCGCGAAGCCGCGAAGAAGGTCCAGGAGTTGTCGGGCGGCAAGCTCGACGTCCTGGTCAACAACGCGGGAGTGATGGCGACCCCGCGCGGCCACACCAAGGACGGCTTCGAGACCCAGTTCGGCACGAACCATCTCGGGCACGCGGTGCTGACCTGGCAGCTGATGCCGTCCCTGCGCAACGGCTCCGGAGCGCGTGTCGTCACCCTGTCGAGTGTCGCGGCGACCGGCGCGCGCATCGACATCGCCGACCCGAACTTCGAGCGCCGGATGTACAACCCCGGCTCGGCCTACGGCCAGTCGAAACTCGCCAATCAGGTCTTCGCGCTCGAACTGGACCGCAGGCTGCGCGCCGCGGGCGACGACGTCATCAGCGTGGCGGCGCACCCGGGTTATACATGGACCGGGCTCGGTTCCGGGATGGCCCGCTCCTACCGCAATCCCGTGGTGCGCGCGCTCGTCGCCGGCGGCAACCGGATCGGCGAGATCTTCATCGCGCAGAACGCGCGCCAGGGCACGCTCCCGCAACTGTTCGCGGCGACCGCTCCCGAGGTCGAAGGCGGCGACTACATCGGCCCGCGCGGGCTCGGCGGGCTTCGCGGCGCGCCGGTCAAGGTACGGCCTTTGGCCGCCGCGAAGAGCGAGTCGCTCGGCGCCGCGTTGTGGGACGTGACCACCAAGTTGACGGGTGTCACCCCCGACCCCGCGTGAGCGGCGGGCACTACTCCGGCGGGCGTAGGGTGGCGGTGTGAGTGCTGCCCCAGATGGCCGCAAGTTGTTGCGGCTCGAGGTCCGGAATTCCCAGACTCCCATCGAAAAGAAGCCGTCGTGGATCAAGACGCGCGCGCGGATGGGTCCGGAGTTCACCGAACTCAAAGGCTTGGTGCGCCGCGAAGGCCTCCACACCGTCTGCGAAGAAGCCGGTTGTCCCAATATTTACGAATGCTGGGAGGACCGTGAGGCGACGTTCCTGATCGGTGGGGATCAGTGCACGCGGCGGTGTGACTTCTGTCAGATCGACACGGGCAAGCCCGCCGAGCTGGACCGCACCGAGCCGCGCAAGGTCGCCGAGAGCGTTCAGGCGATGGGTTTGCGGTACTCGACGGTGACCGGTGTCGCGCGTGACGATCTGGAAGACGGTGGCGCGTGGTTGTACGCGGAGACCGTGCGGCAGATTCACGCGTTGAACCCCGGCACGGGTGTCGAGCTGCTGATCCCGGACTTCAACGCCGACCCCGACCAGCTCGCCGAAGTCTTCGGCTCACGCCCTGAGGTGCTGGCGCACAACGTCGAGACGGTGCCGCGCATCTTCAAGCGGATTCGCCCCGGGTTCCGGTACGCGCGGTCGCTGGAGGTCATCACGAAGGCCCGTGAGGCCGGTCTGGTGACGAAATCGAACCTGATCCTCGGCATGGGCGAGACCCCGGACGAGGTCGCGCCCGCGATGAAGGACCTGGTCGACGCGGGCTGCGAGATCCTCACGATCACCCAGTACCTGCGGCCGTCGCCTCGTCACCACCCGGTAGACCGGTGGGTCAAGCCGGAGGAGTTCGTCGAGCACTCGAACGCCGCCGAAGCGATGGGCTTCGCCGGCGTGATGGCCGGGCCGCTGGTCCGTTCCTCGTACCGCGCCGGGCGTCTGTTCGCGCAGACGAAGGCCCACCGCGGCGAAGAGCTGTCGGAGAACTTGGCCCATCTCGCCGCCGAAGGGCCCGCCGCGCAGGAAGCCAGCTCGCTGCTGGCCAGGTGACTCCGGTCACCTCTCCGCGACATCGCCACCCACCAGGTCACGAATCAGTAAAGTGACCTGGTGGCGTTGGTAACTGATCTTCTGAACTGGCTGCAGAGTCTCCCGGAACCGGGACTGGTCGCGGCGACCGGCGGACTGGTGTTCGCCGAATGCACCATCGGGCTCGGCTTCATCGCCCCCGGTGAATCGGGGCTGCTGGTCGCGGCCACGACGGCGACGTCGGTCTCCCGTTTCCTGACCCTGTGGGCCGTCGTGACGGTCTGTGCCGCACTCGGCGACTCGCTCGGCTACGCGATCGGCAAACGCTTCGGTCCGCGTCTGCGCGAGACGAAGCTGATCCGCAAGTACGGCCTCGACGCCTGGGACAAGGCGACGGGTGTGCTCGAACGGCGAGGCGCGTGGGCGGTGTTCTTCGCGCGGTTCCTTCCGGTGATCCGCACGCTGACTCCGGCGGCGTCGGGCACGTCGGGCCTGCCGTTCCGCAAGTTCCTGCCCGCCGCCGCGGCGGGCGCGGCCTGCTGGTCGGCCATCCACATCGGCATCGGCGCCGCGCTCGGCGAGGCCGCCAAGAAGGTCGAGGGCGTGCTCAACACCGGCGGCCTGGTGATCGTCGGCGTCCTGGTCGGCGTCGCGGTCTTCTTCCTGCTGCGCTACAAGAAGAAGAAGGCGCTCGGTGTCACAGCCGAGGAAGCCACCCCGGCGAAGGTCGGCGCGGAGGACTAGATTCCGGGCATGGCCGCCCTGAACCTGCCCCAGCCCATCGGTTTCGTCCTCGGTGGCGGCGGCAGTCTCGGGGCCATGCAGGTCGGGATGCTGCGCGCCCTGACCGAAGCCGGGATCACCCCGGACCTCGTCGTCGGCACCTCGGTGGGTTCGCTGAACGCCGCCGTGCTCGCCCTCGGGGGTGAATCGGGCGACCGCCTGGACCGGATCTGGTCGCGGATGACCCGGCACGAGGCGTTCCCCGGTGGCGTGTTCAGCCAGGTGCGGACCCTCCGGCACAGCAAGACCAACCTGTTCCCCAACACCGGTCTCGCCGCGATCGTCGACGAGCACATCGGCGAGGGCGCGCGGTTCGAGGATCTCGCGCTGCCGCTGGGCGTCGTCGCTACGGACGTCGACACCGCCGAACCGCTCCTCATCCGCTCAGGGCCCGTTCTGGCGCCCCTGCTGGCCAGCTGCGCGATCCCGGGGATCTATCCGCCGGTACCGTTCGGGGAGCGCATGCTTTACGACGGCGGTCTGGTCGCCAACGTGCCGATGCGCCAGGCGCTCGCCATGGGCGCGAAATCGCTCGTCGTCCTCGACTGCGCCTTCCCCGGCAAGATGCCCGGCACCCCGCAGACCTTCGCCGAGGTGCTGATGTTCACCGCGATGATCAGCATGCGGAACCAGGCGGTCCTGGAGGCGCCGATCGCCGCGGCCGAAGTGCCCGTGGTGTACGTGCCCGGGCCGAAGCCGGTGCGGGTGAGCCCGCTGGACTTCAGTCACACCACCGCGCTGACCGCCGAAGCTTATGAGGCCGCGAAGACCTATTTGGGCGAATTGAGCGTCGACGGCCCCGGACTTTATGGTGCCCCGGGTCTCGTCGTGGCCTGACAGGCAACCATCCGGCATCGATCACGTCTACTTCGTCGCGTAGTTTTGAAAGAGAACTTTCCGCTGATAGCGCGACGTAAAAAGAGAACTATATGTTTCCCAAGAAGACATTACTTTCGACGGCCGGAATACTCGCCGCGGTAGTGGCGATCTCGGCCTGCTCGCCCTCGGGCGGCACCAATTCACCCGGCACCAGCGCCGAGCCGGAGACGAACCCGGTTTCGGTGACCATCGATCCGGCCGGTGGGACCGACGTCAATCCGGCGACCCCGGTGGTGGTCAAGGCCGAGCACGGCAAGCTGATCGACGTCACCGTCAGCAACGCCGACAAGGGCAACCAGGTGAAGGGCGAGCTGGCGAGCGACGGGCTCAGCTGGAAGACCATCGAGCCGCTCGGCTACGGCAGCACCTACAAGATCGTGGCGCATGCCCAGGGCAGCGACGGGAAGCCCGTCGAGCAGCAGAGCAGGGTCTCCACGCTGAGCCCGAAGCAGCAGGCGAACCCGAACCTGATCCCGGCACCCGCCGCGGTCGCGTCCGGCGGTGTCGGCGTCGGGCAGCCGATCGTGTTCGCCTTCGGCCAGCCCGTGAAGAACAAGGCCGAGGTGGAGAAGAAGCTGTCCGTGGAGTCCACGCCGAAACAGGAGGGCTCCTGGTACTGGATCGACGACAAGAACGTCCACTACCGCCCCAAGGTGTACTGGCAGCCGGGGACGACGCTCAAGGTGTCGGCGATGATCTACGGCGTCGATTTCGGCAATGGCGTGTACGGCGCGACCGATCGCACCGAAACGTACAAAGTGCACGATTCCTGGGTCGCCAAGGCCGACGGAAACACCGAACAGATGCAGATCTTCCACAACGGCCAGCTCGCGAAATCGATGCCCATTTCCATGGGCAAGGACGCCACGCCGACGCATTTGGGCGCACACGTCATTTCGGACAAACACGAGAATTACGTGATGGACTCGTGCACCTACGGCGTCTGCCAGGGCCAGCCGGGGTACTACAAGGCGAACGAGAAGTGGTCGCTGCGCATCTCCAACGACGGCGAGTTCGTCCACGAGAACCCGAACAGCGTCGGTGCGCAGGGCAGCTCCAACGTGTCGCACGGCTGCATCAACCTCAACGCCGCCAACGCCCAGTGGTTCTACCAGAACATGGGGCTCGGCGACGTCGTCGAGGTGACCAACTCCGGTGGCCCGCAGCTGCCGGTGTGGGACCTCTACGGCGACTGGTCCAAGTCGTGGGCGGACTGGCAGGCGGGCAGCGCGCTCAAGTAGAGGCATGATGGGCCGGTGACCAGCACCCTGAGCACCGCCCGCTCACTCGTGGCCGGCGCCGGCCGGGTCGTCGCACTGACCGGCGCCGGGATCTCCACGGATTCGGGGATCCCCGACTTCCGCGGCCCGCAGGGCCTGTGGACCCGCGATCCCGCCGCGGAGAAGATGTCGAACCTCAAGGAGTACCAAGGCAGCCGTGAGGTCCGTGAGCGGACCTGGCAGGCGCGGCTGGTGCACCCCGGATGGGACGCGACACCGAATGCCGCGCACTACGCGCTCGAGCGCCTGTCGCCGACGCGGATCATCACCCAGAACATCGACCGGCTGCACCAGAAGGCGGGCTCTCCGCCCGAGCGGGTGCTGGAACTCCACGGGACGATGTTCGAGTCCGTCTGCCTGTCCTGTGACGACCACCGGGACATGCGCTCGACGCTGGAGCGCGTCCGAGCGGGCGAGACCGATCCGCCCTGTCTGGTGTGCGGCGGCATCCTCAAGTCGGCCACCGTGTCCTTCGGTCAGCACCTGGACCAGAACCTGCTCCGGGCCGCACGAACCGCCGTCTCCGACAGCGACCTCCTCCTGGTGGCCGGGTCCTCGCTCCGCGTACAGCCGGCCGCCTCACTGGTGAGCGTCGCTTCCCGGTCCGGATCCGCCGTGGTGATCTGCAACGGCTCCGAAACGCCCTACGACTCCATGGCCACAGCCGTCGTCCGCGGCCCCCTCAGCGACACCCTCCCCGCCCTGACCGCGTAACTCGCGACCGGTCGACTCCCGTGCGTACACCATCACGATTGCGCTGCGGAGCAAACTATTCGGACGGCTCGGACGACATCCCCCTAGTCACTTGCTTCGAAGTCACGTGGGGAGAAGATGTTCATGAGTACTGAATTCGTGGAGCACTCCGCGCAACAACAGATATCGCAGCCCGGTGTCGGCGCGCCGTCCGCGGTCCGGCGGTACTGGCATCCGGCGGACAAGGACTGGATTTCGGTACCGGCACACGGCAACCAGCCGACCACCGCGAAGCTGCAGTCCTTCGGCTACCAGCCCCCGACCGAACCGCAGTTCTACGTCAGCCTGATCGGCAGCGGCGACATGGTCGAGGTCTTCCGCTGGTGGCACCCGGCGGACAAGGACTGGATCGACATGCCCGCCGGAATGGCCACCGATGCGCAGATGACCGCCTGGGGCTACCAGAGCAAGACGTTCCAGTATTACGCGTTCCCCACCCAGCGCACCGGCACCGTGGCGGTGCACCGCTGGTGGCATCCTGGCGACAAGGACTGGCTCACCGTGCGCACCGGGGAGTTCACCGACGCGCAGCTGCAATCGTTCGGCTACCAGAACAAGACCTTCTTGTTCTACGCCTTCGCGCAACAGTCGGCGACGCAGGAACCCGGCTACTTTGCCCTGAGCACGCCGCAGAAATCGGTGCTGAGCCCGGTTTCGTGGAGTGGCAACGCCGATCATCCGCACACCTTCAGCGTGCTGGACGTCAACCCGGGACAGTCACCGTCGATCAACGGGGGTTTCCGCTATCTGGGGTACTTCGGCCACCACGAGTGCGCCGGTCTGGGCATCGCGCGGACGAACGACCTGAACTCCACCGCGTGGACGCAGTCGACCACGCCGTTGCTCACCGGCACCGGCGAGCGCTGGGGTTGCGCACTCCTGAACCCGGACGACACGATCGGGCTGGTGCACAACGTCTACTGGTGCGGCGGCAACCCCGATGGCGGCGCCTACTACATCGTCGGGCGCAAAAGCACCGATGGCCTCGACGGCACGCAGTTCACGTCCTTCGTGCCGCTGGTCAAGGAAATGGCGGTGAACAACGGAAACCCGACACTGTTCCGCGAGCCGGACACGCAAGCCGTGTACCTGTACTGGTTCCGGGACGCGGGCGGCCGCAAGGAGATCCGCGTCAAAAGCGCGGCCTCCTTCGACGCACTGCTTCAGACCGACCCGGCCGATCTCGGCACGCTCGTGGCCTATTCCCGCGACGTCGTGGCCGCACCACACGTGATCAAGGTGCAGTCCCTGTACTTCCTGGCCGTGGAGACGTTGGAACAGACCAATGTCTGGAAGACACGCGTGCTCACCGCGGCCAGCGCCACGGGACAGTTTTTCGAGATCCCCACCGGGCCGGTCTACGGCAACGGATCGGCATGCGTCTTCCAACATGTCCTCGACAACACTCTGCACAGCTACTACTGCAACGAAGGAACCCCGGGTGTGGGCAACTGGACGCTGGACCACGTGAGCGCCCCACTGGCGTGACCTCGGCCTTCAAGACCACTCGACCAGTATTCGACAAGAACCCCGCACGGTCCGCAGTACTCGCGTGATCAGAGGCGTAACTCGCGTGTCCAGGGGTGTCATTCGCGTGATGGGGCGCGTCATTCGCGTGATCCCGTGAGTGACGCCCCGGATCACGTGTGTGACGCGCTCGGTCACGTGAGTCGCGTGCTCGGTCACGGGTGTGGCGGGTTTTGGGTATGAAAAAAAGTCCAGGCCCCGGGAGAACTCGTGGTTCTCGACCGGGGCCTGGACCCTTCCTTTTCTAATGTTAGTCCGGCGGTGTCCTACTCTCCCACAACCCTTCGGTTGCAGTACCATCGGCGCTGTCAGGCTTAGCTTCCGGGTTCGGAATGGGACCGGGCGTTTCCCTGACGCTATAACCACCGAAACACTA
>NZ_QHJJ01000011.1:0-161870 GCF_003947465.1 Amycolatopsis sp. WAC 04182
ATCATGATCGGCGACACCATCGCCCGCCAGCTCACCCTCAACCGAGCACTACGCTACCAACCACTCAACACCAAACTGTCCGACAAGTCCTGAAACACATCTGTCCGTGAGGTCCTGAAACAGCACAGATCGCTCTAACCGTCATTCCCGCTCACGACCCCCGCGCCATGTCGTGCAAAGTACCCAAATCGGGCTGCCGTCATCGTGAATCCCTTGTGGACAGGCGAGAAGTGGCAGGGCTGTACATGATGGCCCCCTTCCTTGCGCCTAGGTACAGGAAGGGGGCCATCATGTACTTCCGGACGTCCGGACCGAAGCCTCAGCCGAGCGCGTCCGCCTTGATGGCCTCGAACTGGGCGCCCATCCGCGCCGCGAGCGCCTCGGCCGCCCGCAACGGCCGGACCATCACCTTGAAGTCGGTGATCTTGCCGTCGGCGCCGAAGGTCAGGAGGTCGCAGCCGTTGATCTCCAGCCCGTCGACGGTCGCTTCGAACTCGTACACGTGGTGCGCGCCGTCGTGGATCTCGCGGACGTAGCGGAAGTCCTCGAACACGCGCAGCACGCCGCGCAGGATCGCCGCGGTGATCGCCTTCCCCTGGTAGGGCTTGAACGCCACCGGACTGGTGAAGACCACGTCGTCGGCGAGCAACGCCTCGATCGCGGCGGCGTCCTTCGCTTCGACCGCTTCACGGAACGTGGGCATGGCGATCTCCTCATAGTCAACTTGTTGAGTAGATGCCGCCGAGAGTAGATGATCACCGCGCCGGTGTCCATCAAAGTGCCTAATCAACTTTGCGACTAATCCACGCGGCACTATCATCGCCGCATGGCGCTGCGGAACGCGATCCTCGCGACGCTCCTGGACGGCGAGTCCTCGGGCTACGACCTGGCGAAGAGCTTCAACGCGTCGGTCGCCAACTTCTGGACCGCGACACCGCAGCAGCTCTACCGCGAACTGGACAAAATGGAGTCGCAGGGCCTGGTGGCGGCGCGAGTCGTCGAACAGCAACGGCGGCCCACCAAGCGGCTCTTCTCCTTGACCGACGCGGGTGCCGCCGAGCTCGCCGAATTCACCACCCGCGCGCCGAAGCCGACCGCGATCCGCGACGAGCTGCTGGTCCAGGTCCAAGCCCTCGAAGCAGGCGACGACAAGGAGGTCCGGCGCGCCGTCGCGGACAGGATGGCCGTCGCGGAAACGAAGCTCAAACGCTTCGAGCGCCTTCGTGAGCGCTTGCTCGGCGAGTCCGCCGAAGCGGAGTTCCTCGCCACCGCGCCCCGGGTCGGGCCGTATCTGACCCTCGCCCGCGGGATCGCGTTCGAACAGGAGAACATCCGTTGGTGTGAAACGGTTCTCGCGGTGCTCGATCGGCGTGCTGGAGGTGATCGGCTTGGTTGAGCGGAAAACGGGTCCGAAATTCCGTCAGGTCGTGCTGGACTGCACGGACGCCCGTGGGCTGGCGGAGTTCTATCGGCGGCTGCTGGTGTGGGACTACCGGCCGGGGGACGAAGCGCCCCCGCCCGGCAGCGAGGACAAGGATTGGCTGGTTCTGCGGAACCCGGACGGCGGTGCGCAACTCGCGTTCCAGCAGGTCGACCGGCTGGCGGAAGCGAGCTGGCCGGACGCCGAACCGGTGCCCCAGCAACTGCACCTGGACCTGACCGTGGACTCGGTCGAGGATCTCGAGGCGCAGCACGCCCGCGTCCTCGAACTCGGCGGGCGCCTCCGGTACGGCCGCAGTGAAGACCCGGTGGAACCTTTGCGCGTCTACGCGGATCCGGCGGGGCATCCGTTCTGCATCTTCGTCGCCTGAACGCGGTCAGGCGCGGCAAAGCAGCGCGTCAGGAGTGCGATTCGAGCCGACGCGCCCGGTGTACGCGACACCGGCGACGTATTCGCCCGGAGCGCATTGGCCCTTGTAGCGGCCCGACGCGAAATCACCGCCGGGGTTCCCGGACGGCCGGTTGTCGCCGCGGTCGAACCAGACCGTCCGGCCCGTCCTGCCGAGCGGAGTGGTGGATTTTCCGCACAGGAGAGCGGAGAACGCCGCGCCGGTGACGCTGTAGCCGACCGCGGCGTGGTCGGGCGGGCATTGCACCTTCGTGTAGCCGGACGCCCAGTCGGTGTCCACATAGGTCTCTCCGCGGACGACGGCGTAGCCCGACGGCACGCCGAGCCTTCCGGTGCACAGGCCCCGGTTCCCGGTATGGGAGAGACCGGTGAGCCGCTGTCCGTCGGGGCAGGCTCCCTTGCGCGCGCCCGGATTCCAGTCCGCCATCGCGCGAACCTTGCGCGAGGCCTGGAAATCCGCGTAGTCGAGGTTCAGCATCGACCAGCGCTCGGCTTCGGGGATCCGTCCGGAGCGGGATGGGGCACTCACCAGCCGCCGCCACGCGGGGCCACGCCAGTCCGTGCCGTCGAGCACGTCGACGCGCCGGCCCGCCGCGTCCCACGAGAGCAAGGACCAACCGTTGCCCGTGCTGCCTTCGTGGAACCCGACCGCGGGCCAGTAGGCGAAGTCGGTGTCGGTCTCCGCGAGGTAGCCGACGAAATTCTCGAACCAGGCCCGGCTCGCCGCGTCGGTGGTGTGACGCCCTTCGCCGAACTCGCTGATCCAGAGCGGCGCGGTGTAGTGCTTGCCGGTCTCCGCCGAAACGAAGAACGCCTGCCGGTAAAGGACAGCACGGAGTTCCTGCGGCGACAGGTCGCGGTAGCGCGGGTCGTGGGTCTCGCCGGTGCCGGTCGCCCCGGAATGGTTCGGACCGGTGTACCCGTAGAAATGCGCGGCGTAGACCAGTTTCCCGGAATCCACGAGCGTATGCGACAGCGTACGGGCCGGTTCCAGCGTGGGCCTGCCGTGCGGAAGGCCGTCCACGGGCAGACCGGTCCAGTTGATGCCCTCGACGATGAGCAGCAGGTCGGGATTGGCCTCGGTCAGGATGCGGTCGGCCACCCGCTGGCTCGCGCGCTGCCAGTCCGTGCCGTTTCCCCAGCCCCAGTTGGGATCGTCGAAGACGTTGCGGCGGACCTCGTTGTACAGATCGGCGCCCGCGACCCGTTTGTTCGCGGCGTAGCGACGGGCCATGAACAGCCAGTCGTCCTGCCACTGCTGCTCGGTCTGCGCGGTGTTCCAGCGCTCGTTGCCGTCGAGGCCGCAGCACCAGCGGGAGGTCGTGGTGTGGTTGTTGAGGATCACCGCGAATCCGCGCGCGGTCAGCCGCGCGACGACGCCGTCGTAGACCTGCAACGGAGTGAGGCCGCGCAGCTCCGGGTTCGCCGGGAGGGCGGGGACCGGCCTGGTGTCGTGGATCATCGCGTTGGAGAACGGCAGCCGGACGCTGTTCAGGCCGAGTTCCGCCAGCCCGTCGATGATCGTGTCGATCGAGGCCCGGTCCAGCCCGAGCGGTGTCTGGTAGGCGATCTCGCCGGCGTGGTGCGCGGCCGGATCGTTCACGTCGCCCGAGCCGGTCCACGTACCGCTCGCGCCGTGCCAGTTGGCGGCCTTCAGCTTGAACCGGTCGCCCGCCGCGTCGACGATGTGGCGGCCGCGCGTGCTCAGCGGCGCCACCCAAGCCGACGGGTCCGCCGTGGCGACGGCGGGCGGGGGAATCACGATTCCGGCGGTCACCAGGACGGCGAGCAGCGCACTCTTGATCCTCACCCGCCGGAGGCTAGCCAGTCGCGCGGCCGGTTGTATACGGACGATCGGGTAGCTTCCGTGCATGACCACCGCGCTGATCATCGGTGACCTCCAGCGAGGTATCACGGGGAATTACCCGTTCACCGGAACAGTCCTGCCGCCGATCAAGAGCCTGCTGCCGCGTGCGCGCGCGGACGGCGCGCTCATCGTGTTCGTCCACTTCGCACTCCGCGGCAACGGGGCCGACCTGCCGCCGGGGAACGCGCTGTTCGAGTCGTTCCACGGCGCGGGGGACACCTTCCACGAGGGTTCGGCCGGGACGGAGATCGATCTGCCGGTCGCCGACGAGGACGTGGTCGTGCTGAAACGCCGCGCCAGCGCGTTCGCCGGCACCGATCTCGACCTGGTGCTCCGCGCCAGGGGCGTCGACACGGTCGCGATCGCCGGAGTCGCGACCAGCGCCATGGTGGCCGCGACGGCCTACGACGCGGCGGACCGCGGCTATCACGTGACCGTGCTGCGCGACGGTTGCGCCGACGGCGATCCGGAGATGCACGGCTTCTTCGTCGACAAGGTGTTCCCCAGCCGGGGCTTCGAGGTCGTGCCGTGCGCGGAGTGGCCCGTCGGCGGCGGATAAATCGCGGGACCGGATCGCCCGGATGTGGCACCGTGGTCGCCGACCTGATCAAGGGGGGCGGAGATGGAGACGAGTCGACTCGGGCGCACCGCCGTCGAGGTGACGCGGCTGGGGTTCGGCGGCGGGCCGCTCGGCGGATTGTTCGCGCCGCTGGACGACGAAACCGCGGCAGGGGCGCTGACCGCGGCCTGGGACGGCGGGATCCGGTACTACGACACGTCACCGCATTACGGGATCGGGCATTCCGAACGCCGCATCGGCGAGTTCCTGCGCTCGCGGCCGCGTGATTCCTTCGTCCTTTCGACGAAGGTCGGCCGCCTGCTGGTTCCCCAGGATCCGGCCGGGCGAACGGATCCGGCGGGCTTCCACGTCCCCGCGACGCACCGCCGGGTACGCGACTTCACGCGCGACGGGATCCGGCGCGGCGTCGAGGATTCCCTGCAGCGGATGGGACTCGACCGGATCGACGTGCTGTACCTGCACGACGCCGAGGAGTTCTTCGACGACGCGCTGCGCGACGGCTACCCGGCCCTCGCGGAGCTGCGGTCGGAAGGGATCGTCGGCGCGATCGGCGCCGGCATGTACGACACGGACCTGCTGACCACTTTGGTCGAGGAGACCGATGTCGACGTGATCATGCAGTCCGGCCGCCACACGCTGCTCGATCACAGCGCGCTCGACACCTTCTTGCCCGCGTGCGAGAAACGGGGTGTTTCGGTGATCGCGGCGTCGATCTTCAACTCCGGGTTGCTCGCCGTGCCGAGGCCTGTCGCGGGAGCGCACTTCGACTACGAGACCGCCACGCCGGAAATCGTGGAGCGGGCGAACCGGATCGCCGACGTGTGCGAGGCACACGGCGTGACGCTTCCCCAAGCGGCCATGGCCTTCCCGCTCCGGCACCCGGCCGTCGCCGGTATCGCGGTCGGGATGCGGTCCGCGGAAGAGGTCCGACGCAATGTGGAGTCCTTCGCCGCGGAGGTGCCCGCGCAGGTCTGGGTCGATCTGCGCGCCGCGGGTTTGATCGGTTCGACAGCGACTAGGGTGGTCTGATGGTGTCGGTGAAAAAGGTCCAGGTCACGTTCGACTGCGCGAAACCCGAGCGGCTCGCCCGTTTCTGGTGCGAGGTGCTGGGGTACGTCGTGCCGTCGCCGCCGGAGGGGTTCGCCACCTGGGACGACTACACCCGCACGTTGCCGCCCGAGCAGCAGGACACCAGCTTCGTCTGCAGTGACCCCACCGGAGTGGGCCCGCGGTTGTACTTCCAGCGCGTTCCCGAAGGCAAGGTCGTCAAGAACCGCGTGCATCTCTGCGTGCGGGCGGGTACCGGGCTCGTGGGTGACGAGCGTCTCGCCGCTCTTCAGGCCGAACGCACCCGTCTGGAGGCGCTCGGCGCGGTCTGCGAACGGGTCATGCTCGCCGACGAGGAGAACGAGTCGTGCATCGTGATGCAGGACATCGAGGGCAACGAGTTCTGTCTCGACTGAGGCCGTGTTCAGCGCGCGTCGCGGATGCTGAACGTCGTGATGCAGAAACCGCCGTCCGCCGTGCGATCCGCGATCACGGTGCCCCTGACCGACCGTCCTTCGACGACTCCGGCGACGTCGGCCAAGACGAACTTGGCCGTCCCCCCGGTATTCGTTATCTGAACGCGTGAACCCAGCGGGAGAAGAGAATCGATCTTGTCGTCCATGAACCTCTTCTGCGCCTCGCAAGCGAGCGCGATCGCCGCAGGCTTGTCTCCGGCGGCGATTTTGGAGACGAAGTCCGCGACCACCTGAATACCCTTTTCGGGCGGCGGAACCGGGCGCCTGGTGATGGTGATCCGCGGGCGGCTCGGACGGTTGACCCTGGTACTGGTCGGGCTTTCCGTGGTGCTCGTGGGTGCAGAGGTGGTCGTCGGGCTGCTGAGCGGGGCGGGCAGCGAGATCCCGGGGCCTTTGCGGAGCAGGAAACCGGGCGCGGCGAAACCGGTGATGCAGAAGGCGACCAGCACGATCACCGCGACCAGGATCCCGATGGCCACACCGGGCTTGACGGTCGACGACTGGGTGTTCTGCTGGTCGGGCAGGCCTGGACAGGTCATCGGATTCACCTTTCGTGCGGATCTGGATCGGCGATCCGACGAGGTGTTTCCGGGGTGGGTTCCGACCCTTTCGGGGATCTTACGGTGGTCGCGGAAGGTGTTCCGCGACAAAGAAAAACGTGCTGTGGCGGGTTCGCGTGACACGCGAACCCGCCGTGGATCTCAGCAGGGTTGCAGCAGCCAGCAGAGCCGGTACTTCGCCTGGTAGGTCGTGGACGTACCCGGCGCGATGATGTTCTGCGTCCGCGCGCCGCCGTGCGCCCAGCCGGTGTAGGCGTACTTCAGGTTGAGCGGTGGCAGATTCTGCGGGCTGTCCGCGCTGATCGAGTTGGTGGATCCGGCGATCACCGTCCGGGAGAACGGCGTGCGCTGCTGCGTGCCGCCGACGGTGAGCATCGCCTGACTGGGACTCGACGTGAAGTTCAGCGACACCGTCTTCGGCTGGAGGTCGACCGTCTTGCTGCCGGTCCGGCCGGTCGAGTCGGTCGCGGTGAGGGTCAGTTGCAGGTACGACGGGTAGTCGTGGTCCGGTGCGACGAACGAGCCCGCCGCGACGCCAGGGAAGTCCTGGACGTTGTGCGTATGGCAGGTGCCGTTGGTCGCGCAGTGCCGGATCGCGAGCCGCCACGAGAGCGCCGACGCCGGGAGCTGCCCGTCCTGGGCGTCGACGGCGCGGCCGGAGAAGGACACGTTCTGGCCGACGGACCAGGTCAGCGTGCCTGCCGGGCTGTCGATGACCGGCACCGGGTCGAGGCCCTCCGGGTTGCCGACGGTCACCCGCACGGTCGTGGTGGCGCTCGCGCCGTGGGAGTCCGTCACCCGCAATCCGGCATCGACCGCGGCTGCCGCGGTGTAGGTCCAGGTCGGGGCGGAGGCCGACGAGTCGTCGTACGCGCCGTCCGCGTCGAGGTCCCAGGCGTACGACAGGGTGTCCCCGGCGTCCGGGTCGGTGGACGACGTGCCGTCGAACCGCACGGTCAGCGGCGCGGGCCCGCTCGTCGGATTCGCCGTCGCCACCGCGGAAGGCGGCCGGTTGGTGCCGCCGGGGTGGCTCACGCGACGGAGTTCGCCGCTGCCCAGCGCGACGTAGAACAGGTCGCCGCCCGGGCCGGTGAGGACCTGCACGGGGACGTTGGCGCCGGTCACGAACGGTACGAGACGGCTCGGGTTCGGCTGGCCGCCGACGGTTTGCATGGCCCAGATGCACCCACGCGAGGAGTCGGAGAAGAACAACGCGCCGGAGTACTCGGCGGGATAGTTGCTGCCGGATTCGAACGCGATGCCGCTGATCGACGAGCCGCCGGTGGGGCAGGGGTCGCTCGCCACCACCTTGGCACGGTGGTTGTAGGCGTAGTACGGGGCGGCGTGCCCGCCGGAGGAGTACAGGGACTCGCAGCGGTCGAGGTTCGCGCCGTCGTAGCCTGCCTGTCTGGCGCTGCCTTCGAAACAGGGCCAGCCGAAGTTCTCCGCCACGCTGTCACCGACGTCGGCGACGCGGTTGATCTCCTCCCAGGTGTCCCAGCCGACGTCGCCGGCCCAGAGCTCGCTGGTCCCCGGCCGGAAGCCGAACCGGAACTGGTTCCGCGCGCCGTAGGCGATCACGCGCCGGGCGTTGGCGTCGGCGCTGTTCGCGAAGGGGTTGCCGGGGACGCCTTCGCCGGTGTCCGGGTCGATGCGCAGCACCGTTCCGTTGAGCAGGACCGGCTGCCCGGCAGGGCGCCGTGGCGACTGTGAACGCAGCGCGCCACCCTCGGCGTTCGGCGGCGCGAGGTTCGTTCCGGCAGGCGAGGGCGGATCGGCGCACGGGTTCCCGGCCTGGCCGTAGTCGGCGAAGGTGAAGCTGGCGCCGTCACCGCCGCCCGCGTACAGGGCACCGTCCGGCCCGAAGGCGAGGGCACCGACCGAGTGGCTGGGGAACTGCTGGCACCATCCCGTGACCAGGGGCTTTTCGCTGACGGCCGTGCCGGTCGAACCCATCGTCAGCTGGGAGACCCGGCCGGTCACGACGCATCCCTTGTCCGTGGCGCCGGGCGGCGTCGGGCAGGTGTCACCCCACCGCGGCGCGGTCCCGCCGGGCTCCGCGTCGAGGGTGTACGAGACGTAGACGTACGGCCTGGCGGGAAAAGCGGGGTCGACGGCCAGCCCGAGCAGGCCACGATCCCAGAAGTCCTGTGTCTGGGTACGGAGGTCGGCGAACACCGTCGCCGTCGTGTCGGAGAGCGAGTCGAAGACCTTGACCAGGCCGCTCTTTTCGGCGATGAACACGCGCCCGTCCGGTGCGAACGCGGTGGCGGTCGGCGAGCTGAGCCCGCCGATCGCGACCGTGTCGGTGAAGCCGGCGGGCACCGCCGCTTCGGCGGGTGCGACGGTGACGAGACCGACCGCGAGCGCGCCGACCAGCGGGCCGACCACGCCCACCGCCAGCGCGCGCCGTGATCTTCGGGGGAACGGGAAACGACGGGAACTCAGCACACGAACTCCTCTGCGCGGGGACCGGCCGGAAAAAGACGGCTCTCCGGTATGCCGCGAGAAGGCCGAAAGTTGTTACGCGTCTGCGAAAAACGCGATCAAAACGCTAAGGGGAGCAAGGGACCTTTGCTACCGCTTGGGCACCCAGGCACGTCGCATCGCTGTCCCTGTTTCCCCACAACTCCCATGCCTGCATACGGGCGATTCACCCGTTCGGAATAAGATCCGCTTCGTGGACTACCTTCGGCGGGTCTCGGAGCAGTGGCGGCGGCTGTTCGGCCCGGTCTGGTACCTCCCGGTCGCCTTGACACTCTTCGCCGGATCCCTGGTCCCGGCGTTGCAGAGCCATGGCACGCAGTTCGGCGGGATGCCGAACCGCCCGTACGACCTCCTGGCCGTGGTGGGAGTCGCCCTTCAGAGCGTGCCGCTCGTGGTGTGCGCCCGGTGGCCGGTGGCCTGTTTCGCTTTGGTGTCACTCGGTTTCGCCATCGACCAGTTCGGGGGCTACCACTCGCTCGCGGGCACGGCGCTGCCGATCGCCCTGCTGACCGTCGGCCTCCGGCTGGAGCGGCGCCGTCGCGTCGCGGCCATCGCGTTCTCGGCGGTCTTCCTCGCTTCGGCGATCGCGTTCGCCTCGCTCGGCGGGACAGAGCCCTTCACCGGTTACGTGACCTTCTATCTCGCGCTGGTGCTGGCGTGGGGGATCGGGACGTGGCTGCGGTCCAGCCGCGTCGCGGAGGAGGAACGACGGCTCCGCGTCGCCGAGGAGACGCGGACGGCCGAACGTGCCCGGATCGCCGCCGAACTCCACGACGTCGTCACCCATCACGTCACGGCGATGGTCGTCCAGACCGAAGCGGCCCGGTACCTGACCGACGCGCGGCTCGATCAGAGCCTGGCCGCCGTCGCCGACACCGGGCGGCGGGCGATCACCGACCTGCGTCATCTGCTCGACGTGATCGACCCCGGCCACGGCGCCGAAGCGATCCCGACCCTCGTGGAGCGCACACGCCGGGCGGGGCAGCCGGTGGAGTTCTCCGAGAAGGGCGAGCCCGTGGAACCGGCGGGGGACGCCGGCCCCGTGGCCTACCGCGTCGTGCAGGAGGCGTTGACCAACGCGCTGAAGCACGCCCGCGGCAGCCGTACCTCGGTGCTGGTGCAGCACGGCGACGGGGAGATCACCGTCGCCGTCGACACGGAGGAGTCCGGTCCGGCCGCGGATTCCCCGGAGGGGAGCGGACGAGGCCTCGCCGGGCTTCGCGAGCGGATCGACGTCCTGGACGGCGAATTCAGCGCGGGCCGCAGAAGAGACGGCGGGTTCTCCGTCCGTGCCCGCATTCCCGCGGGGAACCCGTCGTGACCGCGCCGGTCCGGGTACTGGTCTGCGACGACCAGATGCTCGTCCGCACCGGGCTGGTCACCATCATCGACGCCCAGCCCGACCTGGAGGTGGCGGGCGAATGCGGCGACGGGCGGACCGCGGTCGACCTCGCCGCCCGGCTGCGCCCGGACGTCGTGGTGATGGACGTGCGCATGCCGGTGCTCGACGGTATCGAGGCCACCCGGCTGATGGCGGGCGCCGGCGTGGCCGAACCCGGCAAGGTCCTGGTGGTGACCACGTTCAACCTCGACGAGTACGTCTACCGGGCGTTGCGCGCCGGTGCGAGCGGGTTCCTGCTCAAGGACGCCCCGCCCGACCGGCTGCTGAACGGGATCCGCACCGTGGCCGACGGCGCGGCCCTGCTGGATCCCGAGGTGACCCGGCGGCTGGTGGGCAGGTACGCCGCCCGGATCCGGCCCCCGGAGGACGAGGCCCCGGACGGCAGCCCGCTGACTCCCCGGGAACTGGAGGTCCTCCGCCTCATCGCGGACGGCCTCTCCAACAGCGAGATCGCCGCGACCCTCATGATCAGTCAGGAGACCGTCAAGACGTTCGTGTCCCGCATGCTCGCCAAACTCGGTCTGCGCGACCGGGTCCAGGCGGTCATCTACGCCTTCCGGCACGGCCTCGTCACCTGAACTGTCCTATTTGGACTTGGCGGCTTCGTCGGCGACGCGCTGGATCGCCCGCACCGCGAGATCCGGCTGGTCGACGTAGATGTAGTGCTCACTGCTCGCGGCCGTGCTCAGATTGCTGCGGCCGGACAGTGCGAGCCACTTCCGCTGGCCCTCCGACCATGCCCGCTCCAGGCCAGCGCCGTACTCGGGGACGGCCGTGAGGTACGGCTTGCCGTGCTGGATCACCTCGACCGGAATGTTCCCGGCGGGGCGGACTTCGCCGTCGGTGACCACCAGCTTTTCCGGGCCCTGGCCCGCGAACACGGCCAAGGTCTGCTGCCGCAGTTCGGCCGCCATCCCGGTGGCCGAATCCGGAATCTGCTGCCGCAGATCGGCCTCCTGGGTCGGCGAGGTGGCGTCCATCAACACCAGGCCCTTGACGCGGTCCTGGTGGTCGGGGGAGTACCTGCCGGCGATCAGCCCACCGAGTGAATGCCCGGCCAGCACGACCGGCTTGCCGGCGGCGACCTGGTCGAGCACTCCGGTCAGGATCTTCCCGGTGGTTTCGAAACTCTGCGGTCCGTCGGGCTGATCGCTGGCGCCCGCGCCGAGCCGGTCGTAGGAACAGACCCGGCCCTGCGCGGCCAGCGTGTTCTGAAGCCCGGCCAGCTTCGTGACGTCGTCGCCCCCGCCGTGCAGCAGGATGACGACGGGCCGTCCCTCGACCGGCTCACCGGCGCACGAAACGTTCACCGAACGCTCGCCGACCTTGATCTTCCGCGTTCCGGTGAACGCGGCTCGATCCTGTGTGGTGGCGCTGCTGTTCGCGGGCGCCTCCGGTTCCGCTTCCGTGGCTTCGTCGCAGGCCGACAGCGCGACGCCTGCCACGGCGCAGCACAGCGCGATCAGAGCGGATGCCTTACGGGACATGGTGAACTCCTGGTACAGGGGAACGATTCACCGGGCACGCTACGGATCCGGCGGCCGGGAATCGTCACCATGCGGAGTGCACCTGTGCGTAGCTCTCCTGGGGGACAGGACGTCAGCGGTAGGCGCGCAGGAACACGTCCACCCCGTCGGCGAGGATCTCGAGCACCTCCGCTTCGCCCACCGCGCCCGTCTCGTCCTCGTCGGTCACGTCGAGGACCAGGCGCATGGTCAGGGCGACGAAGTGCTGCATGGCGCGCCGCGGGTCGGTCAGCCGGAGCTTGCCGTCCGCCGCGAACTTCGCGAACCGGTCCTCCATCATCCGTTCGGGTTCGTCGCGTGCCGTTTCCGGCAGTCGTGGTGCCGCCGGTGCCTGGGAACTCAACCGCCGGAACGTCCCGTAGCCCGAAGTCGGGAACATCCCCGTCGTCACCCGCCGCGCGAAACCGAGCAAGGCGTCGCGGATGTCGCGGTCGTCGGCGAGTTCTTCGTCGATCGCGGTGCGCACGGTCGCGACCACGGCGTCGTTGGCGCGGCCGAGCACGCCGCGGAAGAGGGTCTGCTTGTCGCCGAAGTGGTCGTAGACGGTGCGTTTGGACACTCCGGCCCGCGCCGAGATCGCGTCGACGCTGGTGAGTTCGTAGCCGTCCGACACGAACAACGCCTCGGCGGCGTCAAGGATCGCCGCTCGTTTGGCCTCGGCCTGCAGCCGACGGCCCGGTGTCCGTGCGGTCGCTCTCGGGGTCGCCATGTTCTCATCGTATTCTCAGCCGCAGAACACTGCACCGTGTAGTGTAGTTTTTGAGGCGGGGGGATCCGCCTTTCCCTGAATCCCGCACAAGGAGTCCTTCATGCAGGAGAGCAGGATCGGCGCAGGACCGCACACAAGATGGACCGGACGGCTCATCGGCCTCGTTGCGGTGCTGGTGCTCGTCAACTTCATGGTCGACACGGCCATCACCGCACCGCTGCTCGTCCTTCCGGAGATGCTCGACCACTTTGGCACCGATCAGACGGCCTGGCTCAACGCCAGCGCGATGCTGGCCGGCGTGATGTGGGCGCCGTTGCTCGGCAAGAGCGCCGACGTGTACGGCAAACGCAAGGTGCTCGTGCTGACCTTGCTGCTCAGCTGCGCGGGCGCGCTCGTCTGCGCGGTCGCACCCAGCCTCTGGGTCTTCGTGCCCGGGCGCCTGTTGCAAGGGGCGGCCGTGGCCGCCTTGTTCCTTTCCGTCGCGATCGTCCGCGAGCTCTGCGCACCCCGGATCGCGATGATCGTGGTGGGCATCGTGACCTCCGGGTCCGCGGTGCTCAACATCGGTTCCCGTTTCCTCACCGAGAAACTGGCCGCGGAGTTCGGCTTCCAGATCCTGTTCGTCGTCTCGGCCGTCGTCGCGATCGCGATGGCGATCTGCGTCCGCGCCGTCATTCCCGAATCCGTGCTCAAGACCCCGGGCAGGATCGACGTCGGAGGTGCGCTGCTCCTCGGTGGCGGCCTTGCCGGAGTGCTCGGCTATATCAGCCTCGGCTCGGAGTTCGGCTGGCTCGGCTTCGGCCCGGTGGTCCTGCTCGCCGGTGGTGTCGCGGCCTTGTCCAGGTGGGTCCTCGTCTCGAGCCGGAAGCCCGATTCGCTGATCGACCTCCGGAACATCGGCGCGCCCTTGGCGCTCACGTTGCTCGTGCTCGTACTCGGCACTGGTTCGTACCAGAGCATGCTCCAGCTCATTCCGCTGGTCAGCGATGTCTCGGCGGATCAAGGGCTCGGGTACGGCCTGGCCGGTCAGGGAACGCTGGCGTTGCTTCTCGCGGCACCCGGTATCGGCGTCATGATCGGCGGTCCGGTGGCCGGGGTGCTCGCCACCCGCGTCGGGCCGGCGATGACCCTGGCCGGCGGAATCGCGCTCGGAACCGTGGCCACCCTCGGGATGTTCCTGGGTGTCTCGCAGTTCCCCGTCGCGGTGTTCTTCGCTTTCCTGCTGGGTTTCACGGTGGGCGCGCTGGGGACCTCCGGCTTCAACCTGGCGGGCGGCCTCGCCCCCGCCGAACGGCAGGGCATCGTCTCCAGCCTGGTCATGGTCGTCATCGCGGTCGGATCGGTGGTACTGGACTTCGTGGGCGCCGCGGTGCTCAAGTCCACCTCCGTGTCCGTCGGCGGCGAAACGGTGAACTCGGGAACGGGTGTCTTCACCTACATCACCATCGCGTCCGTCGCCTTCGCGATCGCCGCGGTCCTCGTCGTGATGCTGGTGCGAAAGTCGCGCTCCAGCACCAAAACCCCGTCACTGGCGTCTCTCTGACGGAATCGGAGAAAGGAAATGAACACCGTGAAAGGCACTGTTCTGGTCTCGGGAGCGAGCATCGCCGGCCCCGCCGTCGCGTTCTGGCTGCGACGTCACGGCTACTCCGTGACGGTGGTGGAAAAGGCGGGCGGGCTGCGCGGCGGCGGATATCCGATCGACGTCCGCGGCACCGCCTTGGAGGTGGCCCGCCGCATGGGAATCCTTCCCCAGCTACAAGAAGCGCATATCGAGACACGTTTGCTGACCTTCGTCGGCGCCGACGGCGGCGAGTTGGCGTCGGTACATCCGGATACGGTGACCGGCGGGGTCGAAGGCCGCGACGTCGAGGTGCGACGCGGCGACCTGGCGGAAATCCTGTACGCGGCAACGCGCGACGACGTGGAGTACGTCTTCGGCGACTCGATCGAGACGCTCAGCGAGCACGAGGACGGTGTCGATGTCACCTTCCGCAGTGGAGCGCGACGCGGTTTCGACCTGGTGGTGGGAGCCGACGGACTGCACTCTCGCACCAGGGAACTCGTTTTCGGCCCCGAGCAGCGCTACCACCGCTATCTGGGCTATTGCTTCGCCGGCTTCACCATGCCCAACGAATTCGGCCTGTCGCGGGAAGGTGTGCTCTGGAACGCGCCCGGCCGAGGGGCGGCGCTGTACGCGGTCAAGGGAAGCGACACGCTCCACGGTTTCCTGGTCGCCGCCCGTCCCGAACCGCCGTACGAGATGCTCCGCGACCCCGAAGCGTGGCGCGACCTCATCGCGACGACCTTCGCCGGCGACGGCTGGGAAATCCCGGCCATGATCGGCGCCATGCGCGACGCGGACGACCTGTTCTTCGACACCGTCAGCCAGATCCACCTGCCGCGCTGGTCCGGCGGCCGGGTCGGGTTGGTCGGCGACGCCGCCTACGCGCCGTCGTTCCTGACGGGACAAGGCTCCAGCCTCGCCCTCGTCGGCGCCTACATGCTGGCGAGGTCGCTGGCCACCACCGGGGCATTCGACGCCTACGAAAGGGAAACGCGGGAATTCGTCGAACTGAACCAGGCACAGGTCGGTGTGGGCGACGCGGCACTCTTCCCGGTCACCGCCGAAGCCCTCGCGCGACGGGACAGCCGGCTCCGCGGGCTGACCAGCTCGGCGGCGCCGGAAACCGGGCGACCGGCGCACACCGCGCTCGTGCTGCCTGAGCCCATCGTGGCCTATCAGGGCGTGGACTGAGCTTCGAGGACGACGTTATCTCGGTCGCCGTTGGTGTATCAGGCGGTGACGGAAACCGCGCAGCAGAACCAAATCCCGAAGATCCGTCGGTTGTCGCGACGGTCCGGCCGGTTCGGCCCGTTGGTGGTGGGGGCGTGGGGTTGGGAGAGGTGCGGTCCTTGGCTCCCAAAGTCGCATTGGAGACACTCAGTGTCCCCAGGGGGACATTGGGAACATCGGGCAGACGTCGCGTCCTGTCCTGCGCCTCGTCACTCACGAGACCCATCTTGGGTGTGCCATCAGATTGTCCGTCTGTAGGCATGCCGAAGGGCCCGTCGTCGGTGTGGCCGACGGGCTCCTCGGGCTTCAGACGTGGTGGAGGGTGTTGCGGCGAGGTTGTCGGAGCGGATCTCGATATTGGGGTGGGATGAACTCCGGTAACCCATCGGCGGCCATCCGCACTGCCCAGTCACCGTGATGAATCAGGCGGTGGTGAAAACCGCACAGCAGCACCAGATTCCGGAGATCAGTGGGACCGCCGTCTACCCAGTGATGAATGTGGTGGGCGTGACAGTTCTTGGGTTTCCGATGACAGCCGGGGAAGGCGCAGCCCCCATCGCGGATGTTCAACGCACGGCGTTGGCCGGGGGTGACGAACCGTCGTAGCCGTCCCACGTCGAGGGGTTCGCCCGCGGCGCTCATCACGACCGGCAACATCAGGCAGTCGCAGGCCGCCAGGCGGGCTTCGCGAGCGGTCATCGTCCCGACGAAATCCAGGCACGCGGTCCCGAGACCCGACTTGAGTTCCTCTAGGCCGATGGTGACGTTCACCAAGGTCCGGTAGCCGCTGGTGCCGGGCTGGTCCGGGCAGGCGATGGCGAGGTCGAGGATGTCGACCCACGCGTCACCCAGGCGCTCGCACTTCATCCGCAGATCCGCCTGCCCGAACTCATCGACAGGCCGCGGCTGGGCATACGCCTCCAGGGCGGCGGCGGTGCGGGCCCCGGTCTCGTCATCGAGCAGACCGGTCAGCTTCCAGAACCCGTCCTTACGCCGCTCCAGCGTGATCTCCCGGCGCGGCTCCTTGGGTTCCGGGTCTTTGGGCTCGTTGCCGTCGGGGTCGAGCAAGGCGAGGAGGTTTGCTTCAGCGTCCGCGAGTTGCCGGGGACCGGCGTCGCGGGCGAGGGTGGCGAGGATCTTCTCGGCGTTGACGCGGTCTTCGGCGGGGGAGCTTCTTCAAGATCTCCAGGATCTGATCGATCCGCTCATTCCCGACCAAACCTTCGGCCGCCACCGCGGCCGTAGCCGGTGCCACAGCAGGAACCTCGGTGCCGTCCAACGCACGTGTCGGGTTCAACGCGATCGCCCGGTTCACCACCGCACGCGCCTCACCGACCGACAACCCCGCGATATCGGCGAACCACTTATCCGTACGGCCATACCCGTACAAGTCCTTGACGCCCCGAGACTCGATCTCCGCCAAAAACCGCCCCAAACCGGCAGTCGCCATCCGAATCACCTGCAAGGACTGCTGCACGCCATGCGCAAGCTCAAGCTTGCCAGCGCGCCACAGTTCCTGCGGCAACTCAGGAAGGAAAGTCTCGGACACCCCTCAAGAATACCGCAAATACCCGAACACGAGTTCGTAATTTTAAGCAACAAACGAAACGCCCGGACAACACTGAAGAGTGATTCGGTCGCGAAACGACGATTACGCTGAAGCAATTAGTCGCCTAATTGCGCGGGCGATTCGCGCGACGTGGGCTAGCGGGGCATCTTCGACAGCTTCGGTGTCGCAGGGATCGAGTCGCGGTCGACGGTGAAAACGGCGAGGAAGTAGTTCGCCGTAGCGCAGTTGACGTTCTCTCCGCCGGTGAGCTTGACGTTCAACGCATCGCCTCCGACGGTCAGTTCGGCGCCGTCTTCGGCGCAGCCGGGCTTGACGAAGGCGAAACCGCGCCGGTCGGCCGACGGCGCGAACGTCAAAGCGGCACGTACTTCGTCCAGGTTCGAGATCTTGGCGCGTTCCAGGGCTCGCTGGAGCTCCTGTGCGCCGGGGGTTCCCAGTTCGGCGGGTGCCAAGCCCGCCAGTCCGCGGGCCGAGCCGAGTGTCGTGAAGCTTTCGAGCTCCACCTGCCCTTTGCCCACACTGCATCCCGCCACGACCAGTAGAAGGCACACCACGATCCATCTCATGCGACATGGACGTAGCGAGCCATCGCCTCGGTTGCGCCATTCGGGTCTCGAAGCGATATCTTTCGGCCGGAGGCTACCGGGAACGACGTCACTCGCGAGTCCAAAAGGGATAGAACGAGATCCCTAAGGCTGACGCCCGCGCCGAAACGGCTCCACGCCCACGACGTGGCGAGACCGGTTCGGCTCGACCAGGACCTTGACCCGCCGTTCTCCCGGGATCCGCCATTCGAACCGGTCGGTTCCGACGTACTTCTTCGCCAGCCGGTCCATGCACCGGTCCGCCTCGTCGCCTTCGACGAACTCGACGACCCGGCCGTGGATGACGACCCGGTCGTAGGGATTCTCGTTGTCCAGGCAGGACAACGAGACCCGAGGATCGCGGCGCAGGTTCTCTTCCTTCACCCGGCCGATGGCGGTGTTGAACACGATGTGGTCGCCTTCGACGTCGATCCACATGGGGGACACCTGGGGCGAGCCGTCCTGGTTCACCGTGGCCAGGTGCCAGAACCTCGGCGCCGCGACCCAGTCGCGGATCTGTTCGCTCAGTTCGGCCACAGGGTCCTCCAGTGAGTCGGGACGACGATTGTCGCACCTGGCGCTGCCCCTTGACACACATGAAAGTATTTTTCCAACCATACGACTTGTGCGTTGCCGGGATCGTGGCAGACGAGCCGACGATGATCCGGGCCGGCGCCTCTGGGGAGAGGAACTGTCCATGCGGCCAGCCCGCCGAATGTCTGTCGTACTCGCGCTCGGCGTCGCGGCGGGGATCGCCTTCGCGTCGCCGACCCTCGCGGGTCCGGTCGGTGACGACTACTACCAGGACGCGCTCGGCAAGACCGGGCCCGAGCTCAAGGCGGCGTTGCACAAGATCATCAGTACCAACACCAAGCTGACGTACGAACAGGTGTGGGACGGGATCAGGGCCACCGACGAGGATCCGGCCAACAAGGCGAACGTCGTGCTGCTCTACAGCGGCCGCTCGCAGGCGAAGACGGCCAACGGCGGGGGAGTCGACGACTGGAACCGGGAGCACGTCTGGGCCAAGTCGCACGGTGACTTCGGCACGGCGGTCGGGCCCGGTACCGACTTGCACCACCTGCGCGCGGAGGACGCCTCGGTCAACAGCACGCGCGGGAACAAGGACTTCGACGCCGGCGGTTCTCCGGTCGAGGAAGCGCCCGGCAGCCTGACCGATGACGACTCGTTCGAGCCGCGCGACGCGGTCAAGGGCGACGTGGCCCGCATGATCCTGTACATGGGCGTCCGGTACGACGGCACCGACGGTTTCCCCGACCTCGAACCCAACGACGCCGTCGACAACGGGTCCAAACCCAACATCGGCCGGATCTCGGTCCTGCTGGGCTGGCACACCCAGGACCCGCCCGACGCCACCGAGCAGCGTCGTAACCAGGTCATCTACGACCAGTTCCAGCACAACCGCAACCCGTTCATCGACCACCCGGAATGGGCGGCCTCGATCTACGGCTAGGCCGTGTCCTGCAAGTCATGTTCGCGGTCTCCGCGCCCAGGCGGCCCCTGGCGGCACGGGCGGGCTCGGCCGAGTACGACCCGGTACGAGGCCGATCCGCCCGCACCGTCAGGAACCACCTGGATCACGAAGCCCATCGAACAGACTCACAGGACACGGCCTAGGCGATCTTCCGGACGAAGCAGACCCTGTCCTGGCCGGGACCGTCGTAGTCGCTGTGCACGGGGAGACCGTCGACGTCCCGATCCCCGGGTTCGAGAGTGAACCCCATGGCGCGATGAAAGGCGATGGATCCGGCGTTCCCCGGCGAGGTGATCGCACGGACTTCCGTGCGGCCCGCCTCCGCGGCGCGCTGGAAGAAGGTCGTGTACAGGCGTCGGGCCGTCCCTTGCCCGCGAAGGTCCGGGTCCACGCCCACGAAATGGATGTACGCCTGGACGTCGTCGTCGGGGGAGTGGAAGCCGACGAGGAACGCCCTGATCCCGGTTTCGTCCTCGATGACCAGGCTCGTGCCGGAGAAGAACTGCAGGAACAGCTTCGGAAGCAGCAGGGAGAGTTCGCGGGCCTGGGCGGGGGTGCGCGAGTCGCCCCACCACCGCTGGACGCGTTCGACGATCGCGCTGTGGTCGGAGACGTGGGCTCGGCGCGGCTCGGACATGACGTTCCCCTCCCGGACGATCTTGACGTCACACCGTTCTACCGCGTCGTCAGCCGATCAGCGAGGAAGGCGAGGATCTCGTCCCTGGCGCGCAGCGTGGGATGCCCGGCGGAGTCGACGAAGTGGGCGGTGACGACGCTGTGCGGCGTGCCGACCAGGTCACGGAAGAACGGGGGCGGGTCGGTGTTCGCGGCGCTGTCCGGCAGGACCCGTCCATCGAAGGCGTCGCCGAGGAGGGTCCGGTAGGCGGCGAACCGCTGTCCGGTGCACCAGCGGTCGCCGTCGAAGCGGTAGGCGAGCACCGTGAGGCCGTCGCGCGCGATCCTGTCCCGGACCTCGGTGGCGTCCTCATCGGCGAGTTCGAGCGCGCCCGGGTCGTCCAGCGGGAGCGAGGGGTGGTTGACCACGGGGGCGATGACGGCGGGTTCGAGCGCCATGGTGAGGGCGAAGTTGCCGGTGAAGCACAGGCCGATCGCGCCGACCCCGGGACCACCGCATTCGGTGTGGGCGATGCGGGCGAGCCCCCGCAGCCACCGCGTGACAGGGCTGGTCCCGCCGCCGGCGAACGCCCGGAATTCGGCGCTGACACACGCGCGGCGGACCACTTCCTCGCCGGCCTCCGCGGTCGGATAGGCGCCGTCGCGGCCGAAGAGCGACGGGACGTAGACGGTGAAGCCGTCATCTCGCAGCCATCGCGCGAACCGAAGGACGTCGGGACTGATGCCGGGCATCTCCGGCATCAGCACCACGCCGGGCCCGGATCCCGCGACGTGCACCGTCTTCGTCGCACCGTCCACCTCCACGAGCCGGTGTGAGAAGTCGGTGATGGGGTCGTCCCGGTGTCCGTGCATGGTGCAAGCCTCGACCGGCGCGACCTTCACCGGGATAGGCCAGATCGCCGGATAGCGGGGTAATCTCGCCACATGCTGCGAGTGGGGGTCCTGGCGTACCCGGGCTGTTTCGCGTCCGAGGTGTTCGGTGTCCCCGATCTCCTCACGATGGCCACGCACGTCGCGGGCCCGGAGCATGCCGGATACGAGGTTTCCGTCGTTTCCCCTCGTCGCCGGGTCGTGGCGTCGGGCGGTGTCGCGGTGACCGTCTCGGCGCTGCGTGAAGTCGACGTCCTCGTCGTGCCGGGCTTCGAACTCGCGCCGGGACAGGACATCGACGCGAAGATCGCGAACCTCGCACCGGAGATCGAAGCGATCCGGTCGCACGCCGCCGCGGGCGACGTCGTCGTCTCGCTCTGTGTCGGCGCGTTCCTGCTGGCGGCGGCCGGACTGCTCGACCATCGCCGCGCCACCACCTCATGGCTCTTCGCGGACGAGCTGGCCCAGCGATACCCCGAGACCGAAGTCCGGCCCGAACGTCTCGTCGTCACCGACAGGGGAGTCACGACGACGGCGGCGTTCAGCGCCATGTACGACTTCGCCCTCGAACTGATCCGCGAACACAGCGGCGCCGAAGTGGCGCGGACGACGGCGCGGGTGGCGCTGGTCGACGACGCGCGGTCGTCACAGATGCCGTACGTCGACACGCGTCTCCTGCCGCAGCCCGGCAACGCGTTTTCCCGCCGGGTCATGCGATGGCTGGATCAGAACCTGGCCGTCCGATACGACCTCGCCGCGTTGGCAGGACGCTTCAACGTCAGCACCCGGACGTTGCTGCGGCGCTTCGCGGAAGAAGCCGGACAGACGCCGCTCGAATACCTGCACGCCTCACGCGTCCGCCGCGCCCGGCACCTCCTCGAAACGACGGATCGGACCGTCGCCGGAATCTGCGCCGCCGTCGGCTATCGGGACCCGGGGACGTTCGCCGCCCTCTTCGCGAAGCACACGGGACGGCGACCGGGTGACTATCGGGCGGCCTTCCGGCGCGACCCCAGTACTCTGTGATACTTTGTACTAGTAGTCAGTGTCACTGAATACCGAAGAGGGTCACGATGGACGGTCTGACCGAGATGCTGAAGGGCACGCTCGAGGGTTGTGTGCTGGAGATCGTCGGCGGCGAGGAGACCTACGGGTATGCCATCACGCGTCGGTTGAACGAGCTCGGCTTCGCGGAGGTGGTCGAGGGGACGGTGTACGCCATCCTGCTGCGGCTGGAGAAGAACGGGCTGGTCCAGGTGACGAAACGGCCCTCCGAGCAGGGGCCACCGCGCAAGTTCTACGCGCTCAACGACGCCGGGCGCCGGGAACTCGCGACGTTCTGGGCGAAGTGGGAGTTCGTCACATCGCGGATCGACAAACTCAAGGAGGGCGGGAAATGAAGTTCTGGGACACCATCACGGGCAGCGATCTCACCAGGGAATGGAAGGCGTTCGAAGTCCGCGTCGGCGCCTTGCCCGCCGACCATCGGGCGGCGTGGGAACAGATCACCGGGCATCTTTCGTCCTATTCGGACTTCACCGGCCGGAATCTGATGCCGATCCTGGACGGCGCTCTGGGCCTGCTCGAGGAAACGGCGGCGGACGGGCAGAACGTCCATGAGGTGCTGGGTGACGACATCGAGGGCTTCTGCGCGGCGCTGGCCGGTGGGGAGCGTCGCCGCGGCTATCGCGACCGGTGGCGTGAACAGCTGAACAGGAACGTCGCCAGGAAACTGAAGCAGCTGGGAGGCTGACGTGGGCATCCAGGACATCATCGAGGGCAAGAAACAGTGGCGTGCGCACGTGGCCCGGGTCAAGGCGCTCCCGCCGGACTATCGGATCGTCTACCAGGAGATGCAGAAGTACCTGTTCAAGGTGGGACCGGTCGATCTGGCCGACGGGCCCCTGCTCCCCGGGATCGTGGACTTCTTCGAAGAGGGTGCCGCGTCCGGCAAGGGAGTGCTGGAAGTCATCGGTGACGATGTCGCCGCCTTCTGCGACGACCTGATCAAGGACACCCCCACCTACGCGGATCGGTATCAGGAGTCCCTCGGTAAGTGACGCCGACCGGTATCCGCGCCCACCCGGAAGCGCATCCGGCAGACGACGGCGTCCGAGCGGCGGCGCAGCGCGCGGGCGAGCACGCCGCCGCGCTGGTTCTGCAGGATCCGCTGCCACCAGTGCTCGGGTTCGACTTCGGCGATCAGCACGAAGACGTGCCGTCCGCCGACGGCCCGGAGATGATCCACCAGCGGCTCGCCGAGGCGGCGGCGTTCGTCGTGGAGCTGGACCAGCGCCACCTCGGGATGCCATTTTTCCCAGGCGGTCAGGAAGTCCTGTGCCGCGTGCCCGTCGTCGGGGTGGGTGACGTGGACCGCCTGGACATGGTCGCCGAGTGACAGCGCGGCGGCGAGGGCGTCCCGGGTCAGGCGGGAAACGGCGTGGACGGGGACGATCACGAGTGACCGGTTCGGTCGTGGGGGAGCCGGCGTGACGCCGAGTTCGAGCCGGTCGCCGATCCGGCGGTAGCTGCGTTCGACCCATTCCATGGCCGCCACCAGCAGCGGAAGCGCGATGACGATCAGCCAGCCGCCCTCGCCGAATTTCGTCGTCGTCACCACGAGCGCCGCGGCTCCGGTGAGCAGCGCGCCGAAGCCGTTGAGCGTGGCCTTTCCGCGCCAGCCGGACGGGCGGAGGCGTCGCCAGTGCCGGACCATGCCGACCTGGGAGAGCGTGAACCCGACGAACACCCCGATCGCGAACAGCGGGACGAGGGTGTTCATGTCCCCGTCGGTGATGACGAGCAGGAGGGCGGCGGTGACGGCGAGGAACCCGACTCCGTGGCGGTACACCTGGCGTTCGGCGCGCAGGGCGAACACGTGCGGCAGCTTGTTGTGTTTCGCCAGCAGTTGCGCCAGCACCGGCAGGCCGCCGAAGGAGGTGTTCGCGGCCAGGGCGAGCAGCACCACGGTCGAGAACTGCACCAGGTAGAAGCCGAAGCCGTCGCCCAGCGACGCGGTGGTCACCTGCGAGAGCACCGTGACGCCGTCCACCGGGTGGATGCCGAACTTCCCGATCAGCACGGCGATCCCGATGAGCATCACGCCGAGCAGGCCGCCCAGCGCGATCTCCGCGTGCTGCGCTCGCCGTACCCGCGGCTTGCGGAACGACGGCACGGCGTTGGCGATCGCCTCGACTCCGGTGAGCGCGGCGCAACCGTTCGCGAAAGCCTTGAGCAGCAACAGAATCCCGACCATCTGGAGGTTCTGCGAGTGGGCCGGTGCGGCGATCTCCGCGGCTGGGCCGGACCGGACCAGGCCGGCGACGATCACCGTCAGGATCGCGCCCACGTAGATCACGGTGGGCACGACGAACACCCGGGCACTCTCGGCGATGCCGCGCAGGTTCACGCCGGTGACCAGCGCCAGGACGCTGAGGCACAACCACAGCGTGTACGGCAGCAGGCCGGGGAACGCCGACGTCAGCGCGGCGACCCCGGCCGCCACGGACACCGCGACGTTGAGCACGTAGTCCACGATCAGGGACGCCGCGGCCACCAGCGAGGCTCGCCGCCCGAGATAGGTCCGGCTGACCCCGTAGGCGCCGCCACCGTCGGGGAACGCGGCGATCACCTGACGGTAGGACAGCGTCAGCACGCCCAGGAGTGCCGCGATCGCGAGGGTGACCGGCAGGGTGAAGCCCAGGCCCGCCCCGCCCGCGACGGCCAGCACGATCACGATGGCTTCGGGTCCGTAGGCGACCGACGCCATCGCGTCCAAGGACAGCGCGGCGAGCCCGCCGACGACGGAGAGCCGATGCCGTTCGGAGCGGTCGGTACGGCTCTCGGGGCGGGTGAGTGTCGTGGTCACGCCGTCAGCGTGGGGTTCCGCCGTCCTCGGTTCGGGGACGTTGACGGGTTCTTGACGCCGATCCGGGTGAACCCGACAGCAAACTGACACCCTTGCGGCGGTACTAGTCAGTGCTACTATCTACCAGTAGTCAGCGTTACTAGGTAGCTTTCGAGAAGGGCTGAATGATGGTCGCGCGGCAAACCGAGGCGATCCGGGTGCGAGGCCTGGAGAAGTCGTACAAGGCCCTGCATGTCTTACGAGGTGTGGATTTCGAGGTGGCGCGGGGCAGTATCTTCGCCCTTCTCGGCTCCAACGGGGCGGGCAAGACCACGGTCGTGAGAATCCTGTCCACGTTGCTCAAAGCGGACGCGGGGACGGCGACCGTCGACGGCTTCGACGTCGCCACGCAGTCGTCGAACGTGCGGGAGGTCATCAGCCTCACCGGTCAGTTCGCCGCCGTCGACGAGATCCTCAGCGGGCGCGAGAACCTCGTGCTGGTCGCCCGGCTGCGGCACCTGAAACGGCCGGGCAGGATCGCGGACGACCTGCTGGAACGGTTTTCGCTGACCGACGCGGGCGCGCGGAAGGTGTCGACGTATTCGGGCGGTATGCGCCGCCGGCTGGACATCGCCATGAGCCTCATCGGGAACCCACCGGTGATCTTCCTGGACGAGCCGACCACCGGGCTCGACCCCGAAGCGCGGATCGAGGTGTGGGCCGCGGTGAAGGAACTCGCCGCCCGCGGCACGACGGTACTGCTGACGACGCAGTACCTGGACGAGGCCGAGCAGCTCGCCGACCGGATCGCGATCCTCCACAAAGGACGGATCATCGTGAACGGCACCCTCGCCGAACTGAAGCGGCTGCTCCCGCCCGCCGAGGTCGAATACGTCGAGAAACAGCCGTCTCTCGAGGACGTCTTCCTGGCCATCGTCGGCGCGGACAAGTAGGGGAGAAGACGATGAACAAGCACTTCCTCGGCGACACGGCCGTCCTGCTGGGCCGATCGATGAAACACGTCACACGCAGCATGGACACCATCATCACGACCGCGATGATGCCGGTCGCGATGATGCTGATGTTCGTCTACGTCTTCGGCGGCGCGATCGAAACGGGGACGGATTCGTATGTGAACTACATGCTGCCCGGCATCCTGTTGATCACGGTCGCGTCAGGCGTCGCCTACACCGCGCTCCGGCTCTTCACCGATATGAAGAGCGGGATCTTCGAACGCTTCCAATCCCTGCCCATCGCCCGCTCGGGCGTGTTGTGGGCGCACGTGCTGACCTCGCTGGCCGCGAATCTGCTCTCGCTCGTCATCGTCGTGGGCGTCGCCCTTCTCATGGGCTTCCGTTCCGGGGCGGGCGTCCTGACCTGGCTCGCGGTCGCCGGCATCCTGCTGCTGTTCACGCTGGCGCTGACGTGGCTGGCCGTCATCCCCGGTCTCTCCGCGAAATCCGTCGACGGGGCGAGCGCGTTCTCCTACCCGCTCATCTTCCTGCCGTTCCTCAGCTCGGCGTTCGTGCCCACCGCCACCATGCCGGGCCCCGTGCGCGCCTTCGCGGAGCACCAGCCGGTGACGTCGATCGTCAACGCCCTCCGTGACCTGTTCACGCGGCAGCCGGTCGGCGCGGACATCTGGATCGCCCTGGCCTGGTGTGCCGGTCTCCTCGTCGTCGCGTACTTCTTCGCCACGATCACCTATCGTCGCAAGATCTCCTGACCCCGCCGGTCAGTCGTCCGGGCCGCGCAAGGTGAGGACCACCCGGAGTACGTGTTCGACGGCGGCCGGGAACGCGGCCCCGCGTAGTTCGCCGCGGTTGGCGAGGGTGCGCCCGGCGAAGTCCAGCATCCGGTCCTCGCCGAGACGCCGGACGGTCAGCGTCGCCACTTCCTCGAGATCGAGTTCGGGATGATCCATGCGGGTCAGCGCGAATTCGATGAGCAGCTGTTCGTCCGTCACATCACACCTCCGTCTCGTTCCGAGGATACGGAGGCGCCGGACGGTCAGCGCACGGTGCGGCCGAGGAAGTCCCTGATGAGGGCGGCGATCTCCGGACCGTGCGTCTCCAGTGCGAAGTGTCCGGCGTCGAGGAGATGCACTTCGGCGTCGGGCAGATCGCGAAGGAACGCACGGGCTCCGTCGGCGCCGAAGATCTCGTCGTGCTCGCCCCAGGTGACGAGCGTCGGCGGCCGGTGCTCGCGGAAGTACCGCTGGAAGGCCGGGTAGGCGTCGAGATTGAACTGGTAGTCCCAGAACAGCTGCAGCTGTACCTCCTTGTTGCCGGGGCGGTCGAGCAGGGCCTGGTCGAGGGTCCAGGTGTCCGGGCTGAGCCGGTCCAGCCGGTCGGCGGGGACGCCGTGGGTGTACTGCCAGCGGGTCGCCGCGGGCTCCAGGAGTTCACGCACGGCTTCTTCGTGGGTTTCGCGGTCCTTGGCGTGCGCGAACAGGACATCCCAGAACGGGGTGAAGCCATCGACGTAGGCGTTGCCGGATTGCACCACCAGCGCGCTGACTCGCTCCGGGTGACGGCTCGCGATGCGGAGCCCGATGGGTGCCCCGTAGTCCTGGAGGTACAGGGCGAAACGGTCCAGGCCGAGCGCGTCGACGAGTCCCAGGGTGATCGCGGTGAGGTTCTCGAACGAATAGTCGAACTCGTCGACGGGCGGGGCGTCCGAGTGGCCGAAGCCGATGTGGTCGGGGGCGATGACGTGGTAGCGGTCGGCCAGCGCGGGGATCAGCTTGCGGAACATCTGCGACGACGTGGGGAAACCGTGCAGCAGCACCACGGTCGGCGCGGTGGGGTCGCCTGCCTCCCGGTAGAACACGCTGCGGCCGTCGATGGTCGCCGTGTGGTGGAAAACCTCGTCGGCGGACCGGGTTTCTTCGGACATGGGGAGTGCTCCTAGCTCTAACCGTCTAAAACTCTTTGAACGGTTAGAGCCAAGCATGAGGTGACCTAACCTGTCAAGCGGTTGACGGAGGGTAGGATGGTGCTGTGCCGCAACGCCCTTTGGTCGGCGAGCCGATCGCTCTGGACCTGCTGAACACCACGTGGCCCGATCGTGGTGCGCGGCAGGACGTCTTCGATGAACCCGGCGGCGTCGGCGCCTGGCTGGCCGAATGGGACCTTCCGGATACGCCGGGCGCGGAGGAACCGTTGCGGCACACGCGTTCCGTCCTGCGCGAGGTGCTCGAGAACCCCGGCGCTTCCGCCGAGCGAGCGTTGAACGAGGTGCTGGCGCGCGGCCGGTTGCGGCCGGAACTGCGGCAAGGCGGCCCCGAAGAAACGATCGAGGTCGAGGAAGAGGCTTGGCGGCCCGCGTGGCTCGCCGCATACGGCTACTTGAGCCTGCTTCGCGCGCGCCCGGAACGGATCAAGCGGTGCTCGGCGTATCCGGCGTGCACGCTGTACTTCGACGACACGACCCGCAACGGCACCAGGCGATGGTGCTCCATGGAAACCTGCGGCAACCGGGCGAAGGCCGCTCGTCATTATCGCCGCGAACGGTCGGTCTAGGGGCTGTCCTGCAAGTGGTTCGGGTCTTCGCGCCCAGGTGTCGCGAAAGGCCTCTCTTCGGGGCGGCGGTGTCCGATTAGGCCGGTTTTAGGGGTTTCATGAAGAGGGTTATCGAGAAGTAAGTCAGAGGTGGCGTGTTGCGAAAGCCACTTTCGCGACGTCTGGTGTCCCGAAAGTGGCTTTCGCGACGCGAACATCGGGGCGCCGGCTTCGAGGGACGCGGAGGTGTCGACCGCGACACGTTTGCCTTGCCCCTCAATAGAACCCTCCTTGCCGAACATTCCGGTCAGCGAAAGCGTCCTTTATGGACACTCGGGAGGCGCAGACTTACAGGACACCGCTAGGCCGTCCTTTGAGGATTTACCGCCGGAACCAACGGCGCCGCTGCACCGCGTCGGCGGGCTGTAGTCCCAGGCTGCCGGTCAGGAAGAAGGTCCCGGTCACGATGTTGCCGCGCGCGGGCGGCTGCTCCAGGGCGGTGGCCGCGATGGCGACGTCGAGTTCGATCGCGGCGATGGTCCGGACCCGGATCCGATGGAATGCCTTGCTGGTAACGGTATTCACAGGACTTTCGGTCTCGACGACCTCGCCGGCGAACAGCGCGTGGGCGGAGGGCGCCCAGCCGGGCGAGGGTTCCTCGAGCGTGAAGGTGCCGGACGGGATGAAGTGGTCGGCGGCGAACTGCGGTCCGTCGCCCTGCGATGCCGCGTAGGCCTCGGCGTCGGCGTGCACGGTGACGTCTTCGGCCAGCGCCGCCAGCACCAGGGAACCAGACTCGAGCCGGCCGCCCGAGTGGGCGAGGACCGCTCGGTCTTCGAGTTCGACCGCGATGGGGCAGATCATCTCGCCTGCGACGCCGTCGAGGAGTTCGAGCATCGCGGTCTCGTCGTCGACAAGGCGTACGTCGCGCACCGGAACCGCGGGCGCCGTGCCGGCCAGGCACGGCAGGAGGAAGTCGATCTCTCCCTTGCGGACCTGTGCGACCAGCCGGGCGCCGGAGGAATCCGTCCACACGTGCTCGCTGATCTTCTTGTCGATCGGCCGGGCCGTGCCCGCGCCGATCAGGGAGACCACCCGTTCCCTGAACTCGTCCTCGCTGGTGACGCCGATCCCGATCGCCTCGAAGTGGCTGGCCATGATCACTCCCCCTGGTGCATCGTCCGCCGGAGACTACTGGCCTGCCCGAACGAAGGTCATCCGGATTTCCGCGGCGTTTCCGGAATACTGGCCGTCATGAACCAGACCGCCCGCGAGTTCGCCCGGTTGCGAAGCCTGATCGAGCGGGAACTGCCCGGTGCCGCGCCGTTCCTGCCCGGCGCTTCCGAGCGCGAGCTCGACCGGCTCGCCACCGAGACGGGGCTTGTCCTGCCGTCCGACCTGTGCGCCCTGCTGAGCGTGTCGGCGGGCCAGGACGACCCCGACCAGCTGAACGGTCCGCTCAACCACCAGCATTTCCTGACCATCGACGAGATCATCGAGATGCACCGGATGCTGACCGACGTGGTCGGCGACCTGGCCACGCCCGTCGAGCAACCTTCCTGGTTCCGGTGGACGGTGTGGTCGGAATCCTGGCTGCCGTTCCTCGCGTTCCAGGGCGATTGCTACCTCCTCGACCTCGATCCCGGCGACCGCGGCACCGCCGGTCAGGTCGTGTCCCGCCCTAACGTGCCCGACCTCGATGAACCGAAAGCGCCGTCGCTCACCGCTTTCCTCGCCCGTGCCGCCGACCTCGTCGAAGCCGGGCACGCCGAGGTCGAAGAGAGCACGTTCGTCATCCCCGAGCTCAGCTGAGGCGCGCATTCACCATCGGGTCGCTTCTCGTGGTGCGACGTCACGCTGGGTCGGCCATTCGGCCGATACGCACCCGGCCGATGAGCCGATCCAGTCGTGATCATCACCCCATAGCGTGACGACTGTCAGCAATTCGTCGTCTACGGGGAGTTCACGATAATGCTTCGCAAAACAGGCGTACTGATGGTGGGGTTGGCCGCGGCGGGAGCGGTGCTGGTACCGGGGATCGCGGCGGCGGCCGACGGGCCGACGCCCTACGTCATCGGCGGGCACGACGCCACCGAGGACTATTCGTTCATGGTGTCGTTGCAGCAGGACGGGAACCACTTCTGCGGCGGCTCGCTGATCAGTGAGAACTGGGTGGTGACCGCGGCGCACTGCGTGCGGGGAGCGCAGCCGGACCAGGTCAGGACCAGGATCGGGGCGCGACAGCACAACAGCGGGGGCACCGAGACCGGCGTCAGCAAGATCATCGTGCACCCGGACTTCGTCGGGCAGAACCCGCCGGGCGGGGACATCGCGCTGGTGCGATTGGACAAAGCGGTGACCGAGAAGCCGATCAAGATCGCCGAAGCCGTGGGCGGCGCGGGGACGGCGACCCGGATCCTCGGCTGGGGCGAGCACTGCGCCGAGCAGAACTGCGGCGCCCCGGAGATCCTCCAGGAATTGGACACCAAGGTCAGGCCGGCGGAGGATTGCCGCAATCTGGCGACGGGCAAGGAGATCTGCACCGGTTCCGACACCCCGGACGCGATGGGCTGCTACGGCGACTCGGGTGGACCGCAGATCAAGGGCAGGCCGGGCGAGTGGGAACTGGTCGGTGCCACCAGCCGCGACGGTGACGCGGATCCGAAATGCGCCAGCGGTCTGGGCATCTGGACCGATGTGACGGTGTACCGGGACTGGATCGCCGAGCAGACGAGCCGAGAGGCGACCGTGGCCTGATGCCGGGGACGTGTCGCGAAAGCCACCGGAAGCGGCTTTCGCGACACACACTCCCGACGCGGTTACCGGCGGGTTTTCTCTTCCAGCGCACGGCGTCGAGCGGACACCTCGTCGGGGTCGTCCCCGAGGACCAGTAGTTGCAAGGTACTTTGCCTGATCGGATTGTCCGTGTGGCCGGTGTCGTGGCCTGCCACGATGAGCAGGCCACCGTCCGCCAGCGCCGGGCGCACCTCGGCGAGCAGGTCGGTGAGCGGGCCGTCGACGGTCAGCTTCACGGACTCGGCGGGGTGGTCGAGGGCGTCGGGGCGGACGGACTGCATCGCCAGCAACGGGATCGAGCCACTGGTGATCCGGAAGTTCAGGTCGAGCACGACCTGCTGGCCGTCCTGGGTTTGGGCGCAGTCGAGGCTGCACAGGCCGCGGTAGCCGACATCGGCCGCGCGCTGGGTGATCGCCAGGCATTCGGCGAGCAGTTCGGCGGGAGGAGTGGTGACCGCGCCGAATCTGCCGCCGGTGTAGATCCCGGTCTCGTCGACGCGTTGTTCGGTCACGGCGAGCAGGCGAGCCCGCGCGTCCGCTCCCACGTAGAACTGCAGGCCCCAGTTGCGCAGGATCCGCAGGTACTCCTCGACGACGAACTCGCCGAGCACATCGGTGAACGCCGGCAGCGTGATCCGCTCGTGGGCCCGGTGCAGATAGACATCGAGGCTGCCGCCGTGCGCGTCGTTGGTCGCGGCCTTGAGCACCCACGACTTCTCCGACGGCGCCGCCTCCGCGAGTTGCGCGCGGGTCACGACGCTGCGGTGCGCTTGGAAACGGGGGTCGACCAGCGTGGTGATGCTGGCTTTGTTGTTCAAGTAGCCGACGAGTTGCGCGCTTTTGAGCGCGCGTTCGTCCGGGCACAGCGTGGTCGGCTGGGGGTACTCCATCGACATCAGCAGGCCGTCGGACATCGCTTCGGTCACGCGGGCGGCGAATTCCCCTTCGCTTCGGAACTCGCGCAGATCGGTGCCGACAGGCAGGCCGCTGTCACGCAGGAGCGCCAGCAGATCCGGGTCCGTGCCACCGGCGCTGCAGATCACCGGCAGGTCGGCCGCGACGGCGATCGGTCGTGCGGAGACAACGTCACGGCTGTGGCGGTGCTTGTTCACTGGTTCGGCGGCGGCCAGCTCGGGCCGCGCGCAGACGGCGATGCCCGGACCGTACACATCGGTGAGCGAACGAGGAGCGCTGACGGCGTACGGCAGAACTACGGGGACACTGATGGAGGATCTCCTGTGGAGTGAGTGAGTCGGACCGGCCGGAACCGGCTGTGGTGTGCGGGTGGAACGAGGGAACCGGTGCCGTCGGCCGGGCAGGCCTGCTGCCTGTCCATCGCGGTGTGGCTCGACCCGGCGTAGTGGGCCGGCATACCTGCCGCCGAGGTCAGCTGAGTGCCTCGGTGAAGCGCGGCAGTGCCAGGGCCGGTCGTCGTGGGTCAAACGGGGGTTCGAAGGTGACCATATAGCCGAGGGCCTTCGATTGACCAACTTGGGCACGTTTCGTTATCGGTCGCCGGGCGTTGCCCGTACGGGCAGACGGGCGTACCCGAAGGTCTGCCGCTGCGCGGCTGGCCGGACGGCGCCGCCGCGATCATCGTGGGAAGACCGCCGTCCGAGGAGGTCCGCGTGATCCATGAGGTCGATGAGGCGCTGCGGCGGTTGGTGCGCGACGCGGCCCGGCGCGGCAGCGAGATCGAGGTCGCGTTCGACGCGCCGACCAAGGAATGGGCGGCGCGGCGCAACGCTCCCGCGGTGAACGTCTATCTCTACGACGTACGTGAGGATCTGCGGCGCCGCTCGCGTGGCCTGCTCAACGAGTACGACCCGCTCGGCAAGGTCGCGGCGCGGCACCTTCCGCCCCGGCACATCAAGCTGTCCTATCTCGTCACCGCGTGGACGCAGCGCCCGGAAGACGAGCACCGCGTGCTGTCCGACCTGTTGCTCGGCCTGCTCTGCCACGACGCCGTCCCGGAGTCGGCGCTCACCGGGTCGCTGGCGGAGATGGGCCTGCCGGTGCCGATGACGGTCGCGTTGCCGCCGCCGGAGGACCGCGCGTTCGCCGACGTCTGGACCGCTTTGGGCGGCGAACTGAAACCGTCGCTGGACGTCGTCGTCTCCGCTCCGGTCCACAGTGGACGGGTGTACCCGGCCGAACGGCCGCCGCAGGAAGGCCTGAAGCTCGACACCCGCGACGGCGAGTTGATCGGCCACCATGTGGCGGAGAGCGGGGCGGTCGAAGGGCAGCGCCGGGTCGCGATGGCGCGCACCCACCGGAAGTCCCGATGAGCCTGGAATACCTGTTCGAGCGGTTGGCCCGGCTCGAACAGCGGATCCGCGACGCGGTCGAAAGCCGCCGGGCCGCCGACCCGAACCCCGACGACCCCTTCCGCGGGCTGTACCTGTCGAACGAGACGATCGACGCGCTGCTGGAGGGCCACCGCGAGCCGTTCCCGCCGTTCACGGACTCCGTGCCGGACGGCCGCCTGTACCCGTTGGCGAAGCGCGCGGGGCTCACCGGTGTCGACGTCGAACTGCTGCTGGTCGCGCTCGCGCCCGACCTCGACAGCCGGTTCGAGCAGTTCTACGGCTATCTCAACGACGACGTCACCCGCCGCCGGGCGACGGCGGGGTTGGCCTTGCGCCTGTGCGGCATCCCTGAAGCGTCGGCCGCCGGCCGGGCGCGGCTCGACGCCGACGCTCCACTGATCACCTGTGGCCTGCTCACCATGGAGGAGCAGGAACGTCCCTTCCTGTCACGCACGCTTCGTGTACCCGATCGCGTGGTGAACCACCTGCTGGGCGACGATCGGCTCGCCCCGGAACTCGCCGGGTGCGCACGCGTCGGTACCGACTTCGCCGACGTGGCCGGTACCGATCGGCTCGCCCGGGCGATCAGCGGCCAGGTCGGGTTGGTCTATCTGCGGGAGCATCCCGGTGGAGGTGCCGAAGAACTCGGCGTCGCGGCACTGACCGCCGCCGGTTTTCCCGCGCTCGTGGTCGACGCGACACGGTGGCAGGCGGATTCCGGACGGGGCGAGCTCACCGGTTCGCTCGTGCGGGAGGCGTTGCTGCGTGGTGCGGGCTTGGTGCTGGGCCCGGTCGACGATTCCCCGCGGCTGGAGAAGCTCGCGCATCCCGCGGTCCCGTCGATCGTGCACGGCACCGGGGCCTGGGACCCTCGGTGGAGCGCCATCCCGCCGTTGCAGCTCGACGCCCTTCCGCTGTCCGTGGCGAGCCGGGTGGATCTTTGGCGCGGCCACCTCGACGGCGGGCTCGCGCCGGATGTGGACCCCGCGGAGGCGACCGCGCATTTCGTGCTGGGGCCGGGGCAGATCGCCCGCGCGGCGAAGGCTGCGTCGGTGACGGCGCTGGCCGAGGGCGGGCCGGTGCGAACGTCCCACCTGCGCGCGGGCGCGCGGAGCCAGAACGCGGCCGGACTGCAGCGGCTCGCCCGGCGGATCGAACCCGCGGTCGGCTGGAGCGACCTCGTGCTGCCCGCGGGCGTACTGTCCCTTTTGGACGAACTGGCCGCGCGGGCACGCTACCGGGACCAGGTGCTCGACGTGTGGCGGATGCGGCCGGGCGGCGGCCGCGGCCGGGGTGTGACGGGGCTCTTCGCCGGGGATTCGGGGACGGGCAAGACGATGTCCGCCGAGGTCATCGCCGCTTCGCTGGGGCTGGATCTCTACACCGTGAACCTGGCGACGGTGGTCGACAAGTACGTCGGCGAGACGGAGAAGAACCTGGAACGGATCTTCACCGAGGCCGCCGGTGTCAACGGGGTGCTGCTGTTCGACGAGGCGGACGCGATCTTCGGCAAGCGATCCGAGGTCCGTGACGCGCACGACCGGTACGCGAACATCGAAAGCGCCTACCTGTTGCAGCGGATGGAAACCTTCGACGGCATCGCGGTGCTGGCCACCAACCTGCGGGCGAACCTCGACGAGGCGTTCACCCGGCGGCTGGACGTGATCGTGGACTTCCCGTTGCCGGACGTCGAGCTGCGGCGTCAGCTGTGGGACCGCTGCCTCGGCGCCCGGATGCCCCGGGCCGGCGACCTGGACCTGGGTTTCCTGGCCGAAGCGTTCGAACTCGCCGGAGGACACATCCGCTCGGCCGCGGTGACCGGCGCGTATCTGGCCGCGGAGGCCGGCCGCCCGGTGGCGATGTCGGATCTGGTCGGCGCGGTCGCGCGGGAATATCGCAAGCTGGGCAGACTCTGCCTGGACCGCGAGTTCGGCCCGTACCTGGCGATGGTGACCGACGGCTGACCCTGCCCGTTCGGGCAGCCGATGCCGCCCGTTCGGCCGCGCACAGCTGCCTGGTGCGAGGCGCGGCGACGGCGCAAGCTGGCAGGCAGCGTAGCGACCCGAGGGAGCGGACCATGCGCGGGCACAGTCACGAAAACGACCTCGAACCGAGCCTGCGGCCGAAGGGCGATCGGGCAGACCGGGACGAGGGTGGCCTGCTGGGCCGCGCCGCCGCGGCCGGGCGCACCGATGTCCTCGGCCCCGCGGGCATGCTGGATCTGCAGCGCGCGGTGGGGAACGCCGGGGCGAGCACGCTGGTCGAGGAGGAGCGCTCCCCGGTCCACGACGTGGTCACCTCGGGCGGCGCGCCTCTGGACGCCTCGACGCGCACGGACATGGAGGGCCGCTTCGGGCACGACTTCGGCGACGTCCGGGTGCACACCGACGGCGCGGCGCACGATTCGGCGAAGTCCGTCAACGCGCAGGCCTACACGGTGGGTTCGAACATCGTCTTCCAGCGGGACAAGTACGACCCCGGTTCGGATTCGGGCAAGCACATGCTGGCGCACGAACTGACGCACGTCGTTCAGCAGCGGAGCGGGCCTGTCGACGGGACCGACGCCGGGGGCGGGGTGAAGGTTTCGGATCCCTCGGATCGTTTCGAGCGCGAGGCCGTCGCCAATGCGGACCGGTTGATGTCGACGCCTGCTGCCGGACCCGCTGTGCAGCGCTGTGCGGACGACGGCGAAGCGCACGTTCAGCGCGAAGAAGCTCCTGAGGCCGAGGAAGGCGAAGAGGAGAAGATGGCGCAGACGTACGTGCAGCGGGAGGAAGAGGCCGAGGAAGAGGCTTCTTAAGGGGCAAGCCAAACCCGTTCGTCCGGGGTGGGGGCGGAGCGAAGCCGTGACTCGCGTGCTTGGGCGCGTAACTCGCGTGTTTGGAGACGTAACTCGCGTGTTACGTCTCCAAGCACGCGAGTTACGTTTCTGATCACGTGAGTGGTGGGCAGCGGTGCGCGAGAAGAAGTGGGCGGGCCGGCCTAGCGCAGGCCGCCGGGGCCGCTGAAGTCCGGACCGACCGCGGTATCGTAATGGTCGCCGCCGGACTGCTTCGCCCGGTTGCAGGCTTCGCAAAGTGCTTCGATCTTCGTGCCGTCGACGAAGAATTGCTCTCGCGGCCTCTGTGGTGAGTTGTGACCCGTGTGCGTCCAGTGTGTCGCGGCACCTTCCTTGTGATCGAGTTCCAAGATCGACAGCGGGGCCAGATGTGCCGATCGGTTGCCCTTCTTGTAACCGGGGCACCAGAACTGGTCGGGGTAAGCTGTCGGACCGTATTTCGCCAGCTTCGCGTCGATCGCGTCTTGGCGTTTCGCGGGCCTGTGATGATCGTAGTCGCCCGGAGAACCGTAGAAGGTCCTCCGAATGGTTTTCGCGTAGTCGGGATGGACATGATCGTCGAGGACGTACTTTCCGCCTTTCAACAGGTCGATGTCGAGCACTCGACCGATCATGGCGAGCCGGCTGATCATCTGTCCGGAGTACGATTCGAGGGCGGCTTCGAGTTGGTTGGCCTGCCTCGTGTCCGGCTGTTCGAACTTGTACTTGACGATATCGCCTTCGTACTTGACGACCGTTTCCTGAATGCCTTGCAGGTGACTGATGACTTCGGGGTGCGCCTTCACGGCGTCGCTTCGCAAGGCGTTGTACACCTTGGCGGTCAACCGGTCCTTGTCGCTGGCCATCATGACGACGTGTTTGCCGCCCTGGTTCTCCAGGAACACGTGGTGGGTCTTACCCTTCATCGTCACGGTCTTCTTGCCCATGAGACGGGCAAGGAAGGCATCCTTGAGCCGCTTCGCGCCGGCGGAGACGGCGGCACCACCTTTCTTGACCTTCGACCAGATCTTCTTCCCCGCCTTGACGATCGTCCCCACGACCGTGTCGATCACCTTGCCGACGGGGGCCTGGACCTTTTCCAGGATCGACTTGATCTTCTCCGAGATCCCGCCCAGCCCGAGCAGGCTCGCCAGGAACCCGAGCACCATCGGCAACGCCTTGGCCAGGGTCCGCTCGATCAGTCCCGCCACCGCGCCCGCCCCGCCCCGGGCGATCGACTCGACCGAGTCCAGCACCGACGAGACGAACTCCTTGATCTGGGCGGCCTTGTCGACGAAGAACAGCACGATGTCGTAGATCGCCTTGCAGGCCTTGATGAACGCGGCCGCCGGGTTGAGCATCGAGATGATCCAGGTGATCCCCGCCTTGACGATCTTCTCGATCACGAATTCCTTGATCCGGCCGAGCACCATCTCCTTGAGATCGCCCAGCTTCTCGACCACCCAGCGCCAGAGTCCCGGCACGCCTTCGGTGATCAAGATCTTGACGACCTCGAACGTCTGCTCCAGCTTGGCGAGCACGGGTTCCGGGATGAAGCGGAGAATCCGCGCACGGACACTCGCCCAAGTGAGCCCGAGGAGCGACATGACCATCTTCAGGATGCCCTTGGCGTCCAAGGTCTCCGGGATCTCGATACCCGCGCTCGCCAGGTTCCCGAGCAGCCAGCCCTTCAGGCCGTCCTTGAGATGCTGCACGATGTTCGCGCCGAAGTTCAGGACGCCGGTCTTGACCGCGTTGACCAGGTTGCCGAGGAACTCGATCGGTTTGGCGATGATCAGGCCGATGGCGTTCGCCGCCCGCGACAGCACGCTGAGCAGCATGTCCTTCAGCTTGAGGATCGTGTCGATCGCGCCGCCGACCGCCTCCTTCGCCTTGTCCCACAGGCCTTTGTTCTCCGCCTGCAGCGTCTTGATCTCCTCGTCGACGGCGTTGCGGGCTTCGCTGTACTTCTGCGCCAGATCCTCGACCAGGGACTGCTGTTTCTCGTCGACGGAGCTCTCGAGTTCGTCGAACTGGCCGCCGAACTCCTTGGCGGCCTCGCCGGCGATCTTGCGCAGCGCCGGGGATTGCGAGCCGACCTTCTGCCGCACTCGCTCGCGGCCTTCGGCGATCAGCCTTTTCGCTTCACTCAGCTGCTGCCCGACGAAATCGGCGATCTCGCCGATGACGCCCTGCATCTTCGACTCGTAGACCTTCTTGGCTTCGAGGAAGAGGTTGTTCGCCTCGGCGGGCAGGCCGGCGAACAGGTCGTAGCTCCAGCGGGCCGCGCCGGTGACGCCGTCGTAGCGTTCGTCCTTGTACTTCTTCATCCGGGACTGGTGGTCGGCGGTGAACGCGGCCTTCGCCGCCGCTTCGCCGGTCTCGAACCGTTTGGTCACTTCGTCGTCGAGTGCGCCGAGGACCCCTTCGACCTTTGTCTTGGTCTCCTCGAAGATCGCCTTGATCTCCCCGGTGATCCGGGCCCGGTCCTGCTCGTCCTTGGCTTTCGTGGCCGATTTCGCCGCCTGCCCGCGTTGCCCGGCGGACGATCGTGCGCCGGTCATGCCCGCCATCGAGGCCTGTCCGGACGCCTGCGCCGCGCCCGTGACGGCGGCCAACTGGCCCGCCTCCGATTCGCGAACCGCCGCGGGTGCCGAGGCCGTGTGCTGTTCGCCTTCTCGTTTCGCCGCGAGCGCGCCGGTGAACTCGGGTTCGTTGGAGTGTGCCAGCTGCTCGTCGGTGACCCCGGCCTCGGTCATTTTGCCGTGGGTTTCGCACTGGTCGGCGCGCAGGTCGGTTTGGCCGGGCGGGGCCTTGTCCGGTGTGGCCTTGCGCGCGTCCGGTGGCGACAACGCGGGCGTCGGCGGGGTCTCCGGCAGTGGTTTCACCGGCTTTTCCGTGGCCCTGCTGGTATCCGGCGCTTCCTTGGTGCGGTCGGTGACGTCTTTGGCGGAAGCGTCCTTGCCGCTGGTGACCTTGCCCAGCACCTCGGACTTGATCTGGTCCGCCTTGCCCGAGGAGGCGAACTTGTCGGCTTCGTCGAGATTCTTCGGTGCCTGCTTGGCCACGGCGGCGTTGACCGCGGCGACGAAGGCGGCCTTGTCGAACCCGACCGGTTTGGCGGCGGCCATCTTGTCGGCCTGCGCTGCCTTGGCCTGGGCCTCTTTGTCGTCAGCAGGCGCGACCGAAGCGTCTTGTGCCTTCTTGACCTCCGCGCCGGCGGGCGGATGCGCCTTGGCCGCTTTCGCCTTTCCGCTGACGTCCTTCTTGAGCGACTCGAATTTCGGGTCCGACGTGGGGGTCACACCCGTGGGCGCGACCGGGGGAGCGGGGCAGCTGCTGCGCTGCAGACCGACGAGGCGGGTCACCGCGGCGTTGCCCGCGGTGGCCTGCAACCGCAGCAGCGCCGGCGGGGTGGCGCGGCGCGCGGGCTTGACCGGCCGCGCGGATTCCGCGGCCGGGGCCTGTGCCATTTTGTCCCGGCCCACCGGCATGTCTTCACTTTCGGCTTGGCCGGGCCGGTTGCCAACAGCCGGAAGGGCGGGCCACGCCGCCCGAACGGGCAGTTGCCTCTTCGGGCAGAGATTGGTTCCCGCTGACCTATCCGCTCGGTCGTTTCGCCGCGAACGCGCACGCAGGAGCATCGCCGATGACAGAGAGTACGCCGACAGGGGAGGCTCGCATGCCCACCTATCTCACGCCGGGTGTGTACGTCGAGGAGATCGAGGCGGGCGCCCGGCCGATCGAGGGTGTGGGCACCGCCGTCGCCGCCTTCGTCGGTTTCGCGGCGGACGGCCCCTTCAACACCCCCACCCTGGTGTCCAACTGGACCCAGTTCACCCAGACCTTCGGTGACTTCGTCGAAGGCTGCTATCTCGCGCAGTCGGTCTACGGCTATTTCCTCAACGGCGGTGCGAACTGCTACATCGTCCGCATCGGCGGTCCGCGGGGCGACGGCGGGACCAACGGTGCGGCGCCGAAGGAGCCGACGCGTCAGGCGGTGCTCGGTGGCTACCGTTTCGTCGCGAAGGAGCTCCCGAGTGGCGGACAGGCCGGTGAGCTCACCGTCGAGGTCGCGGAACCGGCCGGTGAGAACCCCGGCGACGACCGGTTCACCGTGCTCGTCAAGAAAGACGGCAAGGTCGTCGAGACCCACCACGTGACCACCAAGCGCACCAAGGAGAACGTCGTCACGGCGGTGCGGGAGAAGTCGAGCTTCATCACGATCGAAGAGCTCGCGACCGCCGGCGCGGTGGCGAAGCCGGACCGTGGCACCGCCGTGCTCACCGAGCCGCCGCAGCCGCCGCCCGTCCCGCGTCGCATCGCGGCCGACGACTATGTCGGCGACGTCGCCGATCGCACCGGTTTCGGTGGCTTGGAGGCGATCGACGAGATCACCATGGTCGCGGTGCCGGACCTGATGGCCGCTCACCAGCGTGACCTGATCGACCTCGACGGCGTCAAGGCCGTGCAGCTGGCGATGATCGCGCATTGCGAGCTGATGGGGGACCGGATGGCGATCGTCGACCCGCCGCCCGGCCTCAACCCGCAGGAGATCCGCACCTGGCGGATGGACCAAGCCGGGTACGACTCGAAATACGCGGCGTTGTACTACCCGTGGGTGCAGGTGCTCGACGCCGCCAGCGGGACCAATACGTACGTGCCGCCGAGCGGGTACATGGCGGGGGTGTGGGCGCGCACCGACGCGACTCGCGGTGTCCACAAGGCACCGGCGAACGAGGTCGTCCGCGGTGTGCTGGCGCTCGAGACGCATCTGACCAAGGCGGAGCAGGAACTGCTCAACCCGATCGGCGTGAACTGTGTGCGCTCCTTCGCAGGCAAGGGGATCCGGATCTGGGGTGCGCGGACGTTGTCGAGCGACCCGGCGTGGCGCTACCTCAACGTGCGGCGGCTGTTCAACTACCTCGAGGAATCGATCCTCAACGGCACCCAGTGGGTCGTGTTCGAGCCGAACGACGACGCGTTGTGGGCCCGGATCCGGCGCACGATCAGCGCTTTCCTGGTGATGGAGTGGCGCAAGGGCGCGTTGTTCGGCCTCACTCCCGACGAGGCCTTCTTCGTGAAATGCGATCGGGAGACCAACCCTGCCGAGGGGATCGATCTCGGCCAGGTGATCTGCGAAGTGGGCATCGCGCCGGTGAAACCGGCGGAGTTCGTGATCTTCCGGCTGGCGCAGATGTCCGGCGGCACCAGCCTGGTCAACGAGTAGTGAAAGGGCTCCGAAATGGCACTTCCCGATCTTGACAAGGCCGTCGGCCACTCCTTCGGACTCGAGATCGACGGCGTCCAGATCAAGCAGATCTCCGAGGTCTCCGGACTGAAGATGGAGCAGGACGTCATCGAGCTCAAGCAGAACACCGCGGACGGCAAGTACGTCATCAAGAAGCTCCCCGGCCGCCCGAAGGCGGGCGAGGTGACGCTGACCCGTGGGCTCACCGACGACAGCTGCTTCGAGAAGTGGGTGAAGGACGCGCACTTCGGCAAAATGGGTTCCGCTCGTAAAGGCGGAGCGATCATCGTCTACGACTACGAAGGCACCGCGCTCAAGCGCTACAAGCTCACCAACGCGTGGCCGAAGAGCCTGGAGATCGGTGCGCTGAAGGCGGGCGACACCAGCGTGCTCACCGAGAAGCTCGTGATCACCTACGAGCAGATGGAAGTCGAGTGAGCACATGCGCAGGGTGATGGCGTCGGCACCGGCCGAGGAAACCTCCGTCATGCCGGAGGTGGACGCGCGGCCGAAGCTTCGGACCGAGTTCGCGTTCGAACTCCCGCGCGGGTACGTCGACGACGCGGGGAAGGTGCACCACTCAGGCGTGATGCGGCTGGCGACCGCGCGGGACGAGCTCGTCCCGCTGCGGGACGACCGGGTCCGGGAGAACTCGGCCTTCCTCACGGTCGTGCTGCTGGCCAGGGTGATCACCCGGATCGGCGACGTCACCGACGTGCACGCCGGAGTCATCGAGAACCTGTTCGCTTCGGATCTGGCTTTCCTGCAGGACATGTACCGGCGCGTCAACAGCGAGGGCCATACGCGGGCGGGTGTCGCCTGCCCGGAATGCCGTCACGAGTTCGTCGTCGACGTCGCCGGCGGCCGCCTGGGGGAATCGTGACGTACGCGGCCGGACGGCTGCACGAGGAAGTCGCGTACGTCGCCTACCACCTGCACTGGTCGCTCGACGACATCCTCGACCTCGAACACCCCGACCGGTTGACCTACGTCGCCGAGATCGCCCGGATCAACACTCGGATGAGCGAGGGACGGTGACGCTGCGATGTGGACGTGGCGCAGGAAGGAACCGGGCTCGCCCTCGGAATCGCCGGCACCGGCCACCCTGCCGACGACCCGTGCCGAATGGCGGAGCCTGCCGCCGATCCAGCGCGTCGTCGCCGAGCATCCGCTGATCAACCCGGTGCAGCGCTTCAGTTCCTCGCTGACGTCCTGGCGGAGCCCTGCCTACCTGGAGCCGCTGGGCCATCGGGTCGGTCCGGCGGAGCCCGCGGGTGTCATCGGTGGTCTGGCGCACCCGCGCACGACCTCGGCGCGCGTGCCGGACATGCCTGTGGTGCAGCGGTCGGCTCGTAAACGTGGCGTGCTGTCACGCCTGTGGGGAATGTCGGTGCAGCGCACCGCCGAACCGGCTGCTCCGGTGTCCGAAAGCCTTGCCCCCGAACCGGAATCCGTGCCCTCGGCGGCGACAGCGCAGCCGGAGGAGCTGTTGCCGGACGAGCCGGGGCCGGTTTTCGAGCCGACGGCCACGTTCGTGCTCCCGGCCGTCGTGACCGAGTCGCGTGAAGCCGACCGGCCGCCGATGCCGCTGACGTCCGCCGTCGCCTCGGCGCGTCCGCCGATGAGGACAGTCCAGGCGGTCCGGTCCGAAACCCCGAGTTCGCCGCTCCACGAACCGGTTTCCGCGGTCGAGCCCACTCCGGCGCCTGCCGAACCGCTGCCGCCCGAAACTCCCCAACCTGACCTGGGCCCGATCGTGCCGGAGCCCGAGCTGGCTGATGCCGAACCGTTCGAGTCCGTGCCGGTCGGGACTCCGGACCCGCTTCCCGCGGAGCAAACTGCCGAACCACCTGTCTCGAAGGTCGTGACACCGCCGCCGGTCGAACCGCCGCGGCCCGCGCTCCCGGTCGTCCAGCGGACCGAACGGATCGAGCCGGCGCCGCGGCGACTGGGCCTCGGCGCACCGATTCTGCCGGACTCGGGCGATGCCCGGGCTTCGGTGCCCTCGGGTGTCGAGCCGGGTGTCGCCGTGCCCGTACCGGCAGTCGAAGAAAACGTCGCCGCGGCCGACGTGCCCGCACCGGTGGCCGAAGATGACCTCGCCGAGGCGGATGCGCCACTGGCGGGTGCCGTCGAGACCTCGGCGCTGCCGACAGTGCCTGCCGACGAGACCTCGACGCGGGAGCCGGTGGCGCCCGAGCCTCCGCTGCCGGTGGCCCGGATCGTGCAGGAAGAGGCCCCGCTCCCGGTGGCGCGGATCGTGGCGGACGAGGAGTGGGTTCCTCCGGCCGCGTCCGTGGAGACGCCGACGTCGGCCCCGTCCCTGACCTCCACTCCGACGACCGTCCAGCGTTCGGTCGCCGAACCTTCTCGGGAACTTCCGTCACCGGAACGTCTGGACGTGGCGCGGCCCGAGGCTTCGGTTCAGCGGCCGGTGCAGCGCCTGCGCGCCGAATCACCGGGAACACGCGAGAACGCGCCGCCGGTGGACGCGCCGGTCTTGGTCTCCCGGGCGGTCGAACCGCCACCGAACCTGCCGATGGTCACCTCGTCGCGACCTTCCCCCGAGGACACCTTCCACCCGTTCGAACAGATCCGTTCCGCGACAACAGAAACCTTCGAGCCGCCCGGGCCACCGGGCGGCTCGGTGAGCGCCGTGAGCACAGTGAGCCCAGCGCCGACAGCGCCGACATCGACGACCTCGACGTCACCGCTTCCGGTGGCGCGAATCGTCGACGGCGCGGCCACGGCGTCGCCCGCACCGCTATCGGAACTGCCCGTGTCCCGCGTGACGGAGGTTCCGCGGATCACGCGTCCGTTGCCCTCCGTCCGGGTCGTGGGCGGCTCGACGCCCAGGGCCGTCCAACGCGCCGGCGAACCGAGCCCGTTCGTCTCGGCGACGCTCGCGGCGGAGGCAGGCACGGTGTCGCAGGTCGCTCCCCGGAAAGACGTCGGAACGGCGGTGCTTCCCGTCGTGAGAAGCGCCGAACCGGCTCCGTACCCGCCCACGCCGAACGTCGGCACCCCGATGAGCACTGAGCCAATCGGACTTCCCGGGCCGCTACCGGTGGCGAGGAGCGCCGAAGTCGTGAACCACCGGGGATCCACAATGGACACCCTGCGGACCGCGCAACGCACCGCGGCGAGTGAGCCCATCGCCCACGGCACTGGTTTCGTGCTCGACCTGCCGCCCGTCGTCATGCCGCGACAGGCCGAGACGCCGGTCGTCCAGCGTGAGCCGGAACCAGCACCGCCGCCGCCCGCCGCACCGCCGGTCGCCGAGCCGGAGCCCGCGGCGGCGGGGCCGACGGCGGCACCGGCCCCGGCATCGCAGCCGGAGACCGAGGAACTCGTCAAGAAGCTGTTCGACCCGCTGCTCCGGCGGCTGAAGACCGAACTCCGCCTCGACCGTGAGCGCCGCGGCGCGCTCACCGATCGCCCGCACTGAAGGAGAAGCCGATGCCGGACGCGGAAGAAGCCGTCGCCGTTTGCTACGTCGTCAAGCTCGACGACAAGAACCTCGGCAACCTCGGCGCGTTCAGCAGTTGCGAAGGGCTGGGCTGTGAGTTCGTCATGGAACAGCGGGAAGAAGGCGGCAACAACGGTATGGTCTGGCAGCTTCCGACGCGGATCAAGTACTCCAACGTCAAGCTCTCCCGCCCGGTCACCGAAGCCAGCTCGCAGATCACGAAGTGGTTCGCCGACATGGCGAGCGGCATCGAGCGCAAGACCGCGACCATCGAAGCGCGCACCCTCGAAGGCACCGTGATCGCCAGCTGGTCGTTGGAGGGTGTCGTCCCCGTGCGCTGGAGCGGGCCGCAACTTTCGCCCGACTCGCCGAAGGTCGCCACCGAGACCCTCGAACTGGCCCACCACGGCTTTCTCAGCCCTGCGAAGAAGGGCTAGCCATGTCCTCGCCTGTCACGTTCACCTCCGCCGGAGCCCAGCCGCCCGCGGCGTACGGCTCCGGCGAACCGGCGCCGAACAACCTCCAGCGCGCCTTGCTCGAGGTCCGCAAACCTCCGCAGTCCGGCGGCACCGGGCAGCCCGGCGCCAAGATGTTCGAGATCAAGTTCCAGTTCAACCCCAAGGAACTCTCGCTCACCAAGAACGCCAAATGGGGCCGTGATCCGCAGCGCAACGCGAAGAAGAGCGGACCACCCGAGTTCAAGGGCTCGGACCCGTGCAAGCTCGCGCTGGAGATGTTCCTCGACGCCACCGACAAGATGGACGACGCCGTCGTCAAGAAGGTCGAGCAGCTCTTCACCTGCTGTGTCGCCACCGAGGAAAGCCGCCAGCACGGCAAGGGTTCGCCGCCGTGGGTGATCTTCAAATGGGGCGGTATGACCGGCTTCCCCGCCTATGTCGCCAATGTCACCGCGAAGTACACGCTGTTCACGCCGTCGGGTACTCCGGTGCGCGCGGTCTGCACGGTGAACCTGGAGGAGATCGCCGGCGAGCTGAGCGGGCAGAACCCGACCTCGGGTGCGCTGGCGGCACGGGACACCCACGTGTTCGTCGCCGGCGATTCCCTGCAGGCGGTGGCGTTCCGGGCCTATGGCGACGCGGGGAAGTGGCGCGAGATCGCCGACGCCAACGCCATCGACGACCCGATGCGGCTGCGGCCCGGCACCCGGTTGCTTGTGCCGGCACTGGAGGAACTCGATGGCTAACGAGAGTTTCGCGAACAACCTCATCGTCGAAGTCGCCGGCGGCCCGCTGCCCGACGACGTGAAGACGCTGCTCTCGTACGCCTACGTCGACGACAGCCGGAACCTGCCGGACATGTTCGTCCTGCGCTTCCGCGACTCCGGGCACGTGGTGCTGGACAAGGGGAAGTTCACGGTCGGCGCGGAGATCAAGCTGAAGGTGCAGACCTCCGATCCCGAAGGACCGCAGGAGCTGCTGTCCGGCGAGGTCACCGCGGTCGCGATCGACCTCGACCGGATCGGCACCTTCACCGAGGTGCGCGGCTACGACCACGCGCACCGGCTCTTCCGCGGCAGGCGCGTCGCGGTCTACCAGGGGATGAGCGTCGCCGACGTCGTCGCGAAGGTGACTCAGCGGGCCGGGCTGGAGATCGGGAAGATCGATCCGGTCCCCGGTGTCGGCGGGCGCCCGCATACGCAGTTCAGCCAGGACAACGTCAGCGATTGGGAGTTCCTGTCCCGGCTGGCCGAATCGGTCGGCGCCCAGATCGCGGTGCGCGGTGGCGCGCTGGACTTCAGCCTCGCGGAGAAGCCTTCGGCCGCACCCGCCACCACCGCGAAGGCACACACTGACCCGCTGGTGCTCGAGGCGCATCGGACCCTGGTCAGCCTGCGCGCCAGCGTCACCGCGGCCGAGCAGGTGCCCGAGGTCGAGGCCCGCGGCTGGGACATCGAAACGAAGCAGGCCGTGGTGGCCGTCGAGAAGCCGAAGAACGCGGGAACCGAGGTCGAGGGTGTCGACCCGGTCGCGCTCGCGAACAAGTTCTCCAGCCCCAAGTACGTGTCGGCGGATACGCCGCGCCGGAGCCAAGCCGAGGCCAAGGCGGCGGCGATCGCGCTGTCCGAGCGGCTCGGCAGCGCCTGCACCGAGCTCGACGGGGTGGCCAAGGGCAACCCGAAGCTCCGGGCGGGCGCGGCGGTGACGCTGACCGGCGTCGGCAAACCGTTCGCGGGCAAGTACACGCTCACCAGCACCCGGCACCTGTTCAACGCGGAAGTCGGCTACACCACCGAGTTCGCCGTCTCCGGGCGCCAGGAACGGTCCCTCTACGGGCTGGTCGCCGGCGGGCCCAGGACATCGACGTGGGCCGGCGTGGTGCCCGCGGTGGTCAGTGACGCGAAGGATCCCGCGAAGCTCGGCCGGGTCAAGCTGATCTTTCCCTGGCTGGATCAGAACTTCACCAGCAACTGGGCGCGCACGGTGCAGCCCGGCGCCGGGAACCGGCGGGGCGCGATGGTCCTGTCCGAGGTCGGCGACGAGGTGCTCGTGGGCTTCGAGCACGGCGACTTCGAAGCCCCGTACGTGCTCGGCGGGCTCTACAACGGCGCCGACGCGGTCCCGGCGTTCACCACGTCGCCGATCGACGGCAACAGCGGCGAGATCGCCGTACGGGGTTTCGTCTCCCGCAAGGGACACAAGCTCGAATTCGTCGAAAAGGACGGCGTCATCGTCGCGTCCGGGGACGGGAAGCTGGTGGTCAAGCTCGACGAGAAGAACCAGATGATCGAAGTGACCAGCGGCAAGGGCATCACGGTGAAGGCGCGGAACGGGGTGAGCATCGACGCGGGCAGCGGTCCGCTGGAGCTCAAGGGCCAGAAGGTCTCCGTGAAGGCGGCGACCGAAGCGACCGTCGAGGGCATGACGGTTTCGGTCAAGGGGCAAGGCCAGGCGGAGCTGTCCGCGAGCGGTGCCGTGACCGTGCGCGGCGGCGTCGTCAAGATCAACTGAGGGGAGGGCGGAACTGAGATGTATTCGGAAACTGGCCATATGGGTGAACCCGCCTCTGGCCGAAGGCCCCGCTATCGCGGTGGCGGGGCGCCCTGTCCACTCAACGTGACGCGATCTGCCCAGCTGCGCCCTGCCGACGTCGATCGCGGTCGCGGGTTCTTCAACAGACACTGAGGGGAGCAGGCATGCCACCAGCCGCTAGGGTCGGCGACCCGACCGGACACCCGGGCGTCATCGCCGGGCCCGGGGTACCGACCGTGCTCGTCGGCGGGAAGCCCGCCGCCACCGTCGGCACGCCGCACACCTGCTCGTTCCCGCCGCCCGCGGTGCATCCGCCGACGCCGATCGCGCCGCCGGGCTGCCCGACGGTGCTGATCGGCGGGCTGCCCGCGGCCCGCATGGGTGATCTGGCCGCGTGCGGCGCGCCGATCATCCTGGGCTGCCCGACCGTCCTGATCGGAGGCTGAGGTGGACTTTCTCGGCAGGGGACTGGCGTTCCCGGTGCGCACCGACGCGACCGGTTCGATCGCGTTGGTCGGCGGAGAACGCGAGGTCGTCGAGAGTATCCGGCTGATACTGGCCACCGCTCCCGGTGAACGGCCGATGCGCCCGGAGTTCGGCTGCGCGGTGCACGATCTCGTGTTCGCGCCCGCCGACGCGGCCACCGCCGGGCAGATCGCCTACGAGGTGCGCACTTCGCTGGAGCGGTGGGAGCCGCGGATCACGCTCACCGATGTCGTGGTCGGATTCTCCGAAGCCGACCAGGGCACGCTGCTGATCGACATCAAGTACCACCTGCGCGGCACCAACGACCCGCGCAACCTGGTCTTCCCGTTCTACGTCATCCCGGCGCACGAGTCCACTCAGGACGGTGTGTGATGTCGCTGCCCATGCCCAATCTGGACGACCGCCGGTTCCAGGACCTGGTCGACGAAGCGAAGGGCCTCGTCCAGCGCAACTGTCCGGAATGGACGGACCACAACGTCTCCGACCCCGGCGTGACGCTGATCGAAACCTTCGCGCAGATGGTCGACCAGTTGCTCTACCGGCTCAACCGGGTGCCGGACCTGCATTACCTGCGCTTCCTCGACCTCATCGGCGTGCGGTTGTTCCCGCCGGCCGCCGCGCGCGCCGACGTGACGTTCTGGCTCTCGGCGGCGCGTGACGTCCCGGTGGTCGTCTCCGCGGGGAAACAGGTCGCGAGTGTGCGCGACGAGGTCGAGGACCCCGTCGTGTTCACCGTGGACCGGACGCTGACGATCGTGCCGTGTTCGCTCACCGGGCTGGCGACCGGCGATTCCGACACCGGCGTGCCGCCGGTCGACCGCACCGACGAGTTGCTGGTCGGCGGCGAACCCGCGTGTTTCGGCGAAAGTCCCGCGCCCGGCGACGCCGTCTACTTCGGACTGTCGGACGCCGTGCCCGGCTGCGCGGTGCTGCTGCGGGTGGACTGCGAGGTCGAGGGCCAGGGCGTCGATCCGCACGACCCGCCGTGGGTGTGGGAGGCCTGGGACGGGCACGGCTGGGCCGCCGGCGAGATCGACCGGGACAGCACCGGCGCGTTCAACCGGTCCGGGGACGTCGTTCTGCACGTGCCGCCGGGGCACACGGCGTCGGTGCTCGGCGGCAGGCACGCGGGCTGGATCCGGTGCCGCTTGACGGAACCGAAGCAGTATCAGCCGTTCTTCCAGCGGCCGCCGCGGCTGCGCTCGGTCGAGGCGTCGACCATCGGCGGCACGGTCGGCGCGGTGCACGCCGAGGTCGTGCGCGGTGAGGTCGTGGGCACCTCGGACGGTCTGCCGGGACAGCGGTTCCCGCTCGGCAGGCGTCCGGTGGTCGCCGGTGGGGACGAGCTGATCGTGGAGGTGTCCGGTCCCGACGGCTGGCAGGAGTGGACGGAGGTGTCCTCGTTCGCCGAGTCGGGTCCGGAGGACCGGCACGTCCAGGTCGACCGGGTCGCGGGTGAGATCGCGTTCGGTCCGGCCGTGCGCCAGCCTGAGGGCGGCATCCGGTACTACGGTGCCGTTCCGGCCAAGGCCGCGGCGATCCGGGTACCCGCTTACCGGGCCGGTGGCGGGCGGCGGGGGAACGTCGCCCGCGAAGTACTGGAGGTGCAACGGGATCCGATCCCGTTCGTCAGCACCGTGGTGAATCGGCGTCCGGCGACCGGCGGGGTGGACGGCGAGTCGGTGGAGGACGCGGCGGTCCGCGGGCCGCTGCTGCTGCGCACCCGCGACCGCGCCGTCACCGCCGAGGACTACGAACAGCTCGCGCGCGAAGCGGCGCCCGAGGCGGCGAGGGTGCGCTGTGTGCCCGCGCACGGCGCCGACGGCCGTGAGACCGGGGCGATCCGCGTCCTCGTCGTGCCCGCCGTTCCCGATACCGGCGAGCTGAAGTTCGCGACGCTGATGCTCGACCCCGATATGCGCACGCGGATCGAGCGGTATCTGGACGAACGCCGCTGCGTCGGCGCCCTGGTGTCCGTGGAAGCGCCGTTCTATCACGGGGTCACGGTCGTCGCCCGGTTGAGGTCGCGCCGCCGGACCAGCCCCGGCGCTCTCGGTTCGCGGGCGACGCAGGCGCTCTACGACTACTTCAACCCGCTGACCGGCGGGCCGGACGGCGACGGCTGGCCGTTCGGGCGGCCGGTGCAGTCGGGCGAGGTCTTCGCGGTGCTGCAACGGCTTCCCGGTGTCGAGCTGGTCGAGGACGTCCGCCTGTTCGCGGCCAATCCGGTCACGCGGGAACGTGGTGAGCAGGTCGACCGGATCGACCTGCCGCCGCACGCGCTCGCGTTCTCGTTCGGGCACCAGGTGCGGGTCCGGGAGAGTGACGGATGAGAGCGGCCGTGCCCGGGCTGCCGAGCCCGTACCCGATCGGCGAGCAACTGCCCTCGGTCTACGCCGAGGACCGGTTCGTCCAGGGCTTCACCGGTGCGCTCGACGAAGTGCTCGCACCGGTCTTCGCCACGTTGGACAACTTTTCGGGCTACCTCGATCCGGGACTGGCACCGGAGGACTTCGTCGGCTGGCTGGCGCATTGGGTGGCGTTGCGCGTCGACGAAGGCTGGAACCCGGCCCGGCTGCGTGAACTCGTGCTCCGGTCGGTCGAACTGCATCGGTGGCGCGGTACGCAGCGCGGGCTCGCCGAGCACGTGCGACTGCTGACCGGTGGCGCGGTCGAGGTGACCGACAGCGGCGGTGTCGTGGCGTCACCGGAGCCGGGAGCACCGCTGCCGGATCCGGGGCCGCCGTGGGTCCACGTGCGCGTGCGGGTGCCCGACCGGGGCCGGATCGACGAACGGCGGCTGACGGCGACGGTCGTGGACGCGGTGCCCGCCCACGTGCGCGTCACGGTCGAAGTGGTGGAGGGGTAGCGGATGGTCATCTACCGGGAGTGCGGGCATCAGGGTCCCGCCGACGTCGAGTTCTGCGGCGAATGCGGCCGGTACCTGAAATGGGACGACGAGGAACCCGCCGCGGTGCGTCAACCGGCCGCACAGCAACTGGTGCAGCCCGCCGAACAGCTCGCTCCGGCCAGGCAGCCCCAGCAGCTGACGGTCGAGGAGCAGATCCTCAGACCCGGCGACCTGATCTGCGGCAGATGCGGCAAGGGCAACCTGCCCACCCGCAACTTCTGCGGCCGTTGTGGCGCGTCCCTCGCCGAGTCGGAGGTCGTGAAGACGTCATGGTGGCGACGGCTGTTCGGCCGCGGCCCCCGGCAACACAAGGCCGGGGAGCGGCCGGGCAAGGACGGTGTCCGCCGTCGCGCGGGCCGCGCCGGCGCCGCGCGACGCCGGGTCGGCAAGGCCGTCCGCCGGGTGATCGCCGTGATGCTCGTGCTCTCGGCGCTGATCTACGCGCTGTACCAGCCGTTCCGGGGCGCGATCAACACCGCCGCGATGGGCCTGTGGAGTCAGGCGACGGGGATCTTCGAAACGAAGCTGAACCCGGTACGCCCGAGCAAGGTGACCGCGACCGCGCAGTCACCCGCCCATCCGGGAAACCTGGTCAGCGACAACGCCAAGAACACCTTCTGGTCGGCGGCCGCCCAGAGCGAACCCGTACTGGTGTTCACCTTCGACCGTCCGGTGGACCTGCGGAAGGCCATCGTGCATTCCGGTAACGGCGCGAACTTCCAGGCCGCGCACCGGCCGAAGACGCTGCATCTCGTGTTCTCCACCGGCAAGACCTACGACATGGTGCTGGCCGATACGCCGGACGCCCAGGAGGTCCCGATCGAGAACAGCGCGGGGGCGACCGGCGTCGAACTGCACGTGGCCGGGCTGCATCGCTCGCTGGACGGCATGGACGTCGCGATCTCCGAGATCGAGCTGTTCGAGGCCGGGTGAGTAAGGGTGAGGAGTGAGGCAAATGTGGCGGAAGGTGGCCACGCGACACGATCGCAGGCGGGGTCACGAGCGGACCGTCCACCACACCGGACACAGTTGCCTTGTCCCCCAAGGACTTCCGGCGGCGATCACTGAGGAAGGGCTGGATGACCATGCGCCCGAACCGAGCGGTGGCGGCGATCGCGTTCGTCGTGGTGCTGGGCGGAGCGGCGATCACCGGGGTGTTCGCGCCGACCGCGGCGCAGCAGCCCGCACCGCCCGCCGCGCCCTATCGCGTCGGCTACGTCAGCGCCGCGATCACGGATTTGGCCCAGGCCACCGGCGAGGGTGCGGTGCCGGCGCTGCCGCCGGGCGCCGGGAGCGTCGATTCGGACGCGTCCGCGGGCAACGGCGGCCTGGTGTGGGTGAGCAAACGGGCTGTCCGCGACGGCGCCGAGCGCGACGGCGAGCTCTGGTACCTGCGGGACGGCACCCGGGTTCCGGTGCGCCTGACCGACGACGCGACCGCCGATACGCGTCCGGCGTTGTCGCCGGACGGTTCGTCGGTCGCGTTCGTGTCGGAACGCACGGGCAGCAAGGACATCTTCGTGATCGGCGTCGACGGCCGCGGTCCGCGCCAGGTGACCTCCGGACCGGCGGCGGACGATTCGCCGAGCTGGTCGCCCGACGGCGGCCGTCTCGTGTTCAGCGGTACCGGCGAGGACCCGGCCGGTGACCTCTACACCGTGCCGGCGACCGGCGGCGCGCCGACTCGCCTGACGAACGGCCCCGGTGCGGACACCCAGCCCGCGTGGGCCCCCACCGGTTCCCGGATCGCGTTCACCACCACCAGATTCGACCCGGCCGGGGATGTCGTGGTCATGGCCGAAATCGGTGGCGCGCCTACCCGGGCGGTGCCGGAGCCCGGCGACTCGACCGAGCCCGCCTGGTCGCCGGACGGCACGCGGCTGGCCTTCACCACACGTCAACCGGATCCGCTCGGTGACGTCAAACAGGTCACCCTGCCCGGCGGTCAGGTCTCGGTGATCTCCGCGCTGTCCGCGGTCGGCGAGACCGAACCGACCTTCCGGGCCGGCGGGCAGCCGGTCTTCACCCGGCTCCGCGGTGGGGACACCACCGACATCTGGAGCGCGGACGCGCGCGGCGGCGACCGCCGTGACCTCACGAACCGGCCGGACGCCGACGAAGCCGATCCCGCTTTCTCGCCGGACGGGACTTCGCTGGCCTACACGGAGTTCGGCACCGGTGAGTTCCGGAGCAGTCAGATCGTCGTGGCGAATTCCGACGGCGGCGCACCGCGACCGCTGACCGGCGCCGGCGATGGCGGCAAACGGGAGCGGCACCCGGCATGGTCGCCGGACGCGACGAAGATCGCGTTCACCCGGACCGTGTCGATCGGAGAGGGTTCCGACAGTTTCGTGCGGATCGTGCGGGTCGCGGACGGCCGTCTTCTCGGCGACATCCCGATCCCGGCGCATCTGCGCGGTGACGACTCGCAGCCGGTGTGGTCGGCGGACGGAACGAAGATCACGCTCACCCGGGCGGCCACGCGGATCGGGCCGCCGGGACCGTCCAGAGTGGACCCCGCGGTGGTGGACGTCCCGGTCGGGCGCGGCGGTTCGGCGCGGATCGCGAAGACGGTGCAGACCGACCGGATCCGGTCCTTGCCGGATGTCGTCCTGCTGATGGACCAGACCGGCTCCATGGGCGGGGAGGGCGGGGTGATCGAGCAGGTCAAGACGAACCTCGGCAAGGTCATCGACAGCGTGCGGGACCGGGAGAAGGAAGCGCACTTCGCCGTCGCGGCGTTCGGCGACGTGGGCGACGACAAGGACCAGCCCATCCCGCGGTCGTTCTACGTCCAGCAGCCGCTGACCCCGGCGGGTACCGACGCCGAGCGGAAGCTGCTGTCCGACGCGTTCGCCCGGATCGAGGCGAGGGGCGGCGGAGACACCGCCGAGGACTGGCTGCTGGCCTTGCAGAAGGTCGCGACCGGAGCCATCACCTTCCGCCCCGGCAGCAGCCGGATCCTCGTCCTGGTCGGAGACGCCGCGAGCCACGAAGACCCACCGGAGAAGGGTTCGCCGGTCCGGGCGGCGGTGATCGCCGCACTGAACGCGGCGAAGATCAGCGTGGTGGCCGTGCCCGCGGTCACCGGCGGGTCGAGCGAGGATTCCGACCACGGCCTCGACGCACGGGGGCAGGCGACCTCGATCACGAGTGCCACCAACGGCGTCCTCACGCCCGGCACCGACCCCGGCCGGATCGCGGAGGCGATCATCGCGGGCATCGGTGACCTCCCGGTGAGCGTCCAGCCGGTGAGCTTCTGCGATCCCGGCCTTACGATGACGTTCGACCCCCCGGGCCCGCAAAGTGTTCCAGGCGGCACGAACGCGCGGTTCACCGAAACGGCGACGGTGTCGCCGACAGCCGCATTGGGTTCTTTCCTGCGCTGCCGCGTGGAGTTCCGGTTGAGCGGGGAAACCACCGTGCGGCCGGGCTACACCGAGAGCGTCACCGTGCGCGTCAAAGATCCGGCTCTGCCCCTGATCACGCTGCACGACCGGACGGTGACCGGGACCGGCCCCACGGTGATCGAGTATCCCGTGAGCGCGGTGGACGCGGACGGGAGTCTGCTCACTCCGAGCTGTACGCCCCTGTCCGGCAGTCTGTTCCCGGTCGGGGCCACCACGGTGACGTGTACGGCGACCGGGAGGAACGGCATGGCCGTCGAGACCGCGGTCATGGCCGTCGTCCAGCCGGGGGAAACCCGGCAGAAGCTGTTGTGGCAGATCGCCCTGACCCAGCCTTCGCCCGACGTCGTCGTGCCGGGAGACCAGCGTGACCTTTCGTCGCTGTTCGGGCCCGGTTGCGGTGCCGGGGCGGAAGGAGCGGCGGACGTCTCGCCGGACGGGGCCACCCTGGCGTTCCAGAGCGGCAACGCGCTGATCTGTGTCGCTCCCGCCGGCGGCGGTCCGGGCCGGATCCTGGTGCGGGGAACGGGATTCGTCGACGATCCGGCCTGGTCGCCGGACGGCGGGCTCATCGCCTATACGACCTTCCCCGGTGAGGCCCCGCCGCAGGTCGCGGTGGTGCCGTTCACCGGCGGCGACGGCCGGATCCTGATCGACGGCCCGGGCGGGGCGGAGCAGCCCGCGTTCCAGCGGATTCCCGACCTGGCCGTGAGCGCGACCGCCGTGCCCGCCGCGATCCCGTTCGAGGGGCTCACCACGTTCGAGTTCGTCGTCACCAACCGCGGTGTCACCGCGTCACCTGTGGTGGGGCTGTTCGTCCGGCTGACCGCCGGTCTGCGGCAGGCGGCGGTCCTTCCCACCAAGGGCACCTGTACGCCCGAGCCGGTGTGCGCGTTCGGCACGCTCGTTCCGGGGGAGGAGGTGAGGGTGCGGTTCAGCGCGACCGGCCTGGTCGCCGGAGCGCAGGCGGCGACCGGCACGGTCACCACGACGGGCCAGGACGCGGACACGCGCGACAACTCCGCGACGGCGGTCGTGACGGTCGGCGAAAAGCCGGCGCCGCCGGTGGTTCCCGGCTCCTTGTCGATCGGGATGTCGGTCTCGGCGGTCCCGCTGTTCGCCGGCGGTGACGACGTGGTGCTGACGTACTTGGTGCACAACGGTTCCCAGGCCGCGATGCCGGGCGTCCGGCTCGTGACCCAGTTGCCACCGGGGCTTCCGGCGACTTCGGCCGCACCCGGATGTGCGCCGGGCGGCGGAAGTTGCGCGCTCGGGACACTGGCGCCCGATCAGACCGTGGCGGTCCGGATCTCTTTGGCCGCGAAGGCCGCTTTCGATGCCCAGGTATCCGGCACGGTGAGCACTACGGGGCCGGACAACAATCCCGGGGACAACACGGCGAACGCGCGTGTCGTGGTCCGGCAGCCGGTGGTCGAGCTGGATCCGAAGATCGGCACGCTCGGCTTCGTCCCGCGGGTGCGGGGAACGGACTTCCCGCCGGGCGCGGTGGTCCGGCTGGCCTGGTCGGCGGGTATCTCCGCGCCGGGGCTGGTCACGGTCCGCGCGGACGGAAGATTCGAGGCGCGGTTCCTGATCTTCCACCACGACCTGATCGGCCCGCGCACGGTGACCGTGACCTCCGTGGGTGGCGTGAAATTCGGGACGGCGCGGTCGGAACCGATCCTGGTGGTGCTCCGCACCCAGCAACCGCCGTTCATCACCCGAGGCTGAGGAGGGGTGAAACTGCCCCAATGGGCAACGACCGGCGCACGGCCGCACACCCGTCCGCTGGTGCCGGGCCCGGCTCCGGACGCGCAGACTTCCGGGTATGGGAGCAACGGCGACGCTGTCCGAGGCGGGCCTGGTCGCGGAACCGGGCCAGGAGACCAGCTGCTCGGTGACCATTCGCAATGCCGGGCGGGTCGTCGATCAGTTCGCGATCGAAGTGGTCGGCGACCCGGGTGCCTGGGCCACCGCGGAACCGGCGACGGTGAACCTGATGCCGGGGGAGGCGGGGACGGTCGTCGTCCGGTTCTCGCCGCCGCGGTCGTCCGAAGTCCAGGCAGGCCTGATTCCCTTCGGTGTAAGGGTCTTCTCGAGCGAAGACCCGGCAGGGTCGGTGGTCGAGGAGGGCACCCTCCAGCTCGCCGCCTTCACCGAGGTCACCGCCGAAGTCGTTCCGGCGAAGGTCGAGGCCGGTTCCAAGGCCGATTTCGAAGTGGCCGTCGACAACCGCGGGAACCATCCGGTCGCCGTCGAACTGAGCGCGCTCGACCCCGAGGACGAGCTCGACTTCGAGCTCGAACGGAACCGGGCCGACCTCGCGCCGGGCACGGCCGCGTTCGTCCGGCTGCGGGCCCGGCCGCGGAAACGGTTCCTGCGCGGGCAACCCGTCCGTCACCGCTTCCAGGTGTTCGTCATCGCCGACGACGCCGAGCCGCTCAAGACCGAAGGCACCATGGTGCAGCGCCAGTTGCTGCCGAAGTGGCTGCTGCCGGCGCTGGCCGCGCTGCTGGTGTTGTTGCTGGCCTTGGTGGCGCTGTGGTTCACCGTGCTGAGGCCCGCGGTGAAGTCGGCCGCTCGGGAGGCGGCTCAGGAGCAGAACCAAGAGGTGGTCAAGGCGGCGCAGGAGGCCGGTGGTGCCGCGGGTGAGGCGAAGAAGGACGCCGTTCAGGCCAAACAGAACTCCGAAGACGCGATGAAGGCCGTCGGGCTGACCCCGCCCGTCGACGGCGCGTCTCCCGGCCCCCGGCCGTCGAACGGTGTCCCCAACCCGGCGGGCAACGGCGCCGGGACACCGACCGACTTCCGGGTGGCGGCGGACGCGGCCGTCGACTCGAACGTCAACCGCTTCGCCGAATTCCCTTACACCGTGCCGGATGCCGCGAAAACGTTGGTCATCACCGACCTGATCCTGCAGAACCCTCGTGGTGACAACGGAACCCTGCGGCTGTTGCGCGACGCCGGCGGCACCAAGACCGTGCTGCTGGAGGTCGGCCTCGCGAACTTCCGCGACCTCGACCACCACTGGTTGCAGGCATGGCGGTTCGCCCCCGGGGAGAAGATCGTGCTCGCCGTCAGCTGCCAGACACCGGGAGGCGGCAGCCGGTGCACCCCGTCGGTCTCCTTCTCCGGCCGAGTCGAATAGACCGGATCAGATCAATCCCTCGCGCAAGGCGAACGCGACGGCATGAGCGCGGTTGCGGAGCTGGAAACGGTTGGTGATGTCGTGCAGGATCGACTTCACCGTCCGCTCGGAGTAGCTCAGCCGGTCGGCGATCTCCTTCGTCTCGAAGCCGTCGGCGATCATCCGCAGCACCTTGGTCTCGCGCTGCGACATCCCGGCCAGATCCCAGCCGTTCGGTTGCAGCACGTCCCGCTGCAACCGGGACACCCGGGACAGCAGACGGCCGAGCAGGTCCGGCGGCAGCGCGCCTTCCCCGGCGGCCGCGGCCTTCACCAGCCGCACCAAGGTGTCGGGGGTCGCGTCGGCCCGGCGGATGATCGCGGAGACGCCGTTGCCCACGACGTCCAGCAACTCCGAGTCGTCCACCTCGCCGGCGACCAGGACGATCCCGGCGCGGCCGGCGCAGTGGAGGCTGCGCAGCAACTGCCGTGCCTCCTCGTTCAGCCGCTCGACGATGACCAGTACGACGGCCTGCTCGTCGGAGTCGCCGGCGAAGCGGATCTCAGGGCGTGAGCGCAGCGCGGCGGTGACACCCGCGTGCGTGATGGTGTCGGTGGCATGAAGCAGCACCGGGATCTGGTCGACGAGCATCGGTGAACCCCTCCCCGCGAACGGTGTTTCGTCCTCCTCAAGGATCGTGCGGACCGGGTGCCGCGAACAGGGATCCGGAGTCCCGATATGTCCCGCTTCGTTACTCCGATCGGGCAACGCCCGCCTTCCTGACCTTGGCGATGGCCTGGGCCCGGTCGGTGACGTGCAGCTTGCGGAAGATGTGGGACACGTGGTTTCGCACCGTTTTGGGGCTGAGCACCAGCCGGTCGGCGATCGAGGCGTTGCCCATGCCCTGCGCGATGAGCCGCATGATCTCCCGTTCGCGCGCGGTCAGCTGCGGAAAGGACTCGTCGCGCGGGGTCTCCGTACCCAGCAGCGAAAGCACCCGGGTCGCGATCGCCGGGCTGAAGATCGCCTCGCCGTCGCCGATCACCCGTACCGCGCGCACGACCTGCTCGTTGCGCGCCCCTTTGAGCAGGTAGCCGCGCGCGCCCGCGCGCATGGCGGCGAACACCGCGGCCTCGTTCTCGAACATGGTCAGCATGAGCACACCGGTGTGCGGGCAGGCGCTGACGATCCGGCGGGTCGCCTCGACGCCGTCGAGGTCCGGGAGGTTCAGATCCATCAGGACGACGTCGGGCTCCGCCCGGCCCGCTTCCGCGACCGCGGTGAGGCCGTCGGGAGCCTGGCCGACGACCTCGATGCCGTCGGTACCGTCGAGCATCGCGCAGATGGCCGTCCGGAACGCCGGATGGTCGTCCACCACGAGGACACGGAGGGGCGGGAACATCGCTCACTCCTTGGTGGCGAGCGGCAGCCAGGCGGCGATCCGGGTGCCGCCCGAGGGCACCGGCTCGACCACGCAGCCGCCGCCGAGGTCGACGGCGCGTTCCCGCATCGAACGCAGTCCGGTCCCGCCGACCACGGGCAGCGCCTCGCCGCCCGCGCCGACGCCGTCGTCGACGATCTCCACGCGCAGATCGCCGTCCAGCGGCCAGAGACGCACCGCGCACTGCCGGGCACCGGAATGGCGGGCGATGTTCACGAGCGCCTCGCGGATGATCCGGTACGCGGTGACCTCCACCTCGGCCGATAGCGGCGGCAGCTCACCGCGGACCTCGACCGACACCCCCAGCGGCCCGTGCTCGGCGGGGACGCGGTCGGCGAGCATCCCGGCATACCGGCGCACGGCCGTGACGAGGCACGTTTCGTCGAGCGCGGGCGGGCGGGCGTCGGTCACGATACGGCGCAATTCGGTGATGGCGCCGTGGAGTTCCTCCTCGATCCGCGCCAGGAGACGCTCGGCCCCGGCCCGGTCACGGACGAGCAGTTCGCGGGCCGCGCGCAGCCCGAGCACCGCCACGGCGAGCGTCGGTCCGACGCCGTCGTGGAGATCGTTGAGCATGGTCTTGAGCCGGTTCTCGTACCCGGAAGGATGAACGACGTCGGTGACGACGAAGGTCCGGCGCATTGTCTCCCCCGTCCGGCGGCACTCTCGCGACTCTTTCGTGCGTAGCGTTCTGGTCACTCGCTGTACTAGTCGCGAAACGTGGTCCCGGCGTTTCCCTGCCGGGTAACGGTTTGGGGCCGATAAAAAGGGCCGGCCATCGCTGCGATGACCGGCCCCGGTGGGGACGCGCTGTTCCGTCAGGCGGGGGGTTCCTCCTGGAGGGCGCGGACCTCGACCTTGCTCCGCAGCGCACGCGAGGCCTGCTTGGTCCATTCGATCGCGACGTCGTCGTTGTCGGCCTCGATGATCCAAAAGCCGCCGAGGTATTCCTTGGCCTCGACGAACGGGCCTGGGGTGAGGACGGGGGTGTCTCCGGAGTAGTCCACCGTGGTCGCGGTCGACGGGGGCTGGAGGCCTCCGGCGGTGACGAACGCGCCCGCTTCCTGGACGGCGGTGTTGAACGCGCCGACGGCGGCGATGATCTCCTGCAGCTCCGCGGGGTCCATGTTCTCCATCGTCGGCTCCTCGGCGGAGTCGTGCGGGAGGCTCAGGAAATACTTCGTCATTGTCGTCTCCTCGTCGTGTGGCCGACGGCCATTGCTCTGATGCCGGAAACGCTAGGCGAGGCACACCACCGGCGAATCAGTCATCGTGACTGGTGTCCGGGAAACGACGACCGTCACACGAGGCCGGCCAGCTCGGCGCGACCGGTGACGCCGAGCTTCGGATACGCCTTGTAGAGGTGGTGGCCGACGGTCCGTGGGCTGAGGAAGAGCTGCGCGGCGATCTCCTTGTTGGTGTGACCGGTGGCGGCCAGCCGGACGACCTGCAGCTCCTGCGGGGTCAGCAGGGTGAGCGGGCCGCTGCGCCGAGGCTCGTCGCCCCGCTCGCCGAAAGCGGCCAGCTCGCCGCGCGCACGCTCGGCCCAGAGCGCCGCGCCGAGGTCCTCGAACGCGGACACCGCCGCCGCGAGATGGGCGCGGGCCTCGGTACGGCGGCGCTGGCGGCGCAGCCACTCGCCGTAGACCAGCTGGGTACGGGCCCGCTCGTAGGGGCCGCCGTGCCGCTCCTGGAGCCGCAGCGCCTCGGCGTACAGCGCGTTGGCGTCGCCGTCGTCGGCCAGCAAGGCCCGGCAACGCAGGACGAGCCCGGCGGCGATCGGGCGGTCGACGTGGTCGGCCCAGTGCCGGAACTCCGCCAGCGGTCCGTGGGCGCGATCCGGCTCGCCGCCGCGCACGGCGGCCTCCACCAGATCCGGCACCGCCCGGACCAGGAGGTCGCGGCTCGCGGGTCCCCGGGACACTCGCTCGAGCCGGTCGAGCGCTTCCCCGAACCGCCGGGCGGAGAGGTCGAGCATGCCGAGACCCCAGTCCGCGACCTCGGCATTGACCCGGTGCCGGGCTCGGGCTCCCGGAAGCACCTCCTCGGCAAGGGTTCGGCAGCGTGACTCGTCACCCGACACGGCGTGCAACCAGACCTCCACCGATCGGTGGGCCAAGCGCTCGGTCGTGTTGCCGAGTTCGGCGCTCACGGCCGCGCCTTCCGCCACACACGCGCGGGCGTCCGCGAACTCACCGCGGAACAGCCGCGCCACGGCGAGCACGTTCAGGAGGTACGGGACCCACCCCAGCGTTCCGGTGGCCCGCGCCTCGGCCAGCATGTCCTCGGTCACGGCGACGACGTCGTCGTCGTCCGCGAGCATGAGCCCGCCGATCGCGACCGTGATGCGCCGCATCAGGTCGTTCCCGCCGCCGGGTGAGGCGGTGTAGAGCTCGCGCATCGGGCCGACGGCCAGCTTCGGACGCCCGGCGAAGAGCTCCGCCCACCCCAGCAGGGCGGCGACGACGGGTGCCCAGTGCTCCGGCGGGGTGAACCCGCGCATCAGCTCCGCCGCGCGCTCCAGGAGGTCGTGCGCCGCCCCGTGCCGGGCGGCGTGCGCGGCCTCGTAGAGCGTGAGCGCGGCGCGCTCCGGATCGTTGTCGCGCACCAACTCGGCGGCCTCGAGCGTCAGCTCCGCGTCGGCCCGCGGGGAAGTGCGTTCGTACTCCACGGCGCCACGGGTGTAGATGGCATCGGCCCGGACGCCGGTGTCGGCGGTGAGCGCGAGCGCTTCGGCCGCCAGCCGGGCGGCGCGGTCGGCCTTGCCCGCGTCGAACGCGGCCTGGCTGGCCAGGCCGATACGCCGGGCCTTCAGCTCCCGGTCCGCGCTGAGCCGACCGGCGCGTTCGTAGGCCGCGCACACCGCCATCGCGCCGCCTCGGTGCCAGGCCCGCTCCGCCACGCCTTCGAGTTCGGCGGCCACCGCCTCGTCGGGTTTGGTGGTGGCCGCGGCGAGATGCCAGGCCCGGCGGTCGGCGTCGGCGTCCGCGTGGAGCGCTTCGGCGTACGCGCGATGTACCTCGATCCGCCGGTGCAGCGGCGCGTCCTGGTAGGCGGCCGCCCGTACCAGGGGATGACGGAACGTGATCCGGCTGTCGATCCGGAGCAGCCGGTCGCGTTCGGCGGGCGCCAGGTCGCCGGGCGCGCCACCGAGGGCTTCGATCACGTGCAGGATCGTCGCGAGCGGCGCCGCCGTGTCGGCCGCAGCCGCCAGGAGCGCGCGTTGGGTGGGTTCGGGAAACTCGACGATCTGGCGGCGGAACGCCTCCTGCACGCGGCGGGGCACCGGCAGCGGGCCGACCTGCCCGGCCGGGTCGGACTCGTCGACGTCGCCCGCCGCGAGCCGCGACGACCCGAGTTCGATGATCGCCAGTGGATTGCCGCCGGACTCCGCGAGGACGCGCGTCCGCACCGGTTCGACGAGTTCCGGTGCGTGGTCGTCCAGCAGCCGGGCGGCATCGGGCGCGCCGAGGCCGGCCAGATCCACGACCTCGACGCCCGCGAGCCCGACCGGCGCCGACGTCTCGCGCACCGCGAACAGCATCGCGATCGGGTCGGCCACGAACCGGCGGGCCGCGAACAACAGCGCCTCCACGGAACCCTGGTCGAGCCATTGCAGGTCGTCGACCACGCACAGCAGCGGGGCATCCTCGGCCAGCGCGGCGAGCAACGACAGGGTGCCGGCGGAGATCAGGAACCGGTTGGCGTCGTCCCCCTCGGCCATGCCGAACGCGCACCGCAGCGCCGTCGCCTGGGGAGGGGGCAGGGCGTCCAACCGATCCAAGCGGGGAAACAGGAGTTGGTGCAGACCGCCATACGCGAGCTCGGAGTCGGACTCGACCCCCGCTCCGCGGACCACACGCATGCCCTCGGCTTCGGCGATCGACACGGCGTGGTCGAGAAGAACCGATTTCCCGATGCCCGCCGCACCCCGCAGCGCCAGCACGCCGCTGCGCGCGCCCCGCGCATCCGTCAGCAGGCGTCGGACCCGCGCCAGCTCGACGTCCCTTCCCATCAGCGACATGCGGTCACCCTAAAGGGCGATGGGAACTCGGTCCCCGCGCCAGGTCCAGGACGAGCCAGGCACCCTCCCTGACGGAGAACAGCCGGTCAAGCCGCTACTTGTTGCCGAGTGGTCAGGGTGCGGCCGGCGGAAGGTTCATGATGCCGGTGGCTTGTGCCCAGACACAACGCTACGTGTTGTTGACGCACCGGTAGCGGAGGACGACGACGTCGGTGCCGACGATGGTGTCCACGTCGCAGGTGAGCCTTAGTTCACGGTAGGCGACCCGCCCTGAGGTGAGGAGATCCAGGTGTTCGGCCTTCGCCCACACGGTGCCCGGCCACATCGTCGGTCATACCCGCTCCTGTTCACTCGTTCGGTCCTGGTCGGCGACACATGCGCCTGCAGCCAGACCAGAAGGCGTAGGGGCGGTCTCTCGCTGACGCCATCTGTGCCGATGCCGACCCCTTGATCATGGCCGTCGGCTACACCCTTTCACCATGCAGGCAATCCGGAAGTGGCCGCGTCAGCGCACCACGATCTCACCTCGGGCGGTGGCGATCCCCACGGCCGCAAGGCGGGGCTCAACGCCGACCAAGCGCAGCGGCACATCAACCTCGCCCACCCACTGCCGCACACCGGACTCATCGCCGCCGACCTCCAGGTACGTCACCCGGCTAGGCACACAGTCATGTGCTGCCTCCGCATAAGCGCGTTGCCATCCCGCTACGCGACCTGCCCGAGCGACGTCGTATTCGATGAAGAACGGCCGGCTCTGTTCAACCTCGCCAAGCAAACGCCACCGCCCGGTGTCTCCGCCGCCGCCCAACGGCTCGATTCCCAAACTCGCCGCACGGGCATCGAGATCGTCCGGCTCAACCGCCCAGGTAAACAGGCGATCTCCTGCCGCGGTGACGGCCGCCAAACGCGCCGCGGCCTCACTCGCGCCGACGTCCGTGGCGGTGACGAGTTCCAGATAAACCGGCGGGGCGAGAGGAACGACCGCATTGGCGACACCCGGAACCGGCGATCCGCCAGGCACGGTTCCCAGACCCCACTCGCGACGCAACCGGTCCGCCGCCGCCTCGAGATCGCGCACTCCCAGAAGAACATGATCAAGAAAGTTCATCCTGAAAACAGTAGCCAGCCGGCCCAGGACGTCACCACGCGCGCAGTGGGCTACGTCACGCAGGTTGGCCGAAATCCGGCAACCCCGTACGAGACAGACACAAAGCGCCCTCGCGCGACACGCCCTGCAATGGAGAGCATCGGCTCATGTCGCTGGTCGCGCGTTCACGAAGCGTCCTGCTCCGTCGAAAAGCGGGGTTCGGCTACGCGGCCAAACATGTCGGCGAGCTCGCTGAAGGGGTGCCGTGCGCGATCGGGCTGGTTGAGCGAATCTGTGTTGTGGGCTTGTCATGCCTTCCCGTCTTCCGCGTCCGGTCTTCAGGCGAGCAGAGATGACCGGAGTGGCGATGGTAACGGTGGGCGGGGAGCAACAAGAGCAAACGATCGCTCGAGTGGTCTTGATCGAGGCGTGAACCATTCATGCCCCCGTGGACCTAGTGGGGATAGTATCCGTGGTACATAGGGGCGACGAATCAATCCAGTTGGTCCTCTGTGGATCCGGCGTCCTCCTCGTCCAAGGCCATGGTTCGCTTGGCGGCCTCGATCAACTCTTGATATGTAACTACTTCGATACGGTTCAGGGTGGCGTTGTAGGTTCGGAGTGTTGCTGCGACGTCGTCTGGCTTGTATGCAGTGTTGAGAAACTTTGCATGGCCGATCAGTACGGTCGCAGAGGATCGTCGGCAGTCGATGCCATGTTCGGCCAGTATCCCCGCACGGTTCTCGTCCAAGGAGCGGAGATAATTTGCGGCCTGGGAAACCGCGCGGTGAACCTCGGGTCCCGCCGCGTAGTGGGATCGCAGTGGTTCTACCAGGTTTGACACCGAGGCTCTCTTCAGTTCGACGACATGCAGGGAGCCGTCGCCGCGCAGTAGCGGTATGTCGATCTCGTCGACTGTGGTGAGACGCCGACGAGCAAGTTCCTTCACATAACGGCCACCGAAGATCCAGGTCTGTTGCTTAAGCTCCGCATGGATGGCCCTCTCGCTGCTGTCGGGATGTTCGACAACGGCCTGAAGGCGACTCAGTGCAGCCTTCCTCTTTTGCCATTGGACTGCGCGAGCAAGAAGGTCCGAGCCTGCCATGCCTGCGATCTGCTCGACAACCTCGGGAGTAACTACTGATCGGTTTGGCGGGTCACTGAGGACGAGCTGGATGCGGTTGAGCCAAGTCAAATAGTCGGCACCGTTCTTTGGCAGCTTGACGCCGCCTAGCCGATCATCGCCTATATTCCATAGCTCCATCGCCTTGGTGACCTTCTGGAGCCAAATTCTGGCTTCGTCGACGCTCGCGCCTGGCCTGTCCTTGATGAATTCTGCGAGCAGCTCCAGAGTGCGACGTACACCAGCTTCCAGTTGCAGGCGCATAAGGTTCTCTCCAGCTTCTCTCCTGCTCGGAAAGTACCAAGTCTCGAGAAGCGACAACGGAATCTCGCCTGCGGCATACTCAGCGAAATCGGCCAGCCGGTCGCTGATAACTGTTAGGCCTAGACGCGCGGCAGCTTGTGAGGCATCTTGCAGGTAAGTGACCAGTCGCTTACCTCGCGGATAACGATGGCCGCCTGAATCGGGCCCGGATGTGGTGAACTGGATCGCCGCGTCTATTCGGTCGAGCACCTCCGCGTGAGTCGTCATGTGATGCGTCTCTTCGAGCAATTGGACGAGCGTGAAACCTGAGCGGTATCCCATCGATCAAGTGTGGCACAGTCTAACGTGCGGATATGCGCATGGGTCCCGGGACGAATTTCGTCGACTTCTCTCAGCCGGAGAAGATGTCGGAGGTCTTCTGCTTCGCAATTCCGCAGATATCACCAGTTGTGTCAGCGATCCACTACTTGAACTCGAGTGCTCCCGGCTTCACCTGGTTGTCCGGGTGCCGGCGGCAGTGGATCAGGCGCAGATTCGCTCGTAGAGCCGCTCGCCGCCCTCGACGAGGCGGTGGTCAGATCTGCTCGTGGAGTCCCTCGTCGAGGATCGTCGCCAGCTTCCGGTAAAGGGTGGCCTGATCGCCGCGATGGCCTCTCAGCTCCAGGCGAACAGGTCCTGCTTGAGGTCCATCGCCGCGAAGAGGTGATCGCGGGACGTTTCGAGTTCCCGGCGCAACCGGGGCAGGTCCGCGCCGAGCAGCCGCCCCTTCCACTTGCGCACCTCGCCGGCGACGATCACCGTCTCGACGTTGGTGCGGTCCATCAGCGACACGATCGCTCCCGGCACGCTGTTGAGCGGGGCCACGTTGAGCGCGGTGGCGTCGAGCAGGACGATGTCGGCCTCCTTGCCGGGCGTCAGGGTGCCGGTCCTGCCGTCGAGGCCGAGGTGCTTGGCACCGTTGACGGTCGCGTACCGCAGCACGTCGCGGACGGTCAGCAGTTCGGGCGTGCCCGGGGCCGGGGTCGGCCAGTTGTTCGGCGGTACGAGGTCGCCTTGGTCCAGGATCAGCTGATTGACGAGCATGCGCTGCATGGTCATCGCCGAGCGCATCTGCGTGAACGGGTCCGCGGCCATCGTCGTCTCGACGTCGGAGCTCAGCGAGGGCTCCATGCCGAGTTGCTGCATCTTGAGGATGGGCGGCGTGCCGTGCCGCATGCTCATCTCGATCGGGAAGGCCAGCGAGACCTGCGCACCGGCGTCCCGCAACCGTCGCCAGGTCCGGTCGGACATGCCGGTCATGTGGATGAACAGGTTGTCCGGCCCCACCTCGACCCCGGCGGTGCCCTGGGCGAGATCGTCGAAGACCGGCCGCATCCCCCATGAGCCGACGGAGTGCGCGGCGATCTTGAGATCCAGCTCGCGCGCGATCGCCCAGGCGCGGGTGTACACCTGCCTGCCGAGGTGGAGCTCCCCGCCCATGACCATGCTCACCAGCTGGTCGTTCGAGGAGAACCACCGGTCCCTGATGCGGTAGGCGTCCTCCGGATAGCGGGCTCCCGTGCGGCCGTCGCCCTCGAAGAACCCGAACGCCGAACGCCGTCCGGTGTCGACGAGTGCCTGGATCGCGGCGTCGGTGTGCTCGGGAGAGTGGTGGATCTGCGAGACGTCCAGCACCGTCGTGACTCCGGCGTCGAGCTGCGAAAGCCCCGCGAACAACGAGTTGATGTAGACGTCTTCCGGCCGGTAGGCCCGGGCGAATCCCTGCAGGATGTGCTCGCCGTAGTTCGGGTACGCGCTCGGTGAACCCGAGTGATCGTCGAGGAGCAGGCCGTTGGCGAGAAACGCGCGCTCCGCGGTCTCGAACAGGTGATGGTGCGTGTCGACGAAGCCCGGCAGCACGATGCGTCCCCGCGCGTCGATCACGCCGGCGCCGGTGGCGCGGATGCCGGGCCGGATCTCGACGATCCTGGTGCCCTCGACCAGAACGTCGGCGGTCGCGAAGTTCCCGACGTTCGGGTCCATGGACATCACCGCGCCGCCGCGGATGACGTAGCGGCGGCCCCGCTGCCCGCTGTCCTTCGGTGGCAGGCCACCGGAACCACTCTCCGCGGCGGCCGGGCCGGCCACGAACAAGCTCGTTCCCGCGGCGGCCACCGTGGCCCTTTTCAGGAAGTCGCGCCGCCCGGTTCTCGGAACGGGCCGCTCGTCGTCGTCATGTCGTCCGGTCATGGTGTGCCTTCCCGCGAGTGTTGAGTTGATGTGTCAACTGAAGGCTACGGCCGTGAGTTGATTTGTCAACTCGTGGGCTAGGATGACGCCATGAAGCAGCAGGGATTGACCGAACACGAGCTCCGCGCGTGGCGGGTGTCCTTTCAGATGCTGGAGCTGCTGCGGACACGTATCGAGCAGCAGCTCCAGGCCAGCAGCGGCCTGTCCAACGCCGACTACACCGTGCTCGCGTTGCTTTCCGAGGCGCCGGACGGGCGGATGCGGGCCTACGAGCTCGGCCGGGAGGCCGCCTGGGAGAAGAGCCGCATGCACCACCAGCTCACCCGGATGTGCAAGCGAGGCCTGGTCACGCGGGAACGCTGTGGTTCGCGCGGCATGGAAGCGGTGATCACGGCGAAAGGCCTCACCGCGCTCGAGCAGGCCGCGCCAAGCCACGCCCAGGAAGTCCGGCGCCTCGTCATCGACCGCCTCACGCCTGAAGAACTCGACCGGTTCGCCGGCATCGCCACCACGATCCTCGAGAACCTGCGAGCAGACCAGCCGCCCGGATAGCAGCGGCGGGCCGGAAAATCGATCAAGGGTTGAAAGTCGCGGCCGCCGGGTACCTCAAGATCCATGTGGATGGTGCTGGTGACCCCGATGGTGATCATGGCGTTCGCCCTGATCATGGAACGCGTCGAAGTGACCGTCCCGGTCGCGAGACCGCGCCTGCGGTCACGCTGAATCCATTGTGGACTCTCGGCCGAATAATCCGGCGACGTCGGTGGCCCCGTTCCTCGACAATGGCAGGCATGAACGTCGAAGTCGTCGTCGCCCATCACGAATGCGCGACCCTGCGCGTCGGCGACGTGTTCCTGAAGATCGACGCCGACCAGGCGCGTACCGGCATCGAGGTCGAGGCGATGACCCTGGCCCCGATCCCGACTCCGGAGATCCTGTGGCGCAAGCCGCCCGTGCTCGCGCTCGCCGCCCTTCCGGGTAAGGCGCTCGGCCGCCTCGGCGAGCCGTCGACAGCGTCGACGTCGGCCTGGTTCGCGGCGGGCACCGCCGTGCGGATGCTGCACGACGCGCCGCCGCCACCCCGGCCCGGCCGAAGCCCCGGCGAGTTCGCATCGCGACTCGAGGCCGAATGCGAGTGGCTTCTGGCGAACGGCGTCCTCCCTGCCGACCTGGTCACACGGAACCGCCAGATCGCCGAGGCCGCGCTCCGGCCGTGGACACCGGTGTTCACCCACGGCGACCTGCAGGTCAGCCACGTTTTCGTCGACGGTGACGAGATCACCGGCGTGATCGACTGGACCGAGGCCGCCCGGGGTGATGCCCTGTTCGATCTCGCCACCTTGACGCTCGGCCACCGGGAGCACCTCGGTGACGTCGTCGCCGGCTATGGCACCGATGTCGATCTCGACGTGATCCGCGCGTGGTGGTCGTTGCGGAGCCTGCTGGGCATCCGCTGGCTGGTCGAGCACGGCTTCGATCCGGCCGCGCCGGGCTGCGAGATCGACGTACTGAAAGCCGGTATGTGAAGCGTCCCCGAACGGTTCCCGCGGGTCTTTCAGTCGACGTCGATGTCGCCGCCGTCCCCGTCAAAGCCGCTTTCGCGGTCGGTGCGGTCGCTGCTGCTGTGCGGCCCTTCGGGGAAGCCTGCGATCGCGGCACCCATGGTCGTCAGCCCGATGGCGCAGTAGAGCAGCCCGACCAGTATGCGGGTGATATCGGCGGTGGGCTCGCCCGCGCCGTTCGTGACGGTGAGGTCGCCGGTTATGGCCAGCACGGCCAAGACCGTCACGCCGGCTCCGAGCAAAAACCCGGCCACGCGGCCCATCAGCCTCCGGAAGCTCAGAACGGGCTTCTGTCCCTTGGACATGGCGATGACGCTACGCGGACTTCACCGCCTGGTGCACCGCCAACCGGAACGCGGGTGGTGCCGTAGCGGGCGGTCCTGCGCGGCGTCACGGACAGCGAGCGCGGTCGCCATCAGATCGAGTTCGATCTTTCCCCGGACGGCGCTAGCGCGGCATTCCGGCGTGAAGAAAGCTGATCCGATGTCGGAAACGCTCGATTCGCCGGGGCTCTCCGCCCTGGAAATGCTGAAGTACCAAGGTGATCCGCTCGCGGACGCCGTCGTCGCCGAGTTGGTGGCCGAAGAGCGGACGAACGCGGTGAACGAGGTGCTGGCGCATTTCCGGGACAACGACCAGCCCATTCCGGAGGAATTGCCGGAATCGGTGCGCCGGTACCTGATCGAGACCGACGCCCCGCCGGATTGGGCGGACCTCGAGCGGGTCGCGGGTGCGTACGAATTCTTCGTCGACGACGGTGTGCACGTCGCTTCGGTGCTGTCGTTCGGGGCGATGGTGAACTGCTATGCCCAGCCACGTCCGTCTCGCGTCCTGTCGCTGACCCACCGGCTCAATCAGCCGCACCGCCGGCTGTCGGAGACCTCCCAGTTCGTGCTGAACCTCATGGGCCGCGACCCGTTCGGTTCCGGTGGCGGTTTCGTCCCCACGATCCAGAAGACCAGGCTGATCCACGCGGCCGTCCGGTATTTCATCACCCGGTCCGGTGCCTGGGATGTCGAGGCGGACGGCATCCCGCTGTGCCAGCAGGACATGCTCGGAGCACTGCTGATCTTCTCGGTGCAGGTGATCGACGGAATGCGCCGGATGGGTGTCACGGTGACCGACCGGGAAGCCGAGGACTACTACTACGTCTGGCGGGTGACGGGCGCGATGCTCGGCATTCCCGCCGAAGCCATGCCTGGAACACTGCGGGAGGCTCAAGAACTGAACGCCGAACTCGTCGAGGCGAGCTACGGCCCCTCCGCGGAAGGCATCGAACTGACCCGCAATCTTCTGCGTCTCTACGAGAACATGGTGCCGGGCAAGGCCTTCGACGGCGTGGTCGCCGCGATGGTCCGCCAGGTCGTCACCGAAGAAGTCGCCGACTGGCTCGAGGTGCCACGCTCACGCGGCTGGGGTCGCGCCGTCGGCGCGGGCGTACGGGCCATGCGGCTACTCGAACGGTCGGAGGATCGCAGCCGGGTGGCCACGGCGGTGCTCGACAAGGCAGGCGAACTGTTGCTCGGCGGGAGCGTCCGCACGCTCACCGATGGACAACCCACCGCCTTGACCATCCCCACGGACCTCCGGGAGAAATGGCTCGCCGCAGGCGTTTGCCCCGTCCGGCGGACCTGACATCGCCACCCGGGATCCGGACCGGTCTGTCCACTTCGGACGGATGGTTCAGGTCATGAGGTGCGACGAGCGTGGAACCCGGTCGGCATCAGGGTGGTTGAGGTCGTTGAGGATCGTGATGGCGTGGTTCCAGGTGGTGTGGGCGGCCTCGGTGTCGTCGGCGGCGTGGTGGGTGTTGCCGAGGTGGGTGAGTGTGCCCGCCTGGTTGTAGAGGTCTCCGAGTCGGTGGAACAGCCGGACGGCGTGCTGGTAGCAGGTGGTGGCCTGCCGGGTGGCGCCGAGATGGAGGAGGGCGTGGCCGAGGCTGTCCCAGGTGTGCGCCTCGCCCGCCTGGTCACCGAGTTCTTGGTGCAGGGTCAGGGCTTGACGGCAGTGGGAGAGGGCTTGCCGGTGGTTGTCGAGCTGGGAGTGGCACCAGCCGACCTGGTTGAGAGCTCTGGCTCGCCCGTCTTGGTGGCCCGCGGTCGTGAACAGGTCGAGTGCTTGCGTGGCATGGCGGAGCGCGTCGGTGTGACGGCTCTGCCGTTCGAACATCCAGGCGAGGTCCAAGTGGGTATAGGCCCGTCCGACCTGGTCGCCCAGCCGATCGAACAGACCGAGGGCGTACCGAAGGTCGGAGTGGGCGTCGTCGTACAGGCCCAACCGGATTTCGGCGCCCGCCAGGTCGTTGTGGGCTTGGGCTTGGGCACGGTGATCACCGAGCCTGCCGGCGGCGGCGATGGCGGCGCGTTGCGTCGCGGCCAGGTCGTGCCAGTGCCCTTGCCGTTCGAGGAAGGTCGAGAGGGACCAGGCCAACCGGGAGCCGTACGTGTCGGCCCCGGTGCCGACGGCCAGGTCGACGGCGGCCAGGAGCGCGGGATGTTCGACGGTGAACCAGGCCAGAGCTTGTTCGAGGTCAGCGGGTCGTTCGGCGGTGGTTCCGCTTTCGGGCGTGGTCGGGGTGAAAGGACGAGCGCGGTGCGGGTGGAGCCGCAAGGAGGCGGTGTGCGCGGTGTGCACGTAGTGCTCGAGCAGCCGGTGAAGCACTTCGTGCGGCGGGTCTTCGGCGGCGGAGTCGTCGGCCTGCTCGCCCGCGTAGGCGCGGAGGAGGTCGTGGAAGCCGAATCGGCCGGGAGCATGTTCGGTGAGGAGGTTCGCTCCGGTCAGCTCGGCCAGCTGCTCCAGGGCCTGCCGGAGCGGGATGCCGGCGAGGCTGGCGGCGGCCGCTGTCCCGATGTCGGAACCGGGGTGCCTGCTCAGCAACCGGAACATCCGGGCGGCCGAAGGGCTCAACGCGCGATAGGACCAGGAGAACACGGCCCGGATGTCGGTGGCCGGGTCGCCGCCGCGGAGAGTGTCCAGCGTGCTCGTCTCGTCGTGGAGCTGTGTCACCAGCGAGGCGAGCCGTAAGCCGGGGTGGCTGGTGGCCCGGGCGGCGACGATGGCCAGTGCCAGCGGCAACCGTGCGCATCCGTCGATGATCGCGGCGACGGCGAGGGGTTCGCGCTCCACTCGGTCCTGGCCGAGGCGGCGGGCCAGCAGGTCTCGCGCCTCATCTTGGGGCAGGAGGCCCACGTCCAGCGCGTGGGCACCTTCGACGGCGAGCAGGGGAGTGAGCCGGTGGCGACTGGTCACCAGGACGAGACAGCCCGGGGAGCCGGGCAGAAGCGGACGGATCTGCTCGACGTCTCCCGCGTTGTCCAGGACCAGCAACACCTGCCTGCCCGTCAGCACACTGCGGTACAGGCCGGTCAGCGCGTCGCGATCCACCGGCAGGCGCACCTCCGGCACGCCGAGGGCGCCGAGGAACCTCCGCAGCGCGTCGGCGGGGTCGAGCGGGGATCCGGCGGTGTCGAATCCGCGCAGGTTCACATACAGCTGCCCGTCGGGAAACCGTGCGGCCACTCGATGGGCCCAGTGCACAGCCAAGGCGCTCTTGCCCACTCCGGCGGTGCCGGATACCACGACGATCACCACCGGCGCGGTCTCGCCCGGCAGGATCGCCTCCAGAGCGGCCAAGGCGCCGCCGCGGCCGGTGAAGGCGCGCGCGGCGGGCGGCAACTGCGCGGGACGGGGCTCGGGTGTGCGGGGGAGGAGCAGCCGGGAGTCTTGAGCCAAGATCCGCCGGTGGATTTCGGCCAGGCCGGCGGAAGGTTCCAGACCGGAACCCTCGATGAGGACCTCACGGGCCCGCTGATACGCGCGCAGCGCGTCGGCCTGGCGCCCGGCCCGGTACAGGGCCGTCATCAGCTGGCCCCACAGTCGTTCGTACTCCGGATGGCGTGCGAGCAGCCCCTCCAGTTCCGCGATCAGCACCTCGCTCGGCCCGGTCGCCAGATCCGCTTCGATCCGGTCCTGCACGGTGGTCAGCCGGAGCCGTTCCAGTCTTTCTCCTTCGGCGTGCAGAGCCGCTATGTCGGTGAACTCGCCGTAGGCATCCCCACGCCACAGCGCCAGCGCCTCGGCCAGCCGGTCGGCTGCGGTGTCCGCATGCCCGGCGTCGAGGGCTCGTCTGCCGGCCGCGGCCAGCCGCTCGAACCGCGCCGCGTCCAGCATGTCCGGCTCCACGCGCAGCGCGTACCCAGGAGGCCGTGTCACGATCAAGTCCTCCGACCCGATGCCGGTCCGGCGCAGCGCCCCGCGGAGCCGGGAGACATAGGTGCGCGTCGTGCGGGCGGCGTCCGGCGGGGCCTGTGTCCTCCACAGGCCCTCCACCAAGGCCGCCACACTCACCGCCCGGCCGGCATCGGCGGCCAGCAGCGCGAGGACGACACGTAACCGTGGACCGCCCAGGTCCTCGAAGGCGTGACCGTTCACGGCCACTTCGAGCGGGCCGAGCACCCCGACGGCCCACGCACCGCGTGACGGTGCCCCCTCGACCTCGTCCACGGTGTCGGACCACCTCCACCCTGCTCATCGAGACATGAGCCGCGGTGCGAGGTCCAGATACGTCGAGTCGTCCGATCGGACCGGTCGGGCCGAGGACCGTCGACCAGGTGTCGACAGCCTGTCGATGGCTCCTGCCACGGTGAATCCGGGTCCGAAGATCTCGAATCAGAGGGAATACGGATGAGGGAGAACGACATGCGAAAGTCAGTGCTCGGTATCGGTGCGATGACGGCCGTGCTGGGGTTGTCCCTGGCGCCGGCGGCCATCGCGGCACCAGGATCGGCGGGGCAGGGAGGGGTCGGCACGTTCGCGTCGGTGGTGATCGGGGCCAAGCGGGTTCCGGTGGACAACCGCTTCATCCCGCCGCGGGTCGGGGGAGACGCCGAATTCGACGGGCATGGCCCGGACGTCTTCGCCAACGCGATACTGGTGGGCATCGGGTCGAACCGGTTGGCGGTCAGGATCTTCATGGACGCGATCGAAACGACGCCGGACTTCACCCGGGCGCGCGGGACATCGCCCGACTTCCTGATCTACGTGGCGCCGGCGGGCCAGTGCGTCCTGAGTGTCAGCCGGGGCGGTTACGAGGAGATCCGCTACCGCGACACCGACCACGCGGTCGACGCGTTCGGGGGCCAGGTGACGGACAGCTTCGTCAGCGGCTGGTCTTTCGTCGGGGACACCAACAGTTCGGAAGCGGGCACCAGAACGGGTGTCGCGCTGACCACCTTCAGTTTCGTGGCCAACGTACAGCCGTGCTGAAGCCGTCCCGAGCGAGGTGAGCCACGTGAGCGAGGGTCGGTACGCCGCCCCTCGCTCACCCGTGTCACCGTTCCCGGTCCTCGACCGCTTCGACGGCGCCGAGAAGACCACGGAGGTTGATCTCGTAGCGCTCGGCTTCGGTCGGGTCGAACCGCCATTCGGCGACCGGTGTGCGGGCGACCTCTTCGAAGTTGCTCGACTCGGTGATCTCCAGCTCCGCCTCTACCTCGATTTCGAGCCTGTGCAGGAACTCCTCGTTGTCCGGCGTGCTCATGTCTTCTCCCTGCGTGCGTGAATCCACTCGTCGCCCGCTGAGACAAGGCAGCCCGCCGTGGTGTGACCGGCACGGCGAAATCTCCATACCGGTCACGAACGCCGGGGCTGCGCTGTCCTGTCTCGCGACCGACCGAGTGGGGATGGAGCGAGCCCTTGACATCGATGAGCACCAGGATCCGGATCCGCGTCCGGATGAGCGCACGTCCGACCGACGAGCCGCACCGCGCGGCGAGCCAGCTGGAGCTGTTGTTCGACCTCGTCTTCGTGGTCGCCGTCGCGGCCGCGACCGCTCAGCTCGCGCACCACATCGCCGACGGCCACGCCCTGGCCGGCCTGGCCGGGTTCCTCCAGGTGTTCTTCGCGATCTGGTGGGCGTGGATGAACTTCACGTGGTTCGCGTCGTCCTACGACACCGACGACGTGGCGTACCGGCTGCTGACCATGGTGCAGATGGCCGGCGTGCTCGTGCTCGCCGGAGGAGTGCCCGCCACGGCCGCCGGCGACTATCGAGCTGTCGCGGCGGGCTATCTCGTCATGCGGATCGGGCTCGTCGCGCACTGGGTGCGGGCCGGTGTCGAGGATCCGGCCCACCGGCGGACGGCGTTCCGGTACGCCACGGGCATCACCGTCCTGCAGGCCGGCTGGGTGGGATGGCTCGTCCTCGCCGAGACGGGTGCCTTGACCCCGCTCACCCGGCCGGTGTGCTTCCTCGCGCTGGTCGCCGCGGAACTCGCCGTGCCGCGCTGGGCGGAGCGGTCCGGCGCCACCACCTGGCATCCGCACCATATCGCCGAGCGCTATGGGTTGTTCACGATCATCCTGCTCGGTGAGAGCGTCCTGGCCGCGATCACCGGTGTCCGAGCGGCTCTGGCAGCGGACGCGATCAGCGCTTCGTTCCTCACCATCGCGATCTCCGGCCTCGTGCTGCTTTTCGCCGTCTGGTGGCTGTACTTCCTGGAACCGGCGGGGGACGGGCTGCGCGATCACCGCGAGAGGTCCTATCGGTGGGGCTACGGCCACTACGGCATTTTCGCCGCGCTCGCGGCGCTCGGCGCGAGCCTGGAGGTGGCGGTCGAAAACACCGGTCACCACCTGACCGCCTCGCCACTGGTGATCAGCTACGCCGTCGCGGCCTCCGTGGGCGTTTTCCTCGTACTGCTGTGGCTGGTCCACGTGCCGATCGTGGCGGCGGCCGCCTTGCGTCCCGGCGCGGTTCTGGGCTGCGCCGCCGTCGTGTTCCTGCTCCCGCTCGCCGCGCCGTGGACCGGCGTGGCCGCCGTGGTCGCGGGAATCGCGGCGGCCTGCGTCCTGCTTGTCGCTTTCACCATCACCCGGGAAAGAAAGGGAAATCCGTCATGAGCGAGCGTGCTCGCCGGCCGGGGATGTGCCGGCGAGCACGACGGCCCCTGCTTCAGTTCCGCAGCTCGGGTGGCACGTACTCGAAAGTCGGGCCCGCGGTCGTCTTCCCGTCACCGGTCGGCATCTTCATCAGCGCCAGCGCCTGCTTGCGCAGCCCGAACATCGTGCCGACGGCGTCCTGCAGTTCGCCCGGGCCGCCGTTGAAGGCCTCCTCCAGCTGGTAGAGGAGCAGGCTGTAGGTCTGGTTGAACTCCTCCTGCGCGACCCGGATCGCGCTGCCCTCCGGATAATCGGCGGTCCGCGGGTCGGGCCGCATCGGCAGCACGCCGTCGAAGTCGACCGCGATCTCCTCGCCGGTCGGCCCGGACTGCGGTGTGTCGCCGGTCCGGTACCGGCGGCCGAGCCGGAGCTCCTGGAACCGGTAGTAGTGCGCGACCTCTTCCCGCTCGGGGTGGAAGACGTCGCGATCGCCGTCCCACACGTCCGTGCGCGCGGCGCCTTCGCCCTGCTCGACGACCTCCGCCAACGCGGCCAGTGCCGACTTCAGGTCGTGGACCGGGATGACCTCGCCACCCCCGCCCCTGAGGTGGAGCTCGCCGATCTGCCGGGCCGGATCGCCGCTGAAGACCTGCTCCTCGCCCAGCTTGTCGCACAGCGTGCGGAAGCCGGCTTCGATGGCGGCGTAGAACTGCCCGATCGTCCGGTATTCGTCGGTTTGCGGCGGCGCGTCCGCCGCCGCGGGCTGCTCGATGCGCAGGAACAGCTCGAGGGCTTCGGGGCCGAACGGCGCGAGGTGGACGTGCACGGACCGGTCGCCGTGCGGCAGCGGATGCGGGTACGGCGGCAGCAGCTCCGGCGTGTCGAGCTTGGGCGCGCCGCCGACGGCGTTGAGCAGGTTCGCCGCCAGCGCCAGGTGGATCATCTCCTCGGCGAGGACCGTGCCGACGACTTGGGCGGCTTCGGCGTTGCGGGCCGGGTCCAACGAGTACAGCGCGCACAGGTACGGGGGGATCGTCGCGTGCTCGAGCTCGATCGCCCACTGCAGGTGGCCGCGGAGATCGTCGATCGTTTCGATGGCGTGGGCGCCACTGGTGTCCATGCGATACCTCTGTTCGTCGGATCACTGTCGCCAGGCAGGACAGGACGCCATCGCGGTTTGTGACATCCGGGCTGTCACAAACCGGGGGCCTGCCGTGTCCTGGTTGGAGAACGACGTTTCCCGGAACGGCCGGGACGCGGGACGGAAGGCAACTCATGAAGATCGTCGTGATCGGCGGCAGCGGGCTGATCGGTTCGAAACTCGTCCGGAAACTGGGAGAACACGGCCACGAAGCCGTCCCCGCGTCACCCGACTCGGGCGTGAACACGCTGACCGGGGAAGGGCTGGCCGAGGTACTGGACGGTGCGCAGGTCGTCGTCGACGTTTCGAACTCACCCTCGTTCGCCGACGACGCCGTGCTGGACTTCTTCCGCACCTCCACCGGAAACCTCCTCGCCGCCGGGGAGAAGGCCGGAGTGGGGCACCACGTGGCGTTGTCGGTGGTCGGCACCGAGCGGCTCGCCGAAAGCGGTTACTTCCGCGCGAAGATCGCGCAGGAGAAGCTCATCAAGGACGCGGGACTGCCGTACTCGATCGTGCACGCCACGCAGTTCTTCGAGTTCGTGGGCGGCATCGCCCAGTCGGCGACCGAGGGGAACACCGTGCGCCTGTCGGAGGCCCGCATCCAGCCCATGGCCGCCGAAGACGTGGCCGCCGCGGTCGGCCGGGTCGCCGTCGGCGCACCGCTGAACGGCACCGTCGAGGTGGCCGGTCCCGAGCAGTTCGGTCTCGACGAGCTGGTCCGCACCGGTCTGGCCTTCCGCGGTGACCCGCGTGAGGTCGTCGCCGACCCGCAAGCGCGCTACTTCGGTGCCCTGCTGGACAAGGACATGCTCCTGCCCGGTCCCGGCGCGCAGCTGTCCGCCACCCGGTTCGCCGACTGGCTGCCCCTGAACCCGGCACCGGCGAAGTGACCATGGCCGACCACCAGATCGCGACGTCCGTCCTCGTCATCGGGACCGGCGGGGGCGGCCTGCGCGCGGCGATCGAGCTGGCCGAACGTGGTGTCGACGTGCTCGCGGTCGGCAAGCGGGCGAAGTCGGACGCGCATACGACGCTCGCCGCCGGTGGCATCAACGCGGCGCTGGCCACGATGGACCCGGAAGACTCGTGGCAGCAGCACGCGGCGGACACGCTCAAGGAGAGCTACCTGCTGGCCGATCCCGAGACCGTGCGGATCGTGACCGAAAACGCCGCCCGTGGCATCGAAGACCTCGAACGCTACGGAATGCCCTTCGCGCGAGAGGAGGGCGGAAAGATCTCCCAGCGGTTCTTCGGCGCGCACACCTATCGCCGGACCGCGTTCGCCGGTGACTACACCGGACTGGAGATCCAGCGGACACTGGTCAACCGGGCCGCGCAGCTCGGCGTCCCGATCCTGGACACGATCTACGTCACGCGGATCCTGGTGCGGGACAACGTCGTCTTCGGCGCCTACGGGTTCGACCTCACGGACGGGACGAGGTACGTGATCCACGCCGACGCGGTGATCCTCGCCGCGGGCGGGCACACACGCATCTGGCGCCGCACTTCGTCCCGGCGGGACGAGAACACCGGTGATTCGTTCCGGCTCGCCGTGCTGGCCGGTGCGCGGATCCGGGACGCCGAGCTCGTGCAGTTCCATCCGTCCGGCCTCATCGCACCGGAGAACGCGGCGGGCACCCTCGTCTCCGAGGCGGCACGCGGTGAAGGCGGCATGTTGCGCAACGCGCTCGGCGAGCGGTTCATGGCCCGATACGACCCCGACCGGATGGAACTGTCCACTCGCGACAGAGTGGCGCTGGCGGCCTACACGGAGATCAAGGAGGGCCGGGGGACGCCGGGCGGCGGGGTGTGGCTCGACGTCTCGCATCTGCCCAGGGAGACGATCATGCGCCGGCTCCCGCGGGTCTACCAAACCCTGCTCGAACTCCAGATGCTGGACATCACCCGGGAACCGATCGAGATCGCGCCCACGGCGCACTACTCGATGGGCGGTGTCCGGGTACGGCCGGAGGACCACGGAACCGGCGTCGAGGGCCTGTACGCCCTCGGCGAGGCGGCGAGCGGCCTGCACGGCGCGAACCGGCTCGGCGGGAACTCCCTGATCGAGTTGCTGGTCTACGGGCGCATCGTCGGTGCGGCCGCCGCGAGCTACTCCCGTGACCTGGGAGCGCAACAGCGGTCGCCGTCGGCGATGGAGGAAGCCCGGGGCGAGGTCGACGAGCTGCTGGCCGCCGACGGCTCGGAGAACGTGCGCGCCCTGCAGCGGACGTTGCGCAACACCATGACGGAACACGCCGGTGTGGTCCGCGACGAGGCGGGCCTGCGTACCGGACTGGCCGAAGTGGACGAACTGGAGAACCGGATGCGGGATTTGGGCGTGCATCCCGACATCGCCGGTTTCCAGGACCTCGCGCACGCGTTCGACCTCAAGGCCGCGGCACTGGCCGCGCGCGCAACTCTCGACTCGGCACTGGAGCGCCGCGAGACACGGGGCTGCCACAACCGCGCGGACCATCCCGAACCCGACGAGTCGCTGCGCGTGAACCTCGTCTGGTCCGGCCCGGGACAGGTCGAACGCGAAGAGCTTCCCCCGATCCCGGACGAGATCGCCTCGCTCATGCGCGACGTCTCCACCGCGGGCAAGCTCGTCGAATGAACCCCAGGAGGGTCCCGGTCGTGCTGCCGGGACCCTCGCGGGCCGACCTCGTAGAGTGGTGGGGTCGGGGGCGTTCGCGAAGTGACGATGGGGCGTGGGGTGGCAGATTCCGGGCCGGGTACCGAACTCGGCGGCGTGGAAGATCTCGAGACGGCCACGGCCGTCTTCGCGCAGGTGCGGCCGCGCCTGTTCGGGATCGTCTACCGCATGCTCAGCAGCGTCACCGAGGCCGAAGACCTCGTGCAGGAGGTCTGGTTGCGCTGGCAGACCTATGACCGGTCCACAGTGGTCAATCCGGAGGCGTTCCTGGCCACGACCACCACCCGGCTGGCCATCAACGTCCTGCAGTCGGCGCGGAAGCGGCGCGAGACCTATATCGGGCCGTGGCTGCCCGAACCGGTCGACACCGGCGCGGACCCGTACCTGGGCGCCGAGCGCGGTGAGGCCCTGGAGTTCGCGGCGCTGCTGCTGATGGAGAAGCTCACCCCGAACGAACGCGCCGCCTACGTGCTGCGGGAAGCCTTCGACTACCCCTACACGCAGATCGCCGACATCCTGTCCTCGACCGAACCCGCGGTACGCCAGCTGGTCAGCCGGGCCCGCAAGCACATCGCGAGCGAACGGCGCACCCCGGCGACCGCGGCCCAGCAGCGCGAACTGCTGACCACGTTCCTCGCCGCCGCCCGCTCCGGCGATCTGACCGCGCTGGAGCGGCTCTTCACTCCGGACGTGACCAGCCTGTCCGACGGCAACGGCCGCAAGGGGATCGCCCGCACGCCGCTCGTCGGCGCGGCGCGGGTGGCGAAGTTCCTCCAGGCGATCTCCACCTGGTTCTGGGACGACGTCGAGGTGCGCTGGGCGGTCACGAACGGGCAGACCTCCGCCGTGCTGTGCCAGGACGGCGCCGTGTACGGCCTGCTCACCGTCAGCGCCACCACCGAAGGCATCGACCGGCTGCTGTGGCTCGTCAACCCCGAGAAGAACGGGGCAGTGTCCGTCACGGGCTGAGAAAGAACGGGGCCTTGTGCTCGATCGGCATGACCAGGTCATCCGCGGATTCGCCGAGGCCTGCCGTCGGGGAGACGTCACCGCGCTCGCGGCCGTCCTGGACGTCGACGCCGTCGCCACGTGCGACGGGGGAGGAGCCGCGCCCGCGCACGGTGCGGCAGAGGTCGCCCAGCTGGTCATGGCAGTGCTGTGCGGACGATCGGGTGCCGAGCTGACCGTCGAGTCCGTCAACGGCCGCGCCGGGCTGGCCCTGCGCCGTGCCTCCCGCGCCGTCGCGGTCGCCGCCGCCGAGACGGCCGGGTCCAAGGTCACCGCACTCTGGATCGTGCTCAACCCGGCGAAGCTGGGCGGCTGGCACCGTCGCCGTTGACCGGGCCCGCACCGCATTCGCCGTGCGGGCCCGGTCTGCTCACTTCCTCGACCATCCTTTCGCCCGGAGCTCTTCCTCGGACACGAGGTCCACCATCGGCTTGCCCGGTTCACAGAGCATGGTGACGGTGAAGCGCACCGGAATGTCGTCGCGGTTGTTGCCGTCCTGGTAGTGGATGACGTCGCCGCCCGGCTCCCAGAACGCCTCGCCCGCCCGGACGACGCGCGGCGGCTCGCCCTCGAGTTCGAAGACCATCTCGCCCTCCAGCACGTAGCCGAAGGCCGGTCCGGGGTGGCGGTGCGGCGGGGTGCCCGTGTCGCCCGGCGGGTACTCGATGACGATGGTCATCGCATGCGCCCCCTCCGGGATGAAGGGCGGTTTCGCCTCCTGCAGCACGGTCAATGACATCGGAAGACCTCCTCGTCGAACGGATGTATCCGTTAAGACCGGGCGGCCGGGCGATTTGTGACCGGTGGGCCCGGACTGATGTCCGAGGGGTGATTGGTCATTGTCCACACGCCTCCGGCCGAACCCGAGCGCGCTGAACGGACGGCGGGCCGGACTTCAGGAGTCGCCCACCGTCACATCCCCGGCCGAGGTGGAGGCTTCGATCCGGTGCGGACTCGCAGAGGCGTCCTGGACCTCCACGACACGTCTGCCCGCGTTCGTGTCGGCCCGCACCTGGTATCCGCGCGGGTTCGCGGGTACCAGGACGAGGACGTCACCCGCACCGCTGGTGGCCCGCACGAGGCTGGGAACGCCGCTGAGCCGAAGGTCCACCTTTCCGGCGCGGGTGCCGAGGTCGACGTCGGCCGAGGTGATTCCGGTGGCCGTGAGGTCGCCGTTGCCGTTGCGCGCGTACAGCTTGCCCTTGGTGTTCTCCAGCGTCGTGCGGCCTGCCTCGGTCTCTGCCTTGATGTCGCCGCTGAGGTCTCGTATGTCGAGGTTGCCCGCGTCGGTGTGGGCCTGCACGCTCACCGAGCGGGGTATCCGGATCGTGTAGTGCACCGAGCAGCCCAGTTTGCCGTCCGGGCACCGGACGGTGATCCGCAGTGTGTCGCCGGTCCACTCTTCGGTGTAGGCCGGTTTGTGCTCGGTCCATTCCAGCCGCCGATCCACGCCCACCTCACCGTCGGGGCCCGCGGAGACGGTGAGGTCACCCGCGGCGGAGCTGATCTCGATCCTGCCGATCGGTTGCCGGTAGACCTGCGACTGCGAATCGGTGTTGGGACGGCTCTCGCCGGACAACCACGACCAGACCGCCGCACAGGCGACGAGCAGGACGAGCGCGGTCACCAGCGCGCCGCCGGCGAACCAGGTCTTCCGGGGGTTTCGGTTCTCCGTCGCGGTGGACATCGAGTCCTCTCTAGCCGTTGAGAAAACGAAGGACCGCCAACACACGACGGTGGTCGGAGTCGACGGTGGCGAGGTCCAACTTGGTGAAGATGCTGTTCACGTGCTTGGCGACGGCGCTCTCGCTGACGACGAGCGCGGCCGCGATACCGGAGTTCGAGCGCCCTTCCGACATGATCGCCAGCACCTCGCGTTCCCGCGAGGTCAGCCGTTCGAGAGGACGCGGCCTGGTGCGCACCAGGATCTGCGCGACGACCTCGGGGTCGAGCGCGGTGCCGCCCGCGGCGACCCGGCGGAGCGCGTCGACGAACTCGACGACGTCGGCGATCCTGTCCTTGAGCAGGTACCCCACACCGCTGGTTTCCCTTGACAAAAGATCCGACGCGTAGCGCTCCTCGACGTACTGAGACAGCACGAGCACCGCGACATCCGGCCAACGTTCGCGGATCGTGAGCGTGGCCCGCAGGCCTTCCGAGGTGTACGTCGGCGGCATGCGCACGTCCGCGATGACCAGATCAGGCTCGTGCCGCTGGACGGCGTCGACGAGCTGCTCGCCATCGCCGACCGCCTCGACGACCTCGAATCCGTTGACGCCGAGCAGCCGTACGAGGCCTTCGCGGAGCAGGACCGAGTCCTCGGCGATCACGACGCGCATGGCAGTGTCACCACGAGTCGGGTCGGTCCACCTCGCGGACTGTCGATGGACATCTCTCCGTCGATCGAGCCGATCCGCTGTGCCAGGCCGCGCAAGCCGGTACCCCGGGCCGGGTCGGCGCCCCCTCTGCCGTCGTCGGACACGATGATCCTGAGCACCTCGTCAGTGGTCATTTCGACGACGATATCGACTTGCGCTGCGTGGGCGTGCTTGGCGGCGTTGGTGAGTGATTCGGAGACCACGAAGTACGCGATCGTCTCGACGGCGCGGGGCGGCCGTCGAGGCAGTTCGACGAGCAGCCTGACCGGCACCGGAGACCTGGCCGCGATTCCGGAGAGCGCCGCGTCGAGCCCTAGGTCGTCGAGCACCGCGGGGTGCAGGCCGCGCACCATGTCTCGCAACTCGGACAGCGCCAGCTTGGCTTCCTCGTGGGCTTGTTCGATCGCCTCACGAGCCTCCGGAGGTATCCCGGTCAGCGTGGTGCGGGCCATGCCGAGGTTCATCGCCAGTGACACGAGGCGTTGCTGCGTGCCGTCGTGCAGGTTCCGTTCGATACGGCGGCGCTCGGCATCGGCCGCGTCGATCATTTCGGTCCTGCTCGCGGAGAGGGTTTCGACCCGCTGTGCCAGCGTTTCGCTCCTGCTGGGTGCCAAGAGGGCTTTCACGAGGCCGACGTCGACCTTGACGGCGGCTTCGGCCACGGCGGGCGCCGCGAGAAGCAGGATAAGGCCGAGCGCGGTCAGCAAGGTGAACATCAGCGGCGAACGGTCGATTCGCGAGGTGTCCGGTAACAGCCAGCCGTGGAGCAGGATGGTGCTGAACAACGCGCCGAGCGTCCAGAAGCCGGAGACGAGGACCGCGCACGCGGTGCCGGTCACGCCGGCCAGCAGGTGGTACAGGACGTGTCGCCAGGTCTCTTTCGTGCGAGCTTCGGCCCAGAGTCCGCGCAGCCAGTCTTCCCGTGGCAACCGCGATCGCGGTGGGATCGAGATCCCGAGAAACCCCTGGAGCCGTGCACGCTGCCAGAAGGTGAAGACCCTGCTCAGCCAGAAAAGGGCCGCCATCAAGGGAATCACGAGCACGGCGGTGATCGCCAGCGAGGCCGTGAGTGCCAGCAGTGTCACCACGATCGTCGATGCCACCAGAGCGATCGGGAAACCTGCGAGTACGACTGTCGTGTCGCGCCACGCCCTTGGGGTCAAAGGCGCGCGAAGGAGACCGCCAAGCCGTCCACCCGCGGTTTCCGAACCGACATCCGTCGTCATGGGTCCAGCCTAAGGAGCACGCGCGACGGGCACCAGCAAGCAGGATTCCGTATTCGGCTGTACCCAGCACCACCCCTAAGTCGGGTGTGCGGGCTACCGATATCACACTTTTTTCCCGCGATGCTTTTCCCATGATTAGCCGACTTGGGAACTTCTGCTTTCGCAGACGATGGTGGGTCTTGACGGCGTGGGTGCTGGTCATGATCGCGGGTTCGTTCGCCATCGGTCCCGTGCTCGACGGCATGGGGGACACCAACAACATGAAGGGGACCGAGGCGAGCCACGCCCGCGATGCGATGAAGGAGGGCATCGACCGGGGGGTCGAGTTCATCGCGGTGGTCGACAACGTCGATCCACTGGTTCCCGCCACGGGAGAAGTCGTCAACCGGGCACTGAACGATGTCAAGGCGATTCCCGGCGTCAAGGAAGTGGCCGCCCCCCGTACGGCGACGGACAAACGGGCCGTGGCGATAACCGTCGTACTGGCGAAGGCGGAAAAGCAGGCGGTGCCCTTCCGCGAATCGACGAACCGGCTGAAACAACTGTCGAGCGAGCTGCCGGGCGCCACGGTACAAGTGGGTGGCGGTGAGTTGATCAGTCCGCAGGCGAACGACGCGGTCGATGAAGATCTCCAGCGGGCCGAGCTGTTCTCGCTCCCGCTCACGGCGATCGTGTTGCTCTTCGTGTTCGGTGGGGTCATCGCGGCCGGGCTCCCGATTCTCGCCGCGGTGGGCACGATGCTCGGGGCGTTCGCCAGTTTGCTGGGGTTTTCCGCGATCTTCGACCTCGATGCCAACGTCATCACCGTGATCACCCTGCTGGGACTCGGCCTCTCCATCGATTACGGACTGTTGCTGGTTGCCCGCTATCGGGAGGAACTGGCAGCCACGGATGACCGGGCGGCGGCCGTCGAGCGGGCGTGGCGCACGGCGGGCAGGACCATCGCGTTCAGCGCGCTGACCGTCGCGGCCGCGCTGACCGGCCTGGCCGTCTTCGACGTTCCACGCTTGCAGGCGATGGCGGCCGCCGGGATCTCCGTCGCCCTGGTCGCGATGCTGGCCGGCCTGACGCTGACCGCGGCGCTCATCGGCGTGCTCGGCAAGTGGGTCAAGCCGGGGAAGAAGGATCTGATGCGACAGGCCGCGTCGCGCGACGCGGCCGCAGGCGGTGCGAAGGCCGCCGCCGCGGTACTCGAGAAGGGGTTCTTCGCCAGGCTGGCCAAGGCCACCCAGCGCAGACCTTTGCTGGTGGTCTTGGGTTCACTGGTGGTGCTACTGGCGATCGCGGCACCGGTGCTGCACGTGAACGTCAAGGTCCCGCAGTTGGAAGGCCTCCCTCGGAGTATCGAATCGGTCAGGGTCGCCGATCAGCTCGACGCCCGGTTCGGGCAGACCAGCCTGGCGGCGGTGCGCGTGGTGGCCCGCGCCGATCCGGCGACGTTGGACGCCTACGCCGCCAAGTGGGCCTCGGATCCGGAAGTGCTCCGGGTCGAGAAGGCGAGGCCGGTGAACCCGACCGTGTCCGCCGTGGTCGTCGCCACCAAGGGAGACGGTCAGAGCAAAGGCGCTCAAGACCTGGTGAACCGGCTTCGAGCGGACCGGCCCGCCGGGATCGAGTCCTGGGTGGCCGGTGACGCGGCTCAGCTCATCGACCTGAACCAGCGGCTGGCGGACGGGCTGCCGCTCGGCATCGCCATCACCGCGCTGGCCATGATCCTGTTGCTCTTCCTGATGACCGGCTCGCTGGTCATTCCGTTGAAGGCCATCGCGATGAACGTGATCTCCCTCGGAGCCACGTTCGGGGTACTGGTCGCGGTGTTCCAGGACGGATTCCTGGCCGGTCCACTGGATACGTTGACCGTCGGCGGTCTGAGTCCCTACATGATCGTCGTGGTCTTCGCCTTCGCGTTCGGGCTCTCGATGGACTACGAGGTCTTCTTGCTCGGCCGGATCAAGGAGTATGTGGACGCGGAGGAGGACAGCGACACCGCGGTCCGGCACGGACTGCAGGACAGCGGCCGGATCATCACCTCGGCGGCCATGTTGATGCTGATCGTGTTCGCGTTCTTCGCCGCGGCCAAGGTCGGCCAGGTCGAGCAGATCGGTCTCGGACTGTTCGTCGCGGTGCTCGTCGACGCCACGATCGTCCGGTGCCTGCTGGTCCCCGCCACGATGACTCTGCTCGGCAGGGCCGCGTGGTGGGCACCGCGACCACTCAAGCGGCTGCACGACAGGATCGGCCTGCGGGAGACCGGCACCGTCGAAGGACGGGCGCAGGAACCATGGCGACCACGACATTCAGAGACTGGAAAGGCCCGGTCACAGACCGACGGGTTGTGAGCGGGTCCAGCGCGGCGACACCCTGGCACATCGTGTGTGTATCCCCGTGGACGAGAAATGCGCACAAACCGCTACGGACACGCCGGGGAGAAAGGTGCACGGCATGGTGCTCAATGCGGGAAGGGACGCCGCACTCTCCGCGGCACGGTCTCGCGGTGGTTCTCGATCGCCAGCGCCACGTCGAACATGGTTTCCGTGTCCCGCGACCGTTCCAGGTAGCCCACCGACGCGGCGATCGCGAGGAGATCGACTGCGAAGTACACGCCCATCAAGGGATTCACGAACAGCTCGCTGCCCGCGGTGCGTGAAGTGAACGCCACGTCACCGAATTCTCCGCGCAACGCCGCCGCGATCTGCCCGTTCACGATGCTCGGCCGCCACCGGCCCCGGCGATAAGGACGTTCGAGGCGGACTTCAACCGGGCGAACAGCGGTGGCTCCGACAGAGTGAACACTCCATGATTCTACGGAGGCCGGCGGTTCCCCACGTCGAGGAACCGCCGGTCGCTCCATCAGGGCCGGAGCCAGGGCCCGGTCATCGCGGCGAGAAGGCTGTGCTGCGGATCGTCGGCGCCCAGCTCCCACATCATCATTCCCGCCAGGCGGTGGCGTTTCGCGAACAGCGAGCGGTCCTGGATGGACCGCGGGTTCTCGTAGCTCACCCAGATCTTCTTCTCCGGGTTCCAGAGGTACGGCGAGCGCACGATCGGGTCCCAGCCCTTGCGGAATCCGGGGTCACCGGCCCATTCCGGGCCCATGAGGACCTTGTAGTCGAGGAACTGCATGGCCGTGTACGGCTGGTAGAGGCCGTCGTTGGCGGTCGAGGTGACGGTGAACGCCCGTCCGTAGAAAGGCACGCCGAGGACGATCTTCTCGCGCGGGACACCGTGGTCGGTCATGTACTTCAGCGCGCCGACGTTGTTGTTGTACTCGTCGTTCGGATCACCGGGCCGTTTGACCAGCGGGTCGTTGAAGCAGGAGAACTTCGAGTAGCCCGTGCAGAAGTCGTAGGTCATCAGGTTGAAGATGTCGACGAGCCTGCCGACTTCACGCAGGTCGAAACTGTTGGACGCGTCGTAGGGCGCGCCGCCGGTCCCGGTGCCGTCGTCCTGGACGCGGCCCGCGGGGATGTCCGCGGACAGCTTCATGGCGCGGGAAGGCCGGCCGTGGTCGCGGGCATAGCGCTGCAATTGTGCCCGGAATTCCTTGAGCAGCAAGGTGAAGTTCGCGCGGTCGGCGGGCGAGTTGCCGATACTGGGCAGGCCTCCGGAGACCGGGAACTCCCAGTCGACGTCGAATCCGTCGACCAGCCCGGGAGGGAACGCGCTCAGCCATTTGTCCACACAGGACTTGACGAAGGCGCGCCGGGATTCCGCGGTCGCGGCGCCCGCACCGAAACCCGGTGCGGCCCAGCCGCCGATGGAGATCAGCACGGTCAGGTCGGGGTGACCACGTTTCACCGCCGCGAGGCTTTCGATGTCCTTGCGCTGCTTGGCGTCCGGGGTGCTGCACCGGCCGCCCGCCGGTGAGGCGAACCAGTAGCTGATGGTGTTCAGCATTTCCCAGGGGACCTGGTCCGCGGGCGGCGTGCCACCCCAGAACGCCTCCAGGACCGGCCGATCCGGTGGCGGGGCGGCCTCGGTCTCCGGTGTCCCGGAAGCAGGCGAGGCGGGGAGCAGTGCCAGGACCGCGGCGAGGGACAGCCCGAGCCGCAAGGCCAGATTCTTCGGTCGCATGGAAGACCCTTCCTATCGGTGATGGGTTCGAGTGGTGGTGGCGACCAGGCCCGCCCGTGCGGCGGCGACGCCCGCCTGGAACCGGCTCTCCGCGGCGAGTTCCTGCATCATCGCCGCAATGTGCCTGCGCAACGTCCGTTCGGACAGACCGACCCGGCGCGCGATCACCTCGTCCTTGAGGCCGGCGGCGAGCAGGTCCAGCACCCGGGACTTGACGACGTCGAGGGTGCCCGCGTAGCCCGCCCGGCCGGGGTCGAAGTCGGTGCCGGATTCCCAGCCCCGGTCGTGCGTCCCGGCGAGGAACTGCGCGATCACCGGACCGTGCACCATCGCGACGGCCTGGTCGCCTTCGAGTCCGGCCCGGAGGAACGCGACCTCGCGGTCGAAGACGGCGAATCGGTCGAAGATCTCGTCCGAGGTCCGCACCCGGCCGCCGAGGGAGGCGACGTTGCACAGGAACGACCGGGTCGCCGCGTCCGCGCGGGCCGCGTGCGGGTACAGCACCCGCACGCGGATCCCGCGCCGCAACGCGTCCAGCACGAGCGGCCGCAGATGCCGTGCTTCGGGCGGCTCGTGCGCCACGCAGGACTGCATCATCAGCACTTCGGACTTGCAGCCGTTCGCCGTTTCGACGAGCCGCAACTCGGTTTCGCGCGGATCGTGCGAGACCTGGATCGGCGAGTGACGCGGTTTCGCCCGATTCGCGCGGCCGAAGGCGTCGGCGAACGAACGCAGTTGCCGCCGCCGGGCCAGCAGCAGGCTGCGCTGGTCGTGGATCGCCCGTTCCAGCGGCAGCAGCAGTTCGGTCCGCGCGCTGTCAGGATCGACCGCGACGACCTCGCCGTTCCGGGTCTCCCGGATCAGTCGCAGCCGCCGCAGGAGGCCGAACGTGCGGTCCACCTCGGCCGTCGGGACACCGAGCCGGGCCGCGATCTCCGCGGGCCCGTCGCCGTCGAGGATCCGTTCGTAGACCTCGACGGCGACCTCGTCGGCTTCGATCCGGTCACTGAGCACTTCGCAGATCCCTGATCGAGCGGACCGCGAGCAGCAGCCCGGTACAGAGGAGCCCGAGCACGGTCGCGAGGATCATCAGCGGCCGTGCGCCGAACAGGCTCGCCATCGGCCCGGCGAGCGACCTGCCCAGCACCAACGCGAGCAGCGACCCCGAGACGTCGTAGGCGTAGACCCGGTTCAGGAGTTCCGCGGGAATCTGGGTCTGGACGGTGGTGGACCACAGGACGCCCCAGTAGGCGAGGCCGAAACCGGCCAGTGCCCAGCCGACGATGAGCAAGGCGACCGGAAGTCCCACCGCGGGCGTGATCGGGTACAGCGCGAACAACGCCCAGCCGATCGCGCCGGACAGCAGCGGACGGCTCGGGCGGACGCGCATGGCGATCGCGCCGCCCGCGACCCCGCCCGCGCCGAAGGCGGCCATCCCGATGCCCAGCGCGGTCGAACCGTAGTCCGAGACGACCAGGTCCGCGCCGACCGGCAGGGACACGCCCGCCACGAAACAGCCGTACACCAGGTGGATCGCGATCACGCCCCAGAGCCAGCCACGGGCGGCGAACTCCCGCCAGCCCTCGACCAGCTGACGCCAGAACGACGGTTCACTGTCCTCAGTGGACTTCACCGGCTTGAGCCGCAGGGCGAACAGGCAGATGGCGCTGATCCCGTACGTCGCGGCATAGATCCCGAACACGGTCCCGGTTCCGGCGACGGCGACCAGCACACCGGCGAGCGCCGGGCCGAGGACGCCGGAGATCGCCTCGGAAATCCGCAAGATGCCGTTCGCGCCCTGGACGTCCTCCGCGACCTGCGGGACCATGCTCGCCACACCGGGCTGGAACAACGCGGTGGCGGCGCCGCTGAGGAACTGCAGGACGACGATCGTCGGCAGTGACGGCGTTCCGACGGCGAAGGCGACCGCCATCCCGCCCTGGACGACCAGCCGGACGAGGTCCGCGATGATCATCATCCGGCGCGGCGTGAACCGGTCCGCGAGCACGCCGCCGAACAGCATGAACAGCGCGAGCGCGCCCATCCACGCGCCGAGGGCGTAGCCGACGCCGTCGATCCCGTGACCCGCCGCCAGCACGGCGATCGAGAGCGCGACGGGCAGCATCGCGTCGCCCAGCATCGACCCGCTGCGCGCGGTGAGGTAGAGCTTGAAGTTGCCGGACCAGAGCCGTCCGGCGGCCGGTTTTCCTTCACCGGTCAGGGTTTCCGTGTCGTGACTCATACCGGCAGCTCCCGCCCGCTCGCGGAGTCGATGGCCGTGGCCGCCCAGGCGCCCGGATCCAGCGGGTCGGCGGGCGGCTCGGCGCAGATCACGTAGTGGTGCGGTGCCAGGGCGGTCGGCCGCCCCGGCAGCGCGGCCAGCACTTCGGCGTGCAGGTCCGCGGGCGTCGCCGGGCCGGTCAGGTGACACACCAGCCGGTGACCCAGGACGTCGTCGGGCTCCGCGGTCACCAGATGCGGCCGGTCACCGAGGACGTCGGAGACCAGTTCCCGGACGGCGTCCAGCTCGACCCAGCACGAATCCGAGAGGTACCAGCCTTCCCCTCGTTCGATGGGGGCGAGCGTGGTGAGCGAATGCAGTTCCTTCACCGGAAGATCCGCCTCGGCCGCCGCCCGCAGCAACGCCAGGAGGCCGCGGCCGAACTCGGTCACCTCGGCGGTGTCGAGGCAACCGGGGTCGACCCACAGCGTCAGATCCAGTTCCGTGTCGAGGCGGTACAGGCAGCCGAAGAAACGGGTCGGGATGTCCTCCTGCGGCAGCAATTCCAGCGTGCCACCGATTTCGGGGTCGTCTTCGACGTCCGGTCCACCCGGCAGCCACACCGACGGCAGCCTGCTGTACGCGGCGCGAGGCGGCTCGCCGACCGCGGTGTCGCCCAGCGCGCTCATGTCGTTGAACACGAGATCCCTGGCGAAGGAGAAGCCCCGTTCGTGGGTGACGCGGGTGATCACTTCCCAGATGGCGTCGGCTTCGAACCAGCTGTGCCGGTACGCGGGCACGGAAGCGGCGCGGACGGCGTGGACCAGTTCGTCGAACGTCTCCGGGATGGTGACCGGGAGCAGCGCGTCCTGCGCCATCGAACCGAAGAAGCGGCGCAACTGCTTGAGCACCCGGTTGCCGGACAAGGACGTCGTTACGCAGGCGGATTGCGCGGTCCAGTGCGCGATCAGCGCGTTGAGCGCGGCGAGGGCGATGGCGGAGGGGCTCGCGCTGGTCCGCTCGGCGATCGCCGCGATATGGCCCATCGCGGCCCGTGAACGGACTCGCAGCCCGGGCCGGAGGAAGCCGGTTCCGGTGGCGGGCACGGGGAACATCGCCTGCGGAACCGTGCGCAGCTTGCTTTCCCAGTACCGCGTCGCCGCCTGTCCCAGCCGCTGCACCGCGGGCGTCTTCTCGAGTTCGACGACGTCGAGAGGCTGTGGCGAGTCGTCCACGGGCAGCTCGCGCCCCGCGGCCAGCTCGGTCCATTCGCCGAGGAGGAGTTCGCAGGTGGCGACGTCCATCGCGGCGTGGCTCACCACCCAGACGAGCCGGCGCGGGACGGCGTTCTCGGTCACCACGGCGAGCCGCAGCGGCAGCTCCGCGGTCAGATCGAAGACCCGGGACCGCAGGGCGCGCGCGGTGCCCTCGGCCGTCTGGAGTACGTCGCCGCCGCTCTCGACGACCTCGACGTCCACCTCGCCTTCCGCGAGCACGTGCTGGAGCGTCCGGTCGCCGAACGAGTACGTCGTCCGCAGCGACTCGTGGCGTTCGAGCAGCACCCGGATCCAGGCGGCGACCCGGTCCAGCGGCGCGCCGGGCACGTCGAACACCATCGCGAGGTTGAGCCGCGTCGGATCGTCGTCGAGGGTGATGGCGCGGACGATGTTCGCGTGGCCGAACGCCAGCGGACCGGAGCGAGCCGTCTTGCCGGTGAAACGGACCTGGAACCGGGTCATTTCGTCACCTCGTGGGTCGGGCGGGTCAGGGGAGCGGTGGTGGTCTCGAACCGGCAGAAGGCGACTGACGCGTCGTCGTGGTGTTTCCCGGCGAAGTGGCCCGGCGCGGTACGGAGTTCGGCGCGGCGGGTCTCGCCGACGACGGCGGCCGGGCCGTCGAACTCGGCGACGTCGAGCAGCTGGTGCCAGGTCCACCCGTAGCGTTCGACGAGCCGGTACGCGCCGTCGGTGAGGAGGGCGGCGCGCCGCAGCCGCGAGAGTTCCACGGTGCCGGTGTGCGCCTGGTCGGCGGCGGCCGGATCACTGCCCGCGACCCAGAACCCGCCGGGCGCGTTGCGCAAGGGCCGGACCTCCTGCCAGGACAGGTGCAGCAGCCGGTCGATCCGGTCGTCGATGACGGCCTCGACGGTGCCGTCGAGCCGTTCGAGCACCACCGCCGAATCGCTGAGCACCAGGTAGTCGGCGAGTCCGTCCCGTTCGCGCAGGATCGCCACGGTCGCGGTCGGGCCGCAGGGGTTGCCGAGATCGCAGGTGCCGGAGTGGGCGTCGCGCACCGACTCGATGGCCGCGCGGAGGACGGCGCGCAGGTCTTCGGCGGGACGTTCGACGAGGAGCCGGTCCAGCGCGGTGCCGAGCCTCGCCACCAGCCAGCGGACGTCGTGCACGCAGCCGGTCTCCGCGCCCGGTTCCGCCGTCGCACCGTCGATGACCAGCGCGTGATACCGGCCCGACAGCACCAGATCCTCGTTGACCACGCCGTCACCCGGCTGGGAGAGACGATCGACTTTCATGCTTCTTCCTTTTCGTAGGCGAGCCACTGGGCCAGTGCGCGGATGCCTTGATCGAGTTCCGTCGCCGGTTCGTCGGCGACCAGGGGAGGGGCGGACGGGCCGTGCGGCGACGCCGGCCAGCTGACCGGGACCCGCCGGACGGTCCGCGCGACCGCGTCGGCCAGTTCCTGACTGGTCAGCGGGGACGGCGACGCGACGGTCCGCCGCGGCACGGGCTGGTGCAGGAGGTGGTGCACGGCGAGCGCGATGTCCCGGATGTAGGCGGGCCAGTGGGTCGCCCGCGCCGGGACGTCGGCCTGGATCGGTTGTGCCAGCAGGGCTTGCCGGGTGAACGTCTCCAGGACGGAATAGCCCTCGATCCCGGGCCCGTACGGCGAACCGGTCCGCAGGACGCTGGTGCCCGGCGTGGCGGCGGGGACGGGTGCGCCGGGAGGACAGACCTGGACCACCTGCCGCGCCGTCACGGGCGGGAGGGTGGAACCGGGTTCGGCGACGTGGACCACGGCGTCGGCGTCCGGCCCGTCGTTTCCGTCCAGGACCTCGTATCCGCGATCGGCCAGATGGCGCGCGATCTCCCGGCCGAGCGGGCGGTGGGTGGTGGTGACGAGGACGCGTTCCCGCCGGCGCGCGGGCGACCGCCGTGCCCGGGCACCGGCTTCGTGGCCGAGACGGGCCAATTCGGACAGAGCGGGCCGCAGCGTCCGGAGCGTGGAGGCGCCGACGGTGGTGCACACACCGCCCGCGCCGATCGTGCCCAGCGCGAGGGAGCCGACCCGGTCGAGCCGGCGGCCGGTCCCGAGCGCGCCGAGGAGGTAGGCCGTGGTCCAGAGGCCTTCGACGGCTTCTTCGTCGAGATGCCGTTCCAGATCGGCGAGCGCGCCGAACACCGACCCGGTGACTTCGAGCCGTTGCTTCTGGCAGGCGTCGAAATCCAGTCCCGCCCGGCCGAAGTACCGCTCGGCGTCGATGGTCGTCCGTCTTCCGCCGTCACGGACGACGCACTGGGCGATCCCGTGTTTGAAGAACGGGATGACGTCGGGATCGAGCGGGCCCGCGCCGAGCGACCAGTCGTCGCCGGGCGGGACGGCGAAACACGCCGACCGCCGCGAGCCGTGGGAGTCGTTGCGGAGGACGCTGGGTTCGTCCGCGTGCTCGACGAGATTCGGCGCGACCAGGAGCACCGGTACCCCGGCCGCGCGCAGGTACCGGGACATGACGACGTCGTCGGGCCAGGTCGAGCCGTGCGCTTCGGCGAAATCCGCGAAACCGGCCGCGATCCCCGCGGGCAGGGCCAGCGCGACGGTCGGGGTGTACTCGTGGGTCGCGGTGACCCATCTCGCCCCGGCCAGCGCGGCGAGCCGCACGGCGGCGCCGTTGCGGGAGTTCCAGTTGGTGTAGAAGGCGATCGCGGCGTCGGGCGCGGCCGCGACGGCGGCCAGGGCGTGGTCGAAGAAGCCGTCGGCGGGAACGGCGTCGTCCTGGAGGACCAGGTGGTGGGTCGTGCCTTCGGCGATCGCGGACCAGGCCCGGATCGCGGTGCGCAGGGCGGTCGGCGGTCCGGCCGGCTCCGGATCGGCGATCGGTCGCAGCGCCCCGGCGGGCGCGGCGGCCAGCAGACGGCCGGTGAGTCCCGGCCGTCGCGGATGGGTCATGACGGCACCGGTGAGCACTATGTCGTGGCAGGGAGTCGGAGTGGTCACGTTGCTGTCCAATCAGGACGTGAATTCGAGACGATCCAGAACGGAATCTAGGTCGGTCCCGGCAGGTGCCACCAGAATTTGGCCGAAAGCGGACTCTGCGGCCGGCGAAAGAGCCGTCGATCGGCGACGCCGGAAATGATCAATCCACAATGGACGGAGAATGCGGCCGGAACCGGACAGCCGCTTCAGCCGAGCGCGTCGGCGGGAAGCCACCCGCATTCCGCCGCCCGGAATCCGAGTTCGAACCGGCTCCTCGCGCCGACGCGGGCCATGAGGACGTTCACGTACCGCCGAACGGTCCTCGCGGATACGCCCAGCCGGTTCGCGACCGCTTCATCGGTCATTCCGTCGACGAGGCAGCGCAGGATCGCCTGTTCGAACTCGTCCGGCCGAGCGGACGTCATCTCCCAGGGCGTGGCCTCCTCCCAGCGAGGGTCGAAGGCGTCGGCGAGGGCGGTGATCAACGTCGGCGTGGTCACCATGAGCAAGCTTCTGGCGTCGTCGCCACCCGAAGGGACCAGCGCCACTCTGCGGTCTATCAAAAGGGATTCTTCGATCGCCCGATCGGTCACCTTGACCCGGAGCCCGTGCCGCACCGCCTCGATGATCTCTCCGCGCGTGTGTTCCGCCGGTGTCGTGCACAGCAGCCGCACCCGGACGTGCGGCGGGAAGGCGCCGCGGCGCGCGGCCTCGGTGACGGTCCCGCCGAACCACGGCGAACCGCCTGTCGCGGTGGTCAGCACTTCCCGTCTTGCGGTGGAAACCAGATCGAGTACAGTCGACAAGCTCGTTCCATCGGCCGGGTTCGGAGCGGATGACGCAGACACTGACCTTGCCCCCAGGCGTGTTCGTCCTACACGATCGCACTTTGTTTTCCCGCCAGCTGAATTCTTGTTCCGAAGCATGCGGAGAGCCGGTATATATTTGGTATGGACCACTAATCCGGGAAGGTCGCGAGCACTTCGCGATTATTCCGGCGAGATGAGTGGGGGGTAGATGGAGTTCACGATTCTCGGTCCGCTCGGTGTCCGCGACGGAAATGCCGAACTCGATCTGGGCGCGCCGAAAGTCCGCCGTCTGCTGGCGCTGCTGCTCCATCGCGCGGGCGAGGTGGTCCCGGTGAGTGCGCTGGTGGACGGCCTGTGGGCGGGCCGCCCGCCGCGCACCGCGGCGAAGAACCTCCAGCTCTACGTCCTCCAGCTCCGCCGCGCGCTGGCGGATCCGGATCGCGTGGTGCACCGCAGCCCCGGCTATCTGCTGGTGGTGAATCCCGGCGAACTGGACGTGCGGCGGTTCGAGGACCTCGCCGACCAGGCGCGCACGGCACACGAGCGGCGGAACGCGGTCGTCGCCGGAAGTCTCGCGCGGCAGGCGCTCGCGGTCTGGCAGGGCCCTCCGTTCAGCGGGCTGGCCGACAGCAGCGCCGCCCTCCAGGTCGAGGCGGACCGGCTGCAGGAACGGCGGCTGGTTCTGCTGGGACAGCGCATCGACGCGGATCTGGCGCTCGGCAGACACGCGGACGTCGTCGCCGAACTCACCGAGCTGGTCTCGGAACATCCGTTGCGGGAACATTTCCAGGCTCAGCTCATGCTCGCGCTCTACCGGTCGCGGCGCCAGGCCGAGGCGCTCAAGGTCTACCGCCGGGCACGCGCCCTGCTCACCGGCGAGCTCGGTCTCGAACCGGGTGCGGAGCTGACCGGCCTCGCCCAGGCCATCCTGCGCACCGATCCGGCACTGGACCTGCCTGCCCCCGAACAGCCGGTTTCCGCCGGGCCGAGGCAGCTGCCCGCCGCGGTGCCGACGTTCACCGGCCGCGCCGCGCAGCTGCGCCGGATCGACGCCCTGGTCGCCGGCGGCGCACCGGTGGTGGTCGTCAGCGGTACCGCGGGGGTGGGCAAGACCGCGCTGGCACTGCAATGGGCGCACGGCGCGCTCGACCGGTTCCCCGACGGCCAGCTCTACCTGAATCTGCACGGCTACGCGCGGTCGGCCACGGTGACCGCGGCCGAAGCGCTGGTCCGGCTCGTGCGCTCGCTGGGCGTCCCGCCCGACCGGATACCGGTGGACATCGACGAACTGGCCGCGCTCTACCGGTCCGAGCTCGCGGGCAAACGGATGCTCGTGGTGCTCGACAACGCGGGCACGGCCGAGCAGGTGCGGCCGCTGCTGCCCGGCCGTCCCGGCAGCCTCGTCGTGGTGACCTGCAGGCAGGAACTGCCCGGGCTCGTCGTCCTGCACGACGCCGGTGCCGTCCGGCTCGACCTGCTGACCGAAGAGGACGGGCTCAAGCTGCTCGCCAGAATCGTCGGCGCGCAGCGGGTCAAGGAGGAACGCCGGGCGGCGGCGACGCTGGTCCGGTTGTGCGCCGGGCTGCCGCTGGCGTTGCGGATCGCGGCCGCGGACATCGGCATCGGCCGGGAGCGGCCGATCGGCGCCGTGGTCGACGGATTGCTGCGGGCCGACCGGCTGGACCGGCTCGGAGTCGACGGCGACCCGTCGACCGCGGTCCGCGCCGCGTTCGCGCTCTCGTACCGGCGGCTCGGTCCGGCCGCCCGGGGCCTGTTCCGGTTGCTCGGCGTGGTCCAGGTGCCGGATTTCACCACGCGGTCCATAGCCGTGCTCGCCGGGCAGGTCCCCGAGAGCACGTCCCAGGCTCTCGCCGAACTGGAGCGCGCACATCTCGTCGCGCGGGACGTCGACGGCCGGTACCAGTGCCACGACCTGCTTCGGCTGTACGCGACCGAACGCGCGCGGGCCGAGGACGGCGCGACCGAACGCGACGCGGCCAGGCTCCGGCTGTTCGGCTGGTATCTCGCGACGGCGACCGTCGCGGTCACGCGGATCACGCCGCAGATCCTCCGGCTTCGTGAAGGAGCCGAATTCGGCGAGACCGATGTCGTCTTCGATGACGACGCCGAGGCGCTGGAGTGGCTCGAAGCGGAACGCGCCGACCTCGTGGCCATCGTCCACGACGCCACCGCGCGGGGCCCGCGCCGGGTCGTCTGGCTACTGGCGGACGCCCTTCGCGGCTTCTTCTGGCTCAGAAGGCATTCCGTGGACTGGGTCGCCGTCGCGAAGGCCGGGCTGGCCGCGGCGGTCGCGGACGGTGAGCCGCGCGGCCGGATCGCCGCCCAGCAAAGCCTCGCGCAGGTGTATCGCGGGCTGGGCGACTACGCGGCCGCCGTCGGGTACTACACCAGGGCGCTGGAGCTGGCGACCACCGAACGGTGGCCGGAGGCGGAAGCCGCCGCGCGCGGCAATCTCGCCGGAGTCCACTGGGAACTCGGCGCGCTCGACGAGGCTGTCGCCGAACTCGACCGCGCGATCGAACTGAACAGCCGGATGGGCTGGGAAGCGGGACTTTCGGCCAACCTGCACAACATCGGGACCCTGCTGCGGGAGCTGGGCAAGCCGCAGGAAGCCATCCGACGGCTGGCCCAGGCCCTTTCCCTCATCGAACGCGCCGGCAATCGCGACGGCGCCGCGCACGTCTACACCACGCTCGGCGAGGTCTATCTCGACCTCGGCAGGCTGACCGATGCGCGCGAGTCGCTGTCGAAGGGTGTTTCCCTGCACCGGGAGAACGGCGCTCGTTACGGCGAGACGACCGCGCTCTGCTCACTGGCGGCGGTGTGCGCCGAGACCGGGGAATTCGCCGAAGCGGCCGAGCACGCCGAGGCGATGCTGGAACTGGCCCGGGAGACAGGTGATCGCCGGGCGGAGGCGAACGCGCTCGCGGCGCTGGCCGAACTCGGTGGCCGGGCGGAGTTGTCCGTGGCTCCCGAGGTCCTGGCCGGGCAGGCGGTCGAACTCGCCCACGACATCCACTACACCCGCGCGGAGATCGTCAGCCTGCTGGCGCTGGCCGAGGTGAATCGTCGCGGCGGGCGGCTCGACGCCGCCGTCACGCATGCGGGCGCGGCCGCGGAACTGGCCGCACGGCGGGACTTCCGGCTCCTCGCGGCCCGGGCACAGACGGTGCTGGCCACCACCCGGCGGGACCGCGGCGACCGGAAACAGGCCGCCGAATGCGCCGAGCGGGCGCTGATACTGCATCGTGGCACGGGCAACCGGATCGGCGAGGGGCACGCGCTCGCCGTCCTCGGCGAAGTCACCGTGAAACGGGATCCCGGTGCCGGGCAAGGACTTCTGCGGAAGGCGCACGACATCCTCGCCGACTGCGGTTCGGTCGAACGGTTCCGGGTGGCCAACCTGCTCGCGACCTGAGGTCAGGCCGTCCCCAGCGCGACCGCGATCACGAGCCCCCGTTCACAGGAAATGGAGACGTCGACCCGCTCGATGCCCAGCGCGCGGGCACGTTCGGACGCCGCGCCGCGCAACTCCACCGACGTCGCGCCCGCTCCGGACCGCCGGATCACGATCTGGGCCGGCGGAACCGAACCGGACAGGCAGGTCCTGAGCACCTTCAGCACCGCCTCCTTCGCGGCGAACCGGCAAGCGAGACAGACGCTGCCCGCCGTCGCGAGGTCGTCAATTTCCTCCTGGGAGAACAGGAACTTAAGGAACCAGCCGCGGCGCGCGAGCAGATCGAGTTCGGCCACGCGCAGCGCGTCCACTCCGACGAGCGTGGTCATACGTCCCCGGTTCCTTCGCGCTTCGCCATGCGACCACCCTATGTCGCCCCGGCACCGGGAACCAGGGTGCTGGCCGGTGTCGGCCAGACCGCTTGTGGACGTTGAATCGCGCGGATTCCTTGCCGTAGCGTCGAATTGAGCCCGGAAGAACGGAGGAAACCTTCGTGGCCAGTGACATCAGCGACATCATCGACGCGGACGAACGGTTTCGCGGCCTGCTCGATCGCCTTTCGTCGAAGTCGATCGACGACTACTACAACCCCTATCAGATGTTCGAGTGGCCGGACAGCCTGCCCGAACGGATGTGGTGGATGAGCCCCGAGCTCACCACCACTCACGGCACCGAGTTCGCCAAGACACTGAGCGAAGACCGGCTCTTCGCCCTGTCGCGGTTCGAGAGCATCAACTTCTACAGCCTCAACGTGCACGGGATCCGCGAGCTGCTCATCGAGGTCGTCGCGCGTATCCACACGGCGGGTTTCGAGACGCCGTCGGAGTTCTTCCACCACTTCATCGGTGAGGAGAACGAGCATATGTGGTTCTTCGCCGAATTCTGCCTGCGCTACGGCAAGAAGATCTACCGCGCACCGGGTTCCGGTGTCGCCATCCCGCCCGCGTCTTCGTCCAAAGTGGAGAGCCTGCTGGTGTTCGCGAGGATCCTGATCTTCGAGGAACTGGTGGACCATTACAACTCGCTGATGGCGCGGGACGAACGCCTGCACGAGACGATCCGCGCGATCAACCGCATCCATCATCAGGACGAATCGCGGCATATCGCGTTCGGCCGGGAGCTGGTGGAGCATCTCTACGGCGACCTCAAGAAGACGGCGACCGAAGAGGAACTCGTCGAGGTCTCGGCCTATCTCCGACGGTATCTCTCCTACAGCTTCGAGTCGCTGTACAACCCGCAGGTCTATCGCGACGCCGGCATCGAGAACCCGCTGGAATTCCGGCGTGCGCTGCTCGACGCGCCCACCCGGCCCGCCACCGAGAAACAGGTGTTCCGCAAGACCTTGAAGTACCTGGAGCGAACGGGGATCCTGCGATGACCCGCACCACCGGAGTGGACGGCGCCGAAGCGCTGGCGATCCTCGGTCCCGACGAGACCGCCCTCGTCCAGGAACTCGACCGGACCTTCCTCGGCTGGGCCGGCACCGCCGGGGCGCGGGAGATCAGCCCGCCGCCGCTGTACCCGGTCACCGACCTGGAGAAGTTCGACGTCTACGCGAATTTCCCGCATCTGGCGTTCGTGGCCGGTCCGCTGGATCTGGCAGACCGGGAGGGAAAGCCGGTCGACGGGCGGTTCGCCGGCGGCGATCTGCAGGACGGCCGTTACGGTCTGCCGCACGCGACCTGTTACGGGGCTTACCTTTTCTACGAGGGCACGAAGGTGTCCGAGACGGAGATCGTGACACTCGTCAACCGCTGTTTCCGCAGCGAAGACCACTACAGCGGATTGCGGCGGCTGGCGAGTTTCCAGATGCGTGAGATCGTCGCGCTCGGCTCGTTCGAGCACACGCAGGAAGTGGTTTCCCGCTTCACCGAACGGATCCTGGCGTTCTCCGGTGAACTCGGCCTCGGCCTGGAGAAGGAGGCCGCGATCGATCCGTTCTTCCAGAACGACGGCGCCCGCGCTCTCCTGCAGAAGCTGAGCCCGGTCAAATACGAGTTCCAGCACGGCACCCTCGCGATCGCCTCGGTCAACACCCATCGGAACTTCTTCGGCGAACGGTGCGACATCCGCTTCGGTGACGGCAAGGAGTTCGCCTACACCAGTTGTGTGGCGTTCGGCCTGGAGCGCTGGCTCGCCGTGCTGACCGAGGTCCACCACGGCGATCTCCCAGCGGCGCTGGCGGCCGTCCGAGCGGCGGCAGACCGGGCCGGGTGACCATGCCCGCGAGACGGATCGGCATCGACGTCGTCCCGCTCAGCCGGGTGCGCGAGCTCGTCGGCCAGGACGCGGAAGCCGCGCTGCGGCGCATGCTGTCCTCCGCCGAACTGCTGAGTTCGTCCACTCCGGACGGTCCGGACCTGGCCGGTATCGCGGGACGCCTCGCCGCCAAGGAAGCGGTGTTCAAACTCTTCCACGTCGGCGGGCAGCCCGTGCCCTGGCTCTCGACCGAAGTGCTCAAGAGCGACGGCGGCTGGCCGGTGGTCCGGCTCACCGGACGCGCCGCGCGGCTGGCCCGGGAAGCCGGGCTCGGCGAGATCGAAATCAGCATCACCCACGACGACGCGTACGCCATCGCGGTCGCGGTGTCCGCCGCCGACTGAGCGGGAAACAACCTCGAAGGAGAAGACATGCCCACCCCTGGTATCGAAAAGGTCAGTGACTGGATCCTCGGCAGGCACCCGGAACGCACCGAGCTGGCGTTCGACGAGGACCTGATCGAAAGCCGCTTGGTCGACTCGCTGTCGTTCGTCGAACTGGTCTACGTGATCGAGGACGCGAGCGGCGTCGAGATCGACTTCGACAACATCGACATCGCGGACTTCAAAACCCTGTCGGCCATCGAGAAGGCGTTCTTCGCCGGAGTGGGAGTCAGCTGATGCACGCCGTTTCCTATACCGCGCAGTGGATGGCGGCGGCTCGCTCGCTCGAGTCCGAGCGCGAGGACGCGCTGTTCGTCGACCCGCTGGCGAGCGCCCTCGCGGCGCCGGACGGGTTCCGGCTGATCGAGCGCTACGCCGGTGGCGGGCTGCTGCCGTTCATCAGCATCCGGACGAGGTTCCTCGACGACGCGATCGGCGAGCTGCGGTCGGATCCCGGCATCCGCCAGGTCGTGCTGATCGCGGCGGGGATGGACACCAGGGCGTTCCGGCTGGACTGGCCTGAGGAGACCGTCGTCTTCGAGGTGGACCACGAACCGCTGCTGGTGGAGAAGCAGCGGCGGCTGACCGAACTGGGCGCCGAGCCGCGTGTCGATCGCCGGGTCGTACCCGCCGACCTGACCCGTGAATGGCTGCCCGAACTGGAGAAGGCGGGCTTCGACCCGGCCCGCCCGACGTTGTGGGTGGCCGAGGCGCTGACCTTCTTCCTGACCGAGGAGCAGGCGGGCGGTCTGCTGCGGACGCTGGGTTCGGTGTCGGCTCCGGGAAGCCGGCTGGCGCTGGACATCCTCGGCCGTGCCCTGCTGCGCAGCCCGTTCTCGAAGCCGTTCCTCGACCGGCTGGCCGACGACGGGACACCGTGGATCTTCGGCACCGACAAGCCGGAGGAGTTCCTGCTGGCCCACGGCTGGAAGGTCGACGAGATCAAGGAGCCCGGCCAGCCCGGCGCGGGTGAGGGCCGCTGGCCGTACGAGGTACAGCCGCCGGAACGCCGCGGCGCCAACCGGCTCTGGCTGCTGCGGGCCGAGTACTTGGAGGGCTGATGGGCGCGACCACACTGGAACGCGTCGAATCGTTCGTACCCGAGCGCAGCGTCCGCATCGAGGAGCTCGGCGAGCACCTCGGGCTGCGCCGGGCGGAACTCGGCGTGTTCCGGAAGTTCTACGGCCTCGACACCCTCCGGTTCGATCCCGGGATGGACCTGTTCGACCTGCTGTTGCCCGCCGCGAAGCGGGCGCTGGCGGCGCTGCCCGCCGGCCGACGGATCGACAGGCTGGTGTTCGCGCATACGACCCAGGCGCTCGCTCCGGCCGACGTCGACATCGCCCAGGAGCTCGCGCGGCGGCTGGGGCTGATCGACGTCGAGGCGTTCGCGTTGTCCCACCAGGCGTGCGTGAGCAGCCTGGGTGCCATCGACGTCGCGGCCGAGCTGCTGCGGGCCGAGGGCGAAACCGGCGGTTACGCGCTGATGGTGACCGGCGAGCGGGCGTTCTCGCCGATCGTGCAGCTGATCCCCAACACCGCGATCATGGCGGACGCGGCCTCGGCGTGCCTGCTGACGGTGGACGGCGACGGCGACGTCGTGCATTCCTTCGTCACGAAGACGCTGGGGCAATACGCGGAATGGCTGGCGCTGACCCCGGAGCAGAACACCGAATTCGGCCAGCTCTACGGGCCGCGGCTGGCCGAGGTGATCCTGGAGGCGGTGGCCGAGGCGGGATACGGGTTCGACGACATCGATCTGGTGATCCCGCACAACGTCAACGCCCTCGCCTGGCGGCAGACGGTGAAGGCGCTGGAGGCGCCGCCGGAGAAGTTCTTCCTGGAGAACATCCCCAAGCTCAGCCATTGCTTCTCGTCGGACGTGTTCCTGAACTACACGACCTTGCGGGAGAACGGCAGGCTCGTCGACGGCGCCCGCTACGTGCTCGTCACGGTCGGTCTCGGTGCCACGTTCGGCGCGATGGTGATCACCCATCGGACGCGGGGGAGCGGGACGTGACGGCCCGCGACGAGGTGGTGTCGGCCATCGGGGACGCGCTCGGGGACGTCCTGGAACGGGAGATCACCGGGCTGACCGAGGACACGCGGCTGTTCGACGACCTGCGGCTGGACTCGTCGAAGGTGCTGGAACTGCTGATGCTGGTGGAGATGGCCGTCGGCATCACGGTGGATCCGGACGACCTCGACATCGATCACCTTCGTACCGTCCGTTCGTTCGCCGACTACGTCGAATCCAGGCAGGCCATCGGGGAAGGAGTGTCATGAGCGGCGAACCGACCCTGCGCGGCACGAGCGCGGTGATCTCACCGCCGGGGCCCGGCTATCGGGAGGACGCGGCGGTCTCGAGGTTCCTCGCGGATCTCGTCGAACCGTTCGGGTCCAAAGTGGACGAAGAACGCTGGCAACGCGGCGCGCACGTCTCGCACAAGGCGCTGACCGACCGGTTACTGGAAGCCGAGGGCGTGCGTGCGAGCCGTCCGCAGCTGATCATCGTGACCCACGCCCTGCCCGACGTCCTCCCGTTCACCGCCGTGGCGCCGTATCTCGCCGACCGGCTCGATGTCACGGCGACCACGTTCTCCGTGGCACAGCAGGGTTTGGCCGCGCCGTTCACGGCCTTGCGGATCGTGGCGGCGTATCAGCGGTCGGGACGGTGCGACGAGGCGGTCATCGCGGTACTGGAGCAGACGACGCTCCCGACCCCGCATCCGCTGGTCGACGACGGCGGGCTGGTCGACTCGGGTGCCGCGCTGGTCCTCGGCACCGGGCCGGGGCCACGTCTGGCGTCGGTGTCGTCCGGCGGGACGGTGGGCGAGTTGCTCGAACCTCATCGGGAGCCCGGCACGCTCGTGGTCCTCGGCCCGTGGGTGACGGAAACCGTCGAGCCCGGGGGCGTCCACCGGGTCGCGCCGGGCTCGTACTGCACCAGTGTGTGGCTCGCCCTGGCGGGAAACTGGCCGGCGTGGCAGGAGACGTACCGGAAGGTCGTGCTCTGTGACACCGATCCGGTGAGCGGTCGCAGTCACGCCGCGGCCTTCACCTTCCCGGCCGGGTAGCCCGATGCGGATCGGGGCCGACCTGCTGCACCTCGGCGAACTGGACCGGCTGCTGGCACGGCCGTGGTTCCGTGCCTACGTCTACGCCGAGTCCGAACTCGCCACCGCGGCCGGGTTCGGCCCCGATCGATGCCGGGAGTTCCTGGCGGGCCGGTTCGCCGCGAAGGAAGCCGTCGCGAAGGCGATCGGCACCGGTTTCGCCGGCGGCGTCGCGCCGCGCCAGATCGCCGTCGAACGAGCCGGTTCCGGCGAGGCCCTGGTGGTCCTCACCGGCACGGCGGCCGCGGGCGCCGCCGCGCTCCGGGTCGTGGAGGTGCAGGTCTCGATCACGCACAAGGCGGACCTGGTCCTGGCGGTCGCGCTCGCGGTGATCGCTCCATGATGTGCGGGAGTGCCTCGCGTTCCGCTCGGTACTCCCCACGTCCTGGATAGACGCCGTCATGTGATCCAGGTCACGATTCACCTCGTGAACGCCCCATTCTGGTCGTGCGCGGGGTCTGCCCGAAAAGAACGCCCGACCTTGGAGGAGAGACCCTTGACCGTCACGCTGCCCGCAGTGGCCCGGGAAATGCTCGATGGGCCGCATACCGCGATCCTCGCGACCACGAACGCCGACGGACGGCCGCAGTCGTCGGTGATCTTCGTCAAGCGCGATGGCGACGAGATGGTGTTCAGCACGATCAGGGGGCGGCTCAAGACCCGCAACATGGAGCGCGATCCCCGCGTGAGCCTGCTCGTGGTGGCGCATACGGCCGGGTACGTGGAGATCCGCGGGACGGTGACGATCACCGACGACCCCGGCAAGGTGCTGCTGCGCGAGATGTACGACCGGTACCTGGACGGCGCGGAACCGCCGCCGGAGCCCGAAGCGGCGCGGGTGGCCGTGCGTGTCGCCGCGGACAAGGTCTACCTCTGGCCGCCCGTGCCCGTCGCCGAGCAGAGCTGACACCCGCACATCCCTGAGAACCGAAGGACTACGCATGCGCAAGATCGTCGAGTCGACGCTGAGCAGCCTCGACGGAGTGGTCGACGACCCCGGATCGTGGGCACTGGACTACTTCGACGACGAGTTTCTCAAGGAGGCGTTCGAGCTTTTGCAGGGATGCGACGCCATGCTGATGGGCCGCGGCACGTACGAGGACCTGTCCTGGCGCTGGCCCGGTCAGAAGGGGGACTTCGCCGATGCGATCAACGGGATCCGTAAGTATGTGTTCTCCTCTACGCTCGAGCGGGCCGACTGGAACAACTCGGTGGTCGTACGCGGCGACGTGGTCGCCGAGGTGCGGAAGCTGAAGGAGGAGGGCGGCGGCGACCTGGTCGTCTTCGGTCACGGGCGGCTGTCTCACACCCTGCTGGAACACGGCCTCCTCGACCGGCTTCGCTTCGCGGTGCACCCCGTCGTCGTTGGCCGCGCTTCGGGGCCATTCCGCGAGAATCCCAAGACGCCGCTGACGCTGGTCGGCACGCATTCTCGCCAGTCGGGCGTCGTCGTGCTGAACTACCTTGTCGGGAACGACTCCGTCGGCGCCGGCTGACGGCGAATTCGTGGGAGCGCCGGAATGACCGTGGACCTGATCACGCGAGCGCGGAACGGGGATGGGGAGGCGTTCCGTGAGCTCACCGATCCCTATCGGCGCGAGTTGCACGTGCACTGCTACCGGATCCTGGGTTCGATGCAGGACGCCGAGGACGCGCTGCAGGAGACCCTGGTGTCGGCCTGGCAGGGTCTGGACGGTTTCCAGGAGCGCTCCTCGGTGAGGACCTGGCTGTATCGGATCGCGACCAACCGATGCCTCAAGGCGTTGCGATCGGCGGGCCGGCGTCCTCGCACGGGCGGGCCGGTGCCCGGGTTCGACCCGCCGGAACCCACTCGCCTCGGCAAGGTGGAATGGCTTGAGCCCTATCCGGACATCTTGCTGGCAGAATGGGTGGACACCGCTCCCGGTCCAGGACAGCGTTATGAGGCCAAGGAAACCATTTCTCTGGCGTTCGTGACGGCGGTGCAGTTGCTGCCGCCCCGTCAGCGCGCCGTCCTCATTCTGCGTGACGTCCTCGAATTCCCCACTCGCGAGGTGGCGCACATCATGGACACCACCGAGCAGTCGGTCGCCGGCGCGCTCAAGCGCGCACGCACCACGCTGCGGCAGCGTCCGTCAGCCCCGCCCGAGCCGCCGCCGGCGAACTCCGCCGCCGAGCGGGAACTCGTCATCCGCTTCACCCGGGCCTTCGAGGTCGGCGACGTGGACGGCTTGGTCGCCCTGCTGACCGACGACGTGTGGCTGACCATGCCGCCACTGCCGCTGGAATACCAGGGCCGCGATCTGGCGGCCCGCTTCCACACCGCGGTGACCTTCCGCCGGGGCCGTACCTACCGGTTGGTGGCGACCAGGGCCAACGGCCAGCCCGCGTTCGGCATGTACGTACCGGATCCCCAGGCGGGCGTCTGCCACGCGAACGGGCTGATGGTGCTCACCCTCGCCGGCAGCCGGATCCGCGCCATGACCCGCTTCGAAAAGGGCGTGCTGCAAAGCTTCCGGCTGCCCCTGACCCTGCCCATCCGGTCGAAGCCGATCGGTCTGCAGGGCCTCCGGTCAGTCCTGCATGAGCCGGGCGATGCGGTCCCAGGCCGGTGACGAGGCGCCAGGCAGGGACCGTATCGCCAGCTCCGCGATGGCCGGGTTCTGGACAGGCCGGGTTTCGGTGTGGCTGTCGTGGTCGGTGAACCAGGCACGGGTCCGTTCGGCGAGCCCGGGAAGGCGAGGATCGTCCGGTGACCAGTCGTAGGCTGCGTCGTAGTCGAGGCAGAGCGCACGAAACGTGCGATCGGTCATGAGTTCGCGTTTCTCGGTGATCCAGGCGGTGGCGTCGTCGGGCGAGGCGGTCCGCATGAGGATCCAGCCGTCGCGTTCGGTCTGGATGTGCCGTTCGCTGACGCCGAGCTCGCGGAGGTCGTCCAGGTAAGCGGCGACGTCGGGGGAGACGAAGAGCCGATCGCCGCCGCGAAGCTGGGCGAGGTGTTCGCGGGTCGCCAGCAGCCGCGCGACGCGGTCCTGGAGGTCGCGGTCGATCTCGTCGATGGCGGCTTCGAGTGTTTCCTGGCCGCCGTCGAGCAACTCTTTGACGCGGGCCAGTGGCACGCCCGCGTCGGCGAGGGTTCTGATCTTGACCAGTGCGATCGCGTCCTGCGCGGTGTAGCGCCGGTAGCCGGACGAGTCGCGGCCAGGCTCGGGGAGCAGGCCCCACTCGTGGTAGTGGCGGATGGCCTTCATGGTCACACCGGCGTAGTCGGCCAGCTTCCCGATCGTGATCATGCCGGTCATCCTGTCACCCGGCTCATCCCCGGCGGGTCAGACGACCGCCGCCGTTGCGGAAGCGTGCCTGGCCGTCACGGACGTCGTGATAGGAGACCAGCAGCAGGCGCAGATATCCGTCGAACGTCGCGAGGGGGTAGCCCACCGGTGCGAACAAGCCGGGACGGATCGGCACGTAGCGCTGCGGGGGAGCGGATGTCGCGCCACCGGCGAAGTCGGTGAAGATCCGTTCCTGCGACGCGTCGGCCGGTTCGTAGGTCACGCGCTCCTCGAGCTGGCCGTCGACGATGCCGACGTCGACCTGTAGCTGGTTCGAGCGGTACGAGCCCACGTATGGGGTGAGATCGACGTCCGGCGCGGTCTCGGTGAGCAGAGTGGGGATCTCGACGCCGAGATGGTCGCTCACCAGCCATTGCAGGAGCTGGTCCTGCAGCAGGATCGCGTCCGGAGTGTTCCCGAAGGCCGCGAAGACGAGGTCGTGCCCGGGGATGACACACAGGATGGAGACCCCTCCGGGCGACGCCCCCGACATGGCGAGGACGGTCGTGTCGCCGAAGGGGTAGCGCACCCAGCCCAAGCCCATGGGCGGGACGTTCGGGGTCGCCATGTCGTGAGACGTCTCCTGCATCAAAGCGGTCGACGCCGCGGAGAGGACTCGAGTACCTGTCGGAGCCATCCCGCCATCGAGATGCGTACGCCCGAACGCGAGCAGGTCCGCGACCGTGCCGATCGGCGTGCCGCCGGCGGGCCCCCAAGTCTCGGGCAGGGTGAACATGCCGGTGGGTTCGGCGGCCAGGGTATCGGGATTCGGGAAGTGGCCGACCGCGGTACTGCGCAGGATCGCCTGTTCCGCCGAGGTGCTGGAGTCCCGCATGCCGGTCGGGGTATAGATGTCGCGCTGGAGAAGTTCGGGGAAGGTCAGTCCGGTCACCACTTCGAGCAGGCGGCCAGCGAGGATCATGCCGCCGTTGGAATAACTGAGCTGCTCTCCGGGCTCGAACAAGATGCCACATGTGGTGAGCCCTTCGACGTAGGTCTTCAGGGCGTCGCGGCCTTTGGCGTCGGGGAAGTACAGATCCGCGTCGATGCCGTTGGTGTGCGAGAGCAGGTGCCGGACCAGGATCTTCTCCGCGGCACCGGGGACGGCCAGCGCGAGATCGGGCAGGTGTTCCACCACCGGGGTGTCCAGGTCGAGCAAGCCGCGGTCGATCTGCTGCAGCACCAGCGTGGTGGTCATGACCTTGGTGACGGATCCGAAAAGGAAGCCGGTGTCCGCGCGCATCGGGGCACCGGTGGTGACGTTCGCGGTGCCATGGGCGATGGCGACCTGCTCGCCGGCGTGGTGGACCCCAGCGACGAAACCGGGGACGTTGTTCGCTTCGCAGAATGCGGCGACCAGCTCGCGCATCCGGTCCTCGAGGGTTCGGAGTTCGTTGTCGTTCATGTGGACCATCGTCGGACCTTGCCCCAGGGGCAAGGTCAAGGCTGGGTGCCAATCGACGTGTCAGTGCCGTGTCGCCTCGCTCACGCCGGGAACGCGAGCATCAGGCGGGGAGGTGGTAGGCGCCGGTCGGACACACCCCGAGCTACGTCTGGGGCGTGGGGCGTATCAACGGCAGGCATTCGGTGCTTTGTTCGCGTTCGCGCTTTGCCGAAGTCGGTCCGCCACTGCCGAAAGGCTTGATTGCGTCGCGGGCTTCTGTGGTCAGAGGGCTGAGCGGGAGAGGCTCGCCAGAAACCTGCATGGTGGCCCGTTTGCCTGATGAGGCCGCGTTGGCGAGTGAAGGCATATCGAGCTAGTAGTCACCTGCCAGATAGATGGGGCCGAGGTGCTGACGGGCCGTCGGCAGTGAGGCGCGTCCGCCGGGCGGCCCCAGAACAGCACAACGCGCTGGTGTCGCCGGGCGATCCTCGCCGATCACGATGCCCGGAGCCACGCATGCCCCCGTATTGCCGCGGAACTCCGGCTATAGGGTCGATATTGGGCTGTGACAGCGGGGGCGACCCTCGTGAGCGAGCGCGACTTCTCGTCGTATCGTGACGAGTATCAAAGTCAAACGCCTCGCTCAAGTGATCTTGAGCGAGGCGTGGGATAGTGATGTGTCCGAGAGTCGAGTTGCTCACTATCCACACGCCTCAACCTCAGCTGATCGGTTCGCGTAGATGCGGATCGTGACGGCCAGCCGGGCTCTCGCCGTACAACAACGATGCGTCCGAGTCGATCTTATCAACCAGATGCTTTGGGGTTACGTCAAGCTTCGACATTGCCTATGACCGGTAGCTTCTGGAATCCGGAGCCGCTTGGGCGCCGGGTCCACATCGCTCGTAGTCGCCGTTCTGACAGCGGAGTGACGTGCAGAAATACCTGATCGGCCGCTAGTCCAGCGCCCAAGGCTCGTGATGATGATTGTTGTCGATAACTCGCCGTCCGGGAGGGACACGATGGCCAAATCTGGTGCGCGTGAGGACGACCAACCAGTGGAGATACTGCTGGAAGTTCGTCCTAGCTCGGTTTCCGGTGATCTTTCTCCGCGGGTGGCGGTGCCGGAGGACTTTCGGCGGCGTGCCTCCGAAATCGCCGACAGTGTGGCGCAGGTAGCGGACCGGTTCCGAGCTCGGCTCGAGCACGTCCTAACCTCCGACAACGAGAGTCCGTGGGCAGTTGACACCATCGAAGTCGGGTTCGACATCGCCGTGCAGGCCGAAGCCGGCGTGGTGATCGCAAAGGCATCGACTGGAGCGACGCTGTCAGCAAAGTTGATATTGAAATCCCGGCAGAGCGAAAGGTGACTTTGGCGGTGGGCCGGTTGCTGGACGCTGCAACCGGCGCCGAGCGGGGCACCGTTTTCGCGGTCACGGAAATTCTAGCCTTGACTGCCTTTCACTGCATCGGTGACAGGGAGACCGGCGAGATCGCATTCTCACGGCTGCGATGCGTGTGGACCGGGCACATCAGTGACGCCACAGTCGATGAGGGCGATCACCATCTCGATGTCGCCCTGCTTCGCCTCAGGCGCGCGTTGCCTGAGGGTCTCGAACCGATTCAGCTGACCCGCGATGCCGTAGAACACATGCCGTTCGTCGCACCGGGGAGGCCGGCGGCTGTACGTGCAATGCCTGGTTTCGCTGTGTCCGGTGAGATCACCTGGGTTTCGGGGGAGCTTCCCGACGGGGCTCCCGTCATGCAGCTGGCGTGCCGGGAGTCCGCAGCAGCGTTACCACTGGACGGAGTGAGTGGCGCGCCAGTACTGGTCGGACAGCCGGCGTGTGCGGCGGGTGTAGTCCGGTTCAACGTTCCTCGTGTGGACCAGCCAGAGCTCGCTGCTGGTGCCGCCGTCTTCGCCACACCGGCCACTGAGGTGCTGCGCCGCTGGCCGTCGCTGCCCTCGGCCGGCGGCGACGACCCGACGAGCCTTCTCTCGTTGGTCAGACGCCTCGCCACCCGAGACGATGGCCGAACCGACGCACAGGTCCGCGGCGACGTCACGCGGTTACTGCAGACAGGCAGCCTGGGACTTCCTGCGCAGGAGTTCGGCGGGACGAAGGGGCCGATCGAGACCGCGACGGGCACCGCTGTCTTCGTTGTGCGACGGGACCTGCGGGATGATGCCGCAGAAAACGCTGCGAGGCAGCAGCTTGCCAAGTCTCTCGCCGCGCACGAAGAGGAGCCCGAACGTCGGTGGGTTGGGGTGGTGACTGATGGTTTCGAATGGCGGGTCTACCGCCGTCTCGGCGGCAAGCTCCACGCCGTTCAGGCCACTATGGAGGTCGGCTCCGGCAAAACGGACGCCGACAAGGTGCTGGCATGGCTCCAATCCGTGCTTGCCAGCGGGAACGGGGTAGAACCGACGCCGAGGGAGATCGTTCGCCAGCTTGGAGCCGGCAGCCCTTCATATGCCATTGACTCCACGGAACTACGCGCGATCTACGAACGACATCGAAACATGCCCGAGGTCAGGGTGAAGCGAGCGTTGTGGGCCAGATTGCTCACCACAGCTTCCGGCACGCACTTCAGTGACGACGACGCACTCTTTATCGATCACACACTTCTGGTTCTGATGGCGGAGGTCATCGGTCACGCCGTGGTGGGCTTCGACCCGGCGGATCCCGCGCTCACGGCAGCCGCGATCACGTCCGGTGAGCTCTTCACCCAAGCACAAATCGGGGGTGTGATCGAGGCTGACTTCTTCGACTGGGTGGTCGAAGTGCCCAGTGGCAACCGGTTCGTCAAGGACCTGGCGCGTCGGTTAACCCGCTTCTCATGGCACCATGTCGAGCACGACGTGATGAAAGTTCTGTACGAGTCGATCATCCCCGCGGACGTCCGGCACCTGCTCGGTGAGTACTACACTCCGGACTGGCTCGCCGAAAGCATCGTTGATGAATGCGTGCAGCACCCGCTCGTCGAGCGGGTACTCGACGCGAGTTGCGGCAGCGGCACCTTCCTATTCCATGCAGTCCGCCACTACATCTCGGCAGCGGAAGCTGCCGGCACCGGCGAACCAGCTGTTGTCCGTGCGGTGACCGAGCACGTCGTGGGCTTCGATGTGCATCCGGTCGCGGTGACGCTCGCGCGCGTCACCTATCTCCTCGCGATCGGACCCCGCCGCCTGCAGCACCGAGGGCGACCCGCGTTCGCTGTGCCGGTGTACCTTGCGGACTCGCTGCGGTGGGGACAGGAGACCTCGCTGTGGTCGGACGACAACCTCACCATTCCCGCTGAACTTGACCATTCGACGTTTGTATCGGACGCTACTTTTGCTGACTCTGCGGTTCGGATGCTCAGTTTCCCTGATCGGATCGTCGCGAGTGCGGACACGTTCGACCGCCTTGTCGCAGAGTTGGCCGATCGCGCCACCGACCGGGTGCGCGGGGCACCAGTGCCGTCGCTCACTGGACTTTTCCGGCGACTCGGCATCGACGACATCGACGAGCGCGCGGTGCTCAAGCAGACCTTCCGAGTCATGTGCGAACTGCACGACGAGAAGCTGGACCATATTTGGGGCTATTACATTCGCAACGTGGCCCGGCCTGATTGGCTGAAACGCTCGGACAATAGGGTAGAGGTGCTCGTCGGCAATCCTCCGTGGTTGTCCTACCGGCACATGACCGGACCTCAGAAAGCCACGTTCCGCGCCATGTGCGTCGATCGATCGTTGTGGGTGGGAGGAAGCCATGCCACTAACCAAGATCTCTCCGCGTTATTTGTCGCGCGGTGCATCGAGCAATATCTCCGGCCGGGAGGTCGGTTCGGGTACGTCATGCCATGGGATGTCCTGCCACGAAAAACCCAGAGTCGCAGCACCTACGAAGGGTTCCGCAAAGGGAACTATTCCGCGCCGACCGAAGATGTGACGGTCGCATTCGATCGTCCATGGGACTTGCACCTCGTGAAGCCCTCGTTCTTCCCAATTCCCGCGTGTGTTGCGTTTGGCACGCGCCGGAGCGCGGCGAACAATGTCCCGCTCGCCCAGAAACCGCAAGTGTGGGCCGGACGCCTGAACCTCAACGGGAAATCTCGCGCCGAGGTCCTAGCCGGTATCTCACGCCACATCGGCGAACCGGTGCGTGCAACGACTGCCTCTCCATACATGGGCAGGTTTGCGCAGGGAGCCACAGTGGTGCCCAACATGTTGTTCCTCGTTGAAGAGATTGATAGCGGACCACTCGGCGCCGGCGCCGGCCGCATAGCGGTTCGAAGCCGTCGCAGCGCGAACGAGAAACCACCTTGGAAACATCTTCCTTCAATGATCGGCGTCGTCGAGCAGGATTTCGTTCGGCCCCTATATCGCGGTGACAGCATTCTGCCGTTTCGAGGCACGCCCGGCGTCAGTGCGGTGATTCCATGGAGTGGCAATCGACTTCTCGACGGTGACGATGAACAGCTCGATACTTATCCGGGACTTGCCCAGTGGTGGCGGGCGGCCGAGAAGGTTTGGGAACGGCACCGGAAAAGCGAGAGACTGAGCCTCGTGGAACAGTTAGACTATCGTAACAAACTGTCATGTCAGCTACCGGCGACAAAGTATCGGGTGGCCTATGCCGCCAGTGGCATGTATTCCGCCGCCGCAATGGTAACCGACGAGAAGGTCATTATCGAGCACCAGTTGTACTGGGGTCCGGCCGTGGATATCGACGAAGCCCGCTTCCTGACCACATTTCTCAATTCGGAAACCCTCACGATGGCTGTCCGACCGCTGCAACCACGCGGAGAGCACAATCCACGGCACTTCGACAAGTCCGTGTTTCAGCTACCTATACCTTTGTATGACCCCGCCGACGAGGTGCACCGTCGACTTGTGGACCTGGCCGAACAGGCGGAGAGGATCGCCGCCGATGTCCCCCTTCCCTCGAAGCGGTTCGAGATACAGCGCAACGTGATCCGGCAAGCCCTGACTCGCCAGGGCGTGGCGGTGGAAATTAACTCAATCGTTAAAGACCTGTTCGCCTAGGTCCGACTGGGCGAGTCTTGCGTCGAATGTCGCGGCCAGGCGGAATCGTTGCCGCGCTCCTGCCGTGCACCTACGAACACCTGGAGGATCGTGCGCAGCGGTGCCCTAGGCCCTGAGCCCCCACAAGTTCGAGGGGCGAGTTGCTCACTAGCCACACGCCTGCCTCTGCCTGGATGACGCTTGGGCGGGAGTCGGCTACGAACGCACAATCGAACCTAACACTCCGCCAACTACAGGCGAACTGGTCGGTCCGTCCCGTGGGCGACGGGTGACGGCCTTGCTGGCGATGCGTTCAAGCTGTCTCCTATAGAAGGCGACGTCATGGTCGTGTTCGAGGAAGAGGCTTGTGGTGGGTTGTTGATGGTGGATGACTGGGCGGTGGTGATCGTGTTGGTAGAGCGTGAATCCCATGCGGATGTCGATCGCGGCCGAGTCTGCTGGGATGAGCCGGATATGGTGGCAAGATAGCGACGACGTGATCAGGAGATGCAGTATCTGCTCATGTAGGACTACGGGCCGGTCATTCTGCTTGAGCAGCGCGGTTTCGTGCACGTAGAAGCTGAAGGAAGGGGGTGTTCTGAGGGATGTCGACTGGCAGCCGAGTCGCCGACGTACTGCTGTGTCGAGGGAGAGCCCGTCTTCGTCTATGGTGCCGGTGAGGGCCTCGCGGATATACGGCTCGATCTGCAGCTTCCGCGGGATATCCACAGGGTCGTAGATCGTAATGGATTGGCTGCCGGTATCGAGCAACTTGATCAGCGGTAGGTCTTCATAGAAGCCGACTGGATGGCTTCTGACCTGATATCCATCGTCGGGGGGGCGACGGTCTAGGGCTACCAGGTCGTCGAGTTCGCAGAGGTTGCTTTGGCTCGGGCGAGGTAGATGTCGATGTCGCCGGCTTGGTAGCTGCGGAGGCCGTTTTCGAGTCGCGAGATGGTGGAGGCGGGCCAGCCAAGCAGGCGGCTCATGTCGGTTGCGAGGTAGCCGACGCATCCGGACTGTCGCGGCGCGTAATGAAGGACGCCAGGGTGCGGTAGGCCTGGGCTCGCAGAGTAGGTCGGTGGTGCATTGGGTGGCCAGTCCCGACAGGGAGTGACTGTGGCCAGAGGCCACGATCACCTGGAGTTAGCAGCCGTCACGTTCTGCTTTTATGGCCTCTGACCTGCGGATTGAGATCGCCGAGAGGCTTGATCGCTGCCAGACGGTAACCTGACATTGTCTCAATGTGAGTATCGGTGACGATATGTACCCCCCTGATTGAGGCCTCTCAGGGGACGTATACTCTTCTCACATCAGCAAGTCCGAGTGGCGGAATGGCAGACGCGCTAGCTTGAGGTGCTAGTGTCCTTAACGGACGTGGGGGTTCAAGTCCCCCCTCGGACACACACGTTATCCACACGTGGAGAGGCGGTCACTACGACCGCCTCTTTTTTGTTGTCGTAGAGCACTTGCAGCCCGAGATCCCGGTAGACCTGCGTGATGCGGTCCGGGTTCCGCGAGTTGAGTGCCCGCTCGACATCACCCAGCGAGTCCAGCATGGCGTACACCTCCGCCGCATCGATCATGGCGGACTCAGGCAGGTTCTCCAGTTCCTCTCGTGCCGCCTGGCGCTCCGCCTGAGCAAGGTTCATAGCGTCCACGAGCGCCGCCGGATCCACGCCAGCCTCGATCGCCGCCTGATGACGCCGCAACCGCGCCTCTGCGGCCTTCAACCGCTTCTCAACGGTCTCGCGTCCCGTTCCCGACCCACCCGGCTGGGCTCCGACCATCGCGGCCACGGTCTCGTCGCGGTTGTCCAGGTCGAAGACCTGGCAAAGCCAGGCATTGAGCGGTGGGATCACGACGTCCTCGCGAAGGTTCACCGTCTTCGGATGATCGGCCAGCACCGGCGACCCCGGCGCCATCGTCCGCGCGATGCACCGGTAGTAGATGCCCTTACGAATCACCGCACCCTGCATCCTCCGAGCGCAGATGTCACAGCGCACTAGCCCTTTCAGCAGGTACGTGTGCTTGGCAGCGGGCCGCTCGCGCTCCAGCTTCGCGATACCGCGCAGTCCACCAGCAGCCCGCGACCTGCGCATGAGCTGGGCCTGCGTGAAGTCCTCCACCGAAACGATCTTCGGATGCGCCGGCTGCCGTGAGCGCACGATGCGGTCAGGTGCCGCGCGCCGGAACCGGACCACATGCCCGGCACCGACGTCGTCAGGATTCAGGAGCGTCTCGTGCTTGGCCCATCGGCCGAAGATGGCGTACCCGGTGTAGCGCGGATTCTCCAGAATCGATCGCGTCGTGCTGCCCTGCCATCCGTCGGCGAGCCGATGCCGGTTCTGCTCCGGCCGCCGAGCGGAAGGGCACGGGATCCCATCGAGATTGAGCCCGTTCGCGATCGCTCGATCACCCTTCCCGTCGAGGTACTCGGCGAAGATCCGCCGCACGACCTCGGCAGCAGGCTCATCGATCGCGAGCACCCGCAGCCGGAAACCCTCCGCAGCCTTCCTGGGATTCGGATGAGGGCCGCCATCCACGACCACGTAGCCGTACGGCGCGCGGCCGCCCTGATGCCGTCCCTCGTTGAGGACCTGCGCGTCCATCGCTGCCCTCACCCGAGCCTGAACGTGCTGCCGCTCCGACTCACTCATGCCGCCTAGCACGCTCATCAGCATCTTGTGCGATGGATTCCGCGGATCAAACCGCCCGCCGAGCTCCGGCACCCACAGCTCCACCCCATAGGCGGCGAACCGCGGGGCAATCAGCGAGAACTGGTTGCCGAACCAGCAACGGGTGCCCTCGCCGACGACCAAGGCGTTCCAGGTCCGCCGCGGATTCTTCAGCTCGGCGAGCAACCGGGATGCCTCGGTCCTGCGCTCCCACGGCACTGAGCGCGACTGCCCGATGTCGAAGTACTCCGCCACGATCCGGCCGCCGAGCGGCTCGACGAACTTGCGCGCGTTGCCGAACTGCCAACCCCGCGAGGTCTCCGGGTCCTGGTTGTCCTCGGTCGAACAACGGCCGTAGACCGCAAGCTCTCCGATTCCTTCATCCACCGGGTCCGCGGCCTGGAGTCCCAGAATGTCGTCCAGCGTTGACCACGGGTCATTACTGATTTCAGCCGTCACTGCCTACCTCCTCCGCCGGTCCGTCCAGGACAGGCACCTCGGTCAGCTCGATCAGGATGGCGAGCAATCCGCGTGCGACCGCAGGCGACACAGCAGGCAATCCAGCAGGTAGAATAACTTGAACGTCCCGATTCTTCGAATGCTCGGCGCTCATGTCCGATCACCGAGATCTTCCGATGCGTCACCGCTGGCCATGCGGGCTACGGAACTATTGATTTCAGCTGTTAGATATCCACGAACCTGCCGTGTCTCGCCGTTTTCGGTCGTGATCCGATCCCGCGTAGGCCGACATCCCGCCTCGCTCATCTGCTGGGCGAGCGTCATCCGGTCGATCTTCAGCACGTCCAAGAGCTCCGCAGTCGGCACGAACTCGCGACCCTCCGGACCAAGGTCGGCCCCGAGGTAGTCGACAATCGCCGCAAACGGTTCAGGCAACGCGCCAACCGCGTCACTGCTGCCACCTGCATTGATCTCCTTGACCACCGCAGCGTGGTCGAGCACTGGCTTAACGTCCTGGCCTGCTGCGTGGCCGGTCAACGTTCCAGCTGCTTCGCGCAGCGCCCGTCCCTGCTCACAGATCGTTCGCCAGTCCTCGTTCGGCATGTAGTAGGTCCGGACGGTCATCGCGAGCACATCGGCCCCGGCCGCGGTGTCACCGTCCGGGCGCAGGATGCCCACGCCCTTGTGCGACGGCAGCAGGCGAGACGAATCGAACCCGCGCGTGTTCATCTGCTCGCCGAGCACGATGTTCGAGTCGCGCCAATCCATCACTCGGAGCGCGAACCGGGAGCCGAGCACCGCACGTAGGCCGGACGGAATCGTCTTCGAGTCCGGCCGCTGCGTCGCCAGTACGAGCACGATCCCGGCAGCCGGCCCCTTCTTCGCCAACCACGTCAGCAACTCGCCGACGTACTCGCCCGCCGTCAGTCTCTTCCCCTGGACCTCGATAGATGTGCGGTCCTCAAGCGGAACTTGAACCTCATCGATGAAGATCGCCGTAATCGGCATGTCCAGCGCCTTATCGCGAGACATCTCCGGGGTGACCTTCGACTCCGGGCACGTCAGGTCATCGAGATCCCGCATCCGCCGAAACCTCGACTGAACCTCTGCGACCAGCTCGGCGAGCCAGCCGATGAGGGCCAGGACATGCTCGGATTCGTCGCCCGCCATGAACCGATGCGCGACCTTGCCGGCCGAGTCCCAGTCCTTGCCCGCCTTGAAGTCGGCGACGTACAGCCGCACCCACGCGTCCAGGATGAGTCCAGAAGCAGCGAGCCTGGCAGCGAATGTCTTGCCCTGCCGCGGAATCGCGCCCACGAGCAACGACGTCCACACCAGCGGGAGATCGATCCGCCTATCCCGCGCATCTCGCCCGAAGGGAACCGGACGCCACGCATCCCACTGGGCCGCCCCGAGTAGCGGCGTCCGTAGCGGTGGCGACGCGTACGGGTCTTCGTCGGCAACCCACATCGAGACTCGGCCAGCGTGACCACCGTTGCCTCGGACGCGTTCCACGATGAGCTGCACCTCATCGACCGCCAAGGCGGACGCGAGCGCGTCCCGGTTCTTCACGACGTCCGCGGCCTTGCGGGTGGCGGGAAGGTCGACTGTTACGGCCCAGCCATCACCGACCCGAGTTGCCCGCTCGACCAACCTCAGCGACTCGTCCTTACCGATGAGCTTCGCATCCCGAAACGCGTCCACCAGCACCTGTGGGTCCATCGTCCACGTCAGCGTGCGCGGACCAGCGAGCGCAGGTTTGCGTCCCGGGCTCCCGTCCTTACGGCGACCAAGAATCGCCAAGGCGACCGATACACCAGCCCCTGCCATCCACAATGGATCGGCGCCGTACAGGAGATCCACCATCGCGACCACCAGAGCGACAACGGCGAGAACCAAGCCCGTGACTTTCCAGCGGAACAGCGTGAGCCCGCGAATCTCCGTGAACTTGTCGGCCAGTTTCTCGGACTCCTCCGCAGCAGCCCGATAGTCCCGCACCGTCACCCAGCCACGCCACCACCGCGCACCGACCACCACCCCGCGGACAACCGCCCCGAGGAAGCGCACCGGCGACATGACCAGCCAGGCAACCACGTCCTTCGCGGCCTGAACCACTTGCGGTTTGCTCTTGAGCCACAACGGCACGCGTTGCGAGCGCAGCCACCACCTCACTAGCCGGTTGCGACGTGTGCGGCGACGTGGTTGCGGCAACGTGTCATCGACCAGCTCGCCATCCAGCACGGGATCTGCCTTCATTGGCAGTGCGCCCGGCTCAGTCATCGGCCACCTCCGCGCGCAACGCACGCGCCAACCGCGGCGACAACCCGCGCGAACATCCGGTCGCCTGCCGGATCCACGCCGGCGTGACGTCGACATCGGGTGTCCAGCGTCGCCGAGCGTCGGCCAGGTAGTCAGCGAACAGCTTCCGGCGCCCGGCGTTCATGGACTCGCCCTGAACACCTCGCCGTTCACCGGCAGCCACGATGGCAGCATCGGTCAGCTTGTCGCGCAGATCAGTGATCGCCTCGACCGCGGCGAAGACGACCAGCGGAGGCACCGAGTGCAGGACGATCGCCGCTGGATCCCCCTCCGCATAGGACGTCCACGTGTTCATGACGTAGGTAGCGGCGAGCGTGAACCACTTCGCCCGCCGAACCCATCCACCGGTGCGAACCTGGTACCGGGCAGTTACCTGCTCCGCGCGAAGGATCGCTAGCAGCACGAGGGACACCGTCGGATCCAGGACCCACGCAGCCAGCCACGGCAGCGACCACGCCTGGGTCCCTGTCGAAGCGAAGGTCTGAACGTTCGTCATCGTGAACGCCAGTCCGAGGACAATCCCCGTCCAGCACATCCAGTCGACCTGCCGACGTACCCGCTCTATCCGGAGCGCCACAACGTCCGGATCGGTCTCGTACGCCCGTACCTCTGCGGCCTCGGCCGCGTCCTGGGCCAGCTGTTGCGCTCGTGTCATCGGCGACCACCCCGCTTCGAGGTGTCGACGGTCGTCACGGTCATAGCGCGAGTCAGCGCATGAGATGCGAACAGCGCGGGTAGTCCGAGTACCGCGAGCCGCAGCCACGTGCTGCTCGGATGCGAGATGACGACCCACTGAACAGCCACGATCAACCCAGCGTTGAAAAGAACGCGGCCAGCCAAGGAGACGAGGCGCGCACCGCTGCGCGTCTTCTCTGCCGCGGCTTTCGCCCGGCGAGCGCCGGCCCGCCAAACCCAGAACAGCACGACCAGCACGCCGACTCCGGCGAGTATCTGCGTTGGCGTCAAGGTGAGGCCGTTCATCGCGCACCTCGCTCGATCCGTTCACCGCGTCGAAGCCAGTGCGGATGAAGCTCCCGACGATCGTCGTCGGTTATCCCGCCCCAGACGCCGGCTGTCTCCGTCCCGGCAGTGCGCAACTCCAGTTCCAGACACTCGTCCCGGACCGGACATCCTCCGCACAGTCGGTCGGCGAGCTGCTGATCGGTCTGCGCCAGCGGCGGTTCGCCCTCCGCCGATGGCCACATGCAGACCCCTTCGCTAGTAACGATGGCGATCAGGACGTCCGAGGGGATCCACCGCAGGCGGTCCAGCCGCCACGCGATCCCGATCAGCCGGAGGTCATCGGCGTGCATGCCGCACCTCCGTCCTGCTTCGTGGTGCCGAGCAGCCGAACGAGTTCGGTCGACGACACCCGCAGACCGAACCGCGAGCGAATCGCCCTCAGCTGTCCGGTACGGATCGCCCGGCTCGCAGCCGAGCACGGAACACCCAGAATCCAGGCGGCCTGCGGAATGGTGTGAAAAGTCATTTGCGAGTTCATAAGAAAGACCAATCTGATGATTTCAAGACTATGTTGGTGATTTCAGCGCACTGGAGGGCGCGTTCGTCCGACGCGCCGCCGCTAATGCGCTAGGCGACGCGATAAAAGCGCGATGAGCCGCTAATCTCAGCGCTGAGGCGGAGCGCGGAGGGATACGTGTCGGAAGACTGGGCAGCAGTCGCGAAGGCGATCAGCATGCGCGTCAACGAACTCGGCTGGCGGCAACGCGAGCTGGCCGAGCGATCGCACGTGTCGCAGGCGATCGTGCGCGAGTTGCAGCACCACACGGTGGAGCGTCGCCGGAGCGCCCGCACGCTCGAAGCACTGTCGACGACATTGGGCTGGCACCCGCAGCATCTGTTGGCAGTTCTGCAAAATCGCACTCCGCCGCATCCGGACGAGCCTGCTGACGACGGGCATGATCTCTGGCCTCGACTGGACGCTCTCGAACAGCGGCTGGCTGAGCTCACCGAGCGTCTCGAAGACGTTCAGTCGAACCTCGCGATCGTGGTCGAGCATGTCCGCTCGAAGCGTTGAAGGCGGGCGATTCGGGCTGGTGATCCAGGTGATTTCCATACCTAGAATTCAAGGCCGAATCGGCGCACGATCCCATGCACAACCAGTGCGGGAGCACTGCACAATCACTGCATATCCGCTGCATATCGGCTTTTCGGTGCACCGATGAGCCGAGCCAACGAATGGACCGGTCGATCAGCGTCGGCACTTCAAGCCGCACTGAGATTGAGCAACGAGCGGTTCGCCGAGAAGCTGGGCGTCGCTGCACGCACCGTGGCGTCATGGCGCAAGAAGCCGGACCTGGTCCAGCAGTCCGAGATGCAACAGGTGCTCGACACCGCGTTTGAGCAAGCGTCGGAGGCGGAGCGTGCGCGCTTCGCCGAGCTGGCCGGCGAGGCGCCCGCCGCTCAGGCGGTATCGGGCATCACCGAGGACGAGCGGCTTACGACTGATCCGCACATCGGCGCAGCCCTCGAATGGCTCGACCGCTCAGCCCGCTGGATCCCCGGCACAGCCCGCCGCGCGGTCGCTGCGCGCCTCGCGGACGTGACCGTCCACGACCTCCACAACCGCGGAACCCGACGGAGTTGGGTGAGCCAGCGGGAGGTCGTCGACGCTCTCCGCCAGTACTACGGGCATCAAGTCAAGAATCACGGTCTGTACTGCGGGCGAATCGGCGCTGACACCGTGAACACCAGCGTCCTGACCTGCGTCGATTGGCTGGATGTGGCCTGCGAGCTGCGGCCAGAGCAAGAGCGGTTAACGGCGACGAGTACCCGGCCGGACGCGAGCCTCGAGCTCGATGAACGCGCGGCGAGTCTCGCCGTTCAGCGCCTGGCGGAGACGCTGGCCATGAACACCCGTCTCGTGAACAGTCCGATCTACCGCCTGCTCGGCACGGACATCCGCAAACACCAGCTCGGCGGCTCGTTCGGCGTCACTCACTTCGCGCACTACGCGCTGACGATGGACCTGCTCGAAGGCGAACTCATGGACGCCCTCGCGGCCGGCTCATCGTCCATGCCACTTCGCGACCGGCACCTACCTGATCTTCGATCAGTGCTCGACGTCGCCAACCGGCTTTGCGCGGGAGGCGTACTCGCACTCACCGCCATCGCGCGCCCGGCTGACCCATACCGGGGCGACGCGGACTATCTCCTGCTCGTACAGGAGCGTTCAGGTCACGTCCTAAACGCTGCGCGACGACTCGCGGTGATCCCGAAGGGCTTCCATCAGCCGCTGACCGACGTCCGCCGAGATGCCCAGGTGGGCGCAACACTCCGACGAGAGCTGGAAGAGGAGTTGTTCGGGCGGCCGGATATCGACAACACACTCGACGAGATGCTGACTGCGGACCCCATGCACCCAGCGCGCCGCTCTGAACCGATGCGCTGGCTTGCGGAGGAACCTGATCGCTTGCGAATGGAGTCCACAGGCTTCGGCCTGAACCTGGTCAGCGGAAACTACGAATTTGCAAGCCTGATAGTCATCGACGACGAAGAATTCTGGCAACGTTACGGCGGCATGGTCGAAGCGAACTGGGAATCAGCGACACTTCGGCAGTATTCGACAACCGATACAGAGCTCGTCACCGAGCTCCTGAGTGATGTAGCATGGAGCAACGAAGGACTCTTTGCGATGATGCAGGGCCTGCGACGGCTGGCGGAAATCGGAGGAGAGCGCGTGAAGTTGCCGCCGATAGAATGGGAAATAAGCACGTGAACGACGGCTGGACCGCCGGAAACGCCAATGAAGACGCAGCAGACACCCGCAGCTGGCTAGTCGGGCACTTCATCGACCCCTCCCATGGCGTCCGCTCATCGAAAGACGTGGAAGTCAAGTGGGCCAACCATCCTGCAGGCGACAAGCGCCCGGAGTGGACCTCCGATGACCAGCGGACGACGCTCGTGATTCTCATTTCCGGCCACTTTCGCGTCGATGTCACTGGCGGCGGCAAAACTATGACACGTCAAGGCGACTACATCATGTGGGGGCCAGGTATCGACCATTCCTGGGAAGCCATATCGGATTCTGTCGTATTGGCTGTGCGGTGGCCTTCAGCGACATAGTTCAATACTCGGGATTGCCAACCGCTCACCGTTAATTTCTGCGAGTCGGCGCAGCCCCTGGAGCAACGCGAACAAACCTTCGTTGCTCCACGATTCATCGGCAATCAGTCCGCCGATCAAATCGCCATCGAGTGTCGAATACGAGCGCAACTCAGTCGACTCCCAATTAGCCTCAACCTCGCCGCCGAAGCGGGACCAGAACTCTTCGTCGTCGATGACGACCAAGCTGGCAAGCTCGTAGTTCCCGCTGACAAGGTTGAGGCCGAACCCGGTGCACTCCATCCGCAGGCGTCCTGGTTGTTCGGTCAGCCACCTCATCGGCGCGGACAACCTGTGCGGGTGCATCGGATCAGCTGCTCGCTGACTGCCCGCGGTGTTGTCGACGTCGACCCGTCCGAACAGCTCGTTCTCCAGCGCACGCCGCAGGGTCGCTCCGATCCGAGCATCCGCGCGTTGATCCGTCGATGGCCGGTGGAACGCCTTCGGGATCACGGCCAAGCTTTCGGTCGCGTTCAGCACGTTCCTGGACCGCTCTTGGATGAGCAGCAGGTAGTCGCGACCACCGCGATACGGGTCCGCGGGCCGAGCGATCGCGGTCAATGCAAGCACGCCACCCGCGCACAACCGTCCGGCCAGGTCGAGCACCGTCGCGAGGTCCGGCAAGTACTTGTCCCGCAGGGGCACGTGGCCAGGACGTAAGGCCTTCTCCGCCGCCAGGGTCTCGAACATTTCGCGCTCAAGCAGGTCCAACGTCAAGGCGTACTCGACGAAGGGCACGACGTCCAAGCTGCCCGATAGAGCGCCACCGCCCACATTGAGCTCCGTCAGACGGTAGATCGGCACGTCAGCCAGCCGAACGCCGCCTTCAGCCGCTTCCGCGAGCCTTCCAACGGCCGCTTTCTCATTGATGCCGCAAGAGTGGCCCCCAAGGCCAGGCCGCAGAAGCAGCTGGTCGTTCTCCGGCGTCAGCTGGCAGCTCAGGTCCAGCCACTCTGACCGACTCAGAATGCTGGTCCGGACGCCTTGCTTTCCGTAACGCGCCTGGTAGAGCGCGTAGCCGACAGGCAGTTCGCCGTAGTAGCTCGCCAACGCGTCGGCGGCATGACTCCGATCGACTCGCGATCCGCGACGCCCGTCTGGCGACACACGTGCCCCGACCCGTTCACGCGTAGTGCCAGGGCTCCAACCCACACGACGATCCAGCCAGCTGAACGCAGGTTCAAGCTCATGCGGCAGATCAGCCGCCGGCGAGCCCTCGAGCAGCACGCGCAACTCTTCTTGGGAGCGTCCCAACACTCTCGCCAGCTTCGGCCGCTGGAACGGCAGGGGCGCGAAGTCACCCGCTTCCCAGCGGATGACCGTCCGGCGATCGACGTCCATGATCTCAGCGAGCTTCTCCTGGCTCAGCCCCACAGTCTTACGAGCTGAAACCAGCCCATCGCGCCGTCGGACGCCGATCATCGACCACCTCGCACTGCTTGACTTGCACTTGAGCATATCAGCTATATATGCAGGTGAAGGCAATACATGTCACTAGTCTGTCACCAAACTCTGACACTTCCGCCCTGGTCTCTCGGCGTTGATCCATCTTTGATGATTTCAACACATTGGGCAGACACAGGGGCGGATGAGATGAGCGGTACGCGCAGGCCACGGCGATCCCGCCTCTACGTCAGTTGGTACCGCTGTGCAGGTGACAACCTCGATCACGCCGTCACCGATGAAGCTTTCGCCCAAGGGCTTGATCTCCAAGAGGGCTGCTACCAGGCGGTCTGCGGTCATGTTGTACTCATCGGCTCGTGCCTCGTACCGCCTGGACCTCCATGCGTCGCGTGCGTGGCGCTGCTCCGGATCCTCAACCGCCCCGCCGCTTCCACGGCTGAACCCGAACGCCACCGGCAGGCTCACCGCTGGTGTCGTCTCTTCGGCCGCCATCAGACTCCGGCCGTCCCGCAGTCGCGCCCACGTCAACGCGCGCGTGCTACCCCCGAGCGGGACGGCCGGACCACCACATCGACGAACGTAGGGCAGCATCGCGCCCGCCGTTCACCGGGCCAGCTGATCATCGCGCCACGGACCGGCACCGCGGTTGAGTCCCAGCAAGCCGCACGTCGCGTCCCTCAGGACGGCGGTGCACCGCACAGTCCGACCACGCACTGCGGCAAACCCTTGGGCGCCGACCCACTTGAGCTGCAGAAAAGCCCAGCCGGGTCGCCCCTAGCCCTCCATCTCCGACGACCCGGCTCTCATGAGCTGACGAGTGGTGAGCAGTGATGCGGCCAACACGCCCTGCGGTTCCGTCCTCCCACCGCGACCTCGACCCGCTTCTCCTCTTGCCGGTCCGCCTGTTCGTGATGTGCCTCCTCTCCGACCTACGCTGGTACGAGGACGCGGTTCTGGCAAACGCACTGCGAATCAAGCCGCACTCCGTCGCTCGCCATGCGGAGCTCCTCGCCGCGGCCGGCTATGTGTCTATCCGGGTCGCTGGTCGCCGTACCAAGATGCGTCTTACCCCGCTTGGACTCGACCGACTGACCGGACACGTAACTGCCCTCCAAGCGGTCGCTGGCACAGCCGCGCAACTCGTCACTACACGACACGGCGCTCCTCGTTCGCCGACGTGACGGCTGATCACTTTTCCTCGAAACCGCACGTCTCATGGCCGGTTCACAGCCGACGTGACGGGCGCGAAGCACGCCGCCGCAGCCGTCATACGCGATGTTTCCGCAGGTAATCCGCTATCTCGCGCCGTCACGGCGCCTGTGACGACCCAAGCCCCCGTGGGACGGCCCGCCCCCGCAACGACCTTTGAGCAGGAACCGGTGAAAGCGAAGAAGACTCCGCAGCTGTCGACCGCAAAGCAAAGGGAGATCGGCGCCGAGCTACGGCGAATCCGCATGCGCGCCGGCTACCTCGCAACCGACATGAGCCGCATGCTCGGCTGGCCAGCCTCCACCATCTCGCGCCTGGAAAGCGGCCTCCGCAACTACCAAGCCGGTGACATCGCCATCTACCTCGCCCGAGCGAAAGCCACCCCACAGGAGCTCGACGAACTAGTAGCACTAGACCGCCTCCCCGACGACGGCTACCAGGTCAGAAGCCACCCCAATGACTTTCCCGACGGCCTTCCACTCATCAAGGTGCTCGACACCTGCAGCCAGTCCATCACGACCTACAACCCTGTCGAAATCCCGCGGCAACTCCAGATCGAGCCCTACATCCGCGAAGCCTTCATAAGGAAGGGGCACGAGGACGGCCACGCCCTCGACACAGCAGTGCGTACGCGCCTCGCCAGCCAGACAGCATCCCTCCGGTCACCAGGCCCCTTCACCTTCTACCTGCACGAAGCCACTCTGCTCGGGCGCCCTAAAGAACCCTCCGTAAAGCACGAGCAAGTGCTGCACCTGCTGATCACGTCGTCGCTGCCCCATCACCACATCCACCTCGTACCCGATCACTTCGCTCTGGCCAGCCTCCAGACCGGTTTCGCCCTGTATCGACACGATCAGCACCTTCCGCTCGTTCACCACCAACAGCCCACAACCAGCCTGTTCCTCGAGAACGATGATGACGTCGCCTTCTACGCAGGTCAGCTTGAACGCGTCGCCAACGAAGCTCTAACTTGCCAACAAACCCGTGACTGGCTCACCAATCACCTGACCGAGCTCGAGTTGGAACTTGATCACCGGCATCGCGAGCCGAGCATCTTTCGTCCAGATCAATTACGCCGGTCGTGAGTTGAGGTAGTAGAGCAGGGGCACCAATGGATCACTCTCGGCTATAGTGGAGACTTCGACGGTTCAGATCCAAGCGAACTACCCCACCACGGTTTTCAACAAGGCTGCGAAATGCCTGGTAACCAAATAGAATCGCGTATTCCCAGTCCTGGTTAGAACGCCGTGAGACCTCGAGGTGAGACGTCATCGCTCGGCAAGCCTTAACGATCTGAGTCGGGATCATTTTACTGGTACTGAAGTAGCTGTGCGCCCGCGCCGCAGAAAATACATAGGCGCTGACGCCTTCCTCGACGGCGATCGCACGGCCTCCGTCTTGAACTCTGTCCACGTCGCGGTCTGTGGCGCGCTTGACCTTTAAGAGACTGCGCATTACGGGCGACCAGCCAAGGACCGCCATGTAGGCAAGGTGGAAAACGTCGTGGTAGCGGTAGTCATCGTCGTCGTCACTGTTGTCGTCGAGGGGGTCTCCGATACTGCTGGTACCTCGGTGGATTCGGACGACGCGGACTGGCTTAGTGCCGCGATCCTGCGCGAGCGTTTCGGTAAAGGTCACGTCGAGCAGGCGCGGTAATTGCTCGTGATCAGGCAGGTGCTCGTCGAAGAGCGAGTGAGGGAGAGGCGTGGCGGGCCGGAGGAACCGCTCGCGAGCCTTTCGAGCATTATCCTCGAGGATCTCTTCGAGAGACAAGCCGCAACGCCGGGCCAGCGCTGTGGCGTACCAGAACAAATCTCCGAGCTCTTCGCTCACTTCTTCGGGGAATGCTCGGTAGCCAGTGTGGTCACGCTGGTTCTTCTTGTATTCAGCGACCAGACTGCCGATCTCGCCCGCCAGGCCGAGCATAGGAAGGACCAGGTCGTCCGGTGCGAGGACATCGGTTTCGGCGACGGCGCGCTCGTAGTCGGCTAAATTCATCACCTTTCCACCTCGACTACTGCTGCTTGCACCACGAAGGCGACCAGGTACGCGATCGGCAGCCAGCAGTAGCCGCCGAGACCCCAGTGCTCGCCCCAGCTATTGCGGATGAGCAGCCGCCGTCCCCGTTGGGAATCGGTCGCTGCGCCGACACACAGGACAGCGTGGTACCCGCCTTCGTGAACACGGATGTTGGGCAACTCGACGTGGCCCTCATCGTCGGGAAATGTGAACTGCTCGGTCACCTCCGCGACGAGAATGACGGGGATCCCAGCCGCAAGGGCGTCTTCGAGCGGATCTTCGACACCGTCGTGTACAAGCGGTATTTCTCGAACGATCGCCCGATGCCATGGTGGTGTACCGGCTGCCGGTGGCGGGGGTTCGGTACTGATGCCCAGGCCGGGGTTGTAAGGCCAGTGCGCGAGGGTGGCTTGCCCGATGTCGGCCGCGGCTGCAGCTGCATCGGTCAGCAGCATGCCGTGACTACCTGTCTGGTGACGCTGGGTGCAGGCCCACCAGACCGCTTCCGGCGCACGCGGATCTGGCGTCGAGCCATTGCGCGCTCGTGCGGCTTCGTGGCCACCAGAGACGGCAAAAGCCACGCATAGAGGACGTGCGCCCTGAGCGATGATGACCGGGTCCAAGTACTCCCGAAGATCAACGTCGGGACGCGCTGTAGAGGCGGCGAGGCGGGCGACTCGTGCGGCGGGCCCGTGGTCGGCAGCAGAGGGGGCGGTCATCGTTGCGGATCGTTCCGTGCGGTGGGATTGTCGCCGGTGTCGTCGGAAAGATCCACCTGCAGCAGCCGGCGACGGTTCGCGAGTTCGGGCTGGGGCTCGACGGTGGCTTCCACCGTGAACGTCGCGGCTGCCGGATGATCGGGCTCGTGTGGTGCCGCGTAGTGCAGCACATATGTGAAGTGGCCCTCCGCCGTTGCCCGCAGGGCAAGCCAGCGCCGTCCAGTGGCCCCAATCCGTGGTGTCCGGGTATTCGGAAGGCTCGTCCTCTCATCCTCCGACGCCAGATCGACGGGGCGGTCGGTCGTGGCAGGTGGGACCGGAACGCTCCCAGCGATGGTGCGACGGTGTCGGACGACCTCGCGAGCGTCGCGATCGTCACTGTCGGCCTGGTGGTCGTCGAAGACGACCACCAGTGCACCGCCTTCGGGACTTGCATTCGGCTTGTCTGTGGGTTTCGGATCGTCTGTGGGCTGAGGTGACCGAGGAAGTAAGGCGAGGGCGGCGTTCACGTCTGCGGCCGTTCGTCGCGAGGGGCGCGAACTGGCCGAGACGGCTGGTGGGGTCCTCGGGCCGGCGAACGGCGGCGGCGCGGGACGAGCCCGGATGTCCGCGCGGCGCCGGTTCGCGGTCTCGTCCAGCCAGCGGAAACCGGTTGTCCGGTTCTCTGGAAGTGCGATCACGATCTCGTCGTCGACCGCTATGTCGATGCTGTGATGCATAGCCCGTTCGTCGACTGGCCAGACGTCTGCACGGCCGTCTTGGGGCCGGTGCCCGTGGGCAAGCTGTTTCTTGATTTTCAGTGGAGGCACCTCCAGCAAGGCTTCGCGGGTGTGTCCGGTGATGAGCCGGAGGTTGCCGAACTGTCGTACGGCGGCCTCGTAGCTCATCCGCATGTCCCGCGCCATCAGATAGGCCACCACGGGGTCAGGCGGCCTGCTGGCTGTCACTCCGTAACGGCTTGCTGTTCCGTGGACGAGCGACGGCGGCATCATGAAGTAGGACGCGAATAACTGTGCGAGCCGTTCTCGCTCGAGGGTGCCGGACCCGAGCACATCGGCCTCGGTGTCGAAAGCCGTGGGGTTGTGGTCAAGTACCCAGTGAGCGATCTCGTGCGCTGCGGTATAGCGCTGGATCGTCGGCGGCCGCTGAGAGGTGAGCATCATCCCACCTTCCGGCAGCATCACCCCCAGCAATGATTCGAGCGGCTGGAACACAAGCCACAGGTCGAGCCGAGCCACGGCTGCGAAGACGTCCACCGGCCGGTCCTGATCGACGTTCAACTCCTCGAGCAGGCTCGCCGCTGCTTGCAGCGCCCGCCTGCGACGGCCGACTCCTGGGGACGGTGCCATCATGGCGCTGAGGCTCCTGGACCGGGACGCGGTCCTCGTGCGAACGAGGGCGGTGCCTGACGACGGCCGGGGCCCGACGGAGGACCGTCCGCGGTCGCGAGAAATTGCGCGAAGCGCAGCACTTGCTCTTTGTCCCCTTCGGACAGTTCCGCCGTGGCACGGTAGAGCGCAGAGTCCACCTCGGCAGCTGAGTCTTCCTCTCCCAGCAGCCACTGCACGCTCCGGCGGTACAGTCTCGCCAGCCGCCGTAGCTCCAGCGCTGTCACGTTGCGGCGGCCGCCCTCCATCGCGACGACACTCGTGCGCGGTATGCCGAGAACCCCAGCGACGTCATCCTGGGTCAATCCCAGTGTCTCGCGTCCGATGCGCAGCTGTCTCCCGACAATCTCTTGCTCGGTCGGTTCCTGACCGGCGTAGCTGCCGGTCTGCGCGTTACTGGTGTTGTCCATGGGGTCCGTTTCCTACTCCGATGACGAAGGCGAGGGCCCAGCGGTCCTCGTGGCTGAGTGAAACCGACCAGGTGTCAAGCCGCATGTCGAGAGCTCGCGTTTCGGCGGGGCCGTGCAGCAGCAGCGAGGGCGCCTGCCCTTCGTGAGCGACGACTTCGACGTCCAGCGGGCTGACGCGGCCGATGCCGCGGTCCAGCGCCTTCATCGTGGCCTCTTTCGCTGCCCACCGTGTCGCCAGCCGTTCGGGGCGACCGGCGCAGTACTCGCGCTCTGCTGCGGTCCACGAGCTTTCCAGGAACTCTGTTCCGGATAGCTCGATCATCCGCTTCAGTCGTTCTACGTCGACTATGTCGACCCCGGTCCGGAGCAGTATCGCAGTCATCACGCTGCGCTCTCGGAGCGGGCTGACGCGATCAAGGCTGCGACTCCACGCTTGCCACCGGCGAATGTCTCCTCGGTATCGGCCAGTGTGGCCAGTACAGCGAGTTCGCCGACTTCGAAGCCGGTCTGCTGGGCTAGGAACGCCAGCAGTCGGGCCAGGCCGAGCATGTTCCCATAGGCTTTGGTGATCAGGTACTGGTGGCGGTAGACCGCCACCATGCTTAGCCTGCCGTCGAGCAGCGTCAGGTCGATGTGCACTAGACAGGGGAAGCCTCGTTGTCTGGTGTCGTTCACGGCGTAAACCTGGACCCCCACGTCGTCCAGTTCTAGACGCTCGATCGCCGATGCTTCTGCCTCTCCGCCGATCGCGATGTCGGATAGGTTGTAACTCCGGTTCCCTTGCCGTCGCTGGCTGCGCAGGTACTTCACTCGGGCAGCCAGCTGGTTCACCCCTCCTGCTTCTTTGCCGGGCCAGCTGATCATGCGGCCGAAGTAGGTTCCACGCGGATTGCCGTGTGCTGTGCGGAGCAGGCCCAGCATCCCACTGTAGGCCTCGTAGAGGTCGCTCGCGGCCGCGTCCAGTACGGCGGTCTGACCCGCGTCCAGATCAGGCGACCACATAAGGCCAGTGTCGCGATAGAGGTCGTGCGGGAAGATCGTGTTGGCAACCGTTTCGGCTCGCTGAACGCTGGTTCCTCGACGTTTGCCAGGTGTCAAGGTCCTGTCGATCGCCGCGCGGATGGCGCGCGGCTCCGGGGCCAGCGGCTCCGCCACGGTGGTTAGCACGTTGGTCCGCCGTCCACCCTCGGCATGCACCAGTTCGAGCGTGCGCAGCCATGCCTCGCCAATGTTGTCGGCGGGTTCGACGAAGTCACTCATGCCGCACCTGCGTTCGCTGTCGGGGCGATGGATTGTCGGATCAGCGCGGCGACGGTGCCGACGCTGCGCAAGCTCTCGTCTTCGACCTCTGAGAGCCGGACGAGGTGTCGACCAAAGGCTGTGCCGACCCTCGAGATCACCCAGACTGCGGTCATGCTGTCGAGCGCGAGCGTGCCGTCGGTGTGCTGGGCGCCAGCAGCGACTTCCTGCACCGATTGACGCCGAAGGCATGCCAGCATGCGGAGGACTTCTTCGCAGAGCTCGTCTCTGCTCATTGCTTGGAGGGCGATCGGGTCCAGGGCGATGTCGCTCGGCTGGAGATCGACGTCGGGAGCACTCGGGACTACGCCGGACGACGGGAAGAACAGCGGAGCACCGAAAGCACCCATTGTGTTCTCTGTCATGACATCAGTGTCGGATAATCTGACATTCCTGTCAAGGGAGTCGTCACTCGACGAGCTGAAGGCCGCGGAGCCGTGACATCAAGAAGTCTGTCGTCTCGCCTGCGGTGCCGGACGGCACCTCCATCGTGATCGAGCCGTAACGCTCGGCGAGCTGCGCATAGCCGTGACGAACTACGTCTCGGTTGAGCTCATCCCGTTCGAACGGCGTAGTGAAGAGGAAGACGACGTCTGCTGGCTGCCTCAACCAGATCGCATCGATCATCCCGAAAAACGCCCGTTCGCTGACGCCCAGCTCCGCGAGGCGTCCGCCATGCCAGCCGTAGGCGACTGTCGACCACCACCAGCGGTCAAGCACGACGCCACCCCTCTGGCGTGCGTCGGCCAGTGCTGCGATGTTCTCCGCATGACAGGCCATATGTAGTAGCTGCCGTGCCAACGGCGACGTAATCGGATCCTGTTCGGTGATGCCGTAGATGCGCTCGGTCAGTACCGTGAGACCTGACGGCATGTGCGCAAAGGTCGGGTGTGGCCCGGCCCAGTTCTGGGCACGCAAGCGCTCGATCTGAGTGGACTTACCGCTTCGATCCAAGCCTTCCAGAACCACGAGACATCCGGGGCGCAGATGTGGCTTCATCCATCCTCCCCGGATTTGTCGGCAGGGTCAGGTTCGCAGGCCCCACTTCGGAGGGAACCACGCGTCTACCGGCTCAGGCACGGGCTCGAAGAGCTGCTTGATCCGACTACGACCGCTGTGACCTGCTATCTCAGGGTGAGCTACGCGGGCGTACTTGTCCACCTCGCAGAACAAGTTCTGGCAGTCGATCAACTGCAGCGGGCGACCGAACAAGCCCGCGAATCTGAGTCCCAAGCGCTCGAAATGCTCCTGCTGATGGTCAGCCATATAGCTGATGATCTCGGCTTCGATGCCATCCGAGGCCGGCCCAAAGCACTTGCGGATCCCATCGCGAGCGCCAGGTCCGGGGATCACGAACTCCATCTCATCGAAGTCGAAGACCGCGGAGTAGTTCAGGTCGATAGCGAACTGGTAGCCAAGAAAGTTGCCCATCGCTGGGAAGGATTGCAGGATCTGGAAGGCGGCACGCAGCGATCCACCGTCGGCGATCCGGGTACCCAAATCACCCATCATCATCAGTTCCAGCAGCCGCAGATGGTTGCTGTGCTTCCGGTCCGCCTCGAGTCTAGGGGGTGGCACAACATATGCTGCGGAGTACAGCCTGTGACCACTGGCGAATGCGCGGCTGAGTACCTCGTCATACGCGGGATAGTCGAAGTTTTCCCACGAGATCTCACCGAACGCGTCTCGAAGTAGCTCCCAGGTAGACACTCGGTTGAACAGCTTGAACAACAGCGTGCGAAATACCACTTCCTCGAGCTGCTGCGATCCCTCGTACGAGACATGCCGGATCAAGTACTGGCTCACCCGGTCCGCAGCCCGGTAGCAGTTGGTGAACCGGTGGCGTAACAGGATCGGGTCGTCGGTCCATGGGCCCGACTCGCCGGCCAACCGGGAAAGGTAGACAGCTTGCCGCTTCGCGGCGAATCGCCAATAGGTATCGAAGACCACAGTGGGGCGCAGGGTTCGCCCGGCGATCCGGACTTCCGGATACTCCGCCTGCGGAATATCGACGGCCTTCAGAGGACGCGACAGCGCCCGTTGATGTCCTGTGGCCGTGATAGATCCCATGACTGAGCGCCTCCTGCAACCGAGGTGACGCGATTCGCGCCACACGTCACACTATACTTGCGAGCGAAGAAATGATACGGACACGGTCGTCGACCGTGTCCGGCAACCACTACGCCACTGAAGTCGTGCCGCAGCCGCCGAGCTGACGACAGGATCGGAGACCGCAGTCGCCGTTCGCTTGATCGCAGAGCGCGTCAGCCCGACCGACAGTTAGTTATGACCTACGATGAAAAGCTTAATCACGGGCGCCTCCACTGGCGCGTTCTGAGCGACCGAGTCGACGCTAGTGATCACCTTGACTGCCGATGACGAGCGGCAACATAAACAGAAACCGAAATTGCAATTCCTGGCCAATTCTTCTTAGCGACACGAGACGGCGCTTCCTTAAGGATGCGATAAACGTACGAATTGAACTTATCCGGATCCCTCAGGTGGCCCATCAATTCAGCCCGAAGGTTGTCGTTTTCCAATTCATTCACCAGGTAAATGAGGACAGTCCGCCTCTTGTCAACTCGGCGCGCCTGCAATCCATCAAAGATCGCCGTTTCAAACTGTTCGCCAACCCAGAAGGGGCGCTGCAGTCTTGGCATCGCATAGAGTTCAGCGATTAGTTCTTTTCGTCGCTCGTCATTCTCCGGGTAAAGCAGCACTGTAAGGCGAAGCACGAGACCGGGCGCGATACTGAAAATAACTATCGCAAGGAGCAGAACACCGGGCGCGCCAGCCAGCTCTATAAGTTCAGTCACAGGCCGACCTCAAGCCGAGGCGTTTCCAGTCGAACTGCAGTCCGGGTCGGGGCTGGATACCCCTGAAGCGTGGATCACTCTGCGCAGAGACAAGAAGAGCGCCGAGCGCTTGCCGCCCCCTGTCAGTCAATAGGTAGTACCGCCGCGGCCGTCGCTTTGTCGCCTCGTCTGCCGACTCCCAACCGTCTTTGACCCATCCTTCCTCCAGCATGCGCCGGAGGATTGGGTACATCACGCCCGACCGGACGCCGGACTGGCGGCTGAGGGCGTAGCCCCACTGGCGATCGTCAGGATTCGCCATTATGGCCACCGCGACTTGAACGAGAGCGTGCGTTACTCGCATGACTCGTACTCTACATAGGTCTTCCGTAGATCGCCACCCCGGCGCGGCTGATTGCACCCCGGTGCCATCAGCAAACCCGCCCCCGCCGACCTGCGCGGCATCCATCCGTCACGTGGGTCGTTCGGGGCCGATCAGGATCGCAACCGACACGCCACCCTCTCCGTGTCGCCGGCAGCACTGCAAGTGATCTCTGGTTCTTACCCACTTCTGGGTGGCCGATGACGACGGTCTTCACCAAGTCGACTGCATCCACACCGCGCAGGGCCTCGGCCACGACCGCGGAGTCATCATCCTCAACCCAACCTCGCCCGCCGCAGCAACCGCTGGGTGGCCGTCCCCGAGACGAGCGAGGACCCGGTCATCCCGACGACATCGACCTACCACTACCTACGCCCTGGTGGCGACACACCTACTGAGTATTCGCCACCCGGGCGAGCCTAGGCTGCCGGCATTACTCGGCCGACGCGAACACCCAGGAGTTCCTGCCTAGCCCTGAATACCTCCTAAGAGAGCCCCTCGTGATCGCACTGCATCACCCGCAGCCACCGCCAACCACTCGCGTGTCTCGCCGCGGCACCCCTCAACGCCGGTGTCGTCGACCACTAAAGCGCCTTTGCGCTTTCGAGCCAGCCAAAGCCGGAAACCCGACGGGCATCGTAACCGCTGAGAGTTGATCCCCAGCTCACAAGTCACGATCGAGTCCCCGAATAATTTCTCTATATCTATTGATTACGTCACTGTCAAGATTAACATCTAAGGCATCAACTAAATCACGAAGATGCTCAACACTACTCGTGCCAACGGTTAGACAATCTACGACTGGAAGCTCATACGCCGCACGAAACGCCGCTTGCGCAGGAGTGCAATTCTGGTCGCGACCTATAAATGGCAGAGTATTTTGGACGTTCCATGCAGGATGTCGTCCATTTCCGCCAAAAGGGCTCATTCCCCACGTCGTGAAGGTAGTGGATCTTACACTTTTGACAAGTGCTTCACTTGCACTGAGTATAGGCGCAGAAACGCTCAGTCCCGCTCGCACCATGAGCACTTGCGGCTTCGGCAGAAGGTCGTCCGCAGGAAGTGTGTCCTGGATCACTCTAGGATCCCAAGTGGAGATACCCCATGAATGACACAAGCCAGCACGAGTAGCATCGACCAGGACCGAGCAGGCTGCGGCGAGACACTGGAATCTTTCCATAGGCGCGAGACGGGAGAGCGTGCGCTCGGGGTTATGCAATAACACCGCGCCAGGAACTACATTGAGCTCGTCAACAGAGACCAAAATAGCATCGCGCAGCCGTCCGATATCGAGAGAGTGTTCAACGCCGTTAATTCCTGGAAAAAAGCCGACCTTTGTAGAAATAGAGAACTCCGTCAGGAGGCTTCCAAAGCGGCTCGAAAGGGTTCTATGCGAGGAAAAATTGCCGTAGTTAAACGACGTATCAAGACTTCGAATACCGAGATCCAGTGCAGTTTCAAGCAGCTTCCGGTCAGGCAAAGATCGATATAGGCCGATAGAAATTCGCCGTTCACTCCTGCGCATATCCCATCCTTAATTAGCACATTTGCGAACGGGTAAATATAATCCGATTTTACCGCTAACCGACTCAGATTGCCTGGATCAGCTGAGGAGATCAAGCGCAAGACGGAGAGGGCCTTACTGTGGATGCAACCTGCTTGCCTCCTGTCGGAAAGAAGTAGGCCTTGCAACATGTTCGTCCTCTTCTTCAAGTTAGAGTTATTTCCAATTCGGATAGTAAGAATCACCCCCAGCGCCATTGTCTTCATTATCCGAATGGTTAAGATCAGAACGATTGCGGATAGTTGCAAGTTCCTCAATGGCAATAATTAGGGTATTGCACCTTTTCATGTCTCGGTCGCCATGTCTTCCAGCTGAGGCTTTCTCATTTGAGAGCGAAGATAGACTCGGCCAGTCAGAATCTGATAGACCCGAAGTTTCCTGCTTGTGATCCGCCATGGCGGGCACCATCCCTCTTGAGAGATTAATTAAGCTGACTTAGATGTACTATTCATCCGCGATCTCAGGCTTCACAAACTGGGGATCGGCACCCGCAGACGGAGTTATATCACTGGACCACTGCTGATCAAAATAGAATTTCGCTAGGTTTCCCGCTTCAGAAGAACCAAGGTTTCTATACATTCGAAGCGCCTCGTTCAGAAATTTTCGGCCTCGATACGGGTCCCCTTCCTGAATTAGACACCGTCCCATTCCTTCGGAAGCGCGAGCAGTTTCGAGGAGTGCTCCTATCTCGCGGGCTTGCGTCAGGGCTTTGCCGTGAAACTTCATTGCCTCTTCATAAAATGACCGACTAAGTGACAGGCGACCCTGGCAATTGAGGGCGTTGGCTTGGCCGAGACGGTCGCCGATGGCGAGGTAGATGGCGTGCGCCTCGGCGAGAGTGTCCGTGGCAGCACCGAGATCACCGAGTGCGTGTTGTACTCGACCGAGGTTCTTGAGGGCGTTGGCTTGGCCGAGCCGATGGCCAAGGTCGACGTAGATGGCGTGCGCCTCGGCGAGAGTGTCCGTGGCAGCACCGAGATCGCTGGTCAGTTGTTGTACTACCCCGAGGCGGTTGAGAGTGTGAGCTTGGCCGAGACGGTCGTCCAGGTCAACGTAGATCGCGTACGCCCTCGCAAGTGCGTCAGTCGCTGCCGGATAGTCACCAGACAAACGGGGGGCCAGACCTAGATGCATAAGAGTGTGGGCTTGGCCAGGAAGCTCATTTAGATCAACGTAGGTCGCGTAGGCATTTGTGAGGGTGCTCGTTGCGGAAGGGTAATCGCCGGTCAGTTGTTGTACTACCCCGAGGCGGTTGAGAGTGTGAGCTTGGCCGAGACGGTCGTCCAGGTCAACGTAGATCGCGTACGCCCTCGCAAGTGCGTCAGTCGCTGCCGGATAGTCGCCAACGAGGCGATGCATAAGACCAAGATGATAAAGTACTTCGACTTGGCCGGGCTGGTCGCCGAGCGCTAGATAAATGACGTTCGCCGTGCGGTGGATGTCAAGCGCCTGTTGCCAGGGGCCGTGTAGGCGCATATGGGACCCAAAAGAGGAAAATAGCAATAGGGCCTGACGTGGACGATCATGATTGGCGGCATAGTTGAAACAACTCGCCAGGTTTACACTCTCACGGTTCATCCATTCTTTAGCTAGAAGCTCGGATGACATGTCTGAATGCTGGAAGCGAAGACCCGTGCCGGGCAACTTAGGATCCGGATCGGATCCCGGAAGCTTCTCACTCGCAAGGTTCGCCACATAAATATAATAGTTTATCAGCCTATCGATTATTGGCGCTCGTTCGGCTGTCGGGACGAGGTTTCTCGCAAAATCTCGAATTAGATCGTGGAAGCGATAACGACCTGGGGCGATTTCTTCTATTAGATGGTCAGCATGCAAAGATTCGAGATCATTCTCTACTTTTGCCAATTCAGCGCCATCTAGTGCCGCCGTTGAGTACGCGTCGAAATCGTCACCAATATGAATTCCGAGGTTGCGAAATGTTTTACGCATATCCAAGGGAAGGTTGCGATACGAAAGGTCAAACGCGGTCTCTACAGCTACGTTTTCTGCGCGCAGGTGGGTCAGGCGGTCCACTGTCGCACTCACCTTGGTTACCAGGTAAGGCAAGGTCCATGATGGGTGGTGCCGCAAGCGTCCGGCCAGCAAAGTGATTGCCAGTGGAAGATGGCCGCATAGTCGCACCAGCTCCCTTACGGCATCGGTGTTGTCCTCTTTGGTCCCGGAAATTCTGATAAACAATGACATTGCTTCATCAGTTGGGAGGGTTTTCATCGCAATTGCCCTCGCGTCTTCGATCGCTTCAAGGCGACGTCGGCTAGTGATGATGACGAGACAGCTTTTGGAAGCAGGTAGCAGGTTTCTAACTTGATCATGACTGGACACATCGTCCAGTAGAATAATTGCAGACTTTCCCGCCATTTTACTTCGCCATAGAGCTGCGCGGGAGTCGACATCTGCCGGCATTGAATCTGCATCCGTTCCAGTTGCAAGCAAGAGCGAAGCTAGGGCATCCTCTGGGCTAACGGGAATTTGCCCCGAAGTGTGCCCATGGAGAGGAATAAACAACTGACCATCTGGGAATTGGGTGGCGAGCTTATGTGATGCATGTATAGCAAAGGCAGTCTTGCCCACTCCTGCCATTCCGTCGATGATGCAGATGTTCGACGAAGATATGGAAATTGCTTCGCCATGAATGGACGCAAACTGTGCCAGAAGCTGAAATTCCAGTTCGCGGCCAACAAATGTACCTATATCGCGCCTCATGGTCAGTGCTGGAGCGACTAGTTTGGCTGCCGTGGATGGATTGAGATTGTCAACTGGCTGCATGGCTTTGGGCCGGAACGCGACCGACGGCGATTCCAGTCCGTGATGGGTGAGTAGTTCGTACGCAAAGGCTGCAGCATGTGCGGCGGCGACCGGCTGCCAACGGGCATCGGCGTTCTCGGTTTTGCCGGAGAGTAGGTCAGAGATGCCGCGGACGACGAGGGCGTCGACGCGATTGTTGACGTAGGCGCCGTGAAGGAACCCGTTGCCTTCCATCTCCACGGCGACGGCGTCGCCGCAGTTCTGATCGAGCAGTTTCGCAATGGCGGAGCCACTGGAGGCGACGACCTTGCCTCCAGTGGCGATCGGCTTCACCACCGCTGTCGGGATCCGCTTGGGGCATCCAGGCCGGATCCGCTGTTGCCACCGCCCACGACGGGCAACGAATCCGGCGAGTTGCACCAAGGCGTGAGAAGGGGCGTTGGTCTTGATCCTCGGCAAAAATCCGTTGCCTGCGTCCTTGCCGGACTCGTAGTCGTAGATCACATCTCCAACCACCACGTCGCCAAGGGCGACGTCTTTACGACCCCCGGCGACTCCGACGAAAAACACCACCTGAGGGGCGAACGTGGCGATCGCCCGCTCCAACGCCACTCCCGCGACCGAGTTGCCGGGGCCGGTGCGCACCAGCACTACGCGCCAATGCCCACGCACGGTTGGGAAAGTGCCGACTTCGTAGACGGTGCCGCGTTCGCGGTGTATTTCGATCGGCTCGATTAGGTGGGCGCGGCCGGCCTCGTATTCGAGGTCGATCGCGGTGCAGATCACCGCCACCCCGCGCATCTGCTCGTGAGTCCCCGGAGCCTCTGTCACCGTGCTGGTCCTCTTAGCTGGCTGCGTCCAGCCCCTGAGCGCGCGGAGTGGTGACGCAGGATCGCCGGGATCAACCGTTCCGCTGGCCCACGCCGGTACAGGGCCGCAGCACGGCCCCCACTTCGGATCGTGCGTTCCCCCGTGGGAATCAGGAAATCCTCAGCGCCGGTGACTTTGCGGCGGAAGTTACCAGGATGCAGGGCGTGGCCCCACACGGTTTCATAGACCTCGCGCAGCTCAGCGACAGTGAACTCGTCCGGACAGAACGCGGGTGCAAGGGTTGTGTCCTCGAGCTTCGCGCGAGCACGCTCGACGGCGTCGGTGAGGATCTGGTGGTGGTCGAACGCCAAACGCTCAGGCTCGGCGAGAAGCTTTCCAACTGGTATCCAATGCGCGGAGCGGGCGTCGCCGCCAGCGCTTGGCAGTGGCAGGTCAGGCATGAGCGCAAGGTAGGCGATAGACACGACCCTGCCGCGCGGGTCCCGGTCAGGGGCACCGTAAGCGCCAAACTGCTCGATGTGTAGCTTGTCGGCGTCTAACCCGGTCTCCTCTTGAAGTTCCCTGGCCGCCGCTGCGGAGAGGTCCTCGTCTTCGACGTACCCGCCCGGCAGTGCACACGCTCCCTGGAACGGGGGGGTCCCACGTTCCACGGTCAGCACCTGCAGCTGCTTGTCGCGGACAGTGAGTATTGCCAGGTCGACGGCGACGGCCATGACGAACGGTGTCGAAAGTTCCAGGGACACAACCAAAGCCTACCTTAAACTCACCTTGACGAAAAGGGGTGACAGCTCTACCGTTGCCACCACGCCCATAAGACTCAGAGTGAGACAAAGGGTTGAAGACAGCCTTGTCGCGCACTGCGGCCGAGTAGCATCAGAGGAGAACATCATGACTATCTTGTGCTCACTCAGATCCCTATGTTGGCTCGTCGTGTGGAGCGTGCTCGTCGGCGTCATCGTCGGCGCACTCGCCGTCTAGTTCGGTGACGTAGCGCCGACATTAACGGTCACGATCACCACGCGGCCCATCGACACCGGAGCCTCGCTTGCTAGGCCGATTTGCTGAACCACCTGGTCGAGCACCCATGAAATACCGGCGAGTAGCCACCGAACGGGCGTTGGCACCAAGGACTTAAACTGCTGAACGTCACATCAGCCAGAGGCGTGTGGATAGTGAACAACTCGCCCCTCGGACACACGCAGTACCCTACGGGGTGAGCGGATGGTCACAGCGACCGTCCGCTCTTTTGCGTTGTGGGGCCTCTGCAGGTCGACCAGCCGGGGAATCAAACCCGGTCACCGGGCGCTTACACGTGCGTGAAGAAGATTGGTTTCCTGTCCTTCGGCCACTGGTCGCCGAGCGCGCACTCCGAGACGCGGTCCGCCGCCGACTTCCTCCATCAGTCGATCGACTTGGCCGTCGCGGCCGAGGAACTCGGCGTGGACGGCGCGTACTTCCGGGTGCACCACTTCGCGCGGCAGGCGGGCAGTCCGTTCCCGTTGCTGTCGGCGATCGGGGCGCGGACGTCGAAGATCGAGATCGGGACCGGCGTGATCGACATGCGCTACGAGAACCCGATGTACATGGCCGAGGAGGCGGGCGCCGCCGACCTCATCTCGCGCGGCAGGCTCCAGCTCGGGGTCAGCCGGGGATCCCCGGAGCAGGTGATCGACGGCTGGCGTTACTTCGGTTACGGGCCGGCGGAGGGGCAGACCGTCGCGGATATGGCCCGGCAGCGCACCGAGGTCTTCCTCAAGCTGCTCGACGGCGAGGGGTTCGCGCAGCCGAATCCGCGGCCGATGTTCGCCAACCCGCCGGGGCTGCTGCGGCTCGAGCCGCATTCGGAGGGGTTGCGCGAGCGAATCTGGTGGGGTTCCAGCTCGAACGCGACCGCGGTGTGGGCGGCGGAGCAGGGCATGAACCTGCAGAGTTCCACGCTCAAGGACGACGAGACGGGCGAGCCGCTGCACGTTCAGCAGCGCAAGCAGATCGAGGCCTACCGCGAAGCCTGGAAGGAGGCCGGCCACTCGCGCGAGCCGCGGGTGTCGGTCAGCCGCAGCATCTTCGCGTTGACCAACGACCTGGACCGCGCCTATTTCGGCCGCGATCGGGACTCTCGGGACCAGGTCGGCATGATCGACGAGACGACCAGGGCGATCTTCGGGCGGTCGTACGCCGCCGAGCCGGACGAGCTGGTGCGGGCGCTCAAGGAGGACGAGGCGATCGAGGCCGCGGACACCCTGCTGCTGACCATCCCGAACCAGCTCGGCGTCGAGTACAACGCGCACGTGCTGGAGAGCATCCTCGAACACGTGGCACCGGAGCTCGGCTGGCGCTGAGAATGCGCGATTCGGCGGATGGGCCGGGGCGTTCCGCTCGTTACGATCGGGACATCCCCGGCCATCGGAGGGCCCCGTGAGACTGCCCCGATCCCTGTCCTGCCTGGTCCTGGCCCTCGGTCTGGCCCTGCCGTCGACCGCGCATGCGAGCGCTCCCGCCCCGCTCGGCGGCGGGAGCGTGTTGCAGAGCAGCGCGGCGACGCGGTGCACGGCCGGATTCGCCGCCGTCTCGAGACAGACCGGCTACCTGATCGCGAGTTCCGCCTGCGGCAAACCCGGTGACACGATCCGCAGCGCGGGCCGGGTGGTCGGGGTGGTCGTGGGCGCCCAGACGCCGCCGACCGGCGCGATCGTCATCCGCGTGACCAACACGACCGACTGGCGGCTGGTGGGCTCGATCCCGCCCACCGACAGCCGCGTCACGATCACCGGTTCGGTCGAAGCCCAGGTCGGCGCGTCGGTGTGCAGGTACGGCGCGACCACCGGCTGGCACTGCGGGATCATCCAGGCGAAGAACCAGTCGGTCACCTTCCCCGAGGGGACGCTGACCGGCCTGACCCGGACCTCCGTGTGCGCCGAGCCGGGTGACCACGGCGGTCCGTTCGTCAGCGGGACGCAGGCGCAGGGAGTGCTGGTCGGCGGCAGCGGGAACTGCTCCAGCGGCGGCACGACCTACTTCTACCCGGTCAACCGCGTCCTGTCGGCCTACGGGCTGACGATCCTCACCGGTCCCTAGAACGGCAGGACCCTCGGATACGGGGGAGGGGAGTGCCGTGCGAACGCTGGTGTGGTCGTCACCCGGGCTTCGCCGACGGCGTCGAAGATCGTCTGGTGTTCCGGCGCGAGCTTGCCCGCTTCGGCGTTCAGCGCGGCAGGCCCGCTCGACGGCCAGTTTCCGGCGTCCAGCCGCCGCTCCAGCGTGCGCAGGGCGGTGATCTCCTCGGACGCGGTGAACACACAGTGACCAGCGCGGTTCACGAACAGCTGCCGGAGATCGCCGCCCGGCCCGACTCGCTCGGCGTAGGCGCGTTCGTGCGCCGCCGGCGCGGTGCCGTCCGCGACGGTGTGCATGGTCAGCACCGGGACCGGCGTGCCTCCCAGCGGCAGCCCGAACTTCGCCAGATAGCCTGCCGCGGCCGGATCGGGCGTGACTCGCGGCGCCTTCGCCAGCCTTTCGAGGTCGACGTCGAGATCGAGCCCTGCCTCCGCGTAGGCCCGTTCGACCAGCGGCCGCTCGCCTGCCTTCGCGAGGATCCGCCGGTAGTCGACGCCCACGTTCCAGCTCGGGTTGCCGCCTGCGCGCTCTTCCAACGCGACTCTGTCGATGCCGAACGCGCCGGCGCGATAGAAGCGATCCCAGACGCCTTGCCAGAAGACCTGATCGGCGACAGCCGTCGGCCGGGGCCGGGTGGCGTCGAACCAGCCGGGGATTTCGGCCAGCGCGTTCGCCAGGGCGAGCCGGGCTTGGCCTTGAGGGTTCGCGGTGGCGGCTTGCACCGCGTTGGTGAACCGGCCCACGTTGGCCGCGGGATCGGTGATCCGCACCAGTTCCAGCCGCGCGTCGAGCAGCGTGTTCAGCGCGTATCCGAGATCGAGACCGGAGTTCCAGTGCGCGGCCCCGCCGGCGAGGTTGCCGCAGAAGGTCATCAAACCGGTGAACCGGTGCGGGTTCCGCTCGGCGAGCAGGGTCGCGGTGATCGCCCCGATCGATTCGCCCGCCGCGATGGTCCGGCGCGCCGGACCGACGGTGCGGGAGAACCAGTCGTGCAACCGGGTCTGGTCGGTCAGCGCCTCTTCGATCGACCAGCCGCGCACGGTCCGGTACTGGGACGCGGCCAGCGCGTACCCCTGCTCCAGCAGATAGGACTCCGTTGTGGGCTGTGAGGTCAGCGCGATCCGGTCCGGCTCCGGAAACGCCAGGGAGTACATCCCGTGACTCCACAGTATGAGCGTGCCGTTCCAGTTTTCCGGCACCAGCACCAGATAGCGCGCGCCTTCGAGTGAGCCCTCGTACCTGGTGACCGGGACGGCGGCCGTGGCGCGCGGAACCAGCAGCCCCAGAAAGATCGTCAGCAGGGCCAGGAAAACAAGACCACGTCGGGCCATCACGACCACCCCCGGGACTCATCCTTCGCCGCGAGGGGTGCAGTGTCGAGGTCCGCTCGGCCTAACTGAAGAGGACCGAGCGCAGGAGGAGCCTGTCCGAGCCTCGGCCGCCGAAGGGGCGAAGCGAAAAGTAGGAGTCGCTCTTGCAGTCGTCGTCCAAGAACACCACCGCCGTGGAGTCGGTGTCGTTGCGCGGACGGAACGCGTCGACGTCCCAGTCGGCTATTTCGGGAATCTCTATACATTCGCCGCTCGGCGGGTCCACCAGGGTGCCGATCTGGAGCTCTTCGTTCTCGTCGTAATAGCGGTAGGTGAATTCGCCTTCGGCGGCGGAGGCCGTCGCGGGAATCGTGAAGCACAGGGCGACGGCACTGGCCATGGCGAGGAAAGCGGTACGTGTACGCATGGGAACGACGCTAGGCCGAAGATCGAGATCTCCGATAGGCCTCACGGCCGGATCCACTCGGGGAGGTGGACCGGAGTCCGGCCGGTGATCGATAGTGAGGGCATGTACACCGGCAACCCCGACGTCCCCGACGACGTTTTCGCGGACGTTCTCGGCCAGATCGACGACTTCGTCCGCACCCGCGTGATGCCCCGCGAGCTGGAGATCATGAGCACGGACGCCATCCCGGCCGATCTGCGCGCGCAGGCCGCGGAGATGGGCTTGTTCGGGTACGCGATCCCGCAGGAGTGGGGCGGGCTCGGCCTCGATCTGGTGCAAGACGTCGAGGTGGCGATGACGCTGGGTTACACGTCCTTGGCGTTGCGGTCGATGTTCGGGACGAACAACGGGATCGCCGGGCAGGTGCTGGTCGGGTTCGGCACGGACGAGCAGCGGGCGCGGTGGTTGCCGGGTATCGCGTCGGGTGAGGTCGTCGCGTCGTTCGCGCTGACCGAGCCGGGCGCCGGATCGGATCCGGCCGGTCTGCGGACCAGCGCGAAGCCGGACGGCGACGGCTGGGTGATCGACGGCGGCAAGCAGTTCATCACCAACGCCACCGAGGCGGGGTTGCTCGTGGTTTTCGCGCGCCTGGGCGACGGCATCGCGGTGTTCCTGGTGCCCGCGGACGCGCCGGGCATCACGGTCGGGGCGAAGGACGCGAAGATGGGGCAGGAGGGTTCGCGTACCGCGGACGTGACGTTCTCGCAGGTCCGTGTCGGGCCGGAGGCACTGGTCGGCGGGGACGGGGAGGTCGGGTACAAGGCGGCGATGACGTCGCTTGCGCGCGGCCGGATCCATATGGCGGGCCTGGCGGTGGGGACGGCGCAGCGGGCACTCGACGAGTCGGTCTCGTATGCCGCGACGGCGACCCAGGGCGGGACGCCGATCGGGGATTTCCAGCTGGTGCAGGCGATGCTCGCCGATCAGCAGACCGGTGTGCTCGCCGGCCGGGCGCTCGCTCGGGAGGCCGCCCGGTTGTATGTGACGGGAGAGGACCGGCGGATCGCGCCGTCGGCCGCGAAGCTGTTCTGCACCGAGATGGCGGGGAAGGCCGCGGACCTCGCGGTGCAGGTGCACGGAGGCAGCGGCTACATGCGCGAGGTCGCGGTCGAGCGCATCTACCGTGACGTCCGGTTGATGCGGCTGTACGAGGGCACGAGCGAGATCCAGCGGCTGATCATCGGCGGTGGCCTGGTGCGGGCCGAGAAGAAGAAGGCATGACCAGGCCACTCGACGGGGTCACCGTCGTCGCCATCGAGCAGGCCGTCGCCGCCCCGCTGGCCACGCGCAACCTCGCCGATCTCGGCGCGCGGGTGATCAAGGTCGAACGCGTCGACGGCGGGGATTTCGCCCGCGCCTACGACCATGCCGTACACGGCAGCGGCGCGCATTTCGTCTGGCTCAACCGGGGCAAGGAGTCGCTCGCCGTCGACCTCAAGACCGCCGAAGGCCGTGACGTCGTCCGGCGGCTGGTCGCGAAGGCCGACGTGTTCGTCCAGAACCTCGCGCCCGGCGCGGCGGAGCGGCTCGGTTTCGGTGATCCGCGGGCGGATCACCCGGAGCTGGTCGTGGTGAACCTGTCCGGATTCGGGGCGGGCGGGCCGATGGAGCAGCGCAAGGCCTACGACATGCTGATCCAGGCCGAGGCCGGGCTCATCGCGATCACCGGTACCCCGGACGCGCCGGCGAAGACCGGGATCCCGACCGCGGACATCGCGTCCGGGATGTATTGCGCGCAGGCGGTTTTGGCGGCGTTGCTGCGCCGCTGGCGTACCGGTGAGGGCGCGACGATCGAGGTCTCCATGCTGGAGGCCACCGTCGAATGGATGGGCTACGCGCTCAACACCCGGATGTACGCCGGAACCGAGCCCGAGCGGATGGGCCTGAGCCACAGTTCGATCGCGCCGTACGACGCTTTTCCCACGCGCGACGGCCAGATGCTGATCGGTGTCCAGAACGACACCGGCTGGCGCACTCTCGTCACCGATGTCCTCGATGCGCCCGAACTCGCCGACGACCCTCGCTTCACCACGAACGTGCAACGCGTGGCCCATCGCGCGGAATGCGACGCCGCCGTCGCGGCCAGGACTTCGCGATGGTCCAACAGCGAACTCGACGAACGGCTGGCCGCGGCCGGGGTTCCCGCCGCCCAGCTCAAGGACGTCGGCCAGGTCGCCGATCATCCCCAGCTGCGGGCCCGTGATCGCTGGCGCAAGGTCGGCACCGAATTCGCCAGGATCGACGCTTTGCTGCCGCCGGTGACGTTCGACGATTTCGAGGCGTGCATGGGCGACGTCCCGGCGCTGGGCGAACACACGCGAGCTTTGCTCGTCGAGTCCGGAGTGGACGCCGACGACTACCTTCGCCGCGGTATCGCCGGCTGAAATCAAGTCCGCGCGACTGGAGGAACTCCAGGTTTACGATCAAGATCATGCGATTCGCCATCAAGACTTCGCCGCAGGACACCGTTTGGTCCGACATGCTCGCCGTCTGGCAGGCCGCCGACGAGATCGAACTCTTCGAATCGGGCTGGACCTTCGATCACTTCTATCCCATTTTCTCGGATTCGACCGGTCCGTGCCTGGAAGGGTGGGTCACCCTCACCGCGCTCGCGCAGGCCACGAAACGGCTCCGGCTGGGCACGCTGGTCAGCGGGATCCACTATCGCCACCCCGCGCTGCTCGCGAACATGGCCGCGACACTGGACATCGTTTCCGGCGGACGACTGGAGATCGGTGTCGGCGCGGGCTGGAACGAGGAGGAATCCGGCGCGTACGGCATGGAACTCGGCACCATCAAGGCACGCAGTGACCGGTTCGAGGAAGCCTGCGAGGTGCTCGTCGGACTGCTGACCCAGGAGACCACCACGTTCCAGGGCGAGCACTACCAGCTGACCGACGCCCGCTGCGAGCCGAAGGGTGTGCAGAAGCCGCATCCGCCGATCTGCATCGGCGGCAGCGGCGAGAAGCGGACCCTGCGCACGGCCGCGAAGTACGCCCAGCACTGGAACTTCGTCGGCGGCACGCCGGAGGAGTTCGCGCACAAGCGCGAGGTGCTGCACCGGCACTGCGCGGACATCGGCCGGGATCCGAGCGAGATCACCTTGTCCTCGCACGTCCGGCTCGGCACGGACGGTGACTACGCCAAGGTCGCCGCGGACGTCGAAGCCCTCGGTGAAGTGGGCCTCGACCTGGCGATCATCTACCTGCCGCCGCCGCACACCCCCGCCGTGCTGGAGCCGCTCGCGAAGGCGCTCGAGCCGCTGCGCTGAGAGCCCCGGAGGCCGGCCGGGGAGCGATGGCCCGTTGCGGAACCGGCCGGTCTCGCTATACGGTGACAGAACTAGAACAGGTTACAGTTCTGCACGGTGGGCGGACCGAGGAGCGGACATGGCGAACAGGGCTGCGCGCGGCGACGAGGCCGACTACGTGGTCGTCGGATCGGGCAGCTCGGGTGCCGCGATCGCGGGCAGGCTGGCGGAGTCCGGGGCCAGCGTGATCGTGCTCGAGGCGGGCAAGAGCGACGAGAAGATGCTCGTCAAGAAGCCGGGGCTGGTCGGCCCGATGCACGCGGTGCCCCAGCTGAAGAAGCCCTTCGACTGGGGCTACTACTCGGTGCCGCAGAAACATGTTCTCGATCGGCGGATGCCGGTGCCGCGCGGCAAGGTGGTCGGCGGCTCCAGCTCCATCAACGGCATGGTCTACGTCCGCGGCAACCGCGCCAACTTCGACTCCTGGGCCGCCGAGGGCAACAAGGGCTGGGACGCCGACAGCGTCAACGCCGCGTACAAGCGGATGGAGGACTTCGAGGACGGTGAGACCGAGTTCCGCGGCGCGGGCGGGCCGATCCGGGTCACCCGCAACAAGACCCCGCAGGAGGGCACGCTCCAGTTCCTCCAGGCGACCGCGGAGGCGATCGGCTGCGAGATCCTCGACGACTACAACGCCGAGTCCCAAGAGGGCGTCAGCCGGATGCAGCAGAACGCCGCCGACGGCCTGCGGTACAGCGCCTCACGCGGCTACATCCACCATCTCGCACCCGCCACACTGCAGGTCCAGTCCGGCGTGCTGGCGAAGAAGGTGCTCATCGAGAACGGCCGTGCGGTCGGCGTCGAGGTCGTCGACGCGAACGGGGGACAGCGAACGCTGCGCGCGGGCAAGGAGGTCATCCTCGCGGCGGGTTTCGTCGGATCCGCGCACCTGCTGATGTTGTCCGGGATCGGCCACGCCGAGCACCTCAAGGAGCACGGCATCGACGTCGTCGCGGACCTGCCGGTCGGCGACAACCTGCACGACCACATGTTCCACGCGCTGACCTTCCGCGCGTCGTCGAGCAAGAACCGGGGCACCCCACCGTACTTCGCGCGCGGCCTCGTCAGCGAGCTGCTGCGCCCCGGCACGACGTTCCTGGCGAACTCGGTCTTCGAGGCGGTCGCCTTCCTCAAGACCTCCCAGGCCGCCGAGGTGCCCGATCTCCAGCTGCACCTCCTGCCGTGGGCGTACGTGACGCCGAACCAGGACGCGCCGATCCGGCACGACGTCGACAAACGGCCCGCGCTCACCGTGCTGACCACGCTGATCTACCCGAAGAGCCGCGGCACATTGCGCCTCGCCTCGGCCGATCCCACGGCGGCGCCGCTCATCGACCCCCAGTACCTGTCCGACCCGTCCGATCTCGAAGTGCTCGGCGAAGGCTCGGAGATGGTTCGCGAGATCTTCGCGTCGAAGGCGTTCAACGGCTCGATCAAGGAAGAACTCCACCCGGGCAAGTCGCTGCGGGGCCAGGAGTTGCGCGACGCGATCCTGAACCGCGCGACGTCGGTCTACCACGGTGTCGGCACCTGCCGGATGGGCGTCGACGAACTCGCGGTCGTGAGCCCTGATCTCAAGGTCCGCGGTGTCGACGGCCTCCGGGTCTGCGACGCGTCGATCATGCCGTCGATCACCGGCGGCAACACCAACGCGCCCGCCATCATGATCGGCGAGATGGGCGCGCAGCTCCTCCTGTCGGACAACTGACGGAAAGAGGGCCATGACCGTCACACCGCTCGCGCTCACCCGTCCGGCGTCGGTGACCGACGCGTTCCTCCAGCGGCTCGCCGCCCGCGTGCCGGGCTCGTCCGGCGCGACCTGGAAGCTCACCGAGGTCTACACCGGCGACGTGCTCGTCGAGCTGCCCCAATCGACTCCCGCCGACATCGAGCAGGCGTTCACCACCGCGCGCGCCGCGCAGGAGAAGTGGGCCGCCACTCCGCTCAAACAGCGGCTGGAGGTGTTCAAACGGGCGCACACGCTGTTCGTCGACAACGCGCCGATCGTCACCGACCTCATCCAGGTCGAGAGCGGCAAGAACCGGCGGATGGCGATCGAGGAGACCTGCGATCCGGCAATGGTGATGAGCCATTACCTGACGCGGGCCGCCAAACTGCTGGCGCCGACCAAACGTGGCGGACCGGTCCCGTTCTTGACGACGTCGACCGAGATCCGCCAGCCCAAGGGCGTGGTCGGCATCATCGCGCCGTGGAACTTCCCGTTCGCCACCGGTATTTCCGACGCCGTCCCGGCGTTGATGGCCGGGAACGCCGTGGTGCTGAAGCCCGACAACAAGACCGCGCTTTCCCCGCTGTACGGCGTCGAGCTGCTGGAGAAGGCCGGGCTGCCGAAGGGCCTGTTCCAGGTGGTGTGCGGTGAGGGACCGGACGTCGGTCCGACCCTGATCGACCAGGCGAACTACGTGATGTTCACCGGCTCGACGGCGACCGGCCGGGTGATCGGCGAACGGGCGGGCCGCAACCTCATCGGCTGCTGTCTCGAACTCGGCGGCAAGAATCCGATGATCGTCCTCGAAGACGCCGACTTCGCCGAGACCGTGCAGGGCGCGATCTTCGGCGCTTTCGGCAACACCGGGCAGATCTGCATGCACATCGAGCGGATCTACCTGCCGGAATCCCGCTACGACGAATTCAAGAACGCGTACGTGGCCAAGACCAAGGCGCTCGACGTCCGCGCCGCCTACGACTTCGGGCCGGACATGGGCTCACTCGTCTCCGTCGACCACATGAACCGGGTCAAGTCCCACGTCGATGACGCCGTCGCCAAGGGCGCGACCGTCCTTTGTGGAGGGAAGCCCCGGCCCGACCTCGGCCCGGCGTTCTTCGAGCCGACGATCCTCGAAGGCGTCACGAAGGACATGCTCTGCGGCGTCACCGAAACCTTCGGACCCGTTGTCGCACTGCACAAGTACCGCACGATCGACGAGGCCGTCGCCCTCGCCAACGACACCGAGTACGGCCTCAACGCCTCGGTCTGGGGCACCGACGTCGGCGCCGCGCGCGCCGTGGCCGCGCGGATCGAGTCCGGCAACGTCAACATCAACGACATCCTCGCCACCGCGTACGCCTCGAAGGGCACGCCGTCCGGCGGGGTCAAGAACTCCGGCGTCGGCGCCCGCCACGGGGACCAGGGCCTGCTCAAGTACACCGACGTGAAGAACGTGGCGGTGCTCAAGAAGCAGGTCATGGGTCCCCGCGGCGGCCAGACCTACGAGAAGTACGTCGAGGGGATGCTGTCCGGGCTGAAACTCATGCGGCGTCTGCGCATCCGCTAAACGTCGTCTGTGTGCTGAGGTGCCGCCAGCACACAGGCGATGCTCAGCACGCACATGCCGATCAGCAGGCCGATCGCCGGCCAGATACTGCCGGTCGCCTGGAACAGCAGCGTCGACACCAACGGCGACAGGCCGCCGAAGAGCGCGCCTGCCAGCTGGTAGGACAGCGAGATGCTGGTGTACCGGGCCCGCGGGCGGAACATCTGCGACAGGATCGCCGCGATCGGGCTGTAGGTCGCCGTCATCGCGAGGCGCATCGCCACGAACGCCGCGATGATCAGCGCCGCGTTCTTGGTCGAGAGCACCAGGAACTGCGGAGCCGCGAGCACGGCGACGCCGATCAGACCGATCACGACCACCCGCACCCGGCCGAAGCGATCGCCGAGCCAGGCCGCGCCGAAGCTGACGACCAGTTCGACGAACGCGGCGATGGTGAGCGCGTTGAGCACGAGCGATTCGGAGACACCGACGGCCGGATCGGTCGCGTACGCCGTCGCGAAGGTGGTGACGAGGTAGTAGCCGCCGACCGCGACGGGCAGCACGCAGATGCCCAGCAGGATCGGCTTCCAGTTCGTCCGGACGGCGTACAGGATCGGCACGCCGGTTTCCTCGGCGGCTTCTTCGAAGACCGGTGACTCTTCGACCTTCAGGCGCACGATGAGGCCGACCCCGATGAGCAGCACGGACGCGAAGAACGGGATCCGCCAGCCCCACGTGGTGAGCCATTCGGTGCCGCCGATGCTCAGGAGACTGAACAGACCGGTGGCCAGCAGCGCGCCCGCCGGGTTCCCCGCCTGCGCGAAGGCGCCGTAGAAGGTCTTCTTGTCCGGCGGCGCGTGTTCGACGGCCATCAGCACGGCGCCGCCCCACTCGCCGCCGACGGCGAGCCCCTGGACGAACCTGAGCACCACGAGCAGGATGGGCGCCCACGTGCCGATCTGCGCGTAGCCGGGCAGGCAGCCGACGAGGAAGGTCGCCGCGCCCATCATCGTCAGGGTCACGACGAGCGCGGTCTTGCGCCCGACCCGGTCGCCGACGTGCCCGAACACGATGCCGCCGAGCGGCCTGGCGAAGAAGCCGACGGCGTACGTCGCGAAGGCCGCCGCGACCCCGGTCAGCCGGTCGCCGGTTTCGGGGAAGAACACGGTGCCGAAGACGAGGCTCGCCGCGGTGGCGTAGATGTAGAAGTCGTACCACTCGATCGTGGTGCCGACGAAAGCCGCGAGCCCGGCCCGGCGGGCTCGGCGGAGCGACTGGGTGCCGGTCTGAACGGTCATCGGGCCACCTCGCCGTCGATCCAGGTTTCCACCACGCGGATACCGGCGATCCGGTCCGGCTCGCAGGTGAGGGGATTCTCGCCGAGCAGCACGAAATCGGCGCGTTTGCCGGGGGTGATCGAGCCGAGGTCGCGCTCCCGGCCGAGCACCCTGGCACCGGCGATCGTGTGCGCGGCGACCGCTGACCGCACGTCGATCAGCAGGTCGTCGCCGCCGAGCCGGTGACCTCGGCGGGTCGTCCTGGTCACCGCGGTCTGGATGGCTTCGAGCGGGTTCGGCTCCGCGACCGGGGCGTCCGAGCTCAGCGTGACCGGCACGCCCGCCGCCTGGAACTCGCCGAGGGGGTTGAACCGCTCGCCGGGGGTGCCGACGGCGTCGGTGACGCCTTCACCCCAGTTGTAGTAGTGCTGCGGCTGGTTGACCGGATGGACGCCGAGCGCGGCCATGCGCTGGATCTGCTCCGGGGACGGCAGCCCGCAATGCTCGATACGGTGACGGGCGTCCGGCCGGGGATTCCGCCGCTGCGCGTCCTCGATGGCGTCGAGCACCATGGCGATCGCGTCGGGGGACTGGGCGTGAGTCGCGGTCTGGAGCCCGGCTTCGTGGGCTTTGTCGATCAGCGCGGAGTAGTCCTTCGGGTCGTGATAGAGCTGCCCGGTGCGGCACGGGTCACCGACGTAGCCGTCCGGGAAGTACGCGGTCCAGCCGCCGAGCGTGCCGTCGGCGTAGAACTTGATCCCCGCGAACGCGAGCCGAGTGGTGCCGAAAGCGCCGTGCAGCCCCATTTCCAGGGCCTGGTCGAGCAGATGCGACAGCAGGTACATGTGGACGCGCGTCTTGAGCAGGCCGGCTTCGTCCAGCCGCAGGTACATGTCGAACTCGCGGCGCGTCACCTGGGCGTCGCCGATCGCGGTCACCCCCGCGGCGAGGAACTTCTCCTGCGCGGCGGCCAGTTGCCGCGCGTGCTCCTCCGGCTCGTCCTCCAGGTGGAAGTTCGGCCCGTGCCGCCCGACCTTCACCCCGGTGACGCCGGTGAGGATGTTGCACGCCGCGTCCGACAGCTCCCCGGTGAGTTCACCGTGCTCGTCACGGAAGAACACGCCGCCGTCGGGATCCGGGGTGTCGCGGGTGACGCCGTTGCGCCGCAACGTGAAGCTGTTCACCACGCCGCCGTGTCCGCTGGCGTTCATGAGGTAGACCTCGCGGTCTTCGGCGACCGCGTCGAGCTCCTCCTTGCGGGGGTGGCGTTTCTCGGCCAGGTTGCGGTGTTCGTAGCCGTACCCGCGGACGGGCCTGCCCGCCGGAGTGTTCTCGGCCGCCTCACGCAGCAGCGCGACGATCTCGGGAATGGTCGACGCGCGCTCGGGACCGCAGTCCACCCAGGTCATCATCTGTCCGTACATCAGGGGATGCGCGTGCGGATCGATGAAGCCGGGCAGGAGCGTGCCCGGCAGCCGTCGCACCTCCGGATCCGGATGGCCGAGGCCCGCGGCGCGGGCGCGGCACTCGTCCACCGAACCGACCGCGGCGATCTCCTCGCCGAACACGAGCACCGCTTCGGCGCCTTCGGTGGCGTCGTCGACGGTCACCAGCTCGTCGGGAAGCAGGATCGTCGCTCTCGCGTCGAGGACTGAACGATCGAGGGGCAACAGACGCATCGCGCGGACTCCAGGGGGTTCGTCGGTGAAGTGGGGCGAAGGTAAGCGACGAAAACCGGGAGCGCAATCAGATCGGTCGTGCACGGACGGTGTTCACGATCGATATGCGCGTGATCTTGAACAGAACGCGCAATCTCGGCTGTAGTTCGGGCTTTCAAGCCGGTGATATGGTGCTGGGCCCCGTCGGAAATTCAGCAGAGGAGAACCGCCGTGGACGACGCGTTGGTCGCGGCCTTGCGCGCGGACGGCCGGATGAGCGTGGCCGACCTGGCTCACCGTGTCGGGGCGTCACGGGCGGCCGTGTCGGCACGGCTGGAGCAGCTGAAGGCCGACGGTTCACTCAACGTGGTCGCGGCGGTCCATCCCGAGTTCCTCGGCCTGACCGCGTACGCGCATCTCGCGATCCGCACGTCGGGCCGTTCGCAGGCGACGACGGACGCCATCGCGGCACTGCCGGCCGCGGCGTTCGTCTCCGCGGTGAGCGGGGAGTACCAGACCGTCGCCGAGTTGCGGTTGCCCGATTCCCCGGAGCTGTACCGCACGGTGGCGGACATCCGCGGACTGCCGGAGGTGGAGCAGGTCAACACGCTCGTCTACGTGGACGTGGTGAAGGGCCTGTTCATGCCTGGCCGTCCGCTGCCGCCCTGGCTGCGGCTCGACGACCGCGACCTCGCGATCATGCTGCGGTTGCAGGCCGACGGCCGGGAAAGTTACGCGCGTATCGCCGAGCACGTCGGGCTTTCGCCGTCGGCCACGCGCACCCGCGTGCGCTTCCTCGTGGAGCACGACGTCATCCGGATCGCGCCGGTGCTCAGCCGCGCCCGCCCGGACGCCGGCCTGGTCTGCGGGATCGGCCTCAACGTGCGGGGCGCCGGCGACTCCGTGACGGCGGCGCTCGCGGCGCGCGACGACACCGAGTTCCTGGCCAGGACCATCGGCCGGTTCGACGTCGTCGCCACGATCGCGGCGCAGTCCGCCCGCGACCTCGACCGGGCGCTCGAAGAGATCAGCGGCAGACCCGACGTCGTGACCGCGGAGACGTGGGTCCACCTCCGCATCGCCAAGGAACGCTACGAGTGGCCGCTGCCGACCGCCGAAGAACTCGCGCGGCGTTAGTCGTCGTCCAGCAAGGTTTTCCGGATCTCGGTCTTGAGTACCTTGCCGATCTTGGACCGGGGGAGGTCCGGCCAGATCAGGATCTCCTTGGGGGTCTTGACGCTGCCCAGCCGCTCCTTGACGGCGGCGCGGAGTTCTTGCGCCGCCGCCGTTTTCCCGGTGTGGAGCTGGACCACGGCGGTGATCTGCTCGCCCCATTTCTCGTGCGGCAGACCGATCACGGCGCAGTCCTGCACCGCTTCATGGGCCATGAGCGCCTGCTCGACCTCGGCCGAATAGACGTTGAAGCCGCCGGTGATGATCATGTCCTTGGCGCGGTCGACGATGTAGAGGTAGTGGTCGTCGTCGAGGTAGCCGATGTCGCCCGTGTGATGCCAGCCGTGCGTGCTCGCTTCGGCTGTGGCGGCCGGATTCTTGTAGTAGCCGAGCATCACCAGCGAACCGCGGGCGACGATCTCGCCGCGTTCGCCGGGCGGCAGCAGTTCACCCGTCTCGGACATGATCGCGACCTGGGTGAGCGGGGTGGGCCTGCCCGCGGAGGTGAACCGTTCGAGGGCGAGCGAGCCATCGGGATGGACGTGGTCGGCGGGGGCGAGGGTGGAGATCATCATGGGCGCTTCGCTTTGGCCGAACAACTGCCCGAAGACAGGGCCGATCCGGGTGATCGCTTCGGCGAGTTTCGTCGCCGACATCGGCGCGGCGCCGTACCAAAGACATTGCAGCGACGAAAGATCGGCGCCGTCCAGCGCCGGATTGTCGAGCAGGAGGTAGATCAGGGTCGGCGGCAGGAAGGTGTGCGTGATGCGGCGGCTTTCGACCAGCGCGAGGAATTCGCCGAGGTCCGGCGACGGCATCACGACGATCTCGCCGCCGAGCGTCAGGACCGGGAAACAGAGCACGCCCGCCGCGTGCGTCAGCGGGGCGAGCGCCAGGTACCGCGGCCGCCCGGTGAACGGATAGCTCATCAGCGTGAGCGCGGACATCGTCTCGACGTTGGCGCCGCTGAGCATCACCGCCTTGGGACGGCCGGTGGTGCCGCCGGTGCCGACGAGCAGGACCATGTCGTCCGGCGGGGTCTCCTCCCAAGGCTCGCCGCTGTCGAGCCAGTCGGAAAACGGGACGGCGCCGGGCAACGAACCGTCGAGACAGACCACTGTGGACAGTTTCGGCAGGTCGGGGAGCATCCGGGAGACGAGCGGTGCGAAAGACTCCTGCACCAGCAGGCAGGTGCAGTCGAACAGGTCGAGCAGTTCCCTGTTCTCGGCGGCCTCGTTGCGCGGGTTGACCGGGCACCACACGGCGCCGGCCCGGCTGATGCCGAACACGCAGCCGAACGACAGGGGATCGTTCCCGGACAGGATCGCCACCTTGTCGCCGGGCTTGACACCGGACCGGGCCAGCGCCCGCCCCACCCGCCACGACAGTTCCCGCACTTCGCCGTAGCTGAGGGACGTGTCGCCCATGGTGAGGCAGGGCGCCGCCGGATCGAGTGAAGCGCCCTTGTCGAGGTAGTCGGTCAGTCGCACGCGCTCGTCCCTCCCGGTCAGTCGTGGACGGTCAGGACCGGCTTCGAAACCAGCCCGAAGCTTCGTAGCACGCCGAGCAGTTCGCGGTGGCCGAAAGCCTGGCAGCCGGAAGCGAAACCGACCCGTTTCGGCGGCTGCTGCAGCAGCGAGTAGGCGCCGTAAGCCTGCATCAGCCCGGTCTGCTTGTAGTTGCAGGTGCCGTGGATGACGCAGTGCGCGCGGCCCAGCGGTCCCGACGCGTGCACCGAATCGAGTGACGTGTTGAGCCGCTGGTTCTCCCGCGGCGGCATCTCGTCGCGCACCGCGGCGGCCTGCTCCGCCAGCACACGCATCTTTTCGTCCAGCGGCAGATCTTTCACCTGCTCCAGCACGGCCGCGACGATCTGCGGCACACCCTGCATGAGCGCGCGATCGAAGACGCCGCCAACGGCCTTGACATTCGCCACGCGGGCGTCGTTCTTGAACCAGACCGGATGCGACGTGCCGCCCCAGGGCAAAGCCAGGCCGGTCTCGTGATGGCCGGGCACGGTGACGTCCTGCAAACCGCCGTCCGCGGGCCACGGCCGGTACTCGTTCTGCTCGAGGTAGTACGCGGCGGACAGCGCGGCGTTGACGAGGATGGTCTTCGTCGAAGCGACCGTGGGATACCCCTTCCAGAACACCAGGATGTCCAAGGTGTCCAGTCCCGGGGTCTCCAGGCAGAGGTTCGCCGCGATCTCGCCGGTGGTGTACATCTGCGCGATGCCGGGGGAGAGCAGGAGGCCCTTCTCCGCCATCTGCTCGCCGTAGCGATCTTCGGCGGCGATCAGCCAATCCTGTTCGCCGGTCGTGTCGAGGTAGTGCGTTCCGGTGCGCAGGCAGGCTTCGACGACCTCGTGGCCGTACTCGCTGAACGGGCCGACGGTGTTGCAGACGACCTTGGCGTCGCGGAACAGTTCGGTGAGCGCTTCGACGTCGTGCGAGACCTCGACGACCTCGTGGTCGATGGTGTCGAGACCGGGGACTTGGTCGATCGCCTCCTGGATGCGGGCCTTGTCCCGGCCGGCGGCGATGAACGGGACGTTGTACTCGCGCAGGTATTCGCAGATCAGCCGTCCGGTGTAGCCGGAGGCGCCGTAGACCACGACGGGCTTGGGGCTGCTCATGGTGATTCCTTTCGGTGAATGCTGGTCACATGCCCATTCCGCCGTCGACCGGAAGCCCGGCCCCGGTGATGAAACGTGCCGCGTCGGAGGCGAGGAACACGACGGCGTCGGCCATGTCCGAGACCTCGCCGAGCCGTCCGGCCGGGGTCTGCGCGATGACGGCGCCGATGGCCTCTTCGACGCTGGGGAACAGGCCGACCTCGACGACGTCCTGCGCGAGCTGATTGCCCATCTGGGTGGGGACGAGGCCGGGGTAGACGCAGTTGACGCGGACGCCGTAGCCGAGTTTCCCGGCCTCCATCGCGGCGACCCTGGTCAGCCGGTCGACCGCCGATTTCGTTGCCGAATAGCCCGCGATCCCGGGGAAGGCGATGGTCGCGGCGACCGAGGCGATGTTCACGACGGCGCCGCCGGTGCCCGCGGGTCCGCCGGGCCGCATCGCGCGGAAGGCGTGCTTCACGCCGAGGGCGGTGCCGAGCACGTTGACGTCGAGCATCTTGCGCACGTCGGCGGGGTCCAGATCGGCGACGAGCCCGGTGATCTCGACGCCGGCGTTGTTCACCACGATGTCCAGCCCGCCGAGCTCGCCGATGACCGCGGCGACCGCCTGCTCCCAGCTCTGTTCGTCGGTGACGTCCAGCCGGACGAAGCCCGCGTTGGCGCCTTTCTGCTTGATCTGGTCGGCGGTGGCGCGCCCGAGATCCTCCTGGACGTCGCCGATGACCACCGAGGCGCCCGCCAAGGCCAGCGCTTCGGCCATACCGGCTCCCAGGCCCTGCGCTCCACCCGTGACCAGGGCTTTTCGGCCCGAAAGGTCGTACGAACCCATGGACTTCTCCTCCTTGAGACGGTCCGCGGTTGCGGCGTGGGTCACATCCTGAGCCAGTTTTGGACAGTCGTCAAGATTTTCTTGGACAGTCGTCAAGATTTCGGCGACGCTAGACTGTGGGACCCGCGGCAGGCGCGGGCTCCCGGACCTGACAGGAACTCGTGGTGACCGAGACGAGCGAGCGGATCGCACGCCGGAGCGTGGACAAGTTCGCCCAGCGACGGGCGGAACTGGCGGAGTCCGCGCTGCAGGCGCTGTCCGAGCTGGGGTACGCCAGGACGAGCCTGCGGGAGATCGCCCAGAAGTCGAACTTCTCGCACGGGGTGCTGCACTACTACTTCACCGACAAGGTGGAACTGCTGACCTACGCGGTCCGGAAGTTCGAAGAAGTGTGCGTGACCCGCTACGACGAAGCGGTTGCCATGGCGCAGTCGGCCGAGGAACTCCAACGGGGCTTCGGTGTCGCGATGGCGGACACGCTGCGGACGGACGCCGTGATGCACCGGCTGTGGTACGACCTGCGGAATCAGAGCCTGTTCGAGGCCGCGTTCCGCGCCGACGTGCTCGAGATCGACACGCAGCGGCAGGCGATGATCTGGCGGGTCGTGGAGCGCTATGCCGAACTCGCCGATGCTTCGCCGGTTGTGACGCGATCGGTCGCTTATGCCGCTTTCGACGGCTTGTTCCAGCAGGCGTTGTTGCATCATCTCGCCGGCGAGGAAACCAGGCTGGCCGAGGATGCCGGGTCGCTGCTGGGACAGCTGGTTTCGTAAGGGTGTTCGATGGGCCCCTTGGTGTGGAGCCCATCGAACGGCTTCTTCTAGTCGGTGGCGTCGATCGCCGCGCCGTCGTAGAGCAGGGCTCCGGCGCTGTCGTAGACCCGGACCTTGAGCTGGGTCATTTCCGTTCGCGAGTCCGCCAGGAGTCGCTCGAACTCCGCACGGCCTTCGTCGGAGTCGGGTGCGTGGCTTTCCAGCCTTCCCTTCGCGTTGCGGAGGCTGACCATGTCCACGGCAATTTCCGCCGCGAAGGTGCCGTCCACGATGGCGGCTTCGGCTACCGTGCCGTCGTTTCCGGCCAGTTCCAATCGGGCCGCTTCAGGGCTGATTCCGCCCAGTAGCCAGACGGGCCGGCCGTTGTAGGCGGGCATCCACTGCCAGACCGAATATGGGCGATCGGTGAAATCCTGGGCTTGGCCTTCGGACTGCAGGTTCAGCCACCTGCCCCTGCCGTTCTCGAGAACGCAGATGCCGGTGGATCCGTCGTCGTTGTAGGCGAGGAGTGCTCCGTGTTCGGCGGTGGCCCCGACCCTGGCGCCGGGATGCCATCCTCGTGGGGACGGTAGAACATCTGTCGAGCCGCGTGCCGTCTTCTCGGTGATGGTGGCGGCGAGTGCTGATTCGAGCTGTGCTGCCGGTGAAGTCACTGCGTGCTGTTCTCCTTCTTGTCCGGAGCCTGTCCGGTTCACTGTCGCTTCGGTCCTCGGCGAGCGCATCGGGGAGATTCCCTGAGTTCCGGTGATCGGTGTCGATGGGGTTGGCAGGGTTGAGAGTAAGCGCTTACTCGATGTCATGGCAAAACTCGGCCGCAAGGAGTGTCGTTGTCAAATCACCCTTCAGTGGTAAACGTGCCAATTCATGGTGACTTAAAATTACGAACATTTGTGCGAGGCTTTTGCGGTATTCTTGGTGGTTTCAACTGGTGAGTGCACCGCCTCTAGTCTAGCAACACTTTGCTGAACGCTTCGATCGGCTTAAGCCAGCCCAGCGTCTGCCGCGGCCGGTCGTTGAGTTCGTCTGCGATGGCATCGAGTT
>NZ_QHJJ01000012.1:0-107660 GCF_003947465.1 Amycolatopsis sp. WAC 04182
CGGGACACCACCGAATGATCCCGCCCAATCCAGGCCCCAATCTCCCGAAACGACTTCCCCTGCCTCAACCCGAACGCGATCAACTCACGCTCCACCGAACGCAACGGCACACCACGCGACACGAAACACCCCCTCGCTACCCAGAACGATCATTATCCCCGGCCGGTGCACTGACCATCTGAGCCCGAGGGGGTGTCCAGCCAACGCATCCTCGAACCGCCACAAGAGCTGTGGCGTGCCGGTGCGCGCGAGCTCGCGCACGGCGTGGTGGAGCGGTTGTCGGTGGCACGACAGGCGTTGGCCGAGGTCGGGCAGTTCCTGGCCGAGATCGAGTCCCGCGGTCCGATGGAGTTGTTCGGGCATGGTTCGACCGCGGGCTGGTTCGCCGAAACCGCCCGCATCACCCCCACAGAAGCCCGCGACACCGTCACCCGTGCGCTGGCACTGAACGAAAGCCGCAACCTCGACGGCACTCCCGCCCCGGCGTCCGCGCCGATCGCCGGAGCCGCCGCGGCCGACGGGGACCTCGGGCACCAGCAACTTGACCCACTCCTGGCAGTGCTGAAGAAAATCCCCGCCGACGTATCCGCCGAAGACCGGACCGGCGCGGAACAGATCCTGGTGAACCTGGCCCGCCACGCCGGCCCCCAGCAGATCATCAACGGCGGCGCCGAACTCTTGGCGCATTTGGATCCCGACGGCAACGAGCCCAAAGACGAAGACCTGAAGCCGCCGTCGCGGGAGGTCCATCTACGGAAACGCGACGACGGCTGGTGGCGGCTCAACGGCCTCCTCGACCCCGAATTCGGGGCGCGCGCCAACGCCCTGTTCGAAACCTGGGGACAACGAAGACCCATCGATGAGGACGGCAACCGCGACCCCCGCACGCCGGGCGAACGCAATGGGGACGCGTTGTTCGACGCCATCCATTACGCCATGACCAACGACAAAGCCCCCACCCTCTCCGGAGACCGCACCACCATCGTGGTCACCATTCCTCTGGAAACGCTGACCTCCGGGTTCGGGTCGGCCCGCGTGGACGGGGTCACTCAGATCACCGCACGCCACGCGCGGATGCTCGCCTGCGACGCCAAGATCATCCCCGCCGTCCTCGGCACCGAAAGCGAACCCCTCGACATCGGCCGCGCCACCCGGTCCGTCACCCCAGCCCAACGACGAGCCCTGAACCTCCGCGACCACGGCTGCGCCTTCCCCGGCTGCCACCGACGACCCAAACACTGCGAAGCCCACCATATTTTGCCGTGGGGCCAACTCGGCGACACCGACCTGAACAACCTCTGCCTACTCTGCCGCTACCACCACATGGTCATCCACGGACAATCCGGCTGGAAAGTCCACATCACCAACGGGCGGCCCGAGTTCATCCCACCCCAATACTTGGACCCGCTACAAACCCCACGCCACAACCACCACTGAACCCGAGGAGCCCGCCGACCCCACCGGCGACGGGCCCCTCGGCATGCCCACGTTCAGTTGAACCAGGTGCCGAACATCGAACTCTCCGACCGCCCCGCCAACCGCTTCCCGAGATCGACCGCTTGCGCCTCGGTGAGCAGGCAGATGTAGTCGGTGACTGCCCGAGCGCATCGGGCCTCCTTGTTGTCCTTGAAAGTCCCTTTCGTCGCGTCGTCACACTCGATATCGCGATAGATGACACGGAGCCCTTTCCAACCTCACTCTGAACAGGTTGGGAGAAGTGCTCATGGCGTTCCGGGGCGATGCTCTGAGCGGAGCAGACCGTAGACGAGCACATCGACATACTCGCCATGTTGGAAGGACCTGCCGTGCATGACCCCTTCCCGGCGGAACCCCAGGCGTTCGAGGGCTTTCTGCTCGCCGAGGTTACCGCCGTTGGTGAGGGCTTCGATTCTGTTCGCGGTCGTGCGGCCGAACAGGTAGTCCACGAGCAGCCTCTGCGCCACCGTGCCCACCCCCTGTCCACGATGCTCGGGCAGCACCCCCACGCCGATCTCGTAGGTGACACCCGAGGGAAAGCCGCGGGGCTTCCAGGAGGCGATGCCGATAACCGTGTCGTCGGCCCGCGCGATCGCGACCGCCGCGGACTCGGCGGAGATGTACCCGTCGATCTCCCATCGCTTGCGGCGTGCCCTCGGATCACCGAATCCGGGCCACTCGAACTCGCCGAGCGCATCGGGATCCGTGCAGAGGCGGTCGAGAAAGGTGAGGTCGGCCTCGGTGAACGCCCTCAAGCGGACTTTGTCCGGGCGGTTCGCTGGAGTCATGAAGGCCAGTATCGCGCCCAGACCATCACCTGTCAGGCAGTGAGCACTTCCCAACCTTGCAACGGCGTCGCCGCGAACGAAGCACTCGGTGGCGCAGGCTACCGGTGCACCGCCAAGCACGCTCATGCTCGCGCACCTGCGCTGCGGGGATACCTACGCACGCCTCGCCGCCAGTTCCGGGATCGGCGTGGCCACCGCCTACCGCTACATCCGCGAAGCAGCCGACAAGCTGTGCGTGAGCCGGTTGTGCAGCACCAATTGCTCACTGACCGCGGCGACTTGAGTCACCCCGGCCAGCCGCCGAAACGCGGATGAATAGAGCACTCGATCACGATCGCGCTAATACGCGTCCCGATAGGTCTCCTTCTCCCGCACTTCGTGGCGCCGGGCAGTTCCTCCGACATGGTCCTGGCTCGAAGAGCCTTGAAAAGAAGGCGGACCACGGCAAGAAACCGTTAACGACTCAAGCCACAGGGCGGGCCATCGGTACTCGTTCGCGACCGAACCGCAACCCGGCTCAGTCCACCATCACCAGGTCCAGCCCCTGCAACCGTTCCCGATCCGCGATGACGTCGATCTCGCTGATCTTCCCGTCCACGAAGGCGAACGCGAGGACCACCGAAGGCCGTCCTTCGTCGGCCATCACGAGCCCGATGCCACCGTTCACCAGCGCGAGCTGGGTGACCGCCGCTCGCACCGAAGCGGCGGCCGCACCACGAGCCACCGTGTCGGCGCCCCGCAGGAAGATCGGCGCGCGCGAGGGGCCCGCCGCCTTGTCGGCGTGGAGGACGACGTCGGGGTGCAGGAGTTGGAGGAGTGCGTCGAAGTCGCCGCCGCGGGCCGCGGCCAGGTAGGCGTCGACGACCTGGCGTCGTCGTGCGACGTCCGGTTCCGTCGCGACGGATCGGCCCTGGACACGGCGCCGGGCGCGGCTCGCGAGTTGGCGGGCGGCGGCCGGGGTGCGGTCGATCAGCGGGGCGATTTCGTCGAACGGCACCGCGAACATGTCGTGCAGGACGAACGCGAGCCGTTCGGCGGGCGCGAGCGTGTCCAAGACGACCAGCATCGCCAGGCCGACCGACTCGGCGAGCACCGCGTCGGCGGCGGGGTCTGCCGAGGAGTCGGCCGATTCGGCGAGCTGGTCGTCGAGCGGTTCTTCCCGACGGTGGTCGCGCGAGCGCAGCACGTTCAGGCACACCCGCGCCACCACCGTGGTCAGCCAGCCGCCGAGGTTCTCGATCTCCCCCGCGTCGGCGCGGTCGAGCCGCAGCCAGGTCTCCTGGACGGCGTCTTCGGCCTCACTGGCCGAACCCAGCATCCGGTACGCCACCGCCCGCAGCCTGGTCCGGTGTTCCTCGAAACGCTCAGTCAGCCGATCCACGGCTCCTATCTAACAGCCACCGAGATCGTCGGCGAACCGCACGCCCGAGGACCGATAGGACGCGGCCCGTTCGGCGGCGGCCTGCGGCGTCAGGACCTCGTTTTTCGCGTAGTAGACCCAGTCGACCTGTTCGAGGTAGGTGCTCGTGCCGCCGCTGTGCTGCGTGAGGTCGATGAACCACTGGTTGAAATTCAAGGACATGTTCTGCCGCGGGTACACGTCGAACGGCCCACTGCGGTCATGGTCGGCCACGAGGGCGCCGTCGATGTAGTACCGCACGTGGCCGTCGGACACGGTCGCGGCGACGGAATGCCAGCCGTCGATGCTGCGGCGCTGGCTGTCGCTCTTGTTCTCGGCGTACCACGGATCCGGCGTGTACGTATGCCAGCTGGTCTGGAAGTTCGTCGGCCCCGTCTCGCCCCAGCCGCCGTTGGGCAGGTACTCCGAGAAGTCCAGTTCGCTGTAGATCGGGTCGTTGTCGTGGCGGAGCGGGCTGATGGTGAAGAACGTCTGGTTGATCCGGTCACCGTCCGGGCCCGACACCGGCGCGTCGGAGAAGCGGATCCGGGCCGCGTAGGTCCCTTCGAAGAACCGCCGGTCGGGTTGCATGATCTCGGTTTGCGTCGTGCCCGCGGGCGTGCCGTCGGTGGCGGAGGCGAGTTGCAGCACCTTGTCCCCGTCGGACGTCGGGAAGGTGATGCCCTCCGGAGCCCAGCGCGCACCGCCGACGCCGGGGCCGCCGGCGCCGGATCGCACCTGCCAGCCGTGCTGGGCGAGGAGTCCGTCGGTGTGCGAGCCGTAGTGGAAATCGTCGAACAGTGCCCCGCAAGCGGCCGCTCCGGCCGCGGCACCCGGCGCCACCGCCAGTGCGGCGACCGACAACGCCGCGACGGCGGCAACGCGAAACTTCCCTGAGGTCGACATCGTCGTCTCCTTACCACTGGTCAGTTTCTTTCACCGTCTCCCCCGGAAGTGGTAAAGTCAATAGGTCTAGACAACTTGTCCACCAGCCAATTCACGCCGACCACTGGGTAGGCTGTGGTCATGCGGCGAACAGAGGTCAAGGACCGGCTACGCCAGCTCATCGAGCGGCGGCAGCCGGGCGAAGTCCTGCCTTCGGAACGCGCGCTGAGCAGTGAAATCGGCGTCTCGCGCCCCACCTTGCGGGCCGCGATCGACGAGCTGGAGCGAGACGGTCTCGTGGTCCGCGAGCACGGCCGCGGCACCTTCACCGCGCCGCGCAAGATCTCCCAGGACCTCGTGCCCGCCACCGGCGGCGAACAGTTCGCCCCGCCCGCCGAGGGTCACTGGACCAGCCGGGTGATCGACTTCGCCACCACACCGGCGGGCGCCCGGCTGGGCAAACGGCTCGAGGTCTCCCCCGGTCACACGCTCGTGGCCGTCACCCGCGTCCGCGTGGTCGAAGACGCGCCGATGGCGATCGAACGGATCCTGGTCCCCCGCGACCTCGTGCCGGACATCACGGCCGCGGGGTTCGAGTCCGGTTCGTTCTACGAACTGCTCCGCTCCCGGTACGAGGTCGTTCCCGCGACGGCCGTGCAGATCATCGAGCCGACCGTCACCGACGCCGACGAATCCGGCCTGCTCGGCGTCCCGCAGCACTCACCCGCGCTGCTGTTCGAGCGCACCACGCGCGACGCGGGTGGCCGCGTGATCGAGTACACCCGCTCGATCTACCGGGGTGACCGCTACCGGATCACCTCACATCTGAAGTTCGACCACACCTCCGGCTGACTCCGGCGCGCCGGGACCGTCCATCCGGGAGTCCGTGCGAGACTCCCGGGCGATGTACACCCCGTCCGATCTCGCCGACCTGCTCGAATGCGAGCACCGCAGCCTCCTGAACCAGGCGCTGGCCGCCGGCCTCCCGGGAGCGCCGCGGCCGGGCTCCGGGCCGGATCAGCTGGCGGTCACGCACGGGCGCGCGCACGAGGCCGCGACGCTGGACAAGCTGCGAGGCGAGCGGAGCGCCGTCGTCGAGATCGACGAACGCGACCCGGTCGTCGCCGCGAAGGCCACCGAAGAGGCGCTTCGGGCCGGTGCGCCGGTGATCTACCAGGCGGTCTTCCACGACGGCGAGTTCTCCGGCCGCGCCGACTTCCTGATGCGGGACGACGAAGGCCGCTACGAGGTCTACGACACGAAGCTGGCCAGGCACGCGAAGCCCGCGGCGGTCGTCCAGTTGACCGCGTACGCCGACGCGCTGCGCAGAGCGGGCTGGCCCGCCGGTCCGCGGATGCATCTGCTGCTGGGCGATCACAGCACGCGTTCGTTCCGCGTCGACGACTTCCTCCCGTTGGTCGACCGGCTCCGCGCCCGGCTGCGGGACCGGCCGCCGACCCTGCCGGTCCCGCTGTGGGCCGACGAGCGGCCCGCGTGCGGCGGCTGCTCCTACGCCGCGCACTGCGCGAGCGCCCGCGAGGCCGATCGCGACCTCTCACTGGTCGCGGGAATGCGCGGCGACCAGCGGCGCAAACTCGTCGCCGCGGGCCTCGGCACCATCGACGCGCTCGCGACCGCCGCACCGGAAGACCGGCCGCGCGACATCTCGACGACGTCGTTCACCACACTGCGCGCCCAGGCCGCGATCCAGGTCCGCCAGGACGCCACCGGGCAGATCGCCTACGAGGTCATCGATCCGGACGCGCTGGCCGAACTCCCGCCGCCAGCGCCCGGCGACGTCTTCTTCGACATGGAAGGCGACCCGTACGCCTTGGCGGGCGAAGGGCTCGAATACCTCTTCGGCGCCGTGACCGCCGAAAACGGCACGAAGTTCACGCCGTTCTGGGCGCACAACCGGTCTCAGGAGAAACGGGCCTTCGAAGAGTTCGTCGACTTCGCCACCGCGAGGCTCGCGGAGCACCCCGGCTCGCACGTCTATCACTACGCCCCGTACGAGGTCACCGCGATCAAGCGGCTCGCCGCCGTGCACGGGACCCGCGAGGACGCCGTCGACCATCTGCTGCGCAGCGGCGGCCTGGTGGACCTGTATTCCGTGGTGCGCAAGGCACTCCGGGTTTCGCAGCGGTCGTACTCCATCAAGTACCTCGAACCGCTCTACATGCCCGAAGCCCGCGACGGCGACGTCAAGACCGCGGTTTCGAGCATCGAGGCCTACGAGGAGTACTTGACGCTCACCGCCTCCGGCGAGACCGAGCACGCGGACGAAGTGCTGCGCGGGATCAGCGACTACAACGAATACGACTGCGTCTCGACGCTGCGGCTCTTCGAGTTCCTTCACAAAGTCCGCGTGGACGAAGGGATCCCGCTCGCCGAGCCGGCCGAAGAGTCCGATGTGGACGCTCTGCTCCGGCAGACCGAGGAGGACGTCGCCGCCCAGAAACGCGCCGAACGCGCCGCGCAGCTGGCCGCGCTGGTCGATCCGCTGCTGGACGGGCTTCCCGACGATCCGGCCGAGTTCACCGGCGAGGATCGCGCCCGCGCGCTGCTGGCCGCGTCCGTCGGCTACCACCGCCGCGAGACGAATCCGGCGTGGTGGGAGTACTTCCGCCAGCTCGCCGCCCCGCTCGGCGATCTGGAGACCGACAACGCCTGCACCGTCCCGGTCTCGCTGGAAGCCGGGGAATGGGTGCCGCCATCGGGCCGGGTCCGCAAGGCGAAACGCTCGCTGACGCTCCGCTGCGACCCGGACCGGCCGCATCCCTTCGCCCCCGGTGACGACGTCCGTCTGCGGTACGGAGCGGCCGCGCGGGACGCGAAGGTCGTCTCGGCCACCGCCGTCGAGCTGACCCTGGAAGAAAGCTGCCCGCCGGACGAGACCACCGCCGACCGGCCGGTCGCGGTGCTGCCCGGGAGCCCGGTCCGCCCCTCCCCCAAGGACGACGCGGTCGCGGATCTTGCGCGCCTCGTCGTCGACACGCTGCCGGCGCTGCCCGCCCATCCCGGCGTCGATCTCCTCCGGCGTACGACGCCGCGGCTGCGCGACGCCCAAAGCCTGCCCGACGCCGGCACGGACCTGGTGAGCACGGTGATCGAGGCCGTCGAGGCGCTCGACGGTTCCACGCTCGCCGTCCAGGGCCCGCCCGGCGCGGGCAAGACGTACCTCGCGGGGAGGCTCATCGCGAAACTCGTGCGCGCGGGCAAGACGATCGCCGTCACCTCGACCAGTCACAAGGCCGTGGAGAACGTGCTGTCCGCCGCGCTCAAGAACGCGCCGGATCTGCCGTGCGCGAAACGCGCCAAGCGGACCCCGGATCCGGCCGCGCCGTGGGAGCAGCCGAAGACCAATCCCGCGCTGGTGAAATGGCGCGAGGAGCACGACACCGGCCATCTGGTCGGCGGGACGGCCTGGACGTTCGCGAACACCGCGATCCGGGAAGAGCCGTTCGACCTGCTGATCATCGACGAGGCGGGCCAGTTCGCCCTCGCCGACGCGCTCGCGGTGTCGATGTGCGCCAAGAATCTCCTGCTGCTGGGCGATCCGCAGCAGTTGCCGCAGGTCGTGCAGGGAACGCATCCCGCGGGCGCCGAAGCGTCCGCGCTCGGGCATCTGATCGGTGAGGCGGACATCATCCCGGCCGAGCTCGGGTACTTCCTCGACGAGACCCGCCGGATGCATCCGGCCGTCTGCGCGCCGGTGTCGCGGCTGTCCTACGCGGGCCGCCTGCACTCGCATCCCTCGGCCGCCGAGCGGGCGATCGACGGTGTCGAGGCGGGCCTGTACCTCGCCGAAGTCGACCACCACGGCAACACGACGCGGTCGGTCGAGGAGGCCGAGGCGGTCACCGCCCTCGTCGCCGAACTCCACGGCCGCGCCTGGACCGATCACGGCGAACCCCGGCCGCTCGGCGACGAGGACATCCTGGTCGTGGCGCCGTACAACCTGCAGGCCAGGGTCGTGGCCCGCGCGCTGGACCAGGCGGGACACCCCGGTGTCCGGGTGGGCACCGTGGACCGGTTCCAGGGGCAGGAGGCGCCGGTGGTGATCACCACCATGACCTCGTCGTCGGCCGTCGATCTGCCGCGCGGCCTGGACTTCCTCCTCTCCCGCAACCGGCTCAACGTGGCGCTCTCGCGGGCGCAGGCGCTCGCGATCGTGGTCTGCTCGCCGCGGCTGGTCGAAGCCGACATCCGCACGGTCGACCAGATGCGGCTGGTTTCGGGCATGCTCGGGTTGATGACCGAAGCCGTGCCGTGGCACGCAGGACGGAGTGGACGATGACCGAGAACAAACCGGACAAGGAAATCCTCGACGCCGAGATCGTCGAAGAGACCCCGACCGCGCCCGTCGAGGTCCCGGAGCCGGATTACAGCGAGGGCGGCGTGCCCTCGTTCGACCACGTGCGGGACCGGATCGAGCAGCGCTACACGACGTCGCTGGGCTCGACCGAGCTCGCCGGGCTCGGCGGCAAGGAAGACGTCGCTTCACTCGACAAGAAGATCGCCGACCGCGACAAGGCCGCCAAGGACAAGCTGGCCGAGATCCGCCGCGCGATGCGGGAGCAGTGAGCTAATCCCAGTGCGGTGAACCGGCCTGCACCGCGATGGCCCGCGCCTTCCGATAGTGCTCGGCTGCCGCTTCTCGCAGGCCGAGGGCAGTGGCCAGCTCGCCGAGGTAGTACGCGACCGGGCGGAGGGTGAGCATCCCGCTCCCGGCACCGGCGATCTCTTCTTCGGCGGGCAGGAGCTCGGCGTACAGGCGTTCCATCGTCGTCCGGTCACCGAGTTCGATCGCGACGACGGCGTGCAGACAGGTGCGGGCCTCGAACAGCAGATCCCTTGGCGAATCCGGGATCGGGAACACCGGGCGGCACCAGCTTTCGTAAGCACCGTAGTCGTCCTCCAGCGCTTCGGACGGCAAGCCTCGCTGGATCCGGTCGCAGTACAGGGCGAGCGCGAGGATCCCGTTGTCCACACCGGACATGGCCGTTCCCGCGAGACCCGCCGCCGCGGCGCGATAGGCGGCTTCCCCGCCGGGGCCGGTCATCGCGGTCCGCATCGCGCGATACCACCGGGTGAACACGCCGACGAGCGGAAGGCCGTAGCGGTCGCCGAGTTCGTCCGCCGCCGCGGCATGCCGGTCCGCGGCGGCGAAATCCGCGAGCGCGCTCTTCGCCTGCAAGAGCACGAGGTGCCCGAGCACCTCGAACGTCACAAGCCCGTGCCGCGCGGCGAGGTCGACCAGTTCGGCGCCGATCGCGGCCCGCTCGGGGGCGAGACCGGCGCGGTCGAAGGACTGCAGGAACCGGGCGTTGAGCGCGAACGCCAGCAGAGCCGGATCGTCCAGCCGACGGGCGAGCGCCTCGGCTTCCCTGGCCGCCTCGCGAGCCCGCTGTCCGCCCGCGTTCCGCATCTCGACGGCGAGAGTGGCCAGCAACCGGCAGCGTTCGGCCCTGTGTTCGGCGGGCAAAGCGGCGAGGGTGCGCTCGACGGCTTCCGCGATCCGGGAAGCGAGTTCCCGGTCGTCGCTTTCGGTCCAGCTGGCGGGAACGTCGAAGGCACCGATCACCCGCGCGGTCAGCAGCGGATCGTCCAGCTTTTCCGCCAGTTCCAACGCTTCCGCCCGATGCCTCCGCGACTGGCCGAGCCCGCCGGCGACGGCCGCAGCGCGGGCCTTGCCCATGATCAGATCCAGCCGCTTCGCCGTGTCGGAGGCGCCGGACCGGTCGTACGCGGTGAGTGCGGCGTCCCAGAGCCGTGCCGCTTCCGTTGAAGCGAAACGACTTTCGGCCCGTTCGGCGGCGGCCTGTGCGTACCGCGCGGCACGATCGTCGTGCTCCTCCGACAGGAGGAAATGGTGCGCCAGGGCGTCGACGTCGTCCGGGCGGAGCTGTTCCAGCGCCTCGGCGATCTCGCCGTGCTCGCGGGCCCGCCGCGAACGGGAGAGATCGTGGTAGAGCGTGTCCCGCACGAGCGCGTGCGCGAACCGGAACCGGCTCGGCGCCCGCTCGGTCAGGAATCCGCGCCGGACCGCGATCTCGGCGGCGTCGAGCGCGGTTTTCCCCACCAGGGCTTCGAGAACGTCCAGATCGACGTCCGTCCCGATCACCGCCGCCCGCCGCACCACACCGCCGACGTCGTCCGGCAGCGCGTCCACCCGATGGCGGACGACGTCGCGGACGCCCGGCGGCACCGCGTCCAAGGCGGCCGCCCCTTCGGCGGCCAGGAGACGGGCGAGTTCACGGACGAAGAACGCGTTGCCGCCGGTGCGCCGATGGAGCACCGCGGCGGTGTCCGGATCGATAACTTCTCCGGTCGTGGCGCGGACCAGTCCGGCGACTTCGGTCTCGGGCAGGCCGCCGAGATAGATCCGCGCCGGCTCGTGGCGAGCGGCCCTGGCGAGGAAATCCGTCAGCCGGGCGGGCGGGTCGGTGCCGCGATAGGTCGCGATGATCGACACCGGCTCGGCCAGCACCGAGGCCAGCAGCGCCAAGGTCTCTTCGCCGGCCCAATGCAGGTCGTCGAGGACCAGGAGCAGCGGTGCGGCACCGGACAGATGAGCCGCGACGGCGCGATGCCACCGCCAGCGCGCGGCCAGTGGATCTTCGGTCCCCGGCTCCGCCGTCGGTGCCGGGCCGTACCCGGCGTCGGCGAGCGTGGCCAAAATCCGGGTCCAGGCGTAGGCGGGCGGCGCGCCCTCGTCGTCGGGACCGCTTCCCCAGGCCGTCGTCCAGCCCCGCGCGGCGAGACGGGCCGAGAACGCTTCGGCGAGCGCGGTCTTCCCCACCCCGGCGTCACCGGAGACGAGCACCAGCCGCGACCGCGTCACGGCTTCTTCGAGCTCGGCCAACTCCGCGTCGCGCCCGACAAGTGGCCGCTCGGCGATCTTGGGCGCGGACGGCTCCAGGCTGGGCGCTTGCGCCAGGATGCCGGCCTCCAGATCCCGCAGGCCCGCGCTCGGATCGATGCCGAGTTCGGCGGCGAGGTGTTCGCGCGTCGTGCGCAACACGGCCAGCGCTTCGCCCTGCCGCCCGGAACGGTAAAGCGCGAGCGCCAGCAGCCGGGAACCGTTCTCCCGCAACGGATGTTCACGGACCAGCGGTTCCAGCTCCGGGATCGCCTCGGCGGCACGCCCGAGCGCGAGGAGCGCTTCGGCACGGAGTTCTCCCGCCAGCGAACGGAGTTCGGTCAAGCGGGAGACTTCGCCGACGGCCCAGCCCTCCTCGGCGAACTCGGCGTACGCGGGACCACGCCAGAGCCCGAGCGCGGTGTCCACTTGCGACAGTGCCGCGCCCGGCCGGCGGGCGTCGAGCAGTTCACGAGCCGCGGCGACGGCGGCCTCGAAGTCCCACGCGTCGACAGAATCGGCGCGCAGCGCGTAGCCGCGGGCGACCGTGACGAGCAGCCGCGCGGGCTCGCGGGGCGCGCGATCGGGCTCCAGCGCCCGGCGCAAGGCCCCGACGAACGTCTGGACCGCGCCGACCGCGCCCTCGGGAGGGCGTTCCCACAGGTCGTCGACCAGCCGTTCCACCGGCACGACCCGGCCGCGGGCGATCAGCAGCCTGGCCAGCACCGCGCGGTGCCGCGGCCCCTTGAGCCCGACCTCGCCCCGCGCGTCCTCGGCCACGAGCGGGCCGAGCACCCCGAACCGCATCGTCACCTCCTCGCTTCACGGACGGTGATCATCGTGCCCCGGCCGCTCGGTCGCCGCTGACCGGGTGCTGATTCGGGCCGGGGACGCTGGCGGTCATCACCGAACGACCAGGAAGGTACCCATGCGCATCACCGGATTCGACTACCAGCGTGTGCCCGTCGCGGACGGCGTGGCCCTCAACGTCGCCGTCGCCGGGACGGGCAGCCCGATCGTGCTGCTGCACGGTTTCCCCGAGACCCACCTCATGTGGCGGCACGTCGCGGCGGATCTGGCGGCCGATCACACCGTCCTCTGCCCTGACCTGCGAGGATACGGCGAAAGCGACAAGCCCGCCGACACCGGCGAGACCTACTCGAAGCGCTCGATGGCGGCCGACGTCGTCGCCGTCGCGAAGGCCTTCGGTCACGACCGGTTCGCCCTCGCCGGGCACGACCGGGGTGCGCTGGTGGCACTGCGCGCCGGCCTCGACCACGCGGACAAGGTGAGCCACCTCGCGATCCTCGACGTGCTGCCGACGCTGGACATGTGGGAGGTCCTGCACGGCACCACCGCCGCGGTCGGCTTCCACCTTTACCTGATGGCCCAGCCGCCCGGACTGCCCGAACAGCTGATCGGCGCCGCGCCCGACGCGTTCTTCGGTCACTTCCTCGACGCGTGGACCCAGCGCGGCGACGCGATCCCCGCCGACGTCCGGGCCGCGTACCTGGAGGCGTCACGGAACGCGGTGACCTCGATCGTCGCCGACTACCGCGCGTCGGCGGGCATCGACGTCGAGCACGACCAGGCGGACCGCGCCGCGGGCAACCGGCTCACGATGCCGCTCACCGTGCTCCAGCAGGACTGGGGCGCCGCACTGGGCTACGACGCCGTCGCGCTCTGGCAGGCGTGGGCGACCGATCTGGATCACCGGACGGTCACGGCGGGGCACTTCATGGCCGAGGAATCACCGGCGGAGGTGGTGAAGGCACTGCGAGACCTGTTGACACGCTAGGACGAAAAGCCGTGGCTCCGACAGGGTCACGGCCCTATCGTCACAGCATGTCCAGGCTCTTTCCGGTGGTGGAATCCTTGCCGCCCAGCTATTCGTCCTTCGAGCTTTGGCCGTTTCGCGGCCACGACGGCGAGTGGATCCCCCTGCACCGCGAAATGCCCTCCGACGACGTCGGCGCGGTCATGCTCTCCCTGCTCGGGAACAGCATGAGCGACGAGCTCACCCAGCCCGACCTCAAGACCGCGTTCGACGAGCTGGTGCGGCTCGAGCGCACCTTCCTCCCCGGCGGTCTGCAGCTCGAGGCCGAGGGCATCGCTGTGACTCCAGGTTGCTGCGCCGACCTGACCGACTGGCCGGACTGGCACGGGCTGCCGGACGGGAACGGGCCCGACCTCGGGCATGGGCCGGGGACGATGTTCGAGTTCGACGGCGAGATCATCCGGTTCTGGCCGGACGTGGACGACGAGGACTGGGGGTCCCCCGAAGGACGGCGGCTGGAGATCCGGCGTCAGGATCTCCCCGCCCTTCTCCAAGGCGTGAACCGAGACCTCGCCGGGTTCATCGACGCGCTCCGGGCATGGGTGCGGAACCTCGAGCCGTCTCGCGCGGATCAGGTGGTCGCCGCCGTAAGCGGCTACCTGCGCGTCGGGGACGGCCCATCGGCCTGAGCCGAACGGCCCAACCCGCACCCCCGGCGGCGGCAATCGACCGCCATTCGGGTTTGGCCGTCACTCGGACGGGTATCGGGAGGCGGCACGCCGAACGAGGGGCCCGATATGACACCCACTGCCAAACGCGCGCACACCGTCGCCCGCGATCTCCTATCGCTCACCAGATCGGGTGAAGCCGACCGGCTCGCCACCGCGCTGGTGTCCACCGCTTCGTCCACCCGGCGCGCACCGGCGCTCGGCGACGTCGTCGGACGGCTGGTCGACACGTTCTCCTTGGCGGCCAAGGATCGCCGCCGATCGCTGCGGATCGGTGAACCGTTCACCTTGCGCCTGCGGGATCACGCGGGCAGGACGGTCCGGCCCGACCGGCTCGATCCGGGCGTGGCCGCGATCGTCCGCGCCATCGCCGCCAGCGTCCGCGACGACCGAGACACCTGCGCCGACCAGATCGGCGAGGCCTGCGAGAACGCCGATCTCGACCAGCGGATCCGGGTTCTCGCGCACTGCCTGGTCTGGACGTCGGATCTCCTCAGCACCGACACCACCGCCTATCCCCCGGTGCTGTCCTGCTTCAAGGTGGCGCCCCGCCAGTGTCCACAATAGACATTGCGCGGTTCGGATGACTTCCGGCCCGTCGTGTGGACATCCCTCGCACGGAACGGCAAGCTGGACCACCGCGCACGAAGTCCCAGTCCCCGATGACGGGCGCACACCTTGGCGGCCAGTTCCCCTGAACCAGGAGTGCAGACTTGGACGAGGTAGCGCCATCGACGGTCCCCGCGGACTCCCGTGCCGCCGCCACGGCGGGACGCTTGCCCAACCCGGAGAGCAGGGTGGTCCGTGCGGCCGTGGCCGGTGATCCGGACGCGATCCGGGAATTGGTCCGTTTCCTTTGCCCGCACGTGTTCCGCTACTGCGCGAGCAGGCTCGGGAGCACCGGAACGGGCGCTTGCGACGCACAGGACTGCGCGCAGGACGTGCTGCAGGCGGTCTTGATCGCCTTGCCCCGCTACCGGTACCGCCCGGACCGGTTCCTCGCGTTCGTCCTCGGGATCGCCGGGCACAAGGTGGCCGATCTGCACCGGCGCCGCTCCCGCGAACCGGTCGCCTCCGTCCCGGAGATCGGCGACGGACTGCCGCTCTGGGCCCGCCGCGACCCGGACGAGATCGAGCGCCTGGAACACCGGTTGCAGGCAGGTGTCCTGCTGGCGAAATTGCCGATGCCACACCGGCAGGTGCTCGCGCTCCGGTTCGTGTTCGGGCTTTCGGCCGAGGAGACGGCCGAACGGCTCGGCCTGCCGAGCGCGGGAGCGGTCCGCGCGGCCCAGTTCCGCGCGCTGGCGCGGCTTCGGACGCTCCTCACCGAGCGGAACGCCCGGTACGCGAACGATGTCCCGATCATCGGACCGGTCACCGAACCGGAGCTCGTCCCGGTATAGAACCGTCCACTTCGGACGATCGTCTTCTTGTACGCGCCTTGTACGGGGATCCACCATCCTGTCCCCCTATTCGGGGAACCCACTGGAGGACAGAGATGAAGATCCGATCGAGGATCGCCAGAGGCGCGATGGGCACGATCGCCCTGGCCGGGGCGATCATGCTCGGCGGCGCGGGTGAGGCGCTCGCGGCGACGGGCACGGTGAACACCGACTCCGGGGTGGCGGTGACCGTGCGGTCGAGCCCGAGCACCACCGCGAGTTCCGTCGGCACCGTCGCGAGCGGCACCGCCGTCACGATCGACTGCCAGACGAACGGCTCGACGGTGACCGGGAAGTACGGCACCACCGACATCTGGGACTACGTGCCGTCGAAGGGCGGCTACATCAGCGACGCCTACGTCTACACCGGTTCGGACGGCCGTGTCGCCCCGAACTGCGCCGGCAGCACCCTTTCGTGCTCCACCGCGGGCACCGGCAACCCGCGGACCTGCGCCGAAGCCGTCGCGTGGGCGAAGGCGCATGTGCACACGAACAACGACCCCAACTACTACCGTTGGTGCGACCGGATCAACTCGTGGGCCTACGGCTGGACCGCGAGCGGTTCGGAAACCGCCTACGTGCACTGGACGCAGATCCCGGGTTCGTACAAGCACCCCGGTGACACCCAGGTCCCCGCGGGCGGGCTCGCGTTCTTCAGCAACGGCGGCACCGGGCACACGATGATCTCCATCGGCGGCGGCAAGTTCCTGTCGAACGACATCCACGGCCCCGGCAGCTTCACCGAGACCACGATCTCGGAGATCAAGACCGCGTGGAACTACACCTATCTCGGCTGGTCCCAGCCGTGGTTCAAGATCAACCACTGACCGCGCGAGTGGCCTCGAAACGCTGCCGGACGAAGGGGTCCTCGCCCGGCAGCGTTTCCTCCGCCCGCCAGGAGAAACTCTCACGGGTCAGCTCGGAGAAGATCCACCGGCGCCGGACACCGTCGGTGTCGGCCTCGATCTCGAAGCCGTCCTCCGTCGGCTTGCCGAGGAACGGGATCACCCAGCCGTTGCCGGGGCCGAGCCAGGTCGACCGGAACGCGTCGATCTTCTCGTCGTAGAAGCGCAGGCTCATCCCCCACTCCCCGTCCACCCCGTCACCCCGGCTCGCCCGGGCGGGGCTGATCCACACGTCGGCCAGCGCGCGGCCGTCGAGCGCCCAGCCGAAATGCCATTCCCCGTCGACGGTTCGGGCGGTCCCGTCCTCGGCGTGGTTGTGCACCACGAGATCCCAGCTGCCGATCAGCGGCTCGAACACGCCCAGCCGTCCGGCGAGTTCGGGACGCGGTCCCGGAGCGGTGAAGACGGCGGCGATCCGTTCCGTGACGTCCATACGGCCAGGATGACAATTTGACAGTATGCTGTCAAATATGACCGACCTCGTCCGCGACTACCGGCTGCTGATCGCCGACGTCTACGAACTGGCGGGGCTGAGCCGGCGGATCAGCGAGCGGGAGGCCGCCGGGCTGGGCACCACGGTCGCCCGCTGGCACGTGCTCAGCACCGTGTCCGAAGAACCGCTCGCCGTCCCCGCCATCGCCCAGCGGCTCGGCCAGGTCCGCCAAGCCGTGCAACGCGTCGCGGACGACCTCACCGAGGCCGGCCAGCTTCGCGCGGAGCCGAATCCCGCCCATCGCCGCTCGCCCCTGTACGCCATCACGCCCGAGGGTTCACGACTGCTGGAGCGGCTGTGGGACGCGAGCGAATCCCGGCGTCGCGACGTGCTCGACGACAGCGGTGTCACCCCCGATGAGCTGCGGCAAGCCCGCGACACGCTCCGCAGGTTGTCAACCGCGCTCAGCTCCTGAAACCGCCCTTTCGTCGCATCGTGATAAAAAGCGGCCACGGATGCGGGTTAGAGTTGACGGATGGGCACCGAAGCTCTCGCTACTCCCGCACCCCGGGAGCAGCGTGTGCTCATGCAGGCGATGCTCACCCGGCTGCCCGAGTTCAGTGACCGCCTGGCCCAGCTCCTCAGCGACGAGGACGAGTTCTACCACCAGGTGGACAGCACCGCGCCGGACGAGTTGCGCAAGGTCTGCCGAGCGAATCTCGAACGGGCGCTGACCGCGCTCGTCGAGGGCCGGGGGCTCCCGCTCGACGCGGCCCGCAAGACCGGGCTGGCCCAGGCCAGGCAGGGTATCCCGCTGCCGTCCGTGCTCCGCGCGTTCCGCATCGGCGGGATCTTCGTCTACGAGCGCCTGCTGGAACTGGCGGGCCCCGGTTTCATCAATCCGGCCCGCACGGTGGAGATCAACTCCAACGTGTGGAAGACCATCGACCTCTACTCCGACGCCCTGACCACCGCGTACAGCGAAGTCGCCGCCGAACTCTCCCACGAGAAGCTCGCCCTGCTGGACGGTCTACTGCAAGGCCGGTTCGCCACCCAGGCCGAACTGGAGAACGCGGCCAAGGAACTCGACCTCCCGACGGCGGGCACCTTCGTCGCCGTCGTGACCGAACCCATCGAGCCGGACGAACGGCCCGGCGTCGAAGCCCTGCTGCGAGCCCGGCGCTGGAAGTCGGCCTGGCGGCCCGCCGCCGAGGTCGGCCTCGTCGTGATCGACCGCGTCGAGGACGTCCGGCGGCTGCGCGACGTGCTCGGAACCCTGCCGCTGGCAGCGGGGATGAGCAGGCCGTTCAACGGGTTCCTCGAAGTACCGGACGCGGTCCACCGGGCCCGGATCGCCCGCCGCTCGCTGACCACCGGCGCCGCCGGGGTCGCCGTCTTCGGCGACTCCCCGGTCACCACGCTGGTCGCGAGCGCGCCGGAGATGTCGCGCGATGTCTTGCGCTCGGTGCTGGCCGGGCTCCTGATGCTGCCCAAACCGGAGCGGCAGGTCCTGCTCGACACGCTGGTCGCGTGGTTCGCCGGGCACGGCTCGGCCAAGGAGGCCGCGGACCGGCTGATCGTCCACCCGAACACGGTCCGGTACCGGCTGCGCCGCGTGCAGGAACTGACCAGACGCGACCTGTCCGACCCGGTCGACGTCGGCGAGCTCTACGTCGCGCTGGAGGCGGTCCGCCTGGCGGACGACGCCTAGCTCCTTTTCTCCGGCGCCATGTCGGCGTCGATGATCCTCGCCAGGTCCAGCAGCGTGTGCCCGAGACCGGGCCGCGCGGTGAGCCGCACCGCGAGGGTCCGGCCGCGCGCGGTCGTGGCGACCGGCAGCGTCACCTCGGGGTTCGCGGACCTCGTCCACTGTGGACGTCTTCCGGCCGCGGACAGGACGATGTCGGGATGCGGGGACCGCCGCCCGGGGCGCCACCGTGATCTCCTGGCGTCGAGATCACGGATCACGTTGCCGTGCAACGAAAGCAGCGCGGCGACGTCGGCGACGGCGTCGCGGAGCTCGACGTCGGTGATCGAATCCGAGTAGGCGCCGATGTCCAGCGCGCGGGGATGGTTCGGGTCCTGCGGCACAAAGTTCCTTTCCACGCACCGGAAGTCGTCCGATGGTGGTCCCGCTCACGTTGTTCCCGGGAACAAACATGTTTGGCTGCCTGGGCCGAATGGCGGCGCGCGTACCGCCTTCCGGTCGCACGCGGTGCCTGTGACCGCCGGTCACACCTTTGACGCTGACCTGCCGAAGAGCCAGTATCTGGCGACTGATTACCGATGGGTAATGTGTCTCACCAGGAGGACCTGTTGCGTCGAGCGTTGAGCCTGATCTTCTTGGCACTAGGGGTGTTCGCCGTCGCCGGCGCGGTGTTGCTGCCGACCTACGTGAAGCCCGAACTCGCCAAGGTGCCCCTGAACCAGGAATCGACGTCGGTTCTCGAAGGCACCGCGTCCAAGGTGCTCGCGGTGAAGACCGAAGGCGGCAAGACCGTCACGGAGATCCGTGACGACGCCAAGCTGAAGGCGACCGCCCGCGTGGTGGCGAACTTCTCGCCGCCGGAGATGCGCGAGGGCACGGACGTCGCCGTATGGCTGATGGCCGTCTCGGTGGTCGACACCAGCGATCAGACCGTGGTCAGCGCGAGCAAACGGCAGGTCTGCTTCGACCGCCGCACCGCGGAGGGCTACGTCCCGCCGGGCGGCGACCAGGAGGCGAAGTGCTCGGCCAACAGCAGCTTCGTCACCAAACTCAAGGAGAAGCCCGAAAAAGAGGGTGAGAAGCCCGAGGAGATCCAGGAGTACAAGCCGCAGCCCGGCCTGAACTTCAAGTTCCCCTTCGGCACCGAACAGAAGGACTACCAGGTCTACGACGACAACACCGGCCGCGCCGTCCAGGCTCGGTTCAAGGGCGTCGAGGACATCAAGGGCGTCGAGGTCTACAAGTTCGTCCAGGAGATCCCCGCCACGAAGATCTCCATGAAGAAGGTGCCGGGTTCGCTCATCGGCGCCACCGGTGACTCCGTCGAGACGGGCCAGTTCTACCAGGGCACCATCACGAGCTGGATCGAGCCGGTGACGGGGATCCAGGTCAAGCAGGAACAGCGGTCGCACCAGGAATTGCGGTCGGCCGCGAATCCCACGCCCACGGTCGTCTTCGACGGCACACTGGCCTTCACCGACGCGACCGTCGACGCGATGATCAAGCAGGTGGACGAGAACAAGGGCAAGCTGGACTTCATCGGGAGCACCGGGCCGATCGTGCTCGGGATCGGCGGCGCGGCCTTCCTCGCGCTCGGGGTCTTCCTGCTGGTGAAGCGCCGCCCCGCCCCCTCGCGTCACTGACGCTTGCGCAGCACCATCACCAGATTCCACGACGCGACCTCCCGGATACCGGGGACGTGCGCGATCCACTGGGCCCAGGAGGGATGGTAGCGCGGGTAGACCTCCTGGAGATCGGCGAGCGGCGCGGCCTTCCCCCACCGGATGGCCGCGCCGGCGGAAAAGGCGAAAAGACTCTCCCCGAATTTGTTCTTCGGCTCCTTGCCGTTCTTTTCGAGATACCGGCGCCGGGCGTAGTGACCGCCGAGGAAATGCCACGGCGCGGTCTCGTGGCCACCCCACGGTGAATACCACGGCGTGAACGAGGCGAAAACCGTGCCGCCCGGTTTGGTCACCCGGCACATCTCGGCCAGCATGGTTTCGGGTTCGGAAACGTGTTCGAGGACGTTCGACGAATAGCAGACGTCAACGGACGCGGTGCGCACCGGCAGTTTCGTGCCGCTGCCGCGGACCATGTTCTCCCCGGGCTCTCCTCGCGCCGTCAGCTCTCCGACGTCGGGGTCTATGCCGAGATACGTGGCTCCGGCGGCACGGAACGCGTCTGAGAAATAGCCAGGCCCGCCACCGACGTCGACGATGGTTCGGCCGTTCAACGGAGTGTGCTGCGCCACTTGCCGGACCGAGTCTTCGGCGAGCACCGAGTAGAAACCGTCCGGATCCGTCTGCTCGGTGAGAAAGGCGCGGAACAACGTCACCGATCTGCGCAAAGTGGCGCGATGAGGCATCGTTGCTGGGGTCACCGACCGATTACCGACCATCGAACCATCGCTTTCCGAGAATGATTCCTCTACCGTGTACGCACCGGTAACCTAGCATTGTCGCTAACAGGTTGGGAGAACCACGATGGAACGGCCACGTGTGCTGCTCGTCAACTGGCGCGACACCGGGCATCCGGAGGGCGGCGGCTCCGAGCGGTACGTCGAGCGGATGGCCGAGGGGCTCGCCAAAGCCGGATACCGGGTCGAAATCCAGTGCGCCGCGTACCCGGGCGCGAACGCGGGCGAATGGCGCGACGGGGTCCGCTATCGCCGCCGTGGCAACAAGTTCGGTGTCTACCTCCACGCGCTCCGGGCGATCCGGAAGGCGCACGCCGACCTCGTCGTCGACGTCCAGAACGGGATGCCGTTCTTCGCCAGGCTCGTCGCGGGCTGTCCGGTTCTCGTGCTGGTGCACCACGTCCACAAGGAACAGTGGATCAGCGCGCTCGGCGAGACACTGGGCCGCATCGGCTGGTGGATCGAGTCGCGGCTGGCGCCGTGGCTGTTCCGGCACTGCCGCTACGTCACGGTTTCCGAGATCACCAAGGGCGAGCTGGCCGGGCTCGGTGTCGAAGGCTCGCGGATCACCGTGGTGCCCAACGGGTTGGACACTCCCCCGCGCGGCAAGGCCGTCCGCGGCACGGAGCCGGCGCTGGTCGCGGTCAGCAGGCTGGTGCCGCACAAGCGGATCGAGCACGCGATCGACGTCGTCGCGGAACTGAGCCGGCGCTGGCCGACGCTGAAGCTGGAGATCGTGGGCCAGGGCCCGTGGGAAGAGGTCCTGCGCAAGCACGCGCGCGACCGGGGCGTCGAAGACCGGGTGCGGCTGCACGGCTGGGTGGACGAGGCCGAGAAGCACGAGATCCTGGAACGGTCCTGGCTGCACCTGTGCCCGTCGGTCAAGGAAGGCTGGGGAATCGTCATCATGGAGGCCGCCGCGCACGGTGTGCCGTCGGTGGCCTACCGGGCGGCGGGTGGGGTGGCCGAATCCATTGTGGAGGGCAAGACCGGGCTGCTGGCCGACGACTTCGCCGACTTCACCGCACAGGTGGAAGGGCTGCTCGCCGACCGGGTACGGCGGACGGAAATGGGCAAGGCCGGTATCACCTGGGCGAGCCTGTTCGACTGGGAGCACAGCGTGAGCCGCTTCGAATCACTCGTGCGCGACGTGGCCGGGGTGGCCATCCCCCATCCCAGGGTCCTGACACTGCAAGGCTTCCACGATTCCGTCGGCCAGGTCGGCTGTGGCGGCGTCGTCGAAGTCCTTGCGGCGTGCGCGCACGGTGACGGTGGTCGTCTCGCCGACGGTCACCGCGCCGAACGCCACGCCTGAGCGGCCGCTGGCGGCGGGGTAGAACGCGATCGAGGTGACCGCGTCCGCCGCCGAAACGACGCCGAGATTGGAAACCAGATAGGTCGAACCGAGCCTGCTCGCCAGCAGCCGGGTGCCCAGCCGGGCGATCCTGCTGCTGCGGGCGGGGAAATCGGGTTCCGGCGGCCGCGCGGACAGCAGCGCGCCCACTTCGGCGACCGTGGGTTTCGCGCCGAGCCGCAACCGGAAGAACGCGCTGTCGTGCAAGGGTTCGGGCGCGGCCCCGCTCCGCCAGGACGCGCCGACCGCGGCCACCACCCTGGCGGCTTCCTCGCCGTGCCGGGCGTTCCATGTCTCGGTGAGGTTGGCGGCGGCCGCCGCGAAGGCCGAGGATCCGAACCGTGAGCGAGGGAGGATCCTCGCGCTGAACACGTCTCCTGGGCGACTTTCCGCCCGCTCCGGGGTGATTCTCGCCGGAGGCGCGAAAAGCGCTTCAGCGAGCCGCTGGAAGGCGGACACGAGAAAGGATCGATCGGCCGTGCGCTCGCCGATTCCCTTGGCGGCGGACGAGATCGGGACGTCTAGGGCCAGCCCGAGGACGGCGAGCAGGCCGAGGCCGTCGAGGGCGCCATGGTGCGCGGCGATCAGCACGACGGGCTCGTCGACGCCGACCGCGACCCGGAGCAACGGCGCGCCGCGTTCGTACGACGCCTCGGCGAATCGATCGCGGATCGCCGGAAGTTCTTCGCCGGAAACGGCCACGACTTCGGGAGCGGCGCCGAGCCACGGCCGTTCCTCGACCGCGACCGCCAGCCGCATCCGCGCCTTTTCGGGCGTCAGCAACGAAGACAGTCTCGCTTCCAGGAGGATGCTCCAGGAAACGGTGGGGTCGCCGTAGAGCCCGACGACCCGGCCGGCGTGGTCGGAAGCGAGCTCGGACACCGGCTCAGCGGTTGCCGTAAATGACGTGCTCGGGGCTCGAGTTCGGGTTGAACTGCTCCTTGATCTTCGCCTGCACCTGGGGTGCGGCGTCCGGGTCCGCGGTGTTCGTCAGCGCGTAACTCCCGCCCGCGGCCGTCGCGAGCCCGATGATGACGGCGGCTGCCGCGCCGATGAGGGTGCCCAAGACCTACTCCTTCCGAGACAGGGAATTCCTGCGTCGGCTCAATGTACGCACCGGTAACTTAAGGCACAACAGTGCGGCGGCGATCGACACCAGCGCTACTCCGTTTGCCAGCACCACGGGGATCGATGATCGCGTCCCGGTCACCGCGGGCTCACCGGGAGTGCGGTAAAGCGTGAGCCAGTCACCGGACCACACCCGTTCCGCGCCGGTCAGCAACCGCGGCTCGACCCGTCCCGCCGTCCCGTGTTCGACCAGGATCCAGCCGATTCCCGCCGCCGACAGGTCTTCCGGTGACTTCGCGGCGCGGACACGGTCCATTCTGGAATCCTCGCCCGCGATCTCCTCGCCGCCGACGCGGAGCGTGTCGTCGACGAGTACTGTCTCGGGCAGCGCCCGCGGCGCCGGGTCCAGCTGGGTCCGATGGTCGTTCCAGGCGAACCTCCGGAACGTGGACAGCGGCAGCGCGACGACGTCGCCGGGCCGGTCGTCTTCCGCCAGCACGCGGTGGACGGCGTTCCAGTCCTCCGGGTAACGCACCGCTTCGAGCCTTCCCCAGCCGCCCCAGGCGAGATCGGGCATGGTGAGCAAGGGAAAAAGCGCGGCGGCCACGACGAGCGCTCCCCGCGCCGCCCCGGTCCGCAGGCGCGTGGCGGCGGCTTCGACCGCCAGCGCGAACCCGAGCGCGACCGGAAGCGCCCACCAGGCCACCCATTTCTGCGCGTCCCGCAGCAGTCCCGCGCCGGGAACGTGCCCCATCGCCCAGGAGAGCACAGGTTCGCCGAACGGCAGCGTCGCCAGCGCGGCGAGCACGACACCGAGAACTCCCAGCAACAGCAACGCTCTCGCCGGCGGCGTCCCCCACTTCCGCGCGAGGGGGCGGAGCCCGGCCAGCGCCACGGCGACCGTGACGAGGATCAGCACCGGGGCCATCGGCGCGCCCCGGCTGCCGGGGACGACGTCACCGTTCCAGATCCCGCCGAGCCCGAGCACGCTCACGATCGCCGGACCCCAGCTTTCCGCGCGGGCGCTGAAGGCGGCCACCCCGGCGGGATCGGACAGCGTGCCGCCCTGGTGCAGGAGTGTCGGGACGAGCCACGGAAGGTTGAGTACGACGGCGAGACCGAGGGTGTGGCCTAGTTTCCGCGGCCCGGCCAGCGCGATCGCGGTGAGCGCGGCGAGCACACCGCCGGGCGGCGTGAGCACGGCGGGGGCACAGGCGAGTACCAGTCCCGCGAGCGCCCTCGGTTCGTTCCGGCGCAGGGAAAGCGCGGCGCGCACGATCCACGGGAGGCAGGCGTAGGTGAGCAGCAGCGGCCAATGCCCGATGAACAACCGCTCCGCGAAATAGGCCGTCCACGCGTACCCGGTGGCCGCGACGATCCGCGTACCGAGTTGCTCCGTCGGGACCAGCCGCCCTGCGCCGTATGCCGCAAGGAACAGCGAGAGCAGCAGGACGATTTTCTGGACGATGTCGCCGGGGACGACCGCGGTCGCGAGCGCGATCACGGCGTCCGCGGGAACCGATCGCGGCAGGGCCGAACCGAGTCCGAGCGCGTCCGGGATCAACGACTGACGCTGGGCGAACACCATGTCGTAACTCAGGACGAAGCCGCGTCCGAGCACGGGCAGGAACACCAGCGACGCCAGCCCGGCCGACACCGCGGCCAAGGCGAGACGTTCGCGCCGTGCGTCCAACTGCCCTTTCCTTTCCGCCTCGATCACGGTTATGGTCGCTCGATTACTCGCCGGTAATGGGAGCACCGTTGAGCGTAGACGTCGAGGTCGAGGAGACCAGGACCGACAAGCGTGTCGCGGCGATCCTCGTTTCGCTCGCGCTGGCGGCCAACAACGCCGGCGCCTACGCGCTGAGCATCATCGCCGCCCGGTTGCTCGCGCCGAGCGCGTTCGGCGAGCTGAGCTCGCTGCTGGCGGTGCTCGTGATCGGCGTCGTGCCCGCGATGGGGCTGCAAACCGTGGTCGCGCTGCGGGTGGCCCGCAAACCGCAGGACAGCGGGACACTGCTCGCGCTCGGCCTCACGACGAGTGCCATCGTCGCGACCATCGGCCTGCTTCTGGCGCCGGTGCTGGTCTTCGTGCTGCACCTGGATTCCGTCGTGCCCGCGCTGCTGCTCGCCGTCACGCTCGGACCGCTGACTCTGCTCGGCCTCTTCCACGGCCTGCTGCAGGGCAGCGGCCGGTTCGCCCGCCTGGCCGGACTCATGGCGCTCGAAGGCGCGGGCAAGGTCGGCGGCTCGCTGATCGGCCTGCTGATCGGCGGCGACGCCACCGGCGCGCTCGCCGGGACCGCGATCGGCTCCTACCTGGTGATCGTCTGCGGCTGGATCCTCTGTGGACGACAGCGGCCGCGGAAGACGGGCTGGCACGCGGGCGAAGTCCTGCACGCGGCACAGGCGATGCTGGCGCTGGTCCTGCTGGTGAACCTGGACCTGGTGCTGGCGCGCCACACCCTCCCCGCGACCGAAGCGGGCGAATACGCGCTCGGCGCGATCGTCACGAAGATCGCCTACTGGCTCCCTCAAGCCGTCGGCGTCCTGGTGCTCCCCCGTTTCGCGAACGGCGACGACCGGCGCCGCATCCTGCCCGCCGCCCTGGCCGTCTGCGCCGCCCTCGACGCCGTCGTGCTCCTCGTCTCGGTGGTCGCGGGCCCACGTTTGCTCACCTTCATCGGCGGCTCCGGCTACGCGGCCAGCACCATGCCGGTCTGGCCGTTCGCCCTCGCCGGCTCGATGCTCGCGCTGGTGCAGATCCTCCTGTTCTCGCGCCTCGCCGCCGGTGACCGTCGGGTGACCGTGCTGATGTGGACGACCGTCGTGGTGGAAACGGTGCTGGTGACCGCTTGGCTGCACTCCTCGGCCGTTCAGGTGGTGACCGTCGCCGCCTGCTGTGCCGGGGGTTTGGCTCTCTCGGGCGCAGTCCTGGAGTGGCGGTCGCGGCGCGCTTGACCGGCTCATCCGATGTGCACGTCAGGTCGCGGACGCCGCTGAGCACTGCGAAACGCCGCTTTGAGCTCGTTCAGGACTGCGTCCGGTTCGGTTCGGATACGGGACGGCAACGTCTGAAGCACGACGATCCCTGCCGCGGCGTAACGCGCGTTTCGCGCGAGGGTCGCACGGAAGTGGTCACCGCCGGAGTGATAGCCGCGGGAATCGACTTCCCAGGCGAACCCCACCTCGTCGCACCAACCGTCCGGCTTCGCGACGAACCGGCCCGCCGCGTCGAAGAACTTCACGTTCCAGCGGAACGCCGGTAGCCCTGAACGCGCCCACAGGCTCCACGCGTCGGCCTCGGCGACGGAATGCGCGCCGCCCAGGATCGGCGCCAGCGGCCGTAGCAGTCTCGGGTCGAATCGAGACCGCTCGTCGATCTCGACGGCGAGCGCCCTCGGCAGGCAATGACGCTCCTGCACCGCTTCGGCCATCATCGCCACGATCGGATCCAGGTCGGAAGTTCGTCGTGCGGCGTCGATCACCGCCCGCGGCACGGGAGCGGTGGGAACACCGGCTCTGATCCGCGGCACCGGCAGGCGTCGCGTCCGTTCGACCTGGACGAACCCGGTACTGGCGATCGCCCGCCCGGCCGGTACGAGGACATGCACGTCGCCGAAATCCGGCAACTTTCTCAGGCCGTAACGCCTGAGCGCGGGAACGCCGGTGAGCATCGAACCTTCACGCGCGTGAAGCAGGCCCGCCTCGATCCGCTGTTCTTCGCTCGGCTCGCCGTTCCCGAGCAGCACGACTCCGGGCAGCAGCATCCGCCAAGCGCCACCGGGCTCGCACCGGCGCCAGATCGTTCTCCTGGGCACACCGAGCTCTTCGAGGCGCTTGGCCCCGACCACGGCCGGGCCGCTCGTCATCAGTGGGTGCTGCGCCCACTCCCCTCTTCGCACCTGATCAGCTTGAGCCAGTCCACCGACAGAAAGCGCGGATTGACGTCGTGACCGGTCCAGTGAAGCGGAGGTGTGTGGAAATAGGGACATTCAACGTCTCTATTTCCACACACCCCTTACGCTCTGTCACCCTCGGGCTCGCGTCCACCGAACCAAGGCACACAAGTCGCCACCATCGCCGCCGCCGCCAGCAGCAGCGAAGCCTGGGTCACCGGACCGTAGGCCCACTCCTGACCATGCCCCAGCAGCCGCCCGACCACCGCGACGAGCGTTCCCACGACCATGCCGCCGAAAGCGAGGTACCGCGGCGCGCGTTCGCTGAACTGGCGGGCGAGCAGGACGGCGATCAGCAGCACGATCGGCAGCATTCCGCCCAGTACGGCCAGCAGTCCGATGAGCACCACCGGGACCACCCGCCCGGAACCCGCCTCCACCGAAAGACGTCGCCGACGGGCGGGCCACAGCGCGCCGATCAGCACCAGCAGGATCGCGACCGCGCCGATCAGCAGCCCCGACCGGTACTTCCAGTCGGGGGTGAACTCCAGTTGCACGACACCGCCGGAGCCGGCGGGCAGGATCCACGCCTGCTGCCAGCCGTCGACGCGCGTCTTCACCAGCGGAGTCCCGTTCAGCGAAGCGGTCCAGCCCGCGTTCGCGTTTTCCGGAACGGCCAAAATGGACTCGTCGCCGCCGCCCACGGTGACCGAGCGGGACGTCGCGTCCCAGGACTCCACCGTGACGGCACGGTGTCCGGCGACTCCGGAAGCCTGCCCGACGGGCTTGAGCCACAGGTCCTGGACCACAAAGGACTCGGACCGGTCGGTCCGCAGTTCGTGGCCGCCCGCCGCCAGGTCGACGCCGCCCGCCGAATCGGGGCACGCGGAGAGCGTCAGCGGCCGATGCGCGACGAAGTCGGCGAGTGTGCCGCGCACGGACGTGTCGTAGTCGAAGCCGTCCAGGCGGACGTTCGGACCCGATCCGCAAGGCAGCGTGAATTCCGCGGCCGGGGCGGGAAGTTCGGCGCCGGTCAGGAACAGGCTCCCGATACCCAGCGAGTTCCGCGTCCGCTGGTCGTCGTCGAGGCCGGCGAACGCGATCTTCAGCTGCGAGGTTTCCAGGGGTGGGAACGTCGCCGCGCCGGAGGCGTCGAGTTCGACGGAGCGGCTCGACGTCGGTGTGGTCAGTTCCAACCGCGCGGGCGCGCCCGTGTCGGCGGCGACGCGGATCCCCGAGATCGTCTGGGGTTTCGTCCAGTCCAGGGTCAACGTCGGCCGCAGATCGGTGACGTCGGGCAGCCACGTGGTCGCGGGATTCCCGTCCACCGCGGCGAATCCGCTCGCCGAGGGATCCCCGCCCAGTTGCGAGGTCGCCGACACCTGCACGCCCGGCAAGTCCACCGGGAACCGGCCGCCGCCGGCGGGCAGCACGGTGCCGCCGAACTCGTAGGTGCTCGGCGAGGTCGTCGAGAACAGCCGCCGGATCCCGTCCGGTTCTTCGCCGTCGCGACCCGCGTTGGCATCGCAGCGGACATGCTCGCCGTCGGGCACGCACGCATAACGCGGCTGCGCGCCCCGGGTGAACGCGAAGCCCGGCGCGGAACCGGGTCCGAGGTCGGCGGGGACTTCGAGCGCGCGTTGCGGATCGACGTCGGGGATCTTCAGCTCCGAGATCCCGACGTTGCCGTCCTGCCTGCCCACCACGAGCGACAGCAACGTGATCCGCACCTTCCGCGTCACCCCCGCGGGCGCGGGGTAGCTGTGCGCTCCCGCGCCGCGGACGACCTGGTGATCGACGGAACCGTTGTCCGTGGTGATCCGGATCCGGGTCGGCGGCCAGCCGACGCGGATGTCGTCGACCATCGCGAGATCGACCGAGTTCACCAGCCTCGGGGTGTCGAGTTCGACTTCGAGCCATTCCCCGATCGGACCGGTGAAACTCGACGAATGCCAAGCGGTACGCGGATCCCCGTCCAGCGCGGCGAACGGCTGATGACTCGGATCCGAACCGCCGAACGCGTCCGCGAACGAAGCCGCCGTCGACGCGTTGACCGAACGGATCCCCCGATACGCGGCCACGGTCTGGTGCTGCTCGCCGGGAAACGGCAAGACGTCCCTTGCGGCTCGTTGCTGCCGTGCGGATTCCCCGGCGGTCAGGGTCTGGCTCAGGTTGTCCCGCACGCCGCCGACGTTGCGTTCGGCGCGGCGCAGCCCGTCGGTGACCAGCCTCGGGCCGGCCGGCGAACCGCCGTCCCCGGTCAGCACCGTCGGCGTGCCAGGGTCGAGCTGCCCGGAGTTCATCAGCGGCAGCAGGTTCTCCGGGCCTCCGCTCACCGTCGGGACGTCCTTCGCGGACGTCGCGGTGACGAGCGGCACCGGCCGTTTCACCTCGAAGATCTCCAGCGGCCCGAACTGGGCCGACTTCTCGATCCCCGGCGACCCGGCCAGCCCGGCGCGCAACGTCGTGAAATCGGGCGCGCCGACCTTGGCGCGGTCGATGTCGCCGCGCAGCACCAGGAACCGGTAGCCCGATCGCGCGAGCAGCGCCGCGAGCCCGGGATCCCCTCTGCCGTCGGCCAATGCCGCGTCGATGGAGTCCATCAGGCGGGTGTTGCCTTCCGAGCCCAACGGGACCTGATTCCGCACCGCCCACGGACTGTCCGCGATGGCCTGTGCCGGTTCGTCCACCGTGCGGCCCCAGTCGTACTCACCGAAGCCTGTCGCGGGCAGCAGCAGCGTACGTGCGGTCGCGTCGGCCTTGGCGACGTGCCCCATCGCGTCGTACCAATATCCCGGCACTTCGTCCCAGCCCGGCCCCGGCCGCAACGTCAGCAGCCACACCGGCGCGGCCATCGCCACGACGAGCAAGGCGCCCAACGCTGGCCGCAGATTCCGTCGCAGCGCGGGTGCGGCGCTGGTGATGCCGTGGACGAACGCCAGCATCAACGGCAGCCGCAGCACCGGTTCGAATTTGTGCACGTTCCGCAGCGGCGCGAGCGGGCCGTCGAGCAGCTGCCGCACCGGCTCCGCCAGCGGGCTGTCCAGCGTCCCGACATAGCCGACGGTCAGCAGCGTCAGCCCGGTCAGGACGCCGAGCACCAGGAAACGCCGTTCGGGCAGTCCGCGCCGCGCGAGGCCGAGCAGCCCCACCGCGGCCACCAGCCCGGTGGCCGCCATCAGCACGGGATTGTCGATCAGCGCCCAGCCCGACGGCCACCACGGCGTGCCCTGGACGACGTAGGCGACCCACTGGTTCGTACCGCGCAGCACCTCGAACAACGACATCGGCGCCGTGGTGTTGGTCGCGGATTCGATGTAGTCGAGGAACGGCAGGCTGTACTGGCCGAGCAGCACCAGCGGCAGGAACCACCACAGCACCACGCCGACGACGAAGACGAACCACCAGATGACCAGCGTGACATGCGTGCTCCGCCATTTCCGGGTCAGCAGCCACAACCCCGGGAGCACGAGCGCCATCACGACCATCGCGCCGTTGATCCCGCCCATGCACAGCACGGCGAGCGCGGACAACCCGGCGGCACGACGCGGCGAGCCGATGCGGTCGGCGAGGATCAGCGGCAGCAGCACCCAGGGCAGCAGGACGGCGGGCAGCATCTCCGAGGACAGCGAACCGATTTCTGTGACCATCCTCGGCGCGAGGGCGTAACCGACTGCTCCGATCAGCCGAGTCCGTTCGTTCCCTATTTTCAGCGCGCGGGCCACCAGCAGCGCGCCCCCGAAGGCGACCGAGAGCAGGATCGCGCACCACAACCGCTGCGCGATCCACACCGGGATCCCGACTGCCTGGCACAGCGCGAAGAACGGTCCCATCGGGAACAGGTAGCCGTACGCCTGGTTCTGCAACTCCCCCGCCGTCGCCTGGGGATTCCACAGGTGCAGCGCCCGGCCGAGGAAGGCGAGCGGATCCACGGCGAGATCGAGTTTCGTGTCGAAGGTCGTCCTGCCGGGACGCTGCACAAAGGACAGCACGGTGAGCGCCAGCACGATCCACGTGCTCGGCCGTTTCACAAGCGCCCCGGGGGTTACCATCCGGTAGATACTAGGCGGAAACGTGGCTACTATGCGCCCTATGACAGACGGTTTCGAAGATGCGTGGTCGCTCGCCGAACCCGTCAAGGGCTGGATGACGCGGGAGCAGGGCCTCGCCTTGTGGAACGCGGCCTGCCGCCTGGACAAGGGCGACCTCATCGTCGAGATCGGCAGCCACCAGGGCCGTTCGACGATCGTGCTCGCCAGCGCCGCCCGCACGGTCGGCGCGCGGGTGGTCGCCGTCGACCCGTTCGTCGACGGCCGTCTGTTCGGCGGATCGCCGACACGCCAACGGTTCGAGGCCAACCTGCGGAAAGCGGGCGTCGAAGACGTCGTGGAACTCGTGGCGGAGTACAGCACGAAGCTCCGGCCGAACTGGGACCGTCCGATCCAGTTGCTCTACATCGACGGCAAACACGACTACTGGACCTACACCGACGACCTGCGCTGGTCGGCCAACCTGACCGACGGCCGGGAAATCCTGGTCCACGACTGTTTTTCGTCGATCGGCGTCACCATCGGCACGATCGCGAAAGTCCTCTTCGGACGGCGCTACACGTACCTCGACCGCGCGACGTCGCTGGCCCGGTTCCGGCTCTCCCCTCCGTCGGTCAAGGACAGGTTGCGCGTGCTCGCCCAAATGCCGTGGTTCCTGCGCAACGTCGGGATCAAGATCCTGCTACGGCTCCGGCTGGCGCCCGTGGCGAGGGTCTTCGGCCACGACAGCCCGTACGACCCCTACTGAGTGAGCGGCTTGCCGACGTCGACCTTCGCGAGACAGACGGGAGCACCCTTGGCGGACAGCTGGAAGCCGATCTTGTCGAACAAGCCCTCGATCGGCAGGTACATGGTGTGCAGGCCGGGTTGGAACCACACCGGCACGCGAGTCCCGTCGCGGTCCACGAACCCTTCTCCGCCGTCCGAGGTGAAGTAGTCGATCCGCAGCAGGTAGCGGCCGAGAACGGGCGTGTCCAACGGAACGCGGACCAGCTGCTCCCCAATGGTGTACCCGCAGCCGGCCACGGGGCCGGGAACGCCACGGGAAACCGGTTCCACACCGGTGATCGTCCGCGCGGTGCCCGTATCGTCCAAAAGGGACATCCGGCTCGTCGGCTGGTCGAACAGGAAACCCGGGATCAGCCCCACCACCCTGGACGTGCGGGCGTTTTCGCCGAACCAGCCGTGCAGAACGTCATTCGGCACCGCCGTGTCGAACAGCACGAGATCGGGATTCCGGTCGATCGAGGCCCGCGCGTTGGCGAGGAACTCCCGGGAGTGGTCGAACCGGAGTCCGGGCGCCAGCCGGGAGAACCCCACGGCGGAACTCGCGATCAGGGCGAGGCACAACGCCAAGGCGATCGGGCGTTTCGCCGTGGACGGCACGGTGTCCGAAGGCCGGTCGAGTGATTTGGGCTCCAGGAAGGCGAAAGCGAGACACAGCGCGACGACGAGCGCCAGGTCGGCGACGTAGCGGGGATCGCTGCCCAGTTCCGGGCCGACCTCGGTGAGCCGGGTGGCCGCCGAAAGCCCGATGTCCGCCACGAACACCAGCCCCAGCAACAGCCACGCCTTCCTGGCCCGGAGCCCGCCCACGCGGATCCCGGCGACCAGCACCACGACGGCCAGGAGCAGCAGCGGAATCCGGACGGCCACGGGTGAAGCGGCGAACGTCGCACCGGGCCCCGGCCCCGACCAGGGCCCGCCCACGAGTCCGGGGATCAGGGTGTCGCCGAGCATCCGGCCCGTCATGTCCGCGACCGTGCCGACGGTGACCGCACCGCCGCCTTGCCCGACCTGGCTCGTGGTCAAGGCCAGGAAAACGACGGCGTAGCCCGCCACGACAGCGGCGAGGACCCCCATCAGCACGAGGTGGCGGCGCAAGGAAATCCCGAGCAGCACGGTGATCCCGGCGATCAGCACCGGGATGAACACGGCCTTTTCGTAGAAGGCCAGCCCGAACACGGTCCAGGCCACGGTGGCGATCGCCCAGCGCCCGCCGTCGGCGAGATACCGCACGTGCGCGTGGAGGGCGGCGGTGGCGGCCAGCAGCACGGGCGCGATCTGGATGGCGTACGCCCACCACAACGTCGGGACGAGCAGCAAGGTCGACGTCGTGAACATCGTGAACGGGACGAGAATCCCCCACCGGCGCCCGAAACAGCGCACCAGTATCGCCCACAACAGCACGGACGACGCCGCCTGCATCAGCAGGACCGGTGCCATCAGCACGGCGAAGTTCAGCGGCGCCCACGCGGTCAGCACGTCGGCGAGCAGGAATCCGCCCGGCGCGAAATGACCGTGGTAATCCTGGAAGAAGTAGCCGAAGTCGAACGGCCCCGACTTCGCGGCGTGGTAGGTGATGACGAAATCGTCTTGCGCGAGGCTGCCGCGTAGTGCTGCCCACGCGTGCAGCACGAACGGGATCACACCGGCGGCGAAGGCGGCCGACGTGACCGGCGAAGGTCTTTTCCCCCGGAGAGCCAAGGGTCGCCTCAATTCTTGCAGGTCGGCGGCTGGCACATGATCTTGCTCAGCGCCTGGTAGAAGACGTCCGAGATCTTCCTCGGATCGGGGGTGGTGAACGAATCCCCGCCGGTGGCGGTGGAAACCTGCCGCAGTTCGGACGCGTCGATATCCGGCCCGATGCCGATCCCGATGACGGGCAACGGTTTCCTCGGGTCCTGGAGTTTGCCCAGTTCCTCCAGCAGCCGCGGCAGCCCGATCGTCTCGCCGTCCTCGTTGCGCCCGTCGGTGAGGACGACGACCAGGTTGATCCGGCCGGGTTTCCAGTTCTGCCTGGCGTTCTGGTAGGCGGCGAGGATCGAATCGTAGAGCCCGGTCGCGCCGCCGGCTTTAGGCCGCACGGCCTGAAGCCGCTCGACCCCGCCCGACGATTTCTGCTCGGCGATCGTCTTCATCGGCAACAGGACCCGATGGTCCTTGTCACCGTCCAATTTGGTCGAAAACAGCCACAACCCCAGCTCCGTGGAGGGTTTGAAAAGCCCGAGCCCCTGCGTCGCGGCCTGCAGCGTGAGCTCCATCCGGCTCTTCCCCGTGCCAGGTACGGCGGCGGCCATCGATCCCGAGACGTCGAGCAGCACCTGGACCCGGGCGCTCAGGTTCGTCCCCGCCCAGGCCTGGAGCGCGGCGTACAGGTCCGTCACCGGCGGAGGCCCCGGCGGATGCGGCGCCGGATCGGTCCGGCTGTCCTGCGCCCGCGGCACGGCGAACTGACCGTTGGGGGCCCGGAATCCCTCGTCGGCGAAGATGCTCCCGGCGAGCGGATCGAGCAGCAGCCGCAGAAAACGTTCCGCCGCCGTCCTCGACGCTTCGGATGCCTTGGGCAGCACGACATACGGATAGTCGAACCCTTGCACCGGGACACCGGGGTACGCGGCCACCAGGTTCCGCGCGAGTACCGCCTGTTCGGTCGCCGGGGTCTGGCCCGCCGCGGGGTTCAGTTTGCGCATGACGGCGGTGAAGGCCGCGGCCGGGTCGGGCTCCTTCTCCGTCAGCTTCCGCAGGGCGAGCAGGGCGGCGACGCCGAGCGGATCGCGCGCCGGGTCCGGGATCCCGACCTGGGAGCCGTCGAGGATCTCCTGCCAGGACGGAGCCTTCCCCGGCCAGCCGAGCCGCCGCGCGGTTTCGTCGGGAAGTCCCAGCACCACCGGGGAATTCGCCACCGACTGACCGGATTCCGGCAGGTTCCACGCCCCGGCGTCCCTGGCCTGCGACAACATCGTGCTCGACTCGGGAACCCAGACGTCGGGCCCGCCGGAAGCGGTGGTCCCGAGCAGATCGGCGACCTCGGCCGACTCGCGCGCGGTCACGTTGACACTGAAGCATTCTTCCTGCGGCACGGTCTTCGCGAGCCGTGTGAGCACCGGCGCCACGTCGGGCGCCGCGGTGATCTCGACCGGCGTCAGCGCGTCGCAACCGTTGCCCGCCAACCGGGCCCGCAGATAGTCCACGCCCCACCAGGCGCCGAGCGCGATCACCAGCAACAGGCTCAAGACGACGACGGGCGCGTTGAAACGCCCGCCACGCCTCGGGCCTACCTGCATGTGCCTGCCTCCGAGGTGCGGGGTGAGGACCTGGGATGTTGCCCAATCCGCCCGCGAACGTCAACCCTCGGGTAACTTAGCGCCTTCCGCTACGGCAAACGGCCTAACCGAAATACCGTCCGGCACCGATATGGGCACCGGCGGTCCGCCACCATCCGGCGTCGCCGGTGGAGTCGATACCGTCCGCGATCACCGTCGCGCCAGCCATGGTCGCGGTGTCGATGAGGTTCCGCAGCGAACGTTCCGCCAGCGGTTCCGTCCGCCGCTCCGCCAGCCGTGGCGCGATCCGGACCGTCCGCACGGGCACGTCGACGAGGCACACGACGTCACCGGCCGCCCCGAAGTCCTGCAGTTCCGCATCCACGCCGATCTCGGCGAGGAGATGCAGGTTGTCGACGGTCTCGCCGCGTTCGGCGAGCACGGCGCCGGCGGGGAAGCCCAGCCGCAGGCGTGACGGCCCGATTCCGGTCGCGGTCAGGATGTTCCGCACCGACCCGACGAGATCGGGATCCGCGGCCTGATGCGGGGTCAGTCCCACGACCATCGGGAGCCTGCCGTCCGACTCCTCGCAGGCGGTGCGGATGAGCCATTCGCCCAGCGGCGCGATGAGACCGGTCTCATCGGCGAAGCGGACGCAGGTGTCGTGACCGATCCGGCCGTGGCGCGGGTGGTTCCACGCGAGTCGCGCCTCGATACCCGCCGGCCTGCTGTCCGCCAGCCACGTCAGCGGCCGGAAGCCGACCTCGATCTGGCCGGTCTCCCAGGCGCCCGCCATGGAAACGGCCAGGCCGAACTCGTGCCGTTCCCTGGTGTCGAGAAGGGAGTCGGACAGCGCCCACTGGCGGTAACCGTTGGCCTGCGCCCGGCGCAGCGTCATACCGGAGACGCGCAGCAGCTCGTTCGGCGCGATGTCCCTCGGTGGCCGGTGCACGACCCCGATACAGGCCGAGACCGCCACCCCGCTGCCGCTTTCGAGGTAGACCGGTTCGGAGAGCTCCTGGTTGATCATGCCGATGACGGTGGCGACGTCCGGGCTGGCCGCGGTGTTCTGGATGAGGATGCCGAATTCGTCACCACCGATCCTGGCGACGAGCGCGTCCTCGCCGCCGACGACGGCCCGCAGCTTCGCGGCGACGTTCTTCAGCAGGTCGTCGCTCTGTTTCTGGCCGAGCCCGCCCGCGATCAGGGAGAAACCGTCCAGGTCGAGGTGGTAGACGGTGACGCCGAACGAAGGGTCGGCGTGCCGCAGCGCCCGTTCCAGCCGGGTACCGAAGCACTGCCGGTTCGGCAGGCCGGTCAGCGGGTCGTGCAGGGCCTGACGGCTCAGTTGCCGCTGCAGCAACGAGACGTCCGTGTCACCCGCGACCAGGGTGATCAGCTGCTGGGCTTCGCCGGCCGGGTCGCGGATGACAGCGCCGGTGAAGGCCGCCCACATCGGTTCCTCGTCCTCGGCCACGAGTCTTCGCGACAGCTCGAGCCGCTGGCTCTCGCCTTCGAGCAGCTTCCGGTAGCCCTCGCGCAGTCCCTCGGCGTCGTCCGGGTGCACGAGGTCGTAGAGGTTGAGCCCGACCAGGTCCGCGACGGGCCGGTTCAGCATTTCGGCGAACGCGGGGTTCACCCGCTGGACGCGGCCGTCGACCCTGGTGACGGCCACCCCGGTGGCCGAACCGGTGAAGAGCTGCTCGAACCGTGCCTGGGTCAGCACCAGTTCACGCCGGGTCTCGCGTTCGAGCGTGACCAGGGTGCGGCTCAGATCCTCTTGCTGTGTCTGGATGCTCTCGCGCAACGCCTCGCCGTAACCGGCCGCGAGCGCGCCGAGCACCTGCAACACCCGTTCGGGGAGCGACTTCACGCTGCGCAACTCCGGTTCGTGCAGAAGTCCCTTGCCGAGCACCTCCATCGTGCGACGGAGGCTGTCCGGGCCGACGCATCTGAGCGCGACGAGCCGCGCGCCGGCTTCGGAGGCCTGCGCGGGTTCCGCGTCTTCGCTCAGCACCGCCGCGAAGACCTCGTCCAGGAGAACGGCGAAATGCTCTTCGATCTGGGCGTGGGTATACGGAAGATACGCCGTACCGGTGACCAGGTAGGCCCACTTGCGGGCCAGCGTGGCGCGGGTCGGCGCGGTGTTCTTCCGCTTCGGGGCTGCGGAGGATGAAGTTCTTTTCGGGGCGTCCGGCGATACGGGGAACTCATCGCCGTCCGGAAGTGGGGCAGTCACGTCCGCCGGTCCTGGGGTCGCTTTCGTATTCCGTGGTGGAGAAACATCCTCCACGATTCTCTATCCGTACTCACGGTTCACCGATCATCCAATCGGGTGGTCACCCTACGGTACTGCAACTCCCACCTTGTCCCTCAGCCAAACGCGGGTGGCGTCCCGGTACTCGGCCGCATTGCGATGCAAGGCCAGCGAATGTCCGGCACCGGACAGAACATACGTGGAAAGCTGCGCCTCGGGCCGGTAGAACGGCGCTTCGGCCGGCCGCAGGGTCTCGCCGCTCGAACAGTCCCGAAGCGCGAAAAGGCCGCAGAACAGGACGTCCTTCGATCCGACCGCCTGGAGAACCGGCACGCGGATCGCTTTCGTCGCGGGCAGCACGATCCCGAACACGGCGACCGTTCCCATTCCCGGGACCGAAACCTGATCCTTGGTCGCCTCGTCGGCTTCGATGACGCGGGGGTCGGTATTTTCCGTCGCATAGAACAGTCCGGCACGTGCTCCCGGTTTCGTCGTGAAATACAGCGGATCGCTGCCGAGCGAACCGAGCGTGCCGTCCGTGAACGCGGGTTGCAGGCCGAAAAGCACCCCGAGGGTCAAGGCGGGGACCGACGGCAGATGCGTCATTCCGGTCAGGATCACGCCGTCCACGTCCTGATACGTCGAGGCCTCGGCCGCGACGATGCCGGAACCGACCGAATGCCCGACGATCACGACCTTCTCGAACGGCGTGCCGCCGACCCGGCCCGCGCGCAGATGGCCGATCACCTCGTGCATCGAGCGCGCCAGCACCGGCAGCAGGAGCGGAAGGCTGAACGGTTTGCTGCTCCCGCCCGAACCGAGCTGGTCCGCGGCGAAGGTCGCGTAACCGTGCTTGGCCATGTCCCGCTGGTACGAATAGCGATCCGGGTCGTAGGGCAGGTCCCAATAGGCGCTGTTGTAGGTGCCGCCGTGCACCAGCAACTGCACCGCGTCGGGCGCCGGGCCGGCGGGCAGGCAGAACCGGCCGTGGACCGTGGCGGGTTCGCCGAGCGGGCCGGTGACCGGCAGATCCAGCTCGGAACAGCGGACGTCGACGGCTTCGGCCGGGGCCGCGACCAGGAAACCACCGAGGAGCACGCAGCAGGCGGCCACCGCCGTGGCCAGTTTGAGCGGCATTCTCACAGAACCCTCTCCGGAATCGGGACGCTCGGAAGGAGGATGAACCCTACACGGGGTGATCGAGCGCTCACCGTCAGCCCGAGGTTCTCGGCCGCGCGATCATCGGCAACCGGTTCGGCTGCATCGTCGCTTTGATCTTGGGAAAGACCTTCACGCCAGGGACCGGTTCCAGCCGCCACCGGGCGCCGATCGTCGCCGCCACCAACGCGATCTCCGTGGGAGCGAACTGATGTCCGGGGCACAGCCGGGCGCCGGCGCCGAACGGAATGAACGCGCCCTTCGGCACCGCCGCGGCGCGCTCCGGCTCCCAGCGATCCGGCTCGAAGCGGCCGGGATCGGGGAACCAGCGCGGATCGCGGTGCAGCGTGTGCTGGCTGACCGCGACCTCGGTACCGGCGGGGATGCGCACGCCGCCGAGCTCGACGTCCTCCCGCGCCCGCCTCATCAGGATCACCGGCGGAGTGCGGCGGACGACTTCGTTGATGATCCGGTGCGTGTAGACCAGGCGCGGCAGGTGGTCGAACCGCGCGGGCCCGCCTGCCAGCACCTCGTCGACCTCGGCGTGGAAGCGGCGCTCGATCTCCGGCCGCGCCCCGATTTCGTGGAAGAACCACGCGAGCGCGACGGCCGTCGTCTCGGCGCCGGTGGTGAGGATCGTGATGACCTCGTCCTCCACCTGACGGTCGGTCATTCTCTCGCCGGTCTCGTCGTCTTCGGCCAGCAGCAACATCGACAGCAGATCGCCCTGGTCGCCGCCCTTCTCGCGCGCCCGGACGACGGCGTCGCCGATGACCCGCCGCAGCCGTGCGGCCGCCGCGTCGAACTCGCGGTTGGCCGGGATCGGCAGGCGCTCCACGAACTTCGGCGAGAACGCCCTGACCATGACGTACTTCAGCATGATCGGGATCGACCGCTGGATCTCGGTGAGCGCGTCGTCGCCGAGTTCGGTGGAGAACAGCGTGCGCCCGGAGACGGTCAGCGCGAGATCCTGCATGCGCTGGTCGAATTCGACCACCTGGCCCGGTTTCCACGCGTCCGCAAGCTCTACAGCGACCTTCGTCATCGTCGTCTCGGCGTAGAGCGCGAGACGGCTTCGCTGGAAGGCGGGCAGCATCATCCGCCGTTGCCGCTGGTTGAAGGCTCCGTTGGAAGTCGCGAGCCCGTCGCCGAACAACGGACGCATCTTGTCGAACACGATGCCTTTGTCGAACTTCGCCGCGTCGACGGCGAGCAGCCGCCAGGCCAGTTCCGGTGTGGTGACCAGGTAGACCGGCATCGGGCCGAAGTCGAGCCGCACGACGTCGCCGTGCGATCGCAGTGAGGACAACAGTTTCACCGGATCACGCAGCATCGGCACGGTATGTCCCAGCATCGGCCACCGGCCTGGTGCGACGGGGACGTCCGGAGGTGGTGCCATCGTGCTCGTCTCCCGGTGCCTGGGCGCTGAACCCGGCCACCTTAGGGCCACGGGGCCGCGGACGGGGTTCCACCGCCGGACATCCACACGATCGGACGATGGCGGCCCGGTCCCGCGAGCCCGCTAGACTCCTGTGCCCCAACGGATCCCAACCGAACGGCGGCGACGACGGTGACTTCGAACCTGAGCTGGGTACCCCCGGAGGTCGACACGACCGTCCCGAATCCCGCCCGGGTCTACGACTACTGGCTCAACGGCGACCACAACTTCCAGGCCGACCGGGTCCTCGGCGACCAGATCCTGAAGATCATGCCGGGAATCCGCGACGCGGCCCGCCTCAACCGCGCGTTCCTCCGGCGCGCCGCGCTGCACATGGTGGACGCGGGCGTACGGCAGTTCCTCGACATCGGCTCCGGTATCCCGACCGTCGGCAACCTCCACGAGATCGTCCAGCGGGCCGATCCGTCCTGCCGGGTGGTCTACGTCGACCGCGAGTCCGTCGCCGTGGCCCACGCCAAACTGCTGCTGCGCGGCAACGACCGGTGCGCGGCGATCCAGGCCGACCTGCGGGACGTCAACGACATCCTCGACGCGCCCGAAACGAAGGAGCTGCTGGACCTCGACCAGCCGGTCGGCCTGTTCATGTTGCTGCTGCTGCATTTCGTGCCGGACTCGTGGGAGCCGCACTCGATACTGGCCCGCTACCGGGACCGGATCGCGCCCGGGAGTTTCCTCGCCCTCTCGCATGTCGCCGCCGACGCGAACTCGAGCGGCCTCGACGAAGCCATCGAGGCGTACAAGAGCACCCAGAACGACCCCATCCCCCGCACCCACGACGAGGTGCTGTCGTTCTTCGCCGGATTCGACGTCATCGAACCCGGCGTCGTCGGCTGCGCGATGTGGAACCCCCAGGGTGCCGGCGACATGTCCGAGGATCCGGAGATCAACGCGTTGCCGTACGCCGGGGTGGGCCGGAAACCGTAGGGTCACCTCGTGAGTGGTGAGGACGGTTAGAACCGTCCTCACCACTCACGATCCCCCTCAGGGCACGACGTCGGTCACGGTGTCCTTGATGACCTGCCACTTGCCGTGCTCACGCACCAGCGTCAGGCTGATCGTGTAGTGCCGGTCGACGTTCTGCGACGGCACCTTGTAGTAGGCGTCGAGAATCGCGAAGCCCATCTTGCAGTCCTCGACGACGGTGTGGGTCACCGTCCACGGCATGCTGTACTCGTACGGGACCTTGAACTGCTCGTTGACCACCGGGTCGACGTTGGCGTCGTAGCCGATGAACAGTTGTCCCCGGCGCCCGACCGTCACCATGTTCTGGTGGATGATCGCCCGGTAGCGGGCCTCGTCGCGTTTGTTGAAGCTGTCCATGTCCTCCCAGACCGCGCGGTCGAACGCGCGCTGGCAGGCCTGCCGCTCCGCCTCGGCCTGCTGCTCCCCGGCCGCCGCCGCAGCGGGCACGCCGATTCCCGCCGCGGCCACGACCAGCCCGGCCAACGCCGCGTAATACCGCTTGCGCATGGGGTTCTCCTCACCACATCCCGTATTCCGTACACCAGCAGGTTCGCCGGAAGGCGCATCACAGCTGCATCACTTCCGCACCGGTGCGGGCGGGCGGCCGGTTAACCTCGCGGAAGGGGGTGCGATGGAGTTTCGGATACTGGGTCCGGTGCAGTGCCGCAGCGGCGCGCGGGCGCTGAAGCTGGCGGGCTCGCGGCAGGAGCGGATCCTGGCCGCGCTGCTGCTCGGCGCCGATCGCGTCGTCTCGGTCTCCCGGCTGGTGGACGTCGTCTGGGACGAGGATCCGCCCGCCACGGCCACCCGGCAGATCCGCAATCTCACCACCGCGCTGAAACGCGCACTCGTCGCCGAGGGCGCCGCCGAAGACGTCCTGACCGCCGAAGGACCCGGTTTCGTCCTGCGCCCGCTCGCCTTCGATCTGCGCTCGTTCGAGGAGCACGTCTCGCGCGGTGAGTTCCGTGAAGCGCTCGCGTGCTGGCACGGCCCGGCTCTGTCCGGTGTGGACAGTATGGCGTTGCGCGGCGAGGCCGAAGAACTCGACGAGCGCCGTCTGTCCGTTGTGGAGCGTTGCCTCGACGAAGAGATCTCCGCCGGGGAGGACACCGTCGCCGAACTGACGGCGCTGGTCGCCGAACACCCGCTCCGTGAGCCGTTCGCCGGACTGCTCATGCGCGCGCTGCACCAGCAGGGCAGGCAGGCCGACGCGCTGAACGTCTACCGGCAGGCGAGGACGCGGCTGGTGGAGGAACTCGGGATCGAACCCGGGCCGAAGCTGCGCGAGCTCTACGAACGGATCCTCCGCGACGAGCCGGAATACGGCAAGACCCGCTGCTTCCTCCCTTACGACGTCCCGGATTTCACCGGCAGGGAAGCCGAGATCGGCCGTCTGCTCGACGCCGTCCGGCTCGGCCGCCCGGTGGCCGTCGACGGGATGGCCGGGGTCGGCAAGACCTCGCTCGCCGTCCACGTCGCGCACCGGCTCGCCGCCGACTTCCCCGACGGGCAGCTGTTCGTGGATCTGCACGGACACTCCCCCGCCCGCGAACCGCTCTCGCCCGAGGCGGCGCTCGAAGCTCTGCTCGGCCAGCTGGACATCCCGGCGAGCAGGCTCCCCGGCGGCGCGGATCGGCGGGCCGAGCTCTGGCGCGCCAGAACGGCGGGCCGGTCACTGCTCGTGGTGCTCGACAACGCCGCGAGCGCCGAACAGCTGAAACCGTTGTTGCCGGGTTCCGCCACGGTCGCGCTCGTGGTCACCGGCAGGCGCCGCCTGGCCGCGGTCGACGGTGCCGCGTCGATCAGCCTCGAAGTCCTGCCGGACGAACAGGCGGGCGCCCTGTTCGCGGCGGCGTCCGGACGACCTGACTCGGGCGTGGCCGCGTTGTGCGGGAACCTGCCGCTGGCGATCCGGATCGCGGCGGCCCGGTTGCAGAATCGTCCACAGTGGACTGTTCACACCCTGGCCGAACGGCTGGGCTCCGAACACGACCGGCTGGCCGAGCTGAAGGTCGCCGGGCGCGACGTGGCAGCGGCTTTCGCACTGTCCTATCGGGAACTCGATGCCGCGCAGCAGCGTATGTTCCGTTTGCTGGGGCGGAATCCCGGCACCGACATCGGGGTCCCCGCGGCGGCCGCACTGGCAGGCACCGGCCAGCACGAGGCCGAACGCCTGCTGGAAGACCTGCTCGACGCCCACTTGCTCAGGCAGCCCACGCTGGGCCGCTACGCGTTCCACGACCTGATCGCCGAGCACGCCCGCACCCTCGCGCGTGACGAGGAATCCGGTCCTGCGACGACCAGGCTGCTCGATCACTATCGCGACGGCGGGGGCCCCGGTTGGTACCGCGAGGAGCGGGCGAACCTGGTCGCGGTGACGCGTCACGCGCTCGACGCCGGTCTCGACGAGTACGCCTGGCGGATCGCCGAAGACACCGCGGAACACCTCCGGGAGCGCGGGCATCTCGACGAGTTGCTCGCCGTGGCGCGGACCGGGATCGCCGCCGCCCGCCGGATCGGGGATCCGCACGCGATCCAGCTGAGCCTGGCGAACCTCACCCTGGCGTTCTGGGAGAACGGGCGGCTCACCGACGGGATGGACTGCGCCATGGAGCGGCTGGACGTCATCCGGAGATCCGGTGACCGCGTGGCCGAAGCGATGGCGCTGTCCCGGGCGGGCGCCCTGCACAGCATGCTCGGCCACTACGCCGAAGCGATCCGGTTCTATCGGGACGGCCTGGCCGTCGCCGACGGCAGCACCGACGCCGCCGCGACGCTGTGGACCAACCTCAGCAACACGCAGGAGGTCCTCGGCGACCTGGACGACGCGCTGGAGTCGGCCCGCCGGTCGGTGGCGCTGCGCGAGGACGACCGCGGCACGATCCTGAGTTCGGCCCAGCTCGGCCTCGTCCTCGCCCGGCTCGGCCACTTCGACGAAGCCTTCGAGACCATCGAGCGTTCGATCGCCGACTCGCGGGATCTCGGCTACCTGTTCGGTGAGGCGTGGAGCCGGATCGACCTCGCCGACGCCCTGCTGCTCGCCCACCGCCCGGGCGAGGCACGCGAGCAGGCCGAACGCGCGTGCGCGATCCTCACCCGGCTCAACCATCCGCTGCTGCTGGCGATGGCGGCGAACAGCCTCGGCACCGCCTGCCTCGCCCTCGGCGAAACGACGGCGGGCCTAGAGCAGCACCGGCTCGCGCTGGAAACGGCGAGGCGGATCGGCTACCGGCTACAGGAAGCCCGCGCGCTCACTGGATTGGGGCAGACCCGCGCCGCACGAGACCACTACGCGGCGATGGGCCTGTCCCCCGAACCGCTGAAGGTCGTCACCTGAGGAACCCGGTGAGCAGGTCGCGCAGGGTCTCCGGCTGGTGGAGGACGCCGTGGTCCTGTCCCTCGACGGTGGCGTGGCGCGCGCCGGGGACCGTGTCGGCGACCGCGCGGGCGCCTGCCCGCATCCAGGCGTCGCTCTCCCCGCCGTCGATGACGAGCGTCGGGACCGCGATCCTGGCCAGCCGGTCCGCGGGCAGCACGTTGCCGGGACCGCAGAGCGCGAGGTCGTAAGGCAAGGTGTGGGCGAGACCGGTGAACCAGGCCCAGATCGCGTCGTCCCGCATGCCCTTCACGACCTCGGCCGGGGTGCCCGTTCCCTCGACCAGGAAGAGCTCGGCCGCGCCGTCGCGGTCGCCGTCGGCGATCAAGGCCCGGACGCGATCGAAGAGGTCTGCCGCGGGCCGCGTACGGCTGTCGTCGACGACATACGGCGGCTCGTACACGGCGAGGCTGGTCATGGCGACGCCTCTCGCGGCGGCCTCCAGGCCCAGCACCGCGCCCGACGAGTGCCCGAACACCGCCGCCGAACCACCCACATGCTCGATCAGCGCGGCGAGATCCTCGACCTCCCGCTCCACCGAATAGACCGCACCCGCGCCGCTGTCACCTCGCCCTCGCCGGTCGTAGGCGAGCACGGTGAAGTCCGAGGCCAGCGTCGCGGCCAGGCCGGCGACGGTCGTCCGATCGTTGAACGCGCCGCCGACCAGGATCACCGGTGCGCCCTGCCCGGTGCGGTCGAAGGCGATCGAGGTGCCGTCGGCCGAGGTGACGGTCTCGAACGAGGTGGTCATCAGGTCCTCCATGGGGTCGTTCGCACTTTAGCTTCGCCCCTGGGTCGGAGCCGACGACCACCGCTCGACATCACTTCGCGAGATTTCCGAAGAATTCCCGGAGCTCGGCCACCACGTCGTCCGGGACGGCCATCGCGACCATATGGCTGGGGCTTTCGTGATCCGCCCAGCGCACGAGGTCGTTCTTGCGGGAGGCGATCGTGCGCAGCGCGGACGGCCCGCCGTGGGACACGCCGGTCGGCACCGCGGTCTGGTCGATCGGCATCGCGGCCGCGCCCTCGTAGTACGGCCACAGCGAGGTGCCGCCGGTCCCGGTCAGCCAGTACAGGGTCGCGTTCGTGAGCAGCAGGTCGCGGTCGATCGGCTCGGCGGGCACCGCGCCTTCGGGCCAGCCGTCGAACTCCTTGAACCGTTCGACCAGGTACGCCAGCTGCGCGACCGGCGAATCGAGGAAGCCGAAACTGAGCGTCTGAGGCCGGTTCGTCAGGTACGGCGCGTATCCGCTGCCGCCCGCGAAGCGCTCCAGCAGCCCCGCGAGATCCGCCTGATCCCGTTCGGTGAGCCCCTCGAACTCGGCCGGATCGCCGGTCGGCACGCCGAGCCCGGACGTGATGTGCGAGCCGATGACCCGCTCGGGCGCGAGCACCGCGAGGCAGGGCGTCACCAGCGCTCCGGCGTCGTTCCCGTGTGCGCCATAGCGTTCGTAACCGAGGCGGCTCATCAGCTCCGCCCAGGTCCGCGCCACCCGCGCGATGTCCCACGGCCGCTCGTCGGCAGGCTCGGGGAACGGGGAGAAGCCGAAGCCCGGCAGCGACGGCGCGACGACGTGGAAGGCGCGCGACGGGTCGAGGCCGTGGGCACGCGGGTCGGTGAGCGGCCCCAGGACGTTCAGGAACTCGGCGATCGAATTCGGCCAGCTGTGCGTCATGATCAGCGGGATCGCGTCCGGCTCCGGCGACCGTACGTGGAGGAAATGGACCCGCTGTCCGTCGATGGTCGTGGTGTACTGCGGAAAGTCGTTGAGCCGCTTCTCGTACACGCGCCAGTCGTAGCCGTCTCGCCAGTATTCGGCCAACTCCTTGAGGTACGCGACCGGAACACCCCTGCTCCACTCGGCACCGGGCAGCGCCGACGGCCAGCGGGTGCGGGCCAGGCGGTCGGCCAGGTCGTCCAGATCGGACTGCGGGATGTCGATGCGGAACTGCTCGATGTCGGTCATGAGGTGACCGTAGGGGCCATTCAGGCCAGATTCTGACCTGAATGGCCCCGCAGTTAGTCGACCAAACGCGGCGCGGTGAGACCACCGCCGATCATGGCGTGCTCATGGCCGAGCGTGTCGCGAAAGCCACTTTCGCGACGTCTGATGTCCCGAAAGTGGCTTTCGCGACACGGCCCCTGGCAAGCATGGAGAGGTGAAGGGAGCTTTCACCGCATCCGATGCAGTGAAAGTCCCCTTCACGACAAGGTCCTGACCTGAACGACCCGCAGTTAGTCGGCTAAACGCGGACCACCTGCGTGGCGCCGAAGGTGCCCTTCACCGGCACCTCGAAGGTCTTGCGCCGCACGGTCACGCGCAGGACGTCCTGCCGCTGCGTTGGGTCCGAAACGGCCAAATGCCAGCCGTCGCGGGTCCGGCCGAGCGCCACCGACGCAGGACCGGACACCGACACCTCGTCAACGGAGCCCGCGGCGAAGAAGTTCGCCAGCAGGGTCGCGTCCCACAGCCGGACGGCCTGCACGGTCGCGGTGTTGGACCGCACGCGCCAGGACCAGGCCGAGGCGATCGTCTCCAGCACCAACGCGGTGGGAAGGACGGCGTAGGCGTAGCTCGCGTTCGAGGGCCTGGCCCCATGTTCGATGACCAGCTTCTGATAGCGCCGGGTGTAGGGCACCGTGGTGCCTTTCGTGTTGGCGCCCTTGTCGATGTCGCGCCAGGTCCCCGTCCGGTCCTCGCGCAACGCGGTGACCTCCGCGTCGTCGAGCAGGATGTAGCCGCCGACCTTCTCCAGGTGCAGCCATCGCTTGCGCCGCAAGGTCTCCGAGCCGCCGACGAGACGGCCGTCGGCCAGCAGGACACCGGAGCCGTTCTCGCCGAGGTTGCGGTTCTCGATCGTGGTGCGGACGCGCTCACCGGAGGAGTCGGTGATCCCGGCACCGAGGCACAGCACACCCGACGGCGTGAAGAACCACGACTTCTTCGCGGTCAGTGTGCCGTCTTGGGAAACGAAGTCGAGGGCGTGAGCGCCGTGCCGAGCGTCCCAGCGGACGCCGCCGCAGTGATCCTTGCTCGTCAGCGGCACCGACTCCAGTTTCGGCGTCGGACCGGTCTTGGTTGTCGTGCCCGGCAGCGAAAGCGGGTCGACCGTCGGCCAGTAGGCGTCGGTGAAATGTCCCTTCGCCTTGGGCAGGAACAGATACAGCGAACCGTCACCGACGTACCAGCCGTGCAGGTTCATCGAGTTGATCGACTCGTACCGCGAAATCCGGGTCGAGGCGACGCCGAGCGAGGCCGACCAGCCTTCGGTGATGTGCACCATCCGGTCCTGCTGGCCGAACACGCGATGCGTCGCGACCGTCCGTGCCGGCCGGATCTTGGTCGCCAGCAGCTCCTGTGCGAACTCGATGCCGGGGATGCCGACGAGATCCGGCCCCGGCGCGAACCGTTCGGGATCGGGGATCTCCAGGTACGGCGCGAAAGTGTCCTCGGTGATCCACTTCGCGGCGAGGCCGCCGAGTTCGTCCTTGCGTTTCCCGCTCGCCGACCGCGCCAGCAGGACGACCGCGCCGGTCAGCTGATGCCCGATGTCGTGTGCGGATTCCCCCTGCCGCGAAAGGAACCGGCCGCGGACCGACTCCATCATCGCGCCCGCGTAGACGAACGGCGCGAACGTGTCGGAGACCAGCGCGTATGCCGCGTCGCACACGTCGGCGGGCAGTGCGAACTCCGTACCCTGGGTGACGTGGATCGCGGACGCGACGGCGGTGAGCAGGACGATCCCGTAGTGCCCGGGATACGGCACCGAGTCGTGCTGCAGGAAGGAGCCGTCGGCGTGGAAGCCGTCGCCCGCCGCGCGGTGGAGCTTGGCGATGACACTCGCCGCTCCCCCGCCTTCGACGTCGGTGAACGCGCCGACGCCCCGCTTGATCCGTTCGACGTCGCCGAGCATCGCGCCGGAGACGAGGGAGATCATCGACTTGTCCGCGCGGTTGGCGCCGGTCTCGACGACGCTCGGGTTGTTGGTGCGGCGGTTCGGATCGCCGGAGAACTTCAACACCGGCTTCAGGTACTTGCCGAGTTCGTCCTGAGTGAGCTCGTCGGCGACCGTCGCGAGGATGTGCAGCAGGTAGAGCGGGATACCGATCTCGTAGGTGTACCAGTTGCCGATCTCGGCGGTCTTCTCGCTGTACTGATCGCTGGTGTACAACACTTCCAGTGCGCCCTTGATCCGGGCGAGCACGGCCGGGTCGTCGGCCAGCGCGCCGCCCGGGGTGCCCCAGTTGACCGCGATCGCGCGGAGCCGGGCGTACATCGACGTCGTGAACTCGCTGCCGGGACCGAGCGGGAGGTCCTTCCACAGTGGACCGCCGCCGACCGTCATGCTGTCGTGGTAGGACTTCGCGACCCGGTCCAGGTTCGCCAGCGCGGCGGTGCGTTCCGCCGACGGCCGGTCGATCCCGGTCTGCAGTTCGCGATAGCCGGAGACGACGGACGACGACCCCGCGGCCGCCGGCTGCGCTGTCGAAGGGCTCGCGAGTGCGGTCGTGAGTGCCACCGAAGCGGCCGCGGCCGCGCCTCCCCGCAAAGCCGTTCTCCTGTCGAAGTGACCGAATCCGGACATGACGGTGCCTCCCAAGGGGGTCGAGACGGGATCAGGGGCGGCGGCGGGTGGTGGGTCTCGTGAGTGGTAAGGACGGTTCTAGCCGTCCTTACCACTCACGAGGTTCTAGCGTTTCCCGTCGATCCTGCGGGGCAGGTCCCACGGGTTGTTCTCCTGCAACGGTTCCGGTAGCAGCGCGTCGGGGAAGCCCTGCCAGGCGATCGGTCGCAGGAAGCGTTCGATCGCGGCGGTGCCGACCGAGGTGCTGGTCGGCGCGGTGGTCGCCGGGTAGGGACCACCGTGTTCCTGTGCCCAGGTGACCGTGACACCGGTCGGCCAGTCGTTCCACAGCAGACGGCCGGCGACCCGGGTCAGCGACGGCAGCACCGGGCGGATCCAGTCCACATCGGACTCTTCGCCCTGGATGGTCGCCGTGAGTCCCGGTTCCATCACCCCGAGCAGGCTGATCAGCTCGGCCTGATCGGTGTAGGTGACGATCAGCGACGCCGGGCCGAAGCATTCCTCGCGGACGGTGTCGGCGTCGGCCAGGAAGGCCTTGGCGGTGGTGGCGAGCAGCGTCGCGCCGTGTGAGATCCCTTCCGCGCCACCGGATTCCGACAGCACCTCGACGCCGTCGACCTCGCTCAGCTTCGCCAGCCCGTCGGCGAATCCGGCCGCGATGCGCTCGTTGAGCATCGGCTGCGCCGGGATCGCCGCGACGGCCTCGCGCAGCGTGTCTTCGAGGCCGTGGCCCTCGGGCAGGAACAGCAGCCCCGGCTTGGTGCAGAACTGTCCGGCACCGAGGGTGAACGAACCCGCGTAGCCCTTGGCAATCGCCTCACCGCGCGCGTCGATCGCGGCCTGCGTGACGACGACCGGGTTGACGCTGCCGAGTTCGCCGTAGAACGGGATCGGCGACGGCCGCGAGGTCGCGATGTCGAACAGCGCGCGCCCGCCCGGCACCGAACCGGTGAACGACGCCGCCTGGATCCGCGGGTCCTTCAGCGCCGTGACACCGTTCTGCTGGCCGTGGACGACCGCGAAGATCCCTTCCGGCGCACCGGCCTTGACCAGCGCCCCACGCAGGATCTCGCCGGTGCGGGCGGACAGCTCCGGGTGCCCCGAGTGCGCCTTGAGCACGACCGGGCAGCCGGCGGCCAGCGCCGACGCGGTGTCCCCGCCCGCGACACTGAACGCGAACGGGAAGTTGCTGGCGGCGAACACCAGCACCGGCCCGATCGAGGTGAGCAGCCGCCGGATGTCCGGCCGCGGCCCCATCGGCCACGCGGCGTCCGCGTGGTCCACGGTGGCGCCGAGGAACGCGCCGTCGGCCAGCACCTCACCGAACAGGCGCAGCTGGAACGTCGTGCGCTTCAGCTCTCCCTGCAGTCGCGGCGAAGCCGGGAGATGGGTCTCCCGGTTGGCCAGCTCGATCAGCTCGTCGGCGGCGGCGTCGAGGGCGTCCGCGGCCGCGTTGAGCCATCCGGCGCGCTGGGCTGGGGTCGCGGCCGCCGCCGTGCCTGCCGCATCGGCGGCGGCCGCGAGGATCTGGTCGAGCGTGGCGGGATCCGTTGCCTGGCTCATTTTTCTTGCGTCTCCTAGAGTTCTTGCGCGGCGCTGACGGCGGCGATGAGATCCGCCCAGCGCCCCGGGCCGGCGAGGCCGAGGTGGTACAGGTGCAGCTCGGTGGCGCCTGCCTTGCCGAGTTCGATGGTGTAGGCCTCGATGTCGGGTACCGGGCTCGCCGCCACCGCGGTGATGTAGCTGCCGACGGCGACCTTCTCCGGCAGTTTCGCCCGTGCCGCCGCGACGGCGCCGACGCTGGGACGGCCGGGTGCCCAGTTCTGCAGCACCACCGCGTCGACGTCGTCCGGGGCCGACGGCGTCAGCCCCGGCAGCGCGCCGGTGACCCACGGGTCCATCGCGCCGTGCAGCACGATCCGGGGGCCGGACGGGATCTTCGCGAGCACTTCGCGCCGGAGGGCGTCGGTGGCCCGCTGCCGCGTGTCGAGCAGGACCTGCCGCAGGGTGGGCAGGATCTTGTCCTCGGTCGCCCGGAGGTCACCGCTGTCGATCAGCCGCCGGACCTCGGCCCGCAGCTTGCCCAGCGCCTTCGCCGGGTCCTGCCCGGCCGCGGCCCAAGCGTCGAGACACTCGTCGCAGCAGCAGATCGAGAGCAGCCGGGCCACCGCGGGCGACCAGACGCCGTCGGTCTTCTCGTGCTGGTGCTGGTGCACGGTGCCGAGCGGACCGCAGGCCTCGAGGACGACCGTGGCGAAGTCGAGCCCGGCGAGGCTCTCCGCGGTCACGTTCGCGGCGTACTCGCGGACGGCGGGCTGACCTGGGCACAGCGCCCACGGGTACCGCTCGCCGAAACAGTTGCGCACGGTGTAGTCCGGGAACTCCGTGCCCAGCTGCGAATTATGGGTCAGCACGAGCCACGCCGCCGCCGGGACACCCGCCTCGTTCAGCACCCGGACGGCGTCGCCCGCGCTGTCGCGGCTTTCCACCCAGTCCGGCTCGGCGGGTTTCAGCTCACCCCACGCCTCCTCACGCACCGGCCGGTACAGCGCCGCGTGGCGCGCGACGACCGAAGTGCGCTCGGGCGACCAGGGCGTCGCCGCGCGGGCGCTGTGGTACGACACGGCGACGGCGACCTCGTCGACGCCGAGTTCCCGTACCCGCTCGACGAAGCCGGGATCGTCGACGACGTCCCAGGGGTAGGCGTATCCGGTGACCTTCACCTCGTCACCACCGTGCCGTATTCGGTTCGAAGCTTCCGACGAACTTCCGCATATAGGTCACGTCATCCCGTTTGGTCTGTCCACTTCGGACATAGTCTTCATGGGCCCGCGCCAGCGCGTCGGGGTCGAGTTCGACCCCGAGCCCGGGCTTGTCGGGCACCGCGACCGCACCGTCGGCGAACTCCAGCGCACCCGGGGCGATGACGTCGGCCGTCTTCCACGGCCAGTGGGTGTCGCAGGCGTAGGTCAGGTGCGGCGTCGCCGCGGCCACGTGCACCATAGCGGCCAGACTGATCCCGAGATGACTGTTCGAATGCATGGAAAGCCCCACGTCGAAGCATTCCGCCGTGGTCGAGAGGGCTTGGGTGTCCCGCAGCCCACCCCAGTAATGATGGTCCGAAAGTATTACGCCGACCGCTCGCTGCCGGAACGCCGGCTCGATGTCCGCGAAGCGCACGACGCACATGTTCGTGGCCAGCGGCATGTTCGCCTTCTCCGCGACCCGCGCCATCCCCTCGATACCCGGCGTCGGGTCTTCGAGGTACTCCAGGACGCCGTCGAGTTCTTCGGCGACCCGGATCCCGGTCTCGACGGTCCACGCCGCGTTCGGGTCGATGCGGAGCGGGTGGTCCGGGAACGCGTCCGCGAGCGCGCGGATCCCGTCCATCTCCTGGTCGGGGTCGAACGCGCCGCCCTTCAGCTTGATGGAGCCGAAGCCGTACTCCTCCACCATGCGGCGTGCCTCGCCGACGAGCGCCTCCGGCGTGGTCACCTCGCCCCACGAGTCCTCTTCGGCGCCGATGTGGGCGCCGAACTTGTAGAACAGGTAGGCGGAGAAGTCGACGGCGTCGCGCGCCTTGCCGCCGAGCAGGTCCACCACCGGCCTGCCGAGGTAGTGGCCCTGCGCGTCGAGCGCGGCCACCTCGAACAGCGAGTACACGCTGGCGACGGTCTTGCTGACGGAGAAACCGCCGGTGAGCCCGTGCGCGTCGGCGAAGACGACCTCGCCGAGGGTGGTGGCGACCTTCCGGCGGAGGCCGGGCAGGTCGAACACGTCGTGCCCCTTGAGTTCCGGGAGCACCTTCCGGACCTGGTCGAGGAACGCGAGGTCACCGTAGGACTCGCCGAGGCCGACCACACCGTCCTCGCAGATCAGCTGGACGACACCGCGCAGCGCGAAGGGCTCGTGTACGCCCATCGCGTTGAGCAGCGGCGGGTCGGCGAAGGCGACCGGGGTCAGGACGACGTCGAGAACCTTCATCTTCAGGCACCGGCCTCGACGGACTTGAGGACGGCGAACCCGTCGTCGATGATCTTCGCCAGGCGGGCGATCTGGTCCGCGGTGGGCTCGACCAGCGGCGGCCGGACCGAGCCGACCTTGTCACCCCGCAGCCGCGCGGCCGCCTTGACCAGCGACACGGCGAAGCCCTTCCCCTCGTCCCGCAGCGCCACCAGCGGCAGGTAGAACCCGGCGAGCAGCGCCTCCATGACGGCGTCGTCGTTCTCCGCGAGCGCGCGGTGGAAGCGGGCCGCGATCTCCGGGGCGAAGCAGTGCACGGCCGAGGAGTACCGCGCCACGCCGACCGCGGCGTAGGCGCGCGCGGAGACCTCCGCCGTCGGAAGACCGTTGAAGAACAGGAAATCCCGGGCCCGGTCGGTGCCGGCGGAGCGGATCGTGGTGATGATCCGGCTCATGAGCTCGACGTCGCCGAAGCCGTCCTTGATGCCGACCACCGACGGGATGCCGAGCAGGTCCACGGCCGAGTCCGGGGTGAACACGCCGGTGGAACGGTGGTAGACGATCACCGGGATCGAGGACTCGCCGACGGCGAACCGGACGTGGTCGACGAGCCCGGACGGCGGACCGGTGACCAGGTAGGGCGGCAGGAGGAGGACGCCGTCCGCGCCGCCCGCCTCCGCCGCCGCGATCCCGGCACGGGCCGTCGCCGCACCGCCGCCCGCCCCGACCCATACGGGCACCCGCCCGGCGACGACCTCACGAGCCTTGCGCAGGATCGCTGCGTGCTCGTCCGGGGACAGCGAGCTGAATTCGCCCGTACCGCAGGCGACGAACAGCGCGCCGGCTCCGGCGGCCACGTGGCTCTCGACGGTTTCCGCGAACGCGTCGAGGTTGAGTTCCAGCCCCTCGGTGAAGGGGGTCAAGGGGAACGCCAGTAGGCCGTCGAGTTCGATCTTGGGCTGTGCCATGGATTTCTCTTTCGTTCTTTGTGGATGGTCCCGGGTACGGGCCCGGTCAGGCGGGCACGGTGGTGCCGTCCTGCGACTTGCGGGGTAGGACGTCGTCGTCGCGGTCGATCGTGTCGATGAGCTCGTCGGTGGTGGCCTTGCGCTCGGGCATGAGGTAGCCGAGCCCGATGAACAACCCCAGCGAGACCAGGATCGGGGTGGACACGGTGACCGCGAGGGTGGCGTTGTAGCCGTAATAGGCGATCGCGTAGGCGATGAGACCGCCCGCCCACGAGATCAGCGCCGCGCGGGAGCCGGACCGGCGGAACCACGGGAGCATGCCGAGCAGCAGCGGCACCGAGATCGGGCCCATCAGCGCGGCGACCCAGAGCACCACGATGCCGAGCACACCGCCGAGTTTGGGGGCCTGCGTGGCGACCGCCATGGTCAGCACGATGAAGATCGCGGTCGTGATGCGGGCGGCCAGCAGCCCCTGCGCCTCGGTCCACCGCCGGGTCTTCTTGACCAGCACCGGCAGCATGTCACGGGTGATGACCGCGGAGATCGCGTTCGCGTCGGACGACACCATCGCCATCGTGTGGGAGAAGATGCCCGCCAGCACCAGCCCGATCAGGCCGGGCGGCAGGAACGTCGTCGTCATGATCGCGTAGGCGTTGTCCGGGTTCTGGATGTCCGGGATCAGCAGCGGAGCCGCGAACATCGGGAACATCATGAACAGCGGCCACACCAGGTACAGGATCGAGGAGAGCCGCGCGCCCCGGCGTGCCGCGTGCGTGTCCGGCGCGGCCATGTAGCGCTGCGCCAGGTTCCACATACCGCCGTTGTACTCCAGCGTCTTCACGAGCACATAGACGAGCAACACGACCGTGGTGAACTTCGACGTCGTCGGGTTGAGGTGGCTCGGCGGGAGATCGCCCCACATCGTCCACAGACCGGAGACGCCGCCGAGTTTGCCCAGCACCACCCAGAGCATGGCGATGGCCGCGATGGCCTGGATCACGAACTGGCCGAAGTCGGTGAGCGCGTCGGCCCAGAGACCGCCGACGGTGCAGTAGACCAGCGTGACCGAACCGGTGATGATGATGCCCCAGGTGTAGTCCACCCCGGCGAAGACGTTGAGGATCGTGGCGATCGCGAACCACTTCGCCGCGATGTCGAAGATCTTCAGCAGGCTTCCGCTCCACGCGAGCGCCTGCTGGGTCGGGACGTTGAACCGCCGCGCGAGGTACTCGAGCGGGGACGCGACCCCCAGCTTCGACCGGAGCCTGTTCCACCGGGCGGCGAACAGCCAGCTGCCGATACCGACACCGATGCCGATACTGGCCATGCCCCAGAAGTAGACGGTGATCCCGCTCGTGTAGGCCACGCCCGCGTAGGCCACGAACAGCACCGCGCTGTAGCCGGACATGTGATGCGAGATCCCGGTCAGCCACCAGGGCATTCGGCCGCCGGCGGTGAAGAAGTCCTTCACATCGTGGATCCGCTTGTGCGACCACCAGCCGATCACGACCATCAACGCGAAATACGCGCAGACCATCGCCCAGTCGAGTACGTGCACCGTTGACTCCTTTCCGCGTTCACGAAGGCCCAGCCCGACCTGTTCACATTCATGAACGGAGTCTGTTATAGTGATTATGTTCATCCATAAGAACGCTGTTCGGGACGCTAATATGGCCGGAGTCACAAGTCAACGGCCGGATGGAGGAGCGCGGATGCCACAGCAGGAAGCCGCTGTCACCGTGGCGAACGGCGCGCCCGCCGCCGAACCCGCCGGGGTCAAATCGGCCCGGCGGGCGATCGACCTCATCGAGACCTTCGCCGCGAACGACGTGTGGCTGTCGCTGTCGGACCTCCACGCGCGGACCGGATTCCCCAGGTCGAGCCTGCACGGGCTGCTCCGCACCCTGCTCGAAGCAGGCTGGCTGGAGGTGGACACCAACACCGCCCGCTACCGCCTCGGCGTCCGCGCGCTGATCTGCGGCACGGCCTATCTGGACCGCGACCCGGTCGTCCCGTACGCGACCGAGGCACTGGAACGGATCCGGGAGAAGACCGGCTACACCGCGCATTTCGCGCGCCGCGAGGGCACCGACGTCGTCTACCTGGAGACGCGCGAGTCCCGGCACTCGACGCATCTCGTGTCCCGCGTCGGCCGCACGCTGCCCACCCACGCGACCGCGCTGGGGAAGGCGTTGCTGGCCGAACTGACGCACGACGAGATCGACGGGCTCTTGACCGGAGAGCTGTCGGCACTCACCCCGAACACCATCACCACCGTCGAAGCGCTGCACGCCGAATGCGCGAAGACCCGCGAACGCGGCTATGCGGCGGAAATCGAGGAAGGCAGCCTCGGCGTCCGGTGCGTCGCGGCCGTGATCCCGTACCGCATCCCCGGCACCGACGCGATCAGCTGCTCCATGCCGGTCACCGAGGTCACCGACGCCGACGCCCGGCGCGTCGGCGAACTCCTCGCCGAAATCACCGCGGAACTCGGCCAGCAACTGCGCCGCGCCGGCATCCGCTGATCCTTCCGTACTTCCTTCACTGACAAGGGGTTCCCATGGCAGACCAGCGCGTCCTGATCACCGGCTCGGCGGGTATCGTCGGCACCCTGATGCGGCCGCGGTTGCGCCGTTCCGGCCGGGTGCTGCGGCTGCTCGACCTGGCTCCGCAGCCCGAAGCCGAGGCCGGCGAGAGCGTCGAGCTGATCACCGCGTCGGTGACCGATCCCGAGGCGATGGCGAAGGCTTGCGCCGGTGTCGACGCGCTGATCCACCTCGGCGGGCACAGCCGCGAGAACTCGTGGGAAGCCACTCTCGACGTCAACATCAACGGCACCCACACCGTCCTCGAAGCCGCGCGAGCCGCCGGTGTGCCGCGCGTGATCCTGGCTTCCAGCAACCATTCCGTCGGCTTCCGCCGCAACGACGAAGCAGGCGAGGACGGCCTCCCCGCCGACTCCACACCCCGGCCCGACACCTACTACGGCGTCAGCAAGGCGACCATCGAAGCGCTCGGCAGCCTGTACCACTCGCGGTTCGGCATGGACGTGATCGTCATCCGGATCGGCTCCTGCTTCGAAAGCCCGCTCGTCCTCGGCCCGCGCGGCCTGACGACCTGGCTCTCCCCCGACGACGGCGCGCGCCTGTTCGAGGCCTGCCTGAACTACCCCTCCCCCGGCTACCGCCTCATCTGGGGCGTCTCGGACAACACGCGCCGGGTCTACTCACTCGCCGAAGCCGAAGCGCTGGGCTACAAGTCGCTCGACAACGCGGAGACGTACGCGGATCAGCTGGCGGACAAGCCCGCGCCGACCGGGATCGCGGCGGAGTACGTCGGCGGGCCGTTCTGCACCGCGCCGCTGGGGGCGCACAACCCGCTCTGAGGTGACGGGTGTGTGGAAATAGGGACGTTGAACGTCCCTATTTCCACACACCCCTCTCCCGACCAACCGGTCAGACGCTCCCCGAGACGGCGCGCGAGGTCGGCCAGGTCGTCTTCGGGGATGTCCAAGTAGCCGCGTGCCGGGTCGAACACCGCGGTCTGCTGCTGCTCGTAAGGGACGCCGGGTGGTAGAGGCGCGAGGTGCCAGTGGACATGCCTGTTGGCTTGTTGGCTGCCCAAGGACAGCACGTAGAGCCGTTCGATCGACCGGGGCCACGAGGAAGTGCCCGAACACGGCGGGGAAACGGCTGGCGAAGACCACGGCGCCGGCCTGCCACGGAACACGATCGGTCATACCGCCCACGTGTACCCGACCTTCGTCCTTCCCTGAACCCGCCACGTGAAGCGTTGCCACCACCTAGGATCACCTCGGCGCGGTCCGGACGTCACGAGCTCCGGCGGAAAGCTGTGGAAGGCAGGCATGTCAACCTTTACGTTCGCGAGCATCGACGTCATCCCGCGGGTATTGCAGCTCGTCGTGGGTCTGCTCGGCTTGATCCTTTCGATCAAAGCCCGCTCCCGCGGAGTGTCCGGCCTGATGGTGGCCGCCTTCGTGCTCATGCTCGTCGCGACGGCGGCGGGCATCATCTGGCGGTTCGTGTCGGTGAACGTGCCGTCCTGGGCTTCGTCCGGCGGCCTTTCCGTCGACGAGATCCAATGGATCTTCATGGGCGTCGGCATCCCGCTCGACGCCGTCGCGCTCCTCTCCTGGCTCCTGGTCGCCATCGCGGTCGCCAAGAGCGGCCATCCGCCTCGGCATCCGGCCGGTTTCGCGCCGAACCCCGGGCCGGTCAACTACCCGACGGGACCACAGCCGGGCTTCCAGCCGCCGCAGCAGGGCTACCCCCAGGCAGGCCAACCCCAGCCCAACCCGCCGACTCAGCAGCCGCCGAACTGACACCCACATGCGCGATCAGGCCCGGCCGATCCCGAATCGGGCCTGATCGCGTGTTTCCCAGTGCCTGGCGCGGGCGGCCCACATGCTGACGCCGTCCACGAACCAGTAGCGCGAGTGCGCCCACTGCCAATGCCCCCTCTTCGCCTCGACGGCGACGCCGTCACTCGGCGCGCCGGCGGTCCCGGCCATCGCCGGATCCCCATTCGTGCCATCGAAGCCAGCATGGGCAGGACACCACACGGGATCCGACCTCTTTCGAAAGAGGGAAAGTCCGGCAGCGCGACCAACGCGAATTGAGACGTCCGTCCCGTTGCACAAGGCGGCATTTCATGGCCCGCACAGGCGGAGCCGACCCACTTTCAGCACCGTGACCTGCGCCGATCCACCTACGGCCGCAGAACAAGTCCACGAAGTGCTCTTTCTGTTGCATGGCCCGGAATTTCGTGCCCCCATGAGCACGCCGATAGCTTCGAATTCATGGAATCGAGCTTTCAGACGGCCGAAGAAATCATTGCCGCGTTGCGTACCGGTGCGGTGACATCGGCGGAACTGACCGACGAGGCGATCGCCCGGATCGAGCGTGAAGACGAGGCGATCAACGCGATCTGCGTACCGGACTTCGATCACGCGCGGGCCGCCGCGCACCGAGCCGATCAGGCACGCGCGCGTGGTGAGGACCGGCCGCTGCTCGGCGTCCCGGTGACGGTCAAGGAGTCGTACGACATGGCCGGGCTGCCCACGACGTGGGGCATGCCGGAGCACCGCGACTACGTGCCCGCCGAGGACGCGGTTCAGGTGTCGCGGCTCAAGGCCGCGGGCGCGGTGGTGCTCGGCAAGACCAATGTGCCGTTGGGGCTTCAGGACATCCAGAGCTTCAACGACATCTACGGCGCCACCGTCAACCCGTGGGATCACGGTCGCACGCCGGGCGGGTCCTCGGGCGGATCGGCGGCGGCGCTGGCGTCCGGGTTCGGCGCGCTGTCCATCGGCTCCGACCTCGCCGGCTCGCTGCGCACTCCCGCGCATTTCTGCGGCGTCTACGCGCACAAGCCGACGCTCGGATTGGCGGCCGCCCGCGGCATGGTCCCGCCGTCCGAGCCTGCCTTTCCGGCCGACTTCGACCTCGCCGTCGTCGGTCCGATGGCGCGCACCGCCCGCGACCTCGCGCTCCTGCTCGACGTCATGGCCGGGCCGGACCCGTTGACGCACGGCGTGGCGCACCGTTCGGCGCTACCGCCCGCCCGTCACGAACGGCTCCGTGATTTCCGGGTCTTGGTCCTCGACGACCATCCGCTCATTCCGACCGGGTCCGCCGTGCGGGCGGGAGTGCACCTGGTGGCCGACGCGCTTGTCCACGGTGGCGCCCGCGTCGCGCGGCGCAGTCCGTTGCTGCCTGACCTGGCCGAGGCCGCGAAGCTCTACATGGAGTTGCTGATTTCGGGCTCCGTCGCGCGTTTCCCCATCGACTCGCTCGAGCAGCTACGGTCCGACGCGGACGACCAGAGCCTTGACGCCGTGCGACTGCGCGCCATGCTGTTCAGCCACAGCGACTGGATGGAGGCGGACAAGCGCCGGGAAGCCCACCGTCATGGTTGGCGGCGGCTTTTCGCCGAGTTCGACGCCGTGGTCTGCCCGATCACGCCGACGCCCGCGTTCCCGCACGACCACCACCCGAATCCGATGGAACGGCGCATCGACATCGACGGAGTCGAGTACCCGTACTTCGATCAACTCGTCTGGGCGGGCCTGGCCACCATGCCCGGCCTGCCCGCCACCGCCATACCCGCGGGCCGATCCCCCGAGGGCCTGCCGGTCGGGGCGCAGCTCATCGGCCCGATGTTCGAAGACCGCACCCCGCTGCGCTTGGCCGAACTGCTCGAGCAGGAGATCGGCGGCTTCCAGGCACCGGAGCAACGCGTGCGCTAGGTTGCCGCCCATGACGAAGCTCGGTCACGTCGCCTGGCCGCCTGCCCCGATCAAGACCGAGCGACTCGTGCTCCGCGGGTCCGAGGCCCGGGACCGTGCGGCGTTCATCGAGCTCTTCGCCTCGCCGGAGGTGGGCACTTACATCGGCGGCGCTCGACCGCGTGACGAACTCGAGCGCACGAGACCCGAGATTCCGGGCCGGCGCCCAGGGCTGTTCGTCATCGAACTCGACGGATCGATGATCGGCATGATCACGCTCGACCAGCGCGACGCGGAGCGTCCGGGGCACATTCGCCCGGATGCCGGGGAAACCGAACTCGGCTACTTGATCCTGCCGCGGGCGTGGGGACGTGGGTACGCCGCCGAGGCGTGCGCGGCGGCGCTCGACTGGTTCACCGAAGCGCTTCCCGGCGAGCCGGTGGTGCTCTGCACACAGACCGCCAACGAACGCTCGATGCGCGTCGCGGCGAAGCTCGGTTTCACCGAGGTGGAGCGGTTCGAGGAGTACGACGCCGAGCAGTGGTTCGGCGTCCGGTACCCGCCGTGAAGGCCTCCTTGCCTACCCTGAGGGTTGGCAAGGAGGCCTTCACGGGAAAACGTGTCAGCCCACCGCGATCGACTGGAACGTCACCGGGATCCGCGGCGGCCCCGTTCCGTCGCCCGGCCCCTTCGAGTCGTCCACACCACCGCGTGCGACCTTGTCCAGGGTCTCGAGTCCGGCGTCCGAGATGCTCCCGAACACCGTGTACTCCGGCGGCAGTTCCGCGTCGCCGAAGACCATGAAGAACTGGCTGCCGCCCGAGTTCGGCGCCTGCCTCTTCGCCATGGCGAGGATGCCCCGGCCGTACTTGATCTGGGGGAAGACCTCGTCAGGGATGGTGTAGCCCGGTCCGCCCATCCCGGAGCCTTCCGGGTCGCCGCACTGGAGCATCTGCAATCCCGAGGTACCGAGCCGGTGACACGAGGTGCCGTCGAAGTAACCCTGCTGCGCCAGCGAGAGGAAGCTCGCCACGGTGCACGGCGCGAGCCCGCGGTCGAGCGTCAGCCCGATGTCGCCCGCGGTCGTCTTGACCGTGACGTCCATCGTGCCTGCCGCCGGGGTCGGGCCCGCCGCGGGCGGGTTCGCCTTCTTCGGCGCCGAACCGGTGGAATCCGCCGGGTAGGCGCAGTCCGTCGGATCCGCCAGCGGCGCCGTGCGTTTCGGCAGATCGGCGCGACCGGCCGGGATCTGCACCGGGCTCTGTGTCGTCGTGTTCTCCGCACTCGACGTCGGAGCCGAAGACGGCGCCGCGACCGCGGTCTCGCTCTTCGAGTCCGGCAGGAAGAACCCCGGCGTCACGAAGCCGGTGATCGCCACGACGGCGACGATCACGACGAGTCCCAGCGCGCCCAGGCCCACCCAGAGCACCGTCTTGTTCGACGACGACGGCGGCGGCTGTTGTTGCGGCGCGCCGTACCAGCCTTGCTGCTGGTACGGCTGCTGCGGATAGGGCTGCTGATACTGCTGCTGGGGAGGCTGCCCCTGCGGAGCCCCGGGGTCGGGCGCCTGGCCTTCGGGCTCGCCCGGCTGCGGTGGCTGGGACATCTGTGCTCCTGTCGTCCGGAGGAAGTACAGGAACACTCTCGCGTATCGCCGCTCACGACGTCACGGCATCCCCCATGCTGCGCTGGTCCCGTTCGCCGGGACGGGCCGGATTTCGAGGTCCGGCCGGTCGCCCGCGCGGTGCACGACGGCCTCCTCCCCGCGCCGCAGATCGAGGTGGACGTCGCCGTTGGGCAGCCGCCGCCAGCGTTTCGGCCGCCCCCATCGGTCGCGGACGGTCAAGTCCCCGTCCATGTCCGTCCGCAGCACGCACGGCGCCCCCGCCTCGCTGGTGACCTTGACCCAGCGTGTCTTCCCGGCCTGCCGGGAAGCGCTGAGCAGGAACGCGCCCTCCGTGCGGAAGTCGCGCAACGCGGCGTCCGCCCATTCGGCGGGCACCGCCGGGAACAGCCGGATCACCCCGCCCCAGCTCTGCACGAGCATGTCGTGCAGCGACTGCGCGGCCGAAAGCGGCGTCTCGATCACCGGACCGGATTCCTTGTACATCGTGTTCGGCTGGATGTAGCGCCGCTGCAGTTCACCGAGGTAGAACGCCGCCTTGTCGCCGCGCAGCATCTGCGCCGACATCGACGCGGCGCCGGTGAACGTGTAGCCCTGCAGCGCGCCTTCGAAGCCCACCCAGTGGTCGAGTGAGGTCTCGATGATCCGCCGGTGCTCCGGCCGCTCCCAGGTGATCTCGTACAGCGGGTAGATCTGCAGCAGATGCGAGTAGTGCCGGTGCGATTTCGCGAACGGCACGCCCGCGCCGATCATGTAGCCGTTGGCGTCGGCCGGATACGGGACGAGCGTGGCCAGCACTTCCCGCCACCGCCGCGCGAGCGGGTCGTCGACGCGCAGTTCCGCCGCCGCCTCCAGCAGGGTCTTGCAACCCCACCGGATCAGCGCGAGGTCGTAGTTGCAGTCCGGCGCGTTCACACCGTACTCCGGGGAGAACGTCGCAGGCAGGTGCAGTTTCCCGTCCGGCCCGGGTGCCAGGAAGTGGAGGTAGTAATTGATCGCCTTGCGCAGCAACGGGAACAGGGTGTCCCGCAGGAGGCGCCGGTCCATGGTGTGCCGATAGGACAGCCAGACGTTGTGCAGGGCCCAGGTGAGATTGCCGACCTCCGGGGTCGGCGTCTTCTTGCCCGGGATGCCCACCGGGAAGCCCGCGTTCGTCCCGACTGCGCCGTTGATCAAGGTCATGTCGGTCGTGCGCGGGATGCCCGCCGAATCGTGCTGATAAGGCTCGGCGACCTGGCTCGTCAGGTTCGCCCGGAACTTGCCGAGCGCGTGGCTCACCGCGTCCAGTTCGAGGTGATTGGACCCGTGGATGAGCCAGTACTCCAGCTGGACGTTGAGGTTCCACCAGGTCGCGGGCCACGGGGTCGGCTCCAGCCACGGTCCGCAGGTCGCCATCACCGGCGCTTCCCGGCGCGCGGCGGAGGCGATCTTGTACAGCTGGATCCAGTAGAAGCTCTGGAGCCGAGTGTCCGGAATGGACAGGAAACCGTGCCGATAGTAGTCATGCCACCAGCGACGATGCCCGGCCGTCAACGCGGAGAACGGTTCTGCCCGGCGGACCGTCTTCAACGCCTCTCGCGCGGCCGTCCGCTTCGGAAACGACCACGCCACGGACGTGTACAGCGTCCGCTTCGATCCGCGGGTGACCTCGCGCCACGCCGTGACGTGCTCGCCGCCCGACAGAAGGGTTTGCCCGGAAAGCCTGCTGTCACCACTGCTTTCCAGGCTCGCGGGCGGGTTGGCGACGTACCCGGCGGGCGGCGGCTTGCCGAACTTCGGGTCCGTTCTCGGGCTCACCGCCTCGGCCGGGTGGAAGGTCCACTCGAAGGCGCGCTCCCCCTCGGACGGTTCGATCTCGACGGCCAGCATCGACTGTCCGGTGTGGACGATCGCGCGCAGCGAGAGACTGCCCGCGGCCGTGGTGATCGTGCCCCTGAGTTCGGCGTTCCAGAGGTCCATCCGCCAGTCGATCCCGGTGATGGCGCCGACCGGTTCGAGGGTGAAGTACCCGATCGGCAGCCGCGCGAGCCCGAACAGCGAGCCGAACTCCGGCCGGTGATCCTGCACCTCGCTGTGCTGGACGGTGAAGCGGACGGCATTGCGGCCCGGTTCGGCGTAGATACCCGAGCCGAGGAAACCGTTGCCCAGGAAGGGACCTTCGTACCAGGTCTTCGGCATGCGGCGCCAGATCAGGTCGGCCGACCCGAGAAAGCCGGACCAGTCGAGGCCGCCGAGCGCGAAGTCGTTCTCCGCCGCCGAAACCGGCGGCGCGAATCCGGCCGCCGCCACGCCCGCCAGCGCCCCGCCGAGCATCGTCCTCCGAGTGATGGCCATCTTCAGACCCCCCATGCCGGAGTTCCACGGTCGCCGGGCACGTCGCGGGGCTCCAGCGCCGGACGCGTGCCGCGTCGCGTGACGACGGCCGTCCCGCCGCGGCCGAGCGGGATCGAGATCGTGCCAGGACCCGCGTGCCGCCACGGAAGCCGCCGTCCGCGCCCGTCACGGACGTCGATGTCACCGGGGATCCCGTGCCGCAGCGTGAGCGGCTCCCCCGCCTCACTGTGGACGCGGATCCATTCGGTCGCCCCGTTCGCGCGCGAAGCGTCCACGAGGAAGGCGCCCTCCGTGCGCAGGCTCTCGAAGGACGCGTCGGGCCAGGTCGACGAGACCGAGGGGAAAACCTTCAGCACTCCGTGATCGCCTTGTAGCAGCATGTCCACTATGGACTGGGCGGCGGTGATGGGGCTTTCGATCGCGAGGTTCGCACCCTCGCGGTACATCGTGTTCGGTGTCAGCTGCGTGTTGGCCACGACGGTCCCGTCGAGGAAGATCTTCAGATATCGCAGGGCTTCCTCGGGCGCGTCCATCACGGAGCTCATCGACGACGCCGCCGCGAAACTGTAGCCGTGCCATTTCGCCTGCGCGCCGGCCCAGTGCGCGAAAGTGCGGCGCATGATGTCCCGGTCGCCGAGGCGGTCCCAGAGTTTCTCCCGCAGCGGATAGAGCCAGAGCAGATGCGAGAAGTGCCGATGCGAGTCGGCCAGCGGGACACCGTCGCCGATCAGCACCCCTTGCGCGGGATCCTGGTGGTACGGCACCAGTTTCTCCCCGAGCTCCCGCCACGCCGGCACCCGCGGGTCGTCGATCCGCAGCTTGGCCGCCGATTCGACGAGGGTGCGGGCGGCCCAGCGGATCAACGACAGGTCATAGGTGCAGTCGGCCGCGTCGGCGTACTCGGGCGACCTCGTCATCGGCAGGTGCAGAGCGCCGTCCGGGCCGGTGGTGAGGAAGTGGCGGTAGTAGTTGAGCGCCTTGGCGAGCGTCGGATACAGCACATCGCGCAGGACGCGGACGTCCATGCTGTGCCGATACGCGAGCCAGACGTTGTGCAGGCCCCAGATCAGGTTGCCGGTCTGGTCGTTCTTGGTGGCGGGCCCCGGAATCCCGACCGCGCGGGTGCCGCCGGGCCGCAGCCGCCAGTCCCCCGGATGCGAGAGGGCGTACGTGTCGCCGTCCCGGTAGGCGGGAGGGACCGAGAGTTCGAGGTTGGCGTGGTCGCGCCGGAAGGTCGCGGTGACGGCGTCGAGTTCGGGATGGTTGCTGCTGTTGACGATCGGGTACGTGACCTGGACGTTGAGGTTCCACCACACCGCCGTCCAGCTGTTGCCGACCTCCGGGAACCACGGCCCCCATTCGGCGACGACCGGTCCGGTCGCGCGGGTGGCGCAGGCGGTCTTGTACAGCTGGATCCAGTAGAACCGCTGGACCCGCTTGTCCGGAACGGAGACGAAACTGCGGCGGTAGAAGGCGTTCCACCAGCGCCGATGACCGGCGACGAGCCCGTCCGGGTGCACCGCCGACGCCCGATCGACCTTCCTGATCGCCTCGGCGGTGTGGGTCGATTCGGGGAACGCGTACGCGACCGTCGCCGCCAGGAGCCGTCGCGTGCCGATCTTCCGCTCCCGCCACGCCGTCGTGTACCCGCCGCCCGCGTGGAGCGGCTGCTCACAATACCGGGTCCCGCCCGCACTGGCCGACTTCGGAACGGGATTGGCCGTGTACTCGGGCGGTTTGCGGATCGTCCTGGTCGTCGCCGATTCGAGCGGCGTGAACCCCCATTCAGCGGACGCCTCCCCGGTGAGCGAGACGAGGAGGAGGTCCTGGTCGTTGTGGACCAGCGCGGAGAACCGCACCGAACCCCGGGTGGTGGTGATCGTGCCGCCGAGTTCGGCGTTGTACAGGTCCAGGTGCCAGTCCACCGCCGTGATCGCGCCCTCGAAGGTGAGGGTGAGGTAGCCGATCGGCAGCCGCGAATACCCGATGCCCGCTTCCCACTGCCCGCGCTGGTCCTGGACCTGGGAATGACCGAGCATCACCTTGAGGACGTTCGGCTGCGCGCCCGCGTAGAACTGCACGCCGAGGAAACCGTTGGCGAGGAACGGACCCTCCTGCCAGTTCTTCGGCATCCGCTTCCAGAGCATGCGCGCGTCGTCGACGATCCGGCGATGGACGTCCTGTCCGGCGAGCGCCGGCGGAGCCCCCTGAGCCCAAAGACCACCCAGCGCGGCCGCCCCCGCCGCGACCCTCAGCATCGAACGCCTGGACAGCTCGGCCATGGGTCGCCTCCAGATTCATACTACGTTTACCGCAGATCAAGTCCTGGCGACCGGCATGTTTCCAGATATCGCCGAGCTTTGACCACCCCTTTCACTCGCGCAGCGGTACATACATCGGATGTCTTATCGGACAATTCACCTGACGTTGAGTAAATTCCCGCGCAGTGCGCGGACCGCCGCGTCGGACACGCCACGGTGCCGCGCCCAGCCCGCGAAACCGCCGAAGTCTTCCTCGACGGTGTCCAGCAGGGCGGTGATCGCGCCCTCCGTGCACCGGAACAGTTCCTCCGGCAACCCGAGCGACCGGAACCGCGCGATCACCCGGGGCAGGCTGTACGCGCTGCGCAGGTAGTCGCGGACGATCATCTCCCGCGGCGCCCCGGCGAGGCCGAGCGCGAGGGCCGTGACGACCCCGGTCCGGTCCTTGCCCGACGCGCAGTGCACCACGACGGGCCGGGCCAGCAGGACCGCGAGGATCTCGACGGCGACCACGAGGTTGTCGTCGGACCGGAGATGGCAGGCGTAGATCTCCTCAAGCGCCCTCGGTCGTCCTCTTTGGCCGGAATGGAGCGGCACGTTCACATAGCGGACACCGGGCAGTTCCGCCCGGCCCTCGCTGACCGTCTCGGCGCTGGAGCGAAGGTCGAGGACCCCTTCGATGCCGAACCGCTCGAGCAGGAGTTCCTTGTCGGTCGCGGTCAGCGCCTGCAAGGTGTCGCTGCGGAACAGCCTTCCCCGCCGGATCGGCCCGCCGCCGGCGTCGCGGAAGTTGAACGCGCCGGTGAGCGCGGAAGCCACCGCCGTCAACGCGGCTCCTCCCCGAACCTGATCGTCCCCGCCGAACCGTCGACGGTGATCACCTGCCCGGTGGCGATCACCGCGGTCGCGCCGGGAACGCCGACCACGGCCGGGATCCCGTGTTCCCTGGCCACGGTGGTGCCGTGCGAGATCATCCCGCCCGTTTCGGTCACCAGCGCGGCCGCCGTCAGGAACAGCGGAGTCCACCCGGGATCCGTCGTCGCGGCGACCAGGATCTCGCCTGGCTCGATCCGCGCCCCGTCGGGATCGTGGATCACCCGGGCCCGGCCCGTCGCCATCCCGGCCGCCGCGGCCAGACCGATGAGACCGCCGCCCGGATCGGTTTCGAGGGCGGGCGCGGTGCCGTCGGAGAGCACGACCGACGGCACCCTGGGCCTGCGGGATTCCCGCTCCCAGAGCTCTCGCCGACGCGCCACCGTCGCCCGGAAGTCCCTGCTGCCCAAGACTTCCCTGACTTCGGCGAGATCGAGGAACATCACGTCGCCGGCCCGCTCCAGCCGCTCCGCCCGGACGAGCTCCTCGCCGACGACGAGTAGCTGCGTCCGGAGTGCGGCGAAACCGCGCATCAGGCAGAATTTCGGGAACTCGCGTAGTCCCCGCAACCGCCTCGACCTGCGGAGCAGAAAACGCGCGAGGACCGCTCGGTGCAGTTCGGTCACCGGGAGACGGCGAGTGAGTTCGACGATCCGCGCTTCGGCCGCCGCGGCGGCGTGTTCGAACCGGGTTTTCGCGTCCTGCTCTTCGCCTTCCGCGCGAAGCAGATTCGACAGCATGGCGAAAACCGGCTCGGGATCATCGGCCCAGCGGGGAACGCCGAAGTCGATCTCCGAGGTGGCGCGGCAGCCGTATTCCGTCAGGAACGCGGCGACGCCCTGCTGGATCACCTCCGGCAGGGTCCCGGCGAGCTGTTTGGCGGCGAGTTCGTCGGACGCGGTCTCCAGTAACAGCCGGAAGGCCTCGTCGTCGCGCCGGATCGCCGTCGCCGCCCACCACAACGCCAGGTCCATCTCGGTGGTCGGATTGTGCGGGACAGCCCGGAAGACGTCGGCCACCTCGGACTCGTCCACGTAACCGTGTAGCAGCCGCCCGGCCAGCTGCCCGCCGGTCGCACCCGCGGTAGTGGCGTCACGAGGGAGATCCGCCTCGATCCGGCAGACGTCGCGCCGGACGGATTCCACAAAGGACAAGCGTTCTTCCGCGGTCGCCTCGACCGGCCCCGCGAAAGCGGCGATCCGCCGTTCGGCGTCGCGGACGACCTTGGCGCGAGCCCGATCCGGCCACAGCCACGCGAGAACCATCCGTTCCCAGCGGCGGCGCCGTTTCTTCGGCGGGGCATCGTGGCCCGAAGGCACTGACGGGAACCGGCGATCACGACCGAGTTGCTCGACGATCCGGCCCGACGGCGCCGCGAGGCTCTCGGCGAACGCGGCCATCTTCGGCCGCTTCGCCGGGCTCCGGACGCCGTCGGTGATGTCCCAGTACAGCCACCCGTCCACATCGGTGATCTCGTCGGAGAAGCCGAGCGCGGTCATGTACCCCGCCATTCCCCGCTGGCGCTCCCGGATCATGGACGCGCCCATCGGCGTGAAGGGACGGCTGATCCCCTGGTAGACGTTGACCGACCAGTACGCGCGCAGTTCCCCCTCGCTCTCCGGCACCGGGAACAGGGTGGTGATGTGCCGCGACTGGGTCAGCCACAGCTCACCCTCGCCGTCGAACGCCCACTCGACGTCCTGCGGCGCCCCGAAACGCTTCTCCAGCTTCCTGCCGACCGCCGCGAGCGCGCTCAGCCGCGACGGTGTCAGGCAGCCGTCTTCCGGCCCCTCCAGGGTTTCGGCACCCAGCCGATAGTGGTCCGGAGTCACCGCGCCGGACACGACCGCTTCGCCCAGCCCGGGTGCGGCGTCGACGATGACTTCGGATCGCTTGCCCGACACCGGATTCGCCGTGTACAGCACCCCGGCGCATTCGGCGTCGACCAGCCGCTGCACGATCACCGCGATGGCGGGTGCGCGATCGGTGTCGTGCGTCGCGCGGTACCTCACCGCCCGGTCCGACCACAGCGACGCCCAGCAACGGCGCACCGCGGCGAGCACCTCTCCGGCGCCCTGTACCCCGAGGAAAGTGTCGTACTGACCCGCGAAACTGGCGTCCGGCAGATCCTCGGCGGTCGACGAAGACCGCACCGCGACCGGCCCGTCCTGCGAAAGCCTTTCGTAGGCCTCGACGATCGCGGTCTCGAGCCACTCCGGGATCGGCGCGGTCAGCACATGGGCCCGCAACCGGCTCGCCAATTTTCCCACGTCGTCAGGCGGCACACTGGCCAGCTCGCCTTCGCCGTCGGCCAGCACCTGCCGGTACGCGGCGGTCGTGACGCAGAAACCCTCCGGCACGGGGAAACCCGCCGCAGTCATCTCCGCCAGATTCGCCGCTTTGCCACCGACGAGGTCGCGCGGGCAACCTCCCGCTTCGGCGAGCTCGAGAATCACTTTCGTTCCTCCCAGGGGATGTTCGCTTGACCCAAGCCTGCATCCTCAACCTGGGTTGAGTTCAACTGCCGAGCCTCGTACGCCGCGCGAAGCTCTGCGGCGACCTCCTCGGGCTCTGTCCGGAGACGGCTGGGCAGGGTCTGCAGCACAGCGATCCCCGCGGCGGCATACCTGGCGTTCCTGTCCAAAGTCTTCGCATAGCCCTCCTTCGCGAAGTGGAAGTCGTAGGAATCGATCTCCCAAGCGAGCCGGACCTTCTTGAAGTAGCCGTCGGGGGTTCCGATGTACTCGCCGCTTCCGTCCCGGAGGGGCTGGTTCCAGACCGGTTCGGGCAGACCGGAGAGCCGCCAGACGTTCATCGCGTCGATCTCGGCGACCGACCGGGCTCCGGCGGCGATGTGCTGAAGGGCGGCTCGCGGGATCGCCGAGCCCCGATTGCTTCCCGCGTCGAGCTCCTCCAACAGTTTCGCGGGGCTCAGCCGGCCGACTTGCACCGCCTCGGCGAGCAAGGCGGAAACCGCCCTGGGCGAGCGGAGCCTTCGGCACAGGTCGAGAGCGGCGCGGGCGAGTGGCGCCACCGGAACGCCGTCCTCGAAGTGCGGTCGTGGCATCCGTGTCGTGCGCTCGACGATCACGAAACCCGAACTGATGACCTTCTGTTCGTGCGGGACCAGGAGATGCACACGCATCGGCCCGGCTGGTACCGCACGCAAGCCCCGGCCACGGCAGGCAGCCGCGCCGGTGACCACCGCTTCCCGGCCGGCGTACAGCAACGCGGCGTCGATCAACTGCCGGTGGCTGGGCTCACCTCCGCCGAGCAGCAGTACTCCCGGCAGCAGCAGTCGCCAAGCCCGTCCCGGCTGACAGCGCCGATAGCAGGTTCTGGCGGGAACACCGAGTTCCACGAGCCGAGCGACGGTGATGACACCGCCACGGCTGTGCTGATAGAGCCGCTCTGGATCTTCGGCCCACGCTCCGGCTTTCATCCCATGATCGTCAGTGCTCTGACGAGGTCTCACCAGTGCCTTCCGGCGATCTGTGGACAACTCGTCACACCAGCACCACTGTGGACAACCGGCTGGATGTCCTGAAGGCCCCCTTTGAGACGTCTAACGTCTCAAAGGGGGCCTTCAGGACATGCGCGTCAGGGAAGCGAAGGCAGCGCCGGAGCGTCCAGCCAAGCGTCGAAGAACCCAGCCAGCGAGCGACCAGCGAAGCGTTCGGCAAGCGCCACAAAAGCCGCGGTGGTCACCAGACCATGCCGGTTCTCCGTCGCCCAAGCCTTCACCAGCGGGAAGAACACCTCGTCGCCGACGGTACAACGCAAGGCGTGCAACAGAAGCCCGCCGCGTTTGTACACGCGCTCGTCGAACATCCGCGCCACGCCGGGGTCGGAGAGCCGCAGATCCGCGGGCTTCACCTTCATCCGCGCGTGCCAGGTCTTCGCCCACTCGTGCGCGCTCTGCCCGCCGGATTCCTCGGACCAGAGCCATTCCGCGTAGGTCGCGAAGCCTTCGTTCAGCCAGATGTGCCGCCAGTCGGCGACGGTCAGGCTGTTGCCGAACCATTGATGCGCCAGTTCGTGCACGACGAGTCGTTCGTGGGTGCGCCGCCCGTCGACGTGGTTGGCACCGAAGATCGACATACCCTGTGCCTCGATCGGGTCGTCGAGGTCGTCGTCGGTGACGACGATGACGTACTCGCCGAAGGGGTACGGCCCGAACAGTCGTTGCAGCGAGTCCATGATCCGGCCCTGCCGCCCGAAATCGCGCGAGAACGGCCGGCGCAGGCGCGGCGGCACGGCGGCCCGTTGCGGGACCGAGGTGACCACGGAGCCGCCGTCGACGTTGATCCGGAACGCCTCGACGGAGGGTTGCGAGAACCAGCCAGGCTGGGGGCCGGAAACGAGTTCGATGTCGTCGTACCGTCCTATTTGGACGCTCATAAGGTACGTCGGCGTCGGCTCGGGCCGCTCGAAGACCCATTTCGTGGTACTCGCGCGTTCGTGTCGCGCCACCAGGTTCCCGGTGACGGCCACGAGATACGGCGATGACGTCGTCAACGCGACGCGATAGGTCGCCTTGTCCGAGGGGTGGTCGTTGCACGGGAACCACGACGGCGCCCCGACCGGCTGGCTCGCGACGAGCGAGCCGTCGGTCAGTTCGTCCCAGCCGATGTCGCCCCACAGTCCGGGAAGCGGCCTCGGGTTGCCGACGTAGTGGACCTCGACCACGAACTCGCTGCCGAGCGCCAGCGACTTCGCCGGCTTCACCTGCAGCTTGTGCGCACGCCGCGTGTACTTGGCCGGTTTCCCGTTGACCAGCACGCGGTTGATCCGGAACTCGCCGAAGTCGAGGGTCAGCCGTGACAGCGCCTGCGTCGCCTCCGCGGTGATGGCCGCGGAGGCCGACAGCCGGTTGGGGCCGATCTTGTAGTCCAGCTCCAGATCGTAGTGCCGGACCCGGTAACCGCCGTTACCGTGCCGGGGCAGATAGGAGTCACCGGAAATGTCCGAGCCGGGCGAGGGCTGTGCGGAGGCCTTCGAAATCACCCGCGAACGAACCCCGCTTCCTACTTCGTCCAGGCCGAGATGGGATTGCCCAGCCAGCGCGAATCGGCGGGAACCGCGTCGCCCCGGGTCACCAAAGAGCCCGGTCCGACGGTCGTCCGCGCGCCGATGCTCGCGCCAGGCAGCACGATACCGTGTGGCCCGAGCGTCGCTCCCTCGTCCAGGGTCACCGGCGACATCGTCATGATCCGGTCGTGGAAGAGGTGCGTCTGCACGACGCAGCCGCGGTTGATCGTCGCGCCGTCGCCGAGGCTCACCAGGTCCGATTCGGGCAGCCAGTACGTCTCCAGCCACACACCGCGGCCGATCTTGACGCCCATGGTCCGCAGCCACGCCGGAAGCAGCGGCGTGCCGCCGAGGGAACCGATCAGCCACGGCACGGCGAGCGCCTCGACGAAGGTGTCGGCGAGTTCGTTGCGCCAGACGAACGAGCTCCACAAGGGATGGTCGACCGCGCGGAACCGGCCGACGAGCAGCCACTTCATCGCGGTGGCGGTCAGCGCGGCGACGGCACCGGCGGCGAGCAGCAGCGGCCCGCCGAGCAGCAGCGCGACCAGGAAGCCGTACGACGCCGCCAGCGCGAAGATCCCGGCGGCCACCAGCACGGTCAGCGCGACACCGCACATCACCGGCACGATGCGGCACAGTTCGACGAGCGCACGCGCCGCCTTCAGCCGCAGCGGCGGCGTGTACGTGCGGCTCGTGTCGGACTCGCCGACCGACCGGCGGACCGGCAGCGGCGGCATCCCGAGGTACGACGAGCCCTTCTTCGCCTTGAGCGGGGCCGACGACAGCACCCCGACCAGACCGCGTTTCGGCACCGAACGTCCCGGCGCGGCCATCCCCGAGTTGCCGAGGAACGCCTGCTTGCCGATCCGCGCCGGCGCGACGTGCAGCCAGCCGTGGCCGAGTTCGTAGGTGGCGACCATGGTGTCGTCCGCGAGGAACGCGCCACTGTCCACTTGGGTCATCTTCGGCAGCGCGAGGACGGTGGACGCCTCGACGTTGCGGCCGACCTTCGCCCCGAGCATCCGGAGCCACACCGGGGTGAACAGGCTGGCGTACAAGGGGAACAGCCCTTCACGCGCCATGCCCATCAGCCGCTCGGTCGCCCAGACCTGCCACGCGACACGTCCGTGCACGGGGTGGTAACCCTCGACCATGCCGATGCTCAGCGAACGGACGCCGACGAGCACGAGCAGGGCGTAGGACAGGAAGTAGGCGATGGTCGCGAGCGGCGTGAACAGCAGCGCCTGGCCGAGCGCGGCACCCAGCGACGGAGCACCGGCGATCGCGTAACCCAGCACCGCTACAGCGGGCAGGGCGGCGACGGCGGGCAGGAGACCCAGCGCGACCGAGGTCGCGCCGTAGACCGAAGCCCAGAACCGCGAGCGCGGCGGGCGGCTCGACGGCCACTTCAGCGAGTCCTTCGTGGCTCGGGCGGCGGGCGCACCGGCCCAGCGCTGCCCGGCAGGCACATTGCCGCGGACGGTCGACCCGGCCGCGATCTCCGCGCCCTTGCCGATCCGGGCGCCGGGGAACAGCGTGCTGCGGGCGCCGATCCGCGCGTCGGCGCCGATGCGGATCTTGCCGATGTGCACGAGATCGCCGTCCACCCAGTGCCCGGTCAGGTCGACCTCGGGTTCGATGGCGGCACCGCGGCCGAGTTTCAGCATGCCGGTGACCGGCGGCGGCGAATGCAGGTCGACGTCCTTGGCGATCCGCGCGCCGAGCGCCTTGGCGTACGTCGTCATCCAGGAAGCGCCCGCGACGCTGTCCGCTCCGCTGAACTCGGCGAGCTTCTCGGCCGTCCACAGTCGCAAGTGGACGCTCCCGCCGCGCGGGTAGCTGCCGGGGCGGACGCCGCGCAGCAGCAGCCGCGCGCCGGTCGCCGAGATCGCGATGCGGCCGGCGGGGCTGAACAGCGCGATCCACGCGACGGCGATCCACGCCCAGCTCAGCGTCGGCGCCCACGCGAAACCGGCCAGCGACAGCACGTTCGACAGGGTCGCGGCGATCGTGGTCCAGCGCAGGCCGACCAGGCCCATCAGCGGGATCATCAGCAGCGACTGGATGACGCCCGCCTTGCGCGGGGTCGGCGCGATGTCACGGCGTTCGGTCTTCTCGCCGCTCAACGCGTCCAGCAGCGACGCGAGCGCGCCGAGCTTCGGGTTGGCGTAGATGTCGCTCACCGACACCTGCGGGTGCCGGGTGCGGATCCGCGCGATCAGCTGCGCGGCGGTCAGGCTTCCACCGCCGTTGGTGAAGAAGTCGGCCTTCGGGTTGTCGACCGAGACGCCCAGGATCTCCGCCCAGCCTTCGGCGAGCCAGCTCTCCGTCGGGGACAGCCCGGATTTCGCGGCGTCCACAGTGGACAGCGGCCAGGGCAGCGCGGTGCGGTCGACCTTGCCGGAGGTACGCGTCGGCAGGTCGTCGATCAGGGCCAGCAGCGGGACGAGCGCGGCGGGCAGCTGCTCGCGCAGCCGGGTCGCGGCCTCGTCGTGGTCGAATTCGACACCTTCGGCGGGCACGACGTACCCGACGAGCACCTGGTTTCCCGCCTTCGTGCGGCGGACCGCGGCCGCGGCGCCCTGCACTCCGGGCAGCGCCTGGAGCGCGGCGTCGACCTCGCCGAGTTCGATCCGGCGGCCGCCGAGTTTGACCTGCTCGTCGAGACGGCCGAGGAACAGCAGGCCCTCGGCTTCGGCGCGGACCATGTCACCGCTGCGGTACGCGCGGCGCCAGCCCAGCGAGGGCAGCGGCGCGAACTTCTCGGCGTCCTTCTCCGGATCCAGGTAGCGGGCCAGGCCGACGCCGCCGATGACCAGCTCGCCGGTCTTCCCCATGGCGACCGGCTCACCCGCCTCGTTGACGACGGCGAGCTGCCAGCCCACCAGCGGCAGGCCGATCCGGACCGGACCCTCGCCGGTCATCTGCGCGGCGCAGGCGACGACGGTGGCCTCGGTCGGGCCGTAGGTGTTCCAGACTTCGCGGCCTTCGACGGCGACACGCTCGGCCAGTTCGGGCGGGCAGGCTTCGCCGCCGAAGATCAGCAGGCGGACGTCTTCGAGCGCGTCGGCGGGCCACAGCGCGGCCAGCGTCGGGACGGTCGAGACGACGGTGATGCCCTGCGCGACCAGCCACGGTCCGAGGTCGACACCGGTCCGCACCAGCGAACGCGGCGCCGGGACCAGGCAGGCGCCGTGGCGCCAGGCGAGCCACATCTCTTCGCAGGACGCGTCGAACGCGACGGACAGGCCGGCGAGCACGCGGTCACCGGGGCCGATCGGCTCCTCGGTGAGGAACAGCCGGGCTTCGGCGTCGACGAAGGCCGCGGCGGACGCGTGCGAGACGGCGACGCCCTTCGGCTTGCCGGTCGAACCGGAGGTGAAGATGATCCACGCGTCGTCGGCGGGGGCGGGAGAGCCCTCGATGCCGCCGGGCGAGCCCACGACGGTGATCGCGCCGCCATCGGAGACGACGGCGGCGACTTCGGCCTCGCCGAAGACCAGCTCGGCGCGCTCGTCCGGGTCGTCCGCGTCGACCGGCACGTAGGCGGCGCCGACGGACAGGATGGCGAGGATCGCGACGTAGAGCTCCGCGGTGCCGGAGGAGATCCGGACGCCGACCCGGTCGCCGACGCCGACCCCGTTGGCGGTCAGCTTGCGGCCGTAGGCGTCGATCTCCTCGACGAGCTTGCGGTAGGACAGCGTGGTCTCGCCGTCCTCGATCGCGCCCGCGTTGGGGTGGCGGGCGGCGGTCTCGGCGACGATGTCGATCAGGGTGCGCTCACCGGCGCCGAGGCCGGACCAGAACAGGGCTCGGTCGGCGACGGGAGCGGGTGACGGGGCGACGGTGACGTCGGCGACACAGGCGATCGGCCGGGAATCGGCGGTGAGTGTCATCGGGGCATCACCACGGGCAAGACTGAACCATGGGCGCGCAAGCCCATCACACACCTTTCGCGAAGTGCGTCATTCGGGCTCGCTCTCCGAATGAGGCGCCCGCTAGCAGACCTATGACTTTACCGCAGGTGAACGACATATCTCGGGAGGGTCTCGGCAGAGTGTCGAACCTCACCGGCGGACACGCCGAAACCCGAGGTCATCGGCGTGTCCATCCAGTGAACTATTCACCTACATCGTGAGAAATCAGCGGGCCTTCGGTTTACCCGTCGATTTTCCGGCCGCTTTTCCGCCCGCCTTGGGCCGCTGCTTCTTTTCGCGGACCCGGACATTCACCCGGACGGGTGTGCCTTCGAAACCGAACCGCTCGCGGAACTTGCGTTCGATGAACCGCCGGTAGCCCGCCTCGAGGAAGCCAGTGGTGAACAGGACCAGCGTCGGCGGCCGGATGCCCGCCTGGGTCGCGAAAAGCACCTTCGGCTGCTTGCCGCCGCGCACCGGCGGCGGGGTCGCGGCGATGAGGTCGGCGAGCCAGCCGTTCAGCTGCCCGGTGGGGACCCGCTGGTCCCAGGACTTCAACGCGGTCCGCAGCGCGGGCGCGAGCTTGCGCACGGACCGGCCGGTGAGCGCGGAGATGTTGACCTTGTCCGCCCACGGCACCCGCACCAGGCCGCGGTCCAGTTCACGGACCATGGCGTGGCGGCGGTCCTCGTCGACGAGGTCCCACTTGTTGAAGGCGAGCACACAGGCGCGTCCTGCCTCGACGACCATGGTCAGCACCCGCAGGTCCTGCTCGGAAAGCGGTTCGGCGGCGTCCAGCAGCACGATCGCGACCTCGGCCGCGTCGATCGCGGTCTTGGTCCGCAGCGAGGCGTAGTACTCCGCGCCGTTGGCCGAGTTGACCCGCTTGCGCAGGCCCGCCGTGTCGACGAACCGCCAGGTCTCGCCGTCCAGCTCGACCAGCGAGTCGACCGGGTCGACGGTGGTGCCGGCGACCGAGTCCACGACGGACCGCTCCTCGCCGGACAGCTTGTTGAGCAGGCTCGACTTGCCCACGTTCGGCTTGCCGACCAGCGCGACGCGGCGCGGGCCGGTGGTGGCGCGGTCACCGTCGCGCGGCATCTCCGGCAGCGCCTTGACGATGGCGTCGAGCAGGTCGCCCGAGCTGCGGCCGTGCAGCGCGCTGACCGGGTACGGCTCGCCGAGGCCGAGCGACCACAGCGACGCGGTATCGGCGAGCAGACGGTCGTCGTCGACCTTGTTGGCGGCGAGCAGCACCGGCTTCTTCGAGCGGCGCAGCACCTTGGAGACGGCTTCGTCGGTGGCCGTCGCGCCAACACTGGCGTCGATCACCAGCAGGACCGCGTCGGCGGTGGCCATCGCCATCTCGGCCTGCGCGGCGACGGAGGCCTGGAGCCCCGTGGCGTCCGGCTCCCAGCCGCCCGTGTCGACCAGGGTGAACCGGCGGCCCGCCCAGAAGGCGTCGTAGGCGACGCGGTCCCTGGTCACGCCGGGGACGTCCTGCACGACCGCCTCGCGGCGGCCGAGAATGCGGTTTACCAGGGTCGACTTGCCCACGTTCGGCCTGCCGACGACGGCGAGGACCGGCTGCGCGAGCTGCGCCTCCTCCTCGGCCTCGCCCGCGGCGATCTGCGCGTCGAGCGCGGTGAATTCGGACTCGTCGGACCAGGAGCCGTCGATCTCGCCGACTCCGTCAAGCTCTGTCATTGCTTATTTCACATTCTGTCGCGTGTCTTGGAGCCCGTGCTCCAAGCGCCATTCGTCCAGTGCCTTCACGAGGTCCGCGAGCGCGATGCGAAGCCGCTCGGTTCCCTCCTCCAGCCCTGTCCTTCCCTTCCCGATCGCGGGAGTGAAAGGTTCGCCGACCATGATGTCGACGCGTGGCCGCCAACGCCTCTTGGCGCCGGCGGGTTTGTACGTCCCCCGAGTGGCGACCGGAACCACGGTCGCGTTCCCGGCGCGGACCAGGAAGGCCGCGCCGCGCTCGAAGTTTTCGGCGTCACCGAGGCCGCGGGTGCCTTCGGGGAAGATCCCCACCGCACCGCCGTCCTCGAGCACCTTGACCGCCATCATCAGCGGTTTGCGGTCCACCGCACCCCGTTTCACCGGGATCTGGCCCAGTTTCGGAAAGAACCAGCCGACGAACCCCCGGAAGAGTTCCTCCTTGACCAGGAACGCCGTGCGGCGCGACAACATTCCGAACAGCAGCTGCGGTTCCACCATCGAGCTGTGGTTGGCGATGAACACCACCGGACCCGACGCCGGAACCCGCTCGCCACCGTGGACCCGGACCCGGAAAGCGGGCCGGACGATGAACTTCGAGATTCCCCTGCCGAAAGTGTGGATCGGCCCGCTCGCGCCTTCGGGCAGTCCCTTCGCGCTCACCTGGCGGCCTCGGCGGGGCAGCCTTCGAGGAGCCCGCGATGCAGTGCCAGTTCCGCCAGCGCGACGATCACCTGGTCGATGTTGAGCGCCGAAGTGTCCACCTCGACGGCGTCTTCGGCCGCGCGCAGGGGCGAAGCAGCCCGCGTGGAGTCGAGGTGGTCTCGCCGTTCCACTGCCGCTTTCGCGACGTCCACGGTGGACTCGCGACCGGCCGCGGAGTCCTGCGCGCTGCGACGCGCGGCGCGGACCTCGGCCGAGGCGGTGAGGAAGATCTTGAGCGGGGCGTCCGGCGAGACGACGGTGCCGATGTCGCGCCCCTCGACCACGATGCCGCCGACCCGGCCGAGCACCTCGGCGATGATCTCGCGCTGACGGGTGACCAGCAGTTCACGGACCGCCGGGACGGCCGAAACCGGCGACACCGCGGTGGTGACGTCCGCGCCGCGGATCTCGGCGGCGACGTTCTCACCCGCCAGGGTGACGATCGCCTCGTCGGGGCGGGTCCCGATGCCGAGTTCGGCCTTCAGGGCGACGTCGGCGACCGCGTCCGCGTCGGCCGGGTCGACCCCGGCGCGCAGGACGGCGAGGGTGACCATGCGGTACATCGCGCCCGTGTCGAGGTAACCGGCGCCGAGCTTCGTCGCGAGCTTCCGCGAAACCGTGGATTTCCCGGTTCCGGACGGGCCGTCCATCGCGACCACACCACGCAGGGCTCCCGTCACCGAAACTCTCCTCAGCTCATTCGTCGCTCACCTGATCGACGACCATTCTGCCTGGTGGCACGCGACACGCCTCAGCCGCCCACGGCGAACCGGTCGACGAGCATGCCGATCCGTTCCGTGCGCGCGTCCGCCGGGAGGCGTCGGCTGCGCTCGAGAGTGACCAGGCCGTGCAAGGCCGCCCAGAAGGTCTCGGTGTAGAGGCCGGGGTCGTATTCGCCGGAGACCGGGCCCACGACTTCGAGCAGCGCGCCGAACGCGTCCTTGAGCGGCTCCGGACTGTCCGGGCTGGCGAAGCTCAATTCACTGGCGAGGATGAAGATCGCGTCGTAGAGCGCGGGTTTGCGGTCGGCGAAGTCGAAGTAGTTCTCGGCCAGCCGCAATAACGCCTCCCGCGAGCCCTCCGCCGCCCCTGCGCCTTTCCGCATGTCGGCGGCCATTTCGGTGCAGCCTTCGAGCGCCGCGGCCGCCATGATCGCCCCCTTGCCGGAAAAATGGCTGTAGAGCACGGGCTGGCTGTACTCGATCTTCGCCGCCAGCCGCCGGGTGGTGACCGCGTCCCAGCCTTCTTCTTCGGCGATCTCGCGGGCGGTGGTGACGATCAGCTGTTCGCGTTGCGAGCGATCCCGCTCGCGCCGGGGGTTGGTGACCATACGAACATGCTAGCACCGCTAGACAAGCTAGCAGTGCTAGCGCTAGTCTCCGTCTTGTTCCTAGCGCTGCTAGTTTTTGGAGTCGGAGATCATGACCAGAACCAAGATCGCTTACATCCTGTCCGCCGCCCTCGTGCTCTTCGTCCTCTACTTCGGGAGCGGTTACGTGTTCTTCCCGGCGACCCAGACGGGCGGATTCGGGCTGCCGGTGATGCCGTCCGAGGGCGACCCGATCCTCGCCGTCAAGGGCGTCCGCGACATCGGCACAGCGCTCGTGGTGCTCGCGCTCCTGCTGTTCCGTAATGCCCGCGCGCTGGGCTGGGCGATGCTCGCACTGGCGTTCATCCCGTTCGGCGACATGCTGATCGTGGTGACCCACAACGGATCCGTGGGCGCCGCGCTCGGCATCCACGGCGCGACGTGTGCCTTGATGCTCGGGATCTCGGCGCTGTTCCTGATCCGTCCCGCGCGAAACGAACGGTGAGTTACTGTTGTTCACGTGAACGTCGAAGTGACCCCGCTCCCCGGAATAGGCGTCCGCAAGGACTTCGCCACCCGCAACGGCCGCCGCGTGGGCGTGGTGACCCATCGCGACGGGCACGTCGAGCTGATCGTGTCCAAAACGGACGATCCCGACGCCTGCCTGGCCTCACTTCCGCTCACCACCGACGAAGCGGGCGCGCTGGCGAACCTGCTCGGCGCGCCCCAGCTGGTCGCCCAGCTGACCGAAGAGCACCGGGACCTGCCCGGCATCAACACCAAGCAGCTGCCGATCAAGGCGTCGTCGCCGTTCGACGGCCGGACGCTGGGCGACACCGCCATGCGGACCCGGACGGGCGTCTCGGTCGTCGCGGTGATGCGGGCCGGGCAGGTCCACCCGTCCCCCACGCCGGACTTCAACCTCACCGCGGGCGACGTCCTCGTCGCGGTCGGCACCTCGGAAGGTCTCGAGGCCGCCGTCAAGATCTTGAAGTACGGCTGATCGCCGATGGATCACACCGCACTGTCCTTGATCGAACTCGGGGCGGTCTTCTTCGGGCTGGGCGCGTTGGGCCGCCTCGCCGGGAAGATCGGGATGTCCCCGATCCCGCTGTACCTGATCGGCGGCCTGTGCTTCGGGCAGGGCGGGCTGATCCCGCTCGGCGACATCGGCGACTTCACCCACCTCGCCAGCGAGATCGGCGTCGTCCTGCTGCTGCTCCTGCTGGGCCTGGAGTACTCGGCGGCCGAACTGTTCACCGGGCTGAAACGCTCGTGGGTGGCGGGGCTCGTGGACATCGTGCTCAATGCCGCGCCGGGCGCGATCGTCGCGCTCATCCTCGGCTGGGGGCCGATCGGCGCGATCGTCATGGCGGGCGTCACCTACATCTCGTCGTCCGGGATCATCGCGAAGGTGCTGGGCGACCTCGGCAGGCTCGGTAACCGGGAAACGCCGGTGGTGCTGTCGATCCTGGTGTTCGAGGACCTGGTGATGGCGCTGTACCTGCCGATCCTCACCGCGGTGCTCGGCGGGGTGAGCTTCCTCGGCGGGATGAAGGCCGTCGGGATCTCCTTGATGGTCATCACCGTCGTCCTGGTGATCGCGCTGAAGTTCGGCCGGTACGTCTCCGCGGCGGTGGACAGCCCGGACCGCGAGGTGTTCCTCCTCAAGGTCCTCGGCGCCGCCCTGCTGGTCGCCGGCCTGGCTTCGGCGATGCAGGTTTCGGCCGCGGTCGGCGCGTTCCTGCTCGGTATCGCGATCTCGGGTTCGACGGCGGAGAACGCGACACACCTGCTCGAACCGCTGCGGGATCTGTTCGCGGCCGTGTTCTTCGTCGTGTTCGGGCTCAACACCAACCCCGCTTCGATTCCGCCCGTGCTCGGCTGGGCGGTCGTCCTGGCGGTCGCCACCACGCTCACGAAGGTCGGCACCGGCTGGTGGGCCGCGCGCAGACAGGGCATCGGGAAGATGGGCCGGGCCCGGGCCGGCGCCGCGTTGGTCGCGCGAGGCGAGTTCTCGATCGTCATCGCCGGGCTGGCGGTGGCGGCGGGCGCGGTGACCGGCGAACTGGCGGCACTCGCGACGGCGTACGTGCTCCTGATGGCGATCCTCGGGCCGACGGCCGCGCGCATCGTCGAACCGGTGGCGCGCGCTCTACAGCGGAAGCCCTTCGGCTCGAAGAGCCCCGCCTCCCAGACCGGCTGACCCCGCCCCACACGCGCCATGAAAGGTCCTTTCATAGCAAATTTTGCTATGAAAGGCCCCTTCATTGCATGGGGTCAGCCGTTCTCGAGCAACTGCGCGGCCAAGAGTTCCTCCACCCAAGGCTCCCAGTCGCCGGGAGCCCAGGCACGATCACGGGTCAGGATCAGGAACAGCTCCGGACTCAGCACGGCATAGAGGATGTCCGCCGCCTTCTCGACCGTGAGATCGGCTCTGACGCCGGGCTTCTCCAGTAGAGCCTTCGCCGCCGCCGCGTGCACGGTATGGCGCGGGTCTTCGCGATCAGGCCAGAGCTCACGCACTTCGGGGTGGGCGGCGGCCGCGGTGCGGACCATGTCGTTGACGGCGGCGACCCGTTCGAGCACGGCGCGGCTACCCGCGACAAGGGCGGCGAGAGCGGTGCGCGCGTCCGGCGCGTCCAGCACTCGCGCGAACCATGGCCGCTCCATCGTCGCCACCGGACTGTCGTCCCCGGCGATCGCGACGTCGACCAGTTCCTTCAGCAACGTCGGCTTGTTGCGGAACGTGAAGTAGATGGTCTGGACGGCCACCCCCGCCCGGTCGGCGACCTGCTGAAGCTTGGTCGCCCCGTAGCCGTCGGCGAGGAAGAGTTCTTCGGCGGCCGCGATGATCCGCCGCCGCGTTTCCGCCGCCCGGGCGCTCTTGACACCACTCATGTTTGGAGTCTATCTCTAGAGTCAATCACTAGAGTTCAACTCTAGTAACTACGACGATGGGGTGTCCGATGGTGGCGATCGCCAACCGGCAGCAGGCCGAAGCGTGGAACGGCTGGGAGGGACGGCTCTGGGCGGATCACCCGGAGCGCTACAACGGAATGATGGAAGCCTTCGACGCGCCGCTCTTCGCCGCCGCGAACATCGAAGACGGTCACGCGGTCCTGGACGTGGGCTGCGGCGCCGGGCTCACCACCCGGCTGGCCGCGAGAAAGGCCGGGAGCGGGCACGCGCTGGGGATCGACATTTCGGCGCCGCTGGTGGAGCGGGCTCGCTTGGACGCGGCAGCCGAGAACATCGCCAACGTCGAGTTCGTCCGGGGAGACGCGCAGGTACACCCGTTCGAAGGGCCTGGCTTCGACGTCATCATGAGCCGGGGCGGCGTGATGTTCTTCGCCGATCTGGTGGCGGCGTTCGCTCATCTTCACGGCGCGCTCGTCCCCGGTGGCCGGCTGGCGTTCCTGGGGCCGCGGTCAGGCGACGTCGACAGCGCCTACGCCCGCGCGACAGCGGCGCTCGCGCCCTACCTCCGCGAGCCCTCCCCCGCCGCCCGAGGGATGGGTTCGCTGCTGGCCCCGGAGCGGATCACCGAAGTGCTCACGGCCGCGGGTTTCCGCGACATCGAGATCAGTCCGGTCGACGCGGACATGGGCTTCGGCGCGAACGCTTCCGACGCGACCGACTTCGTCTTCTCGATGGCCCCGATCCAGCACAATCTGCGGAGCGTCGAGGAGGCCTCCGTCGCGGGCCTCCGCGACCGGGTGCGGGACGCGCTCGGCGAATTCGAGACACCGCGGGGAGTGCGGATCCCCGGCGGGGTCTGGATCGTCACCGCCGGGCGCTGACGCCATGAACGGTCCTTTCCTGGCAAAATTTGCCAGGAAAGGACCGTTCCTGGCATTCGCCTAGCCGCGCTCAAGCCCCGAAACGGTGGCAGGAGCGATCTGCGCCGGAGCCGCCGGAAGCGGAGCCGGAACCGCCACCGGTCCCGAGCCCGCCACAGGCAGAGCCAGCGAAGTCTTGCCCAGATCCACCGTGATCTTCGGGTACTGCGCCGGGCCGGAGATGAACGAGCCGTCCGTCCCGCCGATGATCAGCGCGAGCTGATGGCCCGCCGGGACGACGTGGTCCGTACTCGCCAGCCGGAACGTCATCGTGTACGGCTGCCCCGGCGTCAGCGGCGACTCCTGGCTCAGCGAACCGTGGTTGGCCAGATCCGCCCAGCCGCGGCTGATGATGTTCAGCCCCACCGAGACTGCGTCGGTGCTCGTGTTCAGATAGCAGGCGTCGTTACCGGGCGCACTCGCGCCCCAGCACGACTGAGTCAGCTCGTTCTTGATGCCTTCCTTCGGTCCGGTGTAGTTCCGGATCATCGCCGGGCCGTAATCGACCAGGACCGCCGAGAGCCGCGCCGTGGACGTCGACGGCGTCGCGGTCACGGTCACCTTCGCCGTCCCCGAGACGTGCAGGTCCTTCGCGAGCGCGCCGGTGCTGAACAGCACGCGTCCGCTCGCGGTCTCGGTCGGCTTCGCGGCCCAGCTGTTCGAAGACTGACCGGAGGAATCCGTGAACGACGCCGTGCCGGTCCCCGCGGTGGTGCCGAGGGTGCCGACTCCCGGAGTGTTCCCGGCCGCGGGACGCAGGGTGACGGCGCTGCCCGCGGGCCAGGCCGGCTGGTCCACCCAGACGTCGGGCTCGCGTTCCACGCTGGCGCCCGGCGTCTTCTCGATACCGTTGTCCACGCCGAGCAGGTAGTGGTCGAACCACTTGTGCAGGGTGTCGACCCACGCCGACCGCCGGTAGTCGAACGGGTCGACGTGACCGGCCTGCGTCAGCCAGATCTTGCGCTCGACGTTCAGCGCTTCCCACCACTGCCCGAAGTTGATCGTCTTGACGTTGAGGTCACCGAGGCCGTGCGAAGCGAGCACGCTGGCCTTCACCTTCGAGGCGCTCTGCACGTGGTCCCGGTCGAGCCAGAAGGCGTTGTAGTCGCCGTTCGCCGTCGCTCCCGCGGTGAGCTTCTGACTCGCCGCACCGCAGTTCTGCCCGCCGTTGCGCCGGGACACGGTCTGCGCCAACCCCGCCGGGCTGCCCTGGCGCAGGTTCGCGCCGTCGGAGCGGTAGTAGTCGTACCAGGAGCTGATGGCGCCGATCGGCACGATGGTCTTGAGCCCGTCGACGCCGGTCGCGGCGACGCCGTTGGCCACCGTGCCGTCGTAGGACTTCCCGATCATGCCGACCGCGCCCGTCGACCAGGTCGCGTTCGTCCTGGCCGGACCGGTCGCCGTCGTGTAGCCGTTCGCGCGGCCGTTCAACCAGTCGACGACCTTGCGCGCCGAGTTGACGTCCGAGGGCCCGCCGATGTCGGTGCAGCCGCGGGACTTGTTGGTACCGGCCAGATCGACCAGGACCACGGCGTACCCGCGCGGGACGAAGAAGTTGTCGTAGTAGAGCGGGAAGCCGACCGGCCTGCCCGCCGAGTCGTACGTCTTGAGTTCGCTCTCGTTGCCCCGCCCGCAGCACGAGTAGTACGGGCTCGCGTCCATGATGACCGGGACCTTCTTGCCCTGCGCCGCCGGTTCCTTCGGCCGGATGATGTCCGCGGCGACCCGGTCCGACCGGCCGTCGCCGTCCCCGTCGAGCCCGATGTCCACCCAAGCCGTCTCGCGGACGGCCTGGGCGAAGTCGTAGACCGGTTCGCTGCTCCGCGGTTTCGCCGCGGCCTGCGGTGCCGCGACCACGGCCGCGGCGACCGCCAAGATCCCTGCCAGCACAACTGTTTTCACGGTTGAGCCCTTCCCCGTCGGCTGAAAGCCCGTCAGGGAGAGCTAAACGCGGAGATCACCTGTGCAGTAGAGCGGAAAGTCTTGGTTACAGATCGACGGCGCGGTACAGCGAGCCGACCTCGCCGCGGTTCAGCCGCCGGATCGAGCCCGAGCGCTGGGCGCCGAGCTGGACGTCCCCGAGCGCGGTCCGGACCAGTTTGCGCACCGGGTGCCCGGTGGCCGCCATCAGCCGCCGCACGATGTGCTTGCGACCCTCGTGGATGACCAGTTCGATCTGGGTGCGCCCGGCCAGCATGTCCTTGACCCGGAACTGATCGACCTTGACGATGCCGTCCGGCAGCTCGAAGCCCGCCCGCAGTTCCTTGCCGAGCCCGCGCGGGACGATGCCCTCGACCTCGGCGAAGTAGGTCTTCAGCACGCGGAACGACGGGTGCATCAGCCGGTGGCCGAGGTCGCCGTCGTTTGTGAGCAGCAGAAGGCCTTCGGTGTTCTCGTCGAGCCTGCCGACGTGCACGATGCCGGGCGTCTCCTCGTACCGGCCGCGCAGGTAGTCGCCGACGCACGGACGGCCGCGGTCGTCGCTCATCGTGCTGTGCACGCCCTTGGGCTTGTTCAGCAGGAGGTACACGAGGTCCTCGCGGACCTGGACGCGGGTGCCGTCGACGTGGATCACGGAGTTGTCCGGATCGACGCGGCGGCCGAGTTCGGTGACCACCTTGCCGTCCACGCTCACGCGACCGCGCACGATCAGGTCCTCGGCCGCGCGCCGCGAGGCGACGCCCGCCTGCGAAAGGACCTTCTGCAGCCGAATGCCGTCGGGATGCGGGTCAGATGTCATCGATGGTGTCCACTTCGGGTAGCAACGGAGCGATGGGCGGAAGGTCGGCCAGGGACGAGAGGCCCAGTCGCTCCAGGAACAGCTCGGTCGTCACGTACAGCGTGCCTGTGGTTTCGGGGTCGGTCCCCATCTCCTCGATCAGGCCGCGCGCCAGCAGCGTCCTGATCACCCCGTCCACGTTCACCCCTCGGACGGCGGCGACCCTGGCCCTGGTCACCGGCTGCCGATAGGCGATCACGGCGAGGCTCTCCAGAGCGGCTCGCGTCAGCTTGGAACGCTGGCCGTCGAGCAGAAGCTTCTCCACGAACGGGGCATAGACGTCCCTAGTGTAGAACCGCCACCCTTCGCCGACTCGGCGCAGGTCGATTCCGCTGGTCCGCTCGGTGAACTTCTGCGCCATCGTGCGCAGCGCCACGGTCACCCGCGACACCGGCTGGCCGACCGTGTCGGCGAGCGATTCCTCGTTGATCGGCGAGTCGACGACCAGCAGCAACGCCTCGAGCGCCGCTTCGAGCGCCTCGTCGGAGGTGAGGTCGGGGTAGTCGCCGTCGCCCGCTGCGACGAGACCTTCGTCGGCCGCCGGCTCCGTCTCGGCCTCCGGCGGGCTGAAAGCGTCCTTCACCTCATCCGACGCGACGAAAGCGTCCTTCGCCTCGTCGGACTCGGCGATGGGAGCTTTCGGCCCATCACTGGCCTCGGTGGTCGCTTCGGTCTCGGGGGTCGCTTCGGTCTTCTCGGTCTCTTCGGGGCTCACCCGTACTCCTCGTCCTCAGCGACGGCGCGATCGTGCTCGGCCGCCACCGACGCCTCCTCCACGGACCCGCCGGTCCAGCGCACGTGCAGTTCGGCGAGCGCCTCCAGCTGCTCGAACTGGACCGTGGCCTCCCGGTACAGCTCCAACAGCGCGAGGAATCGCGCCACGATCTCGACGGTGTGCTCGCAGTCTTCAACCAGCTCACCGAAGGTCGCTTCGCCCAGTTCCGCGAGCTTGAGCCGCAGCAGCGCGGCGTGCTCGCGCACCGAGACCCGGCCCATGTGGATATGCGCGATCGACACCGTCGGCGGCGGCTTCGGCTTGAAGACCGCGACCGCGATCTCGGCGAACTTCGCCGGGTCGACGCCGAGCATCACCTCGGGCAGCAGGCCCATGAACCGGTCTTCGAGCGCGACCGACCGCGGATAGCGTCGCAGCGCGCCGGCCTCCAGCTCCCCGAACAGCGCCGCGACCTGCTTGTACGCGCGGTACTGCAGCACGCGCGCGAACAGCAGGTCCCGAGCTTCGAGCAGGGCGAGGTCGTCTTCGCTCTCCACCTCGGCGGCGGGCAGCAGCCGTGCCGCCTTGAGGTCGAGCAGGGTCGCCGCGATGACCAGGAACTCGGTCGTCTCGTCGAGGTTCCACTCCGTGCCGAGCGCACGGGTGTAGGCGATGAAATCGTCCGTGACCTGGTGCAACGCGACTTCGGTGACGTCGAGCTGGTGCTGCGAGATCAGCTGGAGCAGCAGATCGAAGGGGCCCTGGAAGTTCGACAGGTTCACCTTGAACTTGGACGTGCTCAGCTCTTCGCTGGCCAGTCCTTCGGGGACCATCCCGCCGTGCACGGTCTCGTGCACGACGGGGGTCTCGTCTGCCTCTGTCCGCTCGACCGGCTCTGAGCCGCTGGGAGCAGCCGCGGCCGGGTCGTCCATCAGCTCTCGGTCTCTTTCCCGTCCTCGCTGCCCGCCCGCAGGCGCTGGACGAGGACCGAGTCCTCGCCCGCCGCGTCGAAGTCGGCCAGCAGCACGGCCACCGCCTCGCGGACCAGCCTGCCGCGATCGAGGACGAGGCCGTGCTTCGCCCGGAGGTTCAGCCTGGCCTGCTCCATCGCCAGCAGTTCGTCGCTGGAGACGTAGACGGTGATCTTCGCGTCGTGCTTGGTCCGCCCGGATCCGCTGCGCGCGGCACGGGTCAGCTGTTCCTTGTGCGCTGGCCCCGTCTCGTTCCCGGAACCGTTCCCGTTGCCGTTCCCCTTCGCGGGGGCGGGCTGCTCGGGCGCGGGCGGGAGATCGAGGGCGGGGCTGGAGGTGATCCTGAAAAGTTCGGACGCTCCGGGCAGGGAAGCTCGCCTGCTCACCGAGCGATCACCTCACGGGCGAGCGCGCGATAGGCCGCCGCGCCCGCTGATTTGGGAGCCCAGGTCGTGATCGGCTCGCCCGCGACCGTCGTCTCGGGGAACCGCACGGTGCGGTTGATCACCGTGTCGAACACGGTGTCGCCGAATGCCTCCACCACTCTCGCCATGACCTCCTTCGAGTGCAGGGTTCTCGGGTCGTACATGGTGGCGAGAATCCCGGTGATGTCCAGTTTGGGGTTGAGGCGTTCCTGCACCTTCTCGATGGTGTCGATCAGGAGCGCTACGCCTCGCAGACTGAAGAACTCGCACTCCAGCGGGATGATCACACCGTCCGCGGCGGTCAGTGCGTTCACCGTCAGCAGGCCTAGCGAGGGCTGGCAGTCGACAAGAACATAGTCGTAGTCGTTCATGACCGGACGAAGGACCCGTAACAAAGTGTGTTCGCGCCCTACCTCTGCGACCAACTGGACCTCGGCCGCGGACAGGTCGATGTTGCTCGGCAGCAGGTCGACGCCGTCCACCCGGGTCTTCCGGATGACGTCGGTGATGCTGACCGAGCGCTCCATGATGACGTTGTAGACCGTCTGGTCCAGCTCGTGCGGCTGAATGCCGAGGCCGACCGAGAGCGCGCCCTGGGGGTCGAAGTCGACCAGCAGTACCCGGCGGCCGCATTCGGCCAGCGCCGCGCCGAGGTTGATGGTCGAGGTGGTCTTGCCGACCCCGCCCTTCTGGTTGCACATGGCCATCACCAGTGCGGGACCATGCCGGTCCAGCGGCGGCGGATCGGGGATCTCGCGGAACGGACGGCCCGTGGGGCCGATGCCTTCCCTCTCGAGTTCTTGCTGCTTGGTTTCTTTGGCGCGCTTGGCCTTGCGGCCGCGGGAAGAGATCGTGTCCTCCGACGGTTCGTCGCCGTCGTGTTCGGCGGGGGTTGCGATGGTCACCTGGCTGAGGCTCGCCGCGGCCGAACCGGCGGACGCGGACGGCTTCGCCGGCTCGTTCGGTGTCGACATAACGCGAAAGCTCCTCTTCGGCAGGATCCTCGGCAGCCTATGCGCGATCCGTGAGTCGAGCCAACGAGGCACGCCGGGACCGACCGGGTCGATTAGGCCCCGTTCTAGCCGAGCGCGCGGGGATGTGCTGTCGCGTAAACCTCGCGGAGCGTGTTGACCGTGACCAGCGTGTACACCTGGGTGGTGGTCACCGAAGCGTGGCCGAGGAGTTCCTGCACGACGCGGACGTCGGCGCCGCCTTCGAGAAGGTGCGTGGCGAAGGAATGGCGCAGCGTGTGCGGGGAGACGCCCGCCGTGATCCCCGCCGATTCCGCGGTGTCCTTGAGAACCTGCCACGCGCTCTGCCGGGAAAGCCGGGAACCGCGGGCGTTCAGGAACATCGCCGGCGTCCCCCTGCCGTGGGTGGCGAGCGCCGGCCGCGCGCGGACGAGGTACGCGTGCACCGCTTCCAGGGCGGGACGGCCGATCGGCACGATGCGCTGCTTGCCGCCCTTGCCGTCGAGCAGCACGGTCCGTTCGGCGTCGTCGATGTCGTCGACGTCGAGCCCCACGGCCTCGGAGATCCGCGCGCCGGTGGAATAGAGCAGTTCCAGCAACGCCCGGTCCCGCAGGGGGCGTTCGCCCTCGGGCGGCGGGGTTTCCAGCAGTTTCAGCACGTCGTCCACCGGCAGCGCCTTGGGCAGCCGCTTGGCCGCGGCGGGCGGGCGGACCTCGCGGGCCGGATCGTTCTCGGTGATGCCGTCGGCGTGCGCGAACTTGTGCAGCCCCCGCACCGCGACCAGCGCGCGGGCCGCCGAGGACGCGGCCAGCGGCTGATGCTCTTCGTCGCCTTCGCGCAGCGCCGCGCCGAAGGAGGTGATGTGCGAAGAGGTGACGTCGCTGAAGCGCTCGACGTCGGCGGCGCCGAGGTACGCGGTGTACCGGCGCAGGTCGCGGGAGTAGCTGTCGAGGGTGTTCCGCGCGGTTCCGCGCTCGACCACCAGATGGTCGAGGTAAGCGGCGACCACCTGGGCGACTCCGGTACCGCCTGCCCGTGACACACGGACACTCTAGAACCCACCGAGAACTTCTTGGTGGCACTCGGGGACCGCGTCGCGGGTGTGAGACGGGCTACCTTGGGAGTATGTCGCAGCAACCGGACCCGGACGGAATGCGCGCCGGCACCGCCGAGCGCGAGGAGGCGGCGCGGCTGCTCGCCGACCACTACAGCCAGGGCAGGATCACGCCGGACGAGTACGAGGGCCGCGTCCTCGCCGCGTACGAGGCCGTGACGCTCGGCGAACTCCGGCCGCTGTTCCAGGACCTGCCCGCCCCGCATCCGGCGTACCTGGCGCCGCGGTTCGACCCGCCGCCGTTCGTGCCCGTGTACCAGCAGCCCGCCGCGGTCATGCCGTATTCACCGAAGTCGAAGGTCGCCGCCGGGGTGCTGCAGATCGTGCTGCCGGTCGGGATCGGGCGCTTCTACACCGGCCACGTCGGGCTCGCTTTGGGGCAGCTGGCGGTCGTGGTGGTCACCTGCGGCATCGGGGTGGTCTGGCCGATCGTCGACGGGATCGTGCTGCTGGCGAACGGCGGCACCGACGCGCAGGGCCGCCGTCTCCGCGACTGACCTCCGCTCCCGGAACTGACATGAAAGGCCCCTTCATTCCAAAATTCGCAATGAAGGGGCCTTTCATGTCACGCGCGAAGCGCTAGCGACCGCGCGAAGCGAACTTCGTCGGCCGGTCCTCCCAAGGCGCGTCCGCGGGCCGCGACGAGGCCGCCCCCGAAAGCACCGCATGCGCGGCGAGCACGCCACCGACGGTCGACCCGTTCACCAGCTCACCGGCCAGCGCCATCCGGACCGCCTCGGCGAGCGGGAACTTCCGCATGACGAGGTCCGCCTCCTCGTCACCGAGGACCTCCCTGTCCACTTCGGACAGGCCGCGGGCGAGGTACACGCGGACGACCTCGTCGGTGAAGCCGGGCGACGCCGCGACGTCGACCAGGGTCTCCCAGCGCTCGGCGCTGAGCCCGACCTCCTCGACCAGCTCGCGTTGGGCCGCGCCGACGGGGTCCTCCCCCGCCTTGTCGATCAGCCCGGCCGGCAGTTCCCACAGCCGCCGCCCGATCGGGTGGCGGTACTGGTGGATCAGCGTCACCGCGCCGTCCTCGTCGAGCGCGACGACGGCGACCGCGCCGAGGTGCTCGACGACCTCGCGGCGGGCGGTGCCGCCCCCGGGCATCACGACCTCATCGACCCGAAGCCCCACGACGCGTCCGATGTGGACGTCCTTTGTGGACGCGACGGTGAATTCGTGCTTACCGGGTTCGGTCACCGGGCCACCGTCTGAGGGGCCTCGGGCAGCTCGACCGGCAGCCGCTCGGCGACCTTGCGGTCGACGACGGCCTTCACGAACGCGCTGAACAGCGGGTGCGGGCGGGTCGGGCGGCTCTTGAGCTCCGGGTGCGCCTGGGTGCCGACGAAGAACGGGTGCTTGTCGGCGGGCAGCTCCACGAACTCGACCAGGTGGTCGTCGGGCGAGGTACCCGAGAACACCAGACCGGCGTCGGCAAGGCGCTTGCGGTAGGCGTTGTTGACCTCGTAGCGGTGACGGTGCCGCTCGGAGACCTCGGTGCTGCCGTACGCCTTCGCGACCTGCGAACCCGGCTTGAGCTTGGCGACGTAGGCGCCGAGCCGCATGGTGCCGCCCATGTCGCGCTCGCCGGCGACGACGTCACGCTGGTCGGCCATCGTGGAGATGACCGGGTTCGGGCCGTCCTCGAACTCGGCCGAGTTCGCGTCCTTGATACCCGCCAGGTTCCGCGCCGCGTCGATCACCATGCACTGCAGGCCGAGGCACAGGCCCAGCAGCGGCAGCCCGTGGGTACGGGCGTAGGCGATGGCGCCGACCTTGCCCTCGATGCCGCGGACGCCGAAGCCGCCCGGCACCAGGACACCGTCCACGTCGGACAGGGCCGCGGCCGCACCGGCCGGGGTCTCGCAGGAATCCGAGGGGACCCACTCGATCTGGACCTTGGCGCGGTGGGCGAACCCGCCCGCGCGCAGCGCCTCGGTGACCGACAGGTACGCGTCCGGCAGGTCGATGTACTTGCCGACGAGCGCGACCCGCACCGTCTCCGACGGGTTGTGCACGCGGTCGAGCAGGTCGCCCCACACGGTCCAGTCGACGTCGCGGAACGGCAGCCCGAGGCGGCGCACCACGTAGGCGTCGAGCGCCTCACGGTGCAGCACCTTCGGGATGTCGTAGATCGACGGCGCGTCGGGGCAGGCGATGACGGCTTCGGTGTCGACGTCGCACATCAGGCCGATCTTGCGCTTGAGGTCCTCCGGCAGCTCACGGTCGGCGCGGCAGACGAGCGCGTCGGGCTGGATACCGATGTTGCGCAGCGCGGCGACCGAGTGCTGGGTCGGCTTGGTCTTCAGCTCACCCGACGGGGCGAGGTACGGGACCAGGGAGACGTGGAGGAAGAAGCACTGGTCGCGGCCGACGTCGTGGCGGACCTGACGGCAGGCCTCCAGGAACGGCAGCGACTCGATGTCGCCCACGGTGCCGCCGACCTCGGTGATCACGACGTCCGGGCTGTTCCCGTCCTCGTCGGCGCCCGCCGCGGCGGTGATCCGCGCCTTGATCTCGTCGGTGATGTGCGGGATGACCTGCACGGTGTCGCCGAGGTACTCACCGCGGCGCTCCTTGGCGATGACCTCGGAGTACACCTGCCCGGTGGTGACGTTCGCCTTGCCGTCGAGAGCCCGGTCGAGAAAACGCTCGTAGTGCCCGATGTCCAGATCGGTCTCGGCGCCGTCGTCGGTGACGAACACCTCACCGTGCTGGAACGGGTTCATCGTGCCCGGATCGACGTTGAGGTACGGATCCAGCTTCTGCATCGTGACCCGGAGCCCACGTGCGGTAAGGAGCTGACCCAGGCTGGAAGCCGTGAGTCCCTTACCCAGAGAGGAGGCAACGCCTCCGGTGACAAAGACATACTTGGTAGCCCGCGACTGAAGTCCCACGGGCTTCCACCTTATCGCACGCCCGCCGGGGCGCTCACCGGCCACGCCGCAAGCGTCCGATGGAGTGGAAAACCGCTACCCTCGCGACGTGACAGACGCGCACGACACCTGGACCGCACCGGTCGCGGAAGGCCCGCTCGACGCGGACATCCGTGTCCCCGGTTCGAAGTCGATCACCAACCGGGCCTACGTCCTCGCCGCGCTCGCCAGCGCGCCGACGCGGGTGCGGACCCCGCTCGACTCCCGGGACGCGCGCCTGATGCTCGGCGCCATCTACGCCCTCGGCGCCCACTCGCAGGAAAGCATCTCCGGCTACCTCGTGCACCCGCTCGGCCCCGGGCGCGTGCATCCGAACGACACCGTCCGGGTGGAACTCGGCAACGCGGGCACGGTCGCCCGGTTCACCCCCGCGCTCGCCGCGCTGGGTACCGGCCCGGCGCTGTTCGACGGCGACGAGGCCATCCGCCGCCGTCCCATCGGGCCGCTGCTGAAGGCGCTGCGCGACCTCGGCGCCCGCATCGACGACGACCGCCGCGACGCGCCGCCCTTCACCGTCCACGGCGAAGGCGGCTTGCGGGGCGGCAGGGTCGACCTGGACGCCTCGGCGTCGAGCCAGTTCCTGTCCGCGCTGCTGCTCGCGGGGCCGTCGTTCCAGCAGGGTGTCACCGTGCGTCTCGTGGGCGGCCAGGTGCCGAGCGAGCCGCATATCGCGATGACCGTCGAGATGCTCCGCCGGTTCGGGGCCACGGTGGACCGTGAGGGCGCCGAGTTCCATGTCGCGCCGACACGGCTTTCCTGCCCCGAGTACATCGTCGAGCCGGATCTCTCGACGGCGGCGCCGTTCGTCGCCGCGGCGATCGCGACCGGCGGCACGGTGCGGATCGCGGGCTGGCCGCAGCGGACGACGCAGCCCGGGGACTGGCTGCGCAGCCTGGCGCCCGTCCTGGGCGCCACCGCCGAACTCGACGCGGCGGGCTTGACGGTCACCGGCAGCGGCACGATCCCCGGCGTCGAGCTGGACCTGCACGACGTCGGCGAGCTGACCCCGGTGATCGCGGCGCTGCTGTGCTTCGCCGAGGGACCGTCGGTCATCTCCGGGGTGGCGCATCTTCGCGGCCACGAGACCGACCGGCTGACCGCGCTCGCCACCGAACTGTCGTCGCTGGGCGGCGACGTCCGCGAGACCGAGGACGGCCTGCGGATCACGCCGGCGCCGCTGCACGGCGGGAAGTTCCGCACCTACGACGACCATCGGCTGGTGATGGCGGCCGCGGTGCTCGGCCTGAAGGTCGAAGGGGTCGAGGTGGAGAATCCGGAGACGGTCGGGAAGACCTTCCCCGGATTCGCCGAAGCCTGGACCTCGATGCTCGGCCGTTGAAGGTCCACGAGTGGGCTGTTCGGGTTATAGAGAGGTAAGTCGAACGTGGCGTGTCGCGAAAGCCACTTTCGCGACGCCTGGTGTCCCGAAAGTGGCTTTCGCGACACGAGCACCGGGCGTCGGCGCGGTCGCTCGCGGGCGCTGGGGCTGAAGGGGACTTTCACCGCATGCGATGCGGTGAAAGCGCCCTTCATCGCGTGAGATGAGGTGAAGGTCCCCTTCAGCCCGCGGAACGCTCGCCGCCGCCCTCGGGGAACAACGCCTTCAGCGTGACCGCCCGGTTCACCCGCACATGCTCGACGGCATGGGCCCGCGCGCGATCGGCGTCGCCCGAAGCGATCGCGTCGTAGAGGCGGCGGTGCTCGTCGAGCAGTTCGCCCCAGTGCTCGTTCTGGCTGGTCAGCCAGCGCAGCCTGCCCTCGAGCGGGCGGAGGATCTCGTGCAGCAGCCCGTTGCCGGCGAGCGCGACGATCTGGTCGTGGAAGCGGGTGTTGAGCAGGGTGATCTTGGCCGGGTCGCCGCTTTCGGTCGCACGGGCGGCGTCGGTGAGCAGTCGTTCGAGCGCGCGGAGTTCCGCTTTGCCCGCCCGTTCGGCGGCCAGTCCGGCGGCGAGCCCTTCGAGTGCCTCGCGGACGTCGAACAGCTCTTCGACGTCGGCCTTGGCCAGCTGGCGCACGACGATGCGCCGTGGCGACTGGACGGCGAGGAACCCTTCGGCCTCCAGGCTGCGGATGGCCTCGCGCACCGGGACCCGCGAGACTCCGAGGTCCTCGGCGAGCTCGCGTTCGACCAGCCTGTCCCCCGGCTTCAGCCGTCCGGCGAGGATGCGTTCACGCAGCTCGTCGCGGACCCGCTGCCGGGTCGCGGCCAGCGGCTGACGCGGTCCGTCCTCGGCCACCTGAGCCCCCTTCACCACCGCTGTAACAGCTTGTAACACCGAGTTTATCGGCAGAAACCTTGACGACGGGCCACCGCGGGGTGATATTTGGGATGCCAAATTTTGGGATACCAAATCGACCGGACGTCCCCGTCGATCGGAGGCCCGCATGACCGCCGCCCCAGCAACCCGGTCCGAAGCGCCTACCACCGAGAACGCCGATCCCCGGCTCTGGAACGAAGATCTCGCCCCGGCGAAAGAACGCCGCTGGAAGGTCTACGACATCTTCGCGCTGTGGATGTCGGACGTGCACAACCTCGGCAACTACACCTTCGCGGCGGGCCTGTTCGTCCTCGGGCTCTCGGCCTGGCAGGTGTTCACCGCGCTGCTGACCGGTTTCGTGCTCATCTACTTCGGCATGAACCTGATGGGCCGCATCGGCCAGAAGACCGGCGTCCCCTTCCCCGTGGTCGCCCGTATCAGTTTCGGCACCTTCGGCGCGAACCTGCCCGCGCTGATCCGCGCGATCATCGCGATCTTCTGGTACGGCATCCAGACCTACCTCGCGTCCGTGGCCATCACGCTGCTCGTGCTCGCGATCGACCCGGGCCTGAAACCGTTGACAGAGGTCGGTTTCCTCGGTCTGCACGCGCTCGGCTGGATCTGTTTCATCGCGTTGTGGCTCGCGCAGGCGCTGGTGCTCACCCGCGGGATGGAGGCCGTGCGCAAGTTCCAGGACTGGTGCGGCCCCGGTATCTGGGTCGTGATGATCGCGCTCGCGGTGTGGATCCTGGCCGCCGCCGACTGGAACATCTCCTTGACCAGCAACCCGAAGGCACTGTCCACAGGGGAGCAAGTACGGCAGTGGTTCGGCGCCGTCGGCCTGATCCTGTCCATCTACGGCACCCTGATGCTCAACTTCTGCGACTTCTCCCGGTTCGCCCCCAACCAGAAAACGGTGCGGCGCGGGAACTTCTGGGGCCTGCCGATCAACTCGACGGCGTTCGCGCTGCTGTCGGTGCTGGTGACCGCGGGCAGCCTCCAGGTGTTCGGCGAAGCCATCACCGACCCCGCCGAACTGCTGGCCCGTATCGACAACACGCCCGTGCTCATCATCGGCGCGCTGACCTTCGCGATCGCCACCATGGGCGTGAACATCGTCGCGAACTTCGTCTCCCCCGCCTACGACCTGGCCAACATCTGGCCGAAACGGATCACCTTCACCATCGGCGGGATGATCAGCGCGGTCGCGGCGTTGTGCGTGCTGCCGTGGAAGCTGTACTCCTCCCCCGCGGTGGTCAACTACTTCCTCGGTGGCCTCGGCGCCTTCCTCGGCCCGCTGTTCGGCATCATGATCGTCGACTACTACCTGGTGAAACGCGGCCGGGTCGACGTGGACAAGCTGTTCGTGGCCGGGCCCGATTCGCCGTACCACTACAAGCATGGGTTCAACCCGCGCGCGATGGTCACCTTCCTGCCCACGGCGGCGCTGTCCGCGATCATCGCGCTGGTGCCGTTCTTCGCTCCCGCCGCGCCGTACTCGTGGTTCATCGGCACCGCTTCCGCGGCGGCGCTGTACTTCGCCGTTTCGCGGAAACAGCGGGTCGCGTGATGCGGATCCTGGTCACCAACTGCAACACCACCGAGGCGATGACCAAGGAGATCGAGGCGGGCGCCCGCGCCGCGGCGAGTGCCGGCACCGAAATCCTGGCCAGAACCCCGTTGTGGGGCCCGGAATCCGCCGAGGGCTGGCTGGACAGCTTTCTGAGCGCCGCGGCCGTCCTCGACCTTCTCAACGGACTGGACGAGCCGTTCGACGCGCTCGTGATGGCCGGTTTCGGCGAGCACGGCCGGGAAGGCGCCCGGGAGCTGCTCGACGTCCCGGTCGTCGACATCACCGAGGCCGCCGCGCATCTGGCCTGTCTGCTGGGAAGACGCTACGGCGTCGTGACCACATTGGACCGGACGTGCGGGCTCATCGAAGACAGCCTGCACGCCGCGGGCGTCGCGCAGAACTGCGTCGGCGTCCTCGGTGCCGGGCTCGGCGTCCTCGAACTGACCGACGAACGCCGGACGGAATCGGCGCTGCTGACCGCCGGACGCCGTGCCAGGGACGCGGGTGCGGAAGTCCTCGTCCTCGGCTGCGCGGGGATGACCGGACTCGATCGCCGGATCTCGGCGATGCTGGACATCCCGGTGATCGACGGCGTCGCCGCCGCCGTCCGCCTGGCCGAATCGCTGGTGGCGCTGAATCTCAAGACCAGCCGGGCCGGCTCCTACGCCCGCCCGCTCCCCAAAAACCGCCTCTGGCCCCGCGTTTAGTCCTCTGAATGCGGTCGGGGCTAGTTGCCGGCCGCGGCGATACCGGGGGCCGGAGCCTGGGCGTTGCCCGCGATGCCGTAGCGGCCCGCGCCGCCTTCGAGCTGCTCGCGCAGCGCCAAGATCGTGGTGACCCGGCCCGCCGCGGTCTCCGCGTTGTCCACAGTGGACAGGATCGAGGTCGACGAGGTGTCGGCGCGCACGACGCCGATCGCGCCGGTGCCGTCGGCGGATCCCGCGTCGCCCGCCAGGACGGTGCCCGCGCCGGAACGGTCCAGCTGCGCGGCGAACCGCGCGATGGTCGAGGCGCGGTCACCGGCGCCGTCCCCGGTGTACTTGGAACCGGTGAGCACGATCGCGAGCTGCGCGGGCTTCACCTCCCCGCCGGTCTTGAGGAAACCGCCGTCGGTGAGCCCGCCGAGCGCGGCCGCCAGCTCCACCGGCGTGGACTGCGGCTGAGCGTTGTCCTTGTTCAGCAACGCCACCGAGCCGAGCAGAGCGCCCGCGAGGGTGCCGGGGTCACCCGCGGTCGGAAACTGGACACCGGCAGGCTGGAGCCGCGAAACGACGTCACGCAGCTGATCGGACCGCATCGGGTCGGAGAACGCCTCGGTCAGCTGGATCTCCCCGGTGACGGCGGCGCCGGCCTGACCGACGAGCTGCTTGAGCGCGTCGCGGTCCGCGGGCTTCGCGTCCTCCGTGGTCACCAGCACCACCGAACGCTTGTCCAGCTGCCCGGCGACGACCTTCGGCCCCATCGCGCCGGCGAACGCGTCCGCGTCGCCGAGCCTGGCGTTGAGCGTGTTGCGCTGCGCCTCCAGATCCGCGACCTGGGAACCCAGATCCTCCTTCTGACCGGCCAGACCGGAAAGCAGGGCACCGTTCAGCGCCGTGGACCCGAGCACCACTCCGAGGGCGAGCGCCAGGAAGCAGGCGGCGATGGAAACGATGTGGTACCGCAGTGAAATCACGTGAAGAGTCCCTTGCCCCAGGCGATGAACGAGTTCCAGGTGTCGCGGATCCAGTCGAGGTAGACCGAACCCACATCGGACACCAGCAGTGCGGCCGCGACGGCCACCAGGGTCGCGACGACCAGCAGCACGATGGCGCCGATGGACACCCGGCTGCGGTGCAGGGTCGCGACCGCCTTGCCGTCGACCAGTTTCGTGCCGAGCTTGAGCCGGGTGAGGAACGTCGACGGGTTCGAGCCGGACCGGCCGTGGTCGAGGAACTCCCGCAGCGTCGCCTGGAAACCGACGGTGACCACCAGGCTCGCCTCGTGCGCGTCGGCCAGCAGCAGCGCCAGGTCCTCGGCGTTGCCCGTCGCGGGGAAGGTGACCGCGCCGATCCCGAGGTCCTGGATGCGCTCGACACCCGGCGCGTGCCCGTCCGGCTGCGCCGGGACCACGACCTCGCCGCCGCTGCGCAGCGTCTCCGCACCGATCCCGTGCGGATCGCCGACGATGACGTCCGGCTGATATCCCTGCGCGCGCAGGGTGTCGGCCCCGGCGTCGACACCGATCAGCACCGGCCGGTGCTCGCCGATGTACTTCTTCAGCTTCTTGAGGTCTTCGGCGTGCCCGTTGCCGCCCGCGACCACGAGGGCGTGCCGGTCCTTGAGCGGAACCCGGATCTCCGGGACACCGACCCCGTCGAGGATGAGGCTGCGTTCCCGGCGGAGGAATTCGATCGTGTTCGCGGAGAACGCCTCGAGCTGGGTGGACATCCCGGCCTTGGCCTCGATCATCTGGTCCGCGACGCTTTCCCGCGTCTGCTGGACACCCGAGCCGAGCTGCCGCTCACCGATGTAGACGACGCCTTCGTGCAGACGGAGCTTCGTGCCGTCCTTCACCTTGCGCAGCAGTTCGCCGCCGACCGAATCGACGAGCGGGATCCCGGCCTCGAGCAGGATCTCCGGGCCCAGATTGGGGAAACGGCCGGAGATCGACGGCGAGGCGTTCACCACCGCCGCGACTTCGGCCTCCACCAAGGCATCGGCCGTCGACCGGTCGAGGTCGAGCTGGTCGAGGACGACGATGTCGCCGGGGCTCAGCCGGCGGAGCAGCTCGCGCGTACGCCGGTCGACCCTGGCGACGCCGGTGATCCCGGGGAGGGTCTCTTGGTTACGCGAGAGCAAGCCGGTGAGCTTCATGCGACCGATAGTGACAAATCCGCGCGGCCTTCCGTGTCCGCCACGCCGATGGAAACACGCCGATTAACCCACACCGGATCGGGCTACCCGGTCGTGACAGGCACTACTTCGCCTTCTTTCGCTTCCCTCCGCGACGGGCTTTGGGCTTGTCCGGCGCGCTCTTGTCGGCCTCGGCCACGGCGAGCAATTCCTCCGCGTGCGCCCGGCCGGTCTCGGTGCTTTCCATTCCGGCGAGCATGCGGGCGAGCTCGACGACACGTTCCGACTGTTTGAGCACGCGCACGCCACTGCGCGTCACTCCGCCGCTGGTGCCCTTGTCCACCACCAGATGCTGATCGGCGAACGCGGCCACCTGCGGCAGATGCGTGACCACCAGGACCTGGTGACTGCGCGCCAGCCGCGCGAGCCGCCTGCCGATCTCGACCGCGGCCCGGCCGCCGACCCCGGCGTCGACCTCGTCGAACACCAGTGTCTGCACGGTGTCCGCGTGCGCGAGGACGACCTCGATCGCCAGCATCACGCGGGAAAGCTCACCACCGGAAGCGGCTTTGTGCACCGGAAGCGGCGGCGCGCCGTTGTGCGCCCTCAGCAGCAGCTCGACATCGTCGACGCCGTCGGGCCCGGCGTGCACGAGCCTGCCGCCGACCTTCACCGCGTGCGCGTCGCTCTCGTCCACGGTGCGCCGCTCGACGGTGATCTCGATCTCGGCCTGTCCCATGGCGAGCCCGGACATCTCGGCGGTGATCGCCTCGGCGAGCTCGGCGGCGGCCTCGACCCGCGCCTCCGACAGCGTGAGCGCGTGTTCCGCCAGCGTGACGGCGAGTTCGTCGCGACGCTTGGCCAATTCGGCCAGCGCCTCTTCGGAGGTGTCCATCGTGGACATCCGGCGGCGGGCGTCGTCGGCCCAAGCGAGCACGCCGTCCACATCGGCCGCGTACTTGCGTGTGAGCCGCTTCAGATCCGCCTGGCGCGCGAGCACCTTCTCCAGCAACGCCGGGTCGGCGTCGAGTGTTTCGAGGTAGCTGCCCAGCTCGGTGCCCACTTCGGACAGCAGCACCGAAGCCTCGTCCAGCCGGGGTCCGAGTTCGCGCAGCACCGCGTCCTCGGAACCGGTCAGATGGCGGCTCGCCTCCCCGATCAGCCCCAGTGCGCCGGGCGCGTCCGGATCCCCGTCGGCCGAACCGGCGACGGCGGCGTGCGCCGCGCTGGCCGCCGCCCGCAGTTCGTCGACCGCGGCGAGCCGTTTGATCTGCTCGGTGAGCTCGGTGTCCTCGCCTGGTTCCGGCGCGACGGCGTCGATCTCGGCGAGGCCGTGGCGCAACAGGTCGGCCTGCTGTGCCATCTCGCGGGAGCGGGTGGAGCGTTCGGTCAGTTCGGCGACGACGGCGAGCCACTCGTCCCGGACCGCGCGGTAGCGCTCGAGCGGTTCGGTGACGGCCTCGCCGGCGAACCGGTCGATCACCGCGCGCTGCTCGGCGGGCCGCAGCAGCCGCAGCTGATCGTTCTGCCCGTGGACGGCGATCAGTTGTTCGGACAGGTCGGCCAGAACCCCGACCGGCACCGAACGGCCACCGAGGTGGGCACGGGACCGGCCGTCGACCGAGACCGCGCGCAGCGCGATGACGCTGCCGTCCTCGTCGACCTCCGCCCCGGCGTCGGTGACGATCCGGGTGGCGCCCTCGGCGCCGCCCAGCTCGAAGCGGCCTTCCACGAAGGCCTTCAGCATTCCCGTCCGCACCTTGGACACTTCGGCTCGGCCGCCGGAGAGCAGGTGCAACCCGCTGACGACCATGGTCTTGCCCGCACCCGTCTCACCGGTGACGACGGTGAAGCCCGCGTGCAGTTCCAGCAGGGCGTCCTCGATGACTCCGAGGCCCTGGATGCGCATCTCGGCCAGCACGACGCCCACCGTAGCGGCCCACCCCGACCATTCCCGCACCCGGCACGTCATGAAAGGGTCGTTCAGGACGAAAATTGTCTTGAAAGACCCTTTCCTGACATCCGTCAGCGGGCGTGCCGCTCCCGCCAGCCCTTGATCGGCAACGAGAACTTGTGCACCAGCCGGTCGGTGAACGGGCCTTCCCACAACCGGATCAGGCGCACCGGCACCCGCCCGCAGGTGACCCGCACGGCCGCGCCTGCGGGAAGATCGAAGGTCCGCGATCCGTCGCAGGTCAGGACGGCGGGCGAACCGTCCGGATCGATGGCGACGGTGATCTCCGAGTCACGCGAGACGACCAGCGGCCGGGAGAACATCGCGTGCGCGTTGCTCGGGACCACCAGCAGAGCCTGGACGTCCGGCCAGATGATCGGCCCGCCCGCGGAGAACGCGTACGCCGTCGAGCCGGTCGGAGTGGCGCACAGGACGCCGTCGCAGCCGAAGGACGATACGGGCCTTCCGTCGACCTCGATGAGGGCGTCCAGCACGCGCTCGCGCGAGCTCTTCTCGACACTGGCCTCGTTGAGCGCCCAGGTGTGGACGGTCTCCTCACCGTCGACGGTCACGACGACGTCGACGGTCATCCGCTCTTCGACCTGGTAGTCGCCGTCGACGGCCCGCTGGACGGTGTCGGCGAGCTTGTCCGAATCGGCCTCCGCCAGGAAGCCGACCCGGCCGAGGTTCACGCCGAGGACGGGAACGCCGTTCGGCCTCGCCAGTTCCGCGGCCCGCAGCAGGGTGCCGTCGCCGCCGAGCACGAACACCAGCTCGGTACCGGCGGCCGGGTCCTGCTCCGGCGCCATGACCGTGCAGGGCGCGCCGATGCCGCCATCGGCTTCCAGCATCTCCCGGACGTCCTCGTCGAGTACCCGAAGCCGCACACCCGCCTTGGCGAAACGGGCCGAAACCTCGCGTGCCGCGTCCCGGGTCGCGTCCCGGTCCGGGTGCACGACGAGCAGCACCTCGCGATCGCTCATTGGGGTCCCTCCAGGACTGCGGTCCGGACGAGCCGCTCGGCGTCGGTGCCGGCGGTCTCCCCCGCCCCGCGGGTAAGCCAGACGAAGTATTCGACGTTCCCCGACGGCCCGGGAAGCGGGCTCGCCACGACGCCGCGCAGGCTCAGGTCCAACTTCTCGGCCTCGGCGAGCACACCGAGCACCGATTCGGCGCGCAGTTCCGGATCCCGGACGACGCCGCCGCTGCCGAGCCGGTCCTTGCCCACCTCGAACTGCGGTTTCACCATCGGCACCAGATCCGCGCCGTCCCGCGCGCAGGCGGCCAGCGCGGGCAGCACGAGTTTGAGCGAGATGAACGAGAGGTCCCCGACCACGAGGTCGACCTGCCCGCCGAGGTCTTCCGGGGTCAGGTTGCGGACGTTCGTCTTGTCCAGGACGACCACGCGGTCGTCGGTGCGCAGGCGCCAATCCAGCAGACCGCGGCCGACGTCGGCGGCGATCACCGTGGCGGCGCCGTTGCGCAGCAGGACATCGGTGAAGCCACCGGTCGAGGCGCCCGCGTCGAGACAGCGTTTTCCCTCGGTGGAAAGGCCTTGCGGGGTGAAGGCTTCAAGTGCGCCGAGCAGTTTGTGCGCGCCGCGCGACGCCCAGCCGGGGTCGTCGTTGTCGCGCACCACGATCGGCGCGCCGGACTCGACCCCGGTCGCGGGTTTGGTGGCCACCATGCCGCGCACGGTGACCTTGCCTTCGGCGATCAGCGCCGACGCCTGCTCCCGGGATCGGGCGAGTCCCCGCCGGACGAGCTCCGCGTCCAGGCGGGCGCGTTTGGGCACGCGGTCAGACCTTGTCGATGGTGGACAGCGCCACCGTCAGCTCGGTGTGCACGGCCTCGAACCGGTCGACGTGCTCCGAGAGCGGAAGCGCGGCGAGGTCGTCGAGCCCCGCCACGGCTTCGTCGATCCCGGCTCGGGGATCCGTGTCCTGCTGCGCGTACTGATCGGCCTGGACCGCCGGAGGCCCGGGCACCGGCGGCGGGCCCGGCACCGGCGGTCGCGGCACGGGGTGGAAGTGGTCTTGCACCCCACCAAGTTAGCAGCGCTGGTCAGCCGAGGCGCAGCTCGGCGAGCGCGGCGCGGGCGGTGTCGCCCACACCACGGACCTCGGTGATCCCCGACTCCCAGGCCGCCGCGCACAACGTGCGCAAGAGGTCGAGGGAGTCGCCTTCACCGTCGGCTTCGAGCACGTCACCCTGTGCGGTGACACGCCAGCCGTCCTTGGGCCCGATTTCGAGCAGATCCGCGCGGCTGGCCAAGCCGGACAGGTCCCACGCGAGGTAGCGCGGACGCTCCTCGGGCCTCGCCGAGATCAGGGACGCCGCGTCGGCGACGCCGGTCAGGACGCACAGGGCGTCGATCCCGGCCGCGACGGCACCTTCGATGTCGGTGTCCAGCCTGTCGCCCACGACGAGGGCCCGTTCCGCGCCCGCGTCCCGTGCCGCCGTCGTGAACAGCCCCGGCGCCGGCTTGCCCGCCACCAGCGGTTCGACGCCGGTGGCGGTGCGCAACGCGGCCACCATCGACCCGTTGCCCGGAAGCAGTCCTCGTTCGCTGGGCAGGGTCGCGTCGACGTTGGTCGCCACCCAGAGCGCACCCGCGCGGATGGCGAGGCACGCCTCCGCGAGCGCGGCCCAGGTGTTCTGCGGCGAGTGGCCTTGGACCACGGCCGCCACGTCCGGACCGGCTTCCCGGACCGTCCGCAGTCCCACGGACTCGATCTGGGCGGCCAGGGAGTCCGTGCCCACGACGAGGACCACCGCGCCCTGAGGCAGCCGCTCACCCAGCAGGGCGGCGGCGGCCTGAGAGCTCGTGTGGACCTCTTCGGGGGTGGCGGGCAGCCCGAGTGCCTCCAGGTGCGCGGAGACCTCCGCGGGTGCCTTGGAGGCGTTGTTGGTCACCCAACGGACGGCCGTGCCGTGATCCCGAAGCGCCCGGAGCGCTTCCGGTGCGCCCGGGACCACGTTGCTGCCGTGATAGACCGTGCCGTCGAGGTCGAACAGGACCGCGTCGTACCCGGCCGACAGGGCGTCAGCCATTCGTGAGCTCCGCGGCGCGCTCGGCGGCGTCGGTCTCGTCCTCCTCGTCGGCCTCTGCCGCGTTCAGGAACCAGCGGATCGCCTCGTCCTTGCGGTCGGCGGCGGCGAGGTTGTCGGCGTAGGCGTAGAACAGCCGGGCGCTCCACGGGTCGCGCTTCTCCGCCTTGAGGTCGTCGCTCTGGAGGGAGACGACGGCGGCGTCCAGCTGGCCGAGGTCGCGCCGCGCGCCGGCCGCGACGATCGCGAGCTCGACCTGGGTCGCCTTGGACAGACGCTCCTTGTCGACCTCCTTCGCGAGGTCGAGCGCCCGCTCCGGGCGGCCGATGGCGCGCTCGGCGTCGGCGATGATCGCGATGTGGTCGTCGGCCCGGGTCATCCGGCGGACGGCCCGCAGCTCGGACAGCGCCTCGGACCAGTTGCCCGCGTGGTAGGCGACCAGGCCGAGCGCCTCACGGACGATCGGGACCCGTGACGCCTTGGCCTTCGCGTACTTGGCGTGCTCCATGGCGGCTTCGGGGTCCTCGTCGACGAGGCCACCGGCCGCGACCAGGTGCTTGCCGACGGTCTCCGCGAGTGCCTTGGGCAGGGTGCGGAGTTCCCGGCGGACCTCTTCGTCGAGATCGGAGAACTCGATGCCTTCGGGCAACTCGGGAGCCTCGAGCAGCTCACGCGCCAAGGTCTCGTCGTCGACCGGCCTGTCCTCGGTACGCGGAGACGAACGGAAGTCCTTGCGGCCTTCGGAACGGTCGCGCTGGGGACGGTCGTCGCGCTTGCGGTCGAAGCCGCCGCGCTTGTCGTCGTAGCGCTTCTCCGGCCGGTCGGACGGGCGACGCTCGGGACGGTCGCCGGACGGCCGGTACGAACCGCGCTTGTCGTCGCCGCGGTTGTCGCGGTCGCCGAAGCTCTTGCGCTCGTAGCCACCGCTGCTGGGACGGCGGTCGCCGCTGTAGCCACCGGAACGGGAGCCACCACGATCGTCGCGATAGGACGGACGCTTGTCGTCGCCACCCCGGTTGTCGCGGTCGCCGTAGGACTTGCCCTGGGGGCGTCCTTCGTAGCGGTTGCCGGACGGGCGGTCGTCGGAACGGCCGCGGTTGTCCGAGCCGTAGCCGGAACGAGCCGGGCGGCTGTCGGTGCGCTTCTCGTACCGGCCCTCGGAACGGTTGTCCGAACGGCTGTCCGACCGATTGTCGGAGCGGTTGTCGTAGCGACGCTCGGGACGGCTGTCGGACGAGCGGTAACCACCGCGGTCGCCACCCCGGTTCTCGGACCGGTAGCCCCCACGGTTGTCGCCGCCGCGATTGTCACCGCCGCGGTTGTCCCGGTTGTCACCGCCGCGGTATCCACCGCGATCGCCGCCGCGGTTGTCCCGGCTGTCGCGGTTGTCGGACCGGTAGCCACCGCGGTCACCGCCACGGTTGTCGCCGCCCCGGTTGTCCGAGCGGTAGCCGCCGCGGCTGTCGCCCCCACGGCTGTCCGAGCGGTAACCACCGCGGTCGCCGCCCCTGTTGTCGCGGCTGTCGCGCCGGTCGTCGGAACGGAACCCGCCACGACGGTCGTTGTCGCGACCACCGGACCGGTCGTCACGACGGTCGCCGGCACCAGGTCCACGACGGTCGTCGCTGTTGTTGTAGCGCGGGCGGTTCTCGTCACGCCCCTGGCCTGCGAATCGGCTGCCACCGGGGCGCTGGTCACGGGGGCCGTCGCCGCTGCGCGCGGGCTTGCCGGCGTAACCGCCACCGGAACCGCGGGCACCACGGTCGTCCCTGCGCGGGCGGCCCTGGTAGCCGCCATCGCGGCCGCCCCGGTCCTGCCTGCCGCCGGCGGAACCGCGCCGGTCACCTCGCTGCGCGTCAGACCGGCCTCCGCGGGGACTGTCGTCCCGGCGACCCGACCGGCCGGACGCGCCATCATCTGAGTCACGTCGACCGAACTCGGACACCTGGCCTCCTGCCACTATTGAAAAGTTTCGACACGTGCGCCCACCCGTCAGGTGGGCCAACGGACCATTCTAGTCGGTCCATGGACATGAAAAGAGACAGGGCCCTGACCGGGGAGAACCTGTTGGGGTTCTCAACCCTGGTCAGGACCCTGTCCTGAAGTTAGTCCGGCGGTGTCCTACTCTCCCACAACCCTTCGGTTGCAGTACCATCGGCGCTGTCAGGCTTAGCTTCCGGGTTCGGAATGGGACCGGGCGTTTCCCTGACGCTATAACCACCGAAACACTA
>NZ_QHJJ01000013.1:0-33815 GCF_003947465.1 Amycolatopsis sp. WAC 04182
AACTCGATGCCATCGCAGACGAACTCAACGACCGGCCGCGGCAGACGCTGGGCTGGCTTAAGCCGATCGAAGCGTTCAGCAAAGTGTTGCTAGACTAGAGGCGGTGCACTCACCAGTTGAAACCACCCAAGAATACACGAACCAATAGAACAAATGTTCGTAATTTTAAGCAACAATGAAGCGGCATATTTACCACTCAAGAGTGATTTGGTGACCGCGCTCCTTGCGTTCGAGTGATCGAAGCGCCGGGTCGTGAGTGTTGGAACGCGAATCACCACTCACGACCCGGCCCAGAGAGGTCAGGACTCCACGATCGCCCCATCGGTCAATCGCACTCGCCGATTCACCTTGATCTCCCGAAGGAACCGCTCGTCGTGGCTCACGACCACGAAAGCCCCTTGATATGCCCCCAACGCGCTCTCCAATTGCCCGACGCTGACCAGGTCGAGGTTGTTGGTCGGCTCGTCGAGCAGCAGGAGCTGCGGCGCGGGTTCGGCGAACAGGACGCAGGCCAGGGTGGCTCGCAGGCGTTCGCCGCCGGAGAGCACGCCGACGGGAAGCTGGCTTCGCGCGCCTCGGAACAGGAAGCGGGCGAGCAGGGTCATCCGTTGCGACTCGGGGAGGCTCGGGGCGAACGCGGCGAAGTTCTCGGCGATGGTCCGGTCGAGGTCCAGGAGATCCAGCCGTTGGGAGAGGTACGCGATCCGGCCCTCGGCTCGCTTCACCACACCACTGTCAGGCGTGAGGTCTCCGTTGAGCACTCGCAGGAGGGTCGACTTACCGGTGCCGTTTCCGCCGGTCAGCGCGATCCGTTCGGGGCCGCGGATCGTCAGGTCGACGCCGTCGCCCGCGAAGACGTTCCGGTCGCCGTAGCGGACCTGGATGTGCTCGCCGTGGAACATCGTGCGCCCGGCGGGGACGTTGGTGCCCGGCAGGATCAGGGCGATCTTCTGGTCGTCGCGGAGGGAGCGTTCGGCCTCGTCGAGGCGGTTCTTCGCGTCGCTGACCCGGGCGGCGTGCGTCTCGTTCGCCTTGCCCGCGGACTCCTGGGCGTTGCGTTTCATGGTGCCGGCGAAGATCTTCGGCAGGCCGGCGTTGCCGAGGTTCCTGGCGGCGTTGCCCGCGCGGCGGGCCGCCCGCTCGCGGGCCTGCTGCATCTCCCGCTTCTCGCGTTTGACCTCTTGTTCGGCGCTGCGGACGTTGCGTTCGGCGACCTCTTGTTCTGCCTTGACGGCAGCTTCGTACTGGGTGAAGTTCCCGCCGTGGTAGCGGAGATCGCCGCGGTCGAGTTCGGCGATCCGGTCCATCCGGTCGAGCAGTTCCCGGTCGTGGCTCACCAGCAACAGGCAGCCGGACCAGTCTTCGAGGACCCCGTAGAGCTTGCGGCGGGCGTCGAGGTCGAGGTTGTTGGTCGGTTCGTCCAGCAGCAGGATGTCGGGCCGCTTCAGCAGTTGCGCGGCCAGACCGAGGGAGATGATCTGCCCGCCGCTCAGCGTGCGCAGGCTCCGGTCCAGCGAAATGCCGTCGAGGCCGAGCCGGTCGAGCTGAGCGCGGGTGCGCTCTTCGATGTCCCAGTCGTTCCCGATGGTGGTGAAGTGCTCTTCGCTCGCGTCACCGGACTCGATCGCGCTCAGTGCCGCGAGCTGCGGGGCGATGCCCAGCACTTCGGCCACGTTCAGGTCGGCGGTGAGGGGCAGCGACTGCGGCAGGTAGCCGAGGACTCCCTGGGTGGAGACCGATCCGGACACCGGTCGCAGCTCTCCGGCGATGAGTTTGAGGAGCGTGCTCTTGCCCGCACCGTTCGGCGCGACCAAGCCGGTGCGGCCACCGGGCACGGTGAAGGACAGGTCGTCGAAGACCGGGGTGTCATCCGGCCAGGAGAAGGAGAGGGCGGACACGACGACGAAGGCGTCTGACATGGAAATGACCTCGTGAAAGACAGCGGGCGCCTTGAGGCGGCACCGCGGTGGACGTGGCTTGAGGGGACGACAAAGAGGCCACGTCGGCGTCGACGCCGGTGGCCTGCCTACTCCGGCTCACCCGGAGATGTCGTCTTCACCTGCCACGTCTGGTCTCCACTGCTCGTCGATCAGGTCCGCACCTACGATAACAAGACCTGCCGGACCATGGCCACCGCAATCCCTCGGCGCGGCGTCGGCAAGGCGCGAATTCCGGTGTTCATTCGTTTGTTCGCCACGATTCCCGGTGATCGGTGATCGTGTGGCCGGAATCATATTCATTGAGTGGCTATGGCGCGGACTTCTAATGTTCTCGATGGCCATCGCTCGATTCCTTGAGCTGAAAGGTTTTCCGATGATGTCGAATGCCGGAACCCGAAGACGAATCGCGACCACGGTAACCGCGCTGGGGGCGTTCGCCCTGGTCGCTCCGCCGGCGCACGCCGCCGAAACCGCCGTTCCCTGCGACTCCGCCGCATTGATCCAGGCCATCGCCGAGGCCAACGCCACCCCCGCGCCGGACACGCTCTCCCTGGCGGCGAAGTGCGTCTACACGCTCACCGCGGTCGCCGATGCCTACTGGAAAGCCGGGCTGCCCTCCATCGAGGGAAAGCTCACCGTCAACGGTAATCACGCCACCGTCGAACGCGCCAAGGACGCGCCCCGGTTCCGGATCATCAACAATCGGGGCGACCTTACGCTCAACGAACTCACGATCGCGGGCGGGCACGCTCCCGACGGTGCCGGGACCAACTCCTCTGGAGACGCGAACCCGGGCGGGTCCGGCGGCGGTATCCAGAACTGGGGCCCGCTGACCATCACCGACAGCGTCATCAGCGGCAACACCGCCGGTTCGGGTGGTCCTGGCGCGGACGCGACCGCCACCACCTATGCCGGGAGCGGGGGCAGCGGCGGTTTCGGCGGTGGCATCTCCTCGTACTCTTCCTCGCGCATCGCACTGACGATCACTCGTACCGCGATCACCGGTAACGCCAGTGGTTCCGGCGGCCCGGGCGGAAACGGTGTGGCGGCCAAGCCGGGGGGCCGAGGCGGGTCCGCCGGCTACGGTGGAGGCGTCGAAGCCCTCGGTGGCACCGTCCTGCGAATCACCGGCGGCGGTATCACCGACAACAGCGCCGGGACCGGTGGCAAGGGCGGTACGGGCGGCGCCGGGGACGGCGGCAGCGGTGGCGTCGCAGGCGGCGCGTTCGTGTCGTCCAGCGGGGGCGTTCTGCTGAATCCCGCCATCGTCGGTGCCACCGTCACGGGCAACCAGTCGGGCCGAGGGGGCGACGCCGGTGTCGCGGGGCCGGGCGGATACGCCGGGTACTCCGGTTACGGAGGTCGAGGCGGCGGGCTCGGCGTGTTCGACGACAACCTCACACTCGACGAGGTGAAGGTCAGCGACAACGCCGCGGGCGAGCCCGGAGCCGGCTCGTACCCGCAGCCGGCATCCGGCGGCGGCATCCACACGCTGGGCGCGCGCGTCATGCTGGTGAACGGGGCCGTGGTGAGCGGCAACCGGCCCGACAACTGTGTTTACCCGGCGGACGTGCCCGGCTGCGTCAACGGTTTCCGGACCGCCGAGGCTCATGGCCCTGACCAGCGGGACATCGCCGAGCGGGCCGCGGTCGTCCGCCGGTAGATGTCAGGCAAGGGTCGTTCAGGACGAAGAGGTCCTGAACGACCCTTGCCGTCAGCTCAGCCCGTTGAGACTGATCGCCCTGGCATACCAGAGCGCGCTCTGTTTCGGCGTCCGCTGCTGCGTCGCGTAGTCGACATGGACGAGCCCGAACCGTTTGCCGTACCCCTCGGCCCACTCGAAGTTGTCGAGCAGCGACCAATAGAAGTAACCGCGCAGGTCGACGCCCGCCTCGATCGCCTCGTACGCGGCGCGCAGATGCGAGTCGAGGAAGGCGATCCGGTCGGTGTCCGCGATGTCCCCGCCGATCACCGCGTCCGGATAGGACGCGCCGTTCTCGGTGATGTACAACGGGATCGGCCGATAGTCGCGATGGACCTGGAGGAGGCACTCGGTGAGCCGCGAGGGCTGGACCTCCCAGCCGGAGTCGGTGCGGGGCGCCGCTTCGTCGGGCACGAAATGGACGTCGGGGGAGCCGAGCCAGTCGGCGCCCGCCGGTTCGCTGCCGGGCAGCGGCGTGCCCGCGACCTGGTAGCCGCGGTAGTAGTTGATGCCCAGCCAGTCGATCGGAGCGGCGATGGTCGCGAGGTCGCCGTCCCGCACCAGTTCTCCGATGCCGAGCGGTGCCAGGTCGGCGAGCAGGTCCTCGGGGTAGGAGCCACGCAGCACCGGGTCCAGGAACAGCCTGTTCTGCAGGCCGTCGATCCGGCGCGCCGCCTCGGAGTCCACAGTGGACGAGGGATCGACCGCCGACACCGGGTACAGGTTCAGCGTGATCCCCGACGACGCGGCGGGCCCATGCCGACGCAGCACGTCCATCGCCAGTCCGTGGCCCAGCAGCAGGTGGTGCGCGGCCGCGACGGCGGCGCGGGGTTCCTGCCTGCCCGGCGCGTGGATCCCGCGCGCGTAGCCGAGCATCGCGGCGCACCACGGCTCGTTCAGGGTGGACCAACGCGGCACCCGGTCGCCCAGGCGCGCCACGACCGTTTCGGCGTATTCGGCGAACCGGAAGGCGGTCTCGCGTGCCGCCCAGCCGCCCTCGTCTTCCAGCGTTTGGGGGAGATCCCAGTGGTAAAGCGTCGCCCAGGGTTCGACTCCGGCCTCGAGAAGCTTGTCGACGAGCCGGTCGTAGAACGCGAGGCCGCGCGGGTTCGGCGCGCCGCCGTCGGGCCGGATCCGCGGCCACGACAGCGAAAACCGGTACGCGCCGAGGCCGAGCCGTCGCATCAGATCGACGTCTTCGGCATAGCGCCGGTAGTGATCGGCGCCCGGTTCCCCGGTGTCGCCACCGACGACGGCGCCGGGTCGGCGGGCGAAGACGTCCCAGATCGAGTCGGTCCGGCCGTCGGCGGCCGTCGCCCCTTCGACCTGGAAGGCCGCGGTGGCGGCGCCCCACACGAATCCGGGCGGGAACAGGAGCGCGGTCTTCGCCCGGACACTGTCGGGATGAGCGGACATGGTCACCCTTTCACGGCACCTTGCATGATCCCGGCCACGATCTGGCGGCCGAGGAGGAGGAAGACGATGAGGATCGGGATGGTCGCCAGGGTGGTCCCGGCCAGCACCAGCGAATAGTCGACGTAGTAGCCGCTCTGCAGCTTCTCCAGCGCCAGCTGGACGGTGGGGTTGCCGGCGTCCAGCACCACGAGCGGCCAGAGGAAATCGTTCCACGACGTCATGAACGTGAACATCGCCAGGATCGCCGCCGCCGGCCGGACCGCGGGCAGGCAGACGTTCCAGAAGATCCGGATCATGCTGCAGCCGTCGACGCGCGCCGCCTCGATCAGTTCGTACGGTACGGCGTCCACTGTGTACTGCCGCATCCAGAAGACGCCGAACGCGGTCACCAGGTTGGGCACGATCACCGACTGCAATCCGCCCGCCCAGCCGAACTCGGACATCGCCATGAACAGCGGGATGATGCCGAGCTGGGTCGGTACGGCGAGGGTGATGACGATGAACACGAACAGCCCGTTCCGCCCGCGGAACCGCAGTTTGGCGAAGGCGAACCCGGCCAGCGACGAGAACAGCACCGTGGTGAGGGTGACCGTGCCCGACACGATCAGGCTGTTCGCGAGCGCCTTCCAGAACGGCACGGTGTCGAACACCCTCGCCGCGTTGGCGAAGAAGTTCCCGCCGGGCAGGAAGGGCGGGACCCGTTCGGTGAGCATCCCGCTGTCCCGGCTCGCGACCAGGAACGACCAGTAGAACGGGAAGAGCGAGCCCAGCACGAAGATCGCGAGCACGACGTAGGTCGCCCTGCGCGGCTTTCCCAGCGCCGAAACGCCGCGTTTGAGTCCACTGTGGATCACTGTCATTTCTTCTTCACCGCCGTGAGCCTGCCGGTGAGGAAGAAGTTCACCAGCGCGATCAGCACGATGATCACGAACAGCACCCACGCGATCGCCGAGGCATAACCGAGTTCGTAGTTCTCGAAGGCCGTTTGGTACAGGTACAGCGTCACGGTCTGGAACTGGTTGGAAGAACCGCCGTTGTTCGAGCCCGGCATGGCGTCGAACAGCTTGGGCTCGGTGAAGATCTGGAGGCCGCCGATCGTCGAGGTGATCGTGACGAAGATCAGCGTCGGCTTCAGCAAGGGGAGCGTGATGCTGAAGAACCGGCGTGCGGCGCCCGCTCCGTCGATCAACGCGGCCTCGTGCAGTTCCTTCGGGATGGCCTGCATCGCCGCCAGCACGATCAGCGCGTTGTACCCGGTCCAGCGCCAGTTCACCATGATCGCGATCGCGGCGTGGCTGCTGAACCGGCCCGCCTGCCAGTCGACCGGATCCAGCCCGATCGTCTGCAGCAGTCCGTTGACCAGCCCGTACTTCGGCCCGAACAGGTTCGCGAAGATGATCCCGAGCGCGACCAGGCTGGCGGCGTAGGGGAGCAGGACGCCGACGCGCCAGCCGGTCGCCCCGCGGAGCCTGGCGCTGAGCAGTGCCGCCAGGAGCACCGCGATGATCAGCTGCGGAACGCTGGAGAGCAGGAAGATGCTGACGGTGTTCTCGAGCGCGTTCCAGAACTGCGTGTCGGCGAACAACTCCTTGAAGTTGTCCAGCCCGATGAAAACGGGGTTGTCGTCACCCGCCTCCCAACTGAACAGGGACACGTACGCCGTGTAGAGCAGCGGGAACAACCCGACGATCCCGAACACGACGAAGAACGGGGCGATGTAGAGGTACGGCGAGACCTTGACGTCCCACCGGCTCAGCCGATGGCGGAGGGTGGGCCGGGGCGACGTGCGCACCCCGGCCTTCTCCTCGTCCGGCGCGATCTTGTCGACGACGGTCATCGGTCAGCGCGTGATCTTCTTCGCGGCGTCGAGCAGTTGCGTCCAGCCCTCGTCCGCCGACTTGCCCTGTTCGACGGCCTGCAGCGCCGGACTCGACGCGTTCTCCTGGATCTGACCGTCACCAGGGCCCTTGTACTGCGGCTTCGCGACCTTCTTCGCCTGCTCGGCGAACAGCTGGCCGATCTTGGCGCCGCCGAAGTAGGCGTCGGTCTCGCTCAGCAGCGCCTGGTCCTCCAGCGCCTTGACCTGGCTGGGGAAGGTGCCCTTCGCCTTGAACGCCTTGATCTGCTGTTCGGGCGCGGTCAGCCAGGCGGCGAGTTCGGCCGCCTCCTTCGGGTGCTTCGACTGCGTGGGCACGGTCAGGTACGAGCCGCCCCAGTTGCCGCCGCCACCGGGGAAGGCCGCGGTGACCGCCCATTTGCCCGCGTTCTCGGGGCCGGAGTGCTCCTCGATCACGCCGAGCATCCACGCGGGGCACACCTTCGTCGCGAAGGCGCCCTGCTTGAACCCGGAGTTCCACTCGTTGCTGAACGCGGTCAGCTTGGCCGACTGTCCTTTCGCGACGGCGCCGGTGACCTTGGTCCAGGCGTCCTTGATGCCCTGGTTCGATTCCAGCGTCGGCTTGTCGTCGTTGCCGATGTACCCGGTGGGGAGCTGGTTGACCATGGAGTTGAAGTTCTGCGCGGCCGAGTCGAACCACGCCTTCCCGCCGGTCTTGGCGACGTACTGGTCGCCGGCGGCGAAGTAGCTGTCCCAGGTCGCGAACAACGGCTTGACCGCTTCGGGGTCGGACGGCATGCCCGCCGCTTCGAGCATGTCCTTGCGGTAGCACATCGCCAGCGGGCCGATGTCCGTCCCGTAGCCGATGACCTTGCCGTCCTTGGTCTTCGCCGCGTCGTACTTCCAGGCGAGCCAGCGGTCGGGGGAGGCCTCCGCCGGGCCGATCTTGCTCAGGTCGTTGAACTTCGAGCCCTTGTCGAGGACGTTCGACAGGTGCCCTTCCTCGACGGCGGTGACGTCGGCGAGGCCGGACCCCGCGGCCAGTTTCGTGATCAGGTCCTGGTGGTACGGCCCGCCCTGACCGGTCTTGCGGTGGGTGATCTTGATGTTCGGGTGCAGTCGCTCGTACTCGGGAATGAGCTCCTCGTAGCCGAACTCGGTGAACGTCGCCAGCGACAGCTCGACCTTCGCGCTCGGGCCCGACGCGGCGGGGGTCCCGCCGTCGTCACCGCCGCACGCCGCCAGGCCGAACGTCGTCATCGTGATACCCAGTGCCAGCACCAGGCCGTTCCGGATGCTTCTCACGTCGTTATCCCTTACTGATGGGGGTGAGGAGAAAATGGGAGCGCTCCCAGGATGCGCAGAGTCTGTCGCCAAGGTATGGCCGTGTCAAGGGCTTGTAATGAGAGTGTTTCCATCAGGGGAGCGCTCTCAGTGTCGTCGCGCGCCGAGCACTAAGCTGTCGGTGTCCGGATGGAGCTGAAGAGTGAAGGTGGCGCGGGTGGGGCCTCGACCAGGGGAAGACGGCAGGCCGACACTGGAAGACGTGGCCGCGTCCGCCGGGGTCAGCCGGTCGACGGCGTCCCGTGCGCTGAACGACGACGGTTACGTCAGCGCGCGCTCCCGCGAGAAGGTCCAAGCCGCGGCGCGCGAACTCGGCTATTCCCCGAACCAGGCGGCCAGATCGCTCGTGACCAAGCGGACCGGCGCGGTCGCGGTCGTGCTGTCGGAGCCGGAGGCACGGCTGCTCGACGACCCGTACCGCACCGCGGTCATGCGCGCGGGCTATCGCGAACTCGCCGACGTCGGCTGCCAGATGGTCTTGATCTTCAGTGACACCCGCGAGGATCTCGACCGCACGGTCCGGTTCCTGGACGGCGGGCACGTCGACGGCGTACTGGTCTTCGCGCCGCACCGGACCGATCCGCTGCCCAAGGCGTTGCGGCAGTTGAGGATCCCGGTGGTGTACGGCGGGCAGGCGGCCGGGCTGAAACGCGGTGTCCACGTCGTCGACTTCGACAACGAGGGCGGCGCGAAGCTCGCGGTCGCGCATCTGGTCGAGGCGGGCCATCGCCGGATCGCCACGATCGCCGGCCCGCAGGACCAGAGCGCGGCGATCGACCGGCTCTCCGGCTGGCGCAAGACCCTCCTCGACGCCGGGCTCGACCCGGCGGACCTGATGGAGGAAGGCGACTTCACCCTGACCGGCGGCGCGAAGGCGATGGCGAACCTGCTCGCCCGGCGCCCCGACCTCGACGCCGTCTTCGTGGCCAGCGACATGATGGCCCTCGGCGCGCTCCGGACGCTGCATTCCGCCGGACGGCGGATCCCGTCGGACGTCGCCGTCGTCAGCTTCGACGACAACGCGACGCTCGCGCCGGAGATGGACCCGCCGCTGACGTCGGTCCACCAGGACCCTCGGGAACAGGTCCACGCGATGGTCGAAACCCTGCTCGCGGTGATGGACGACCGGGATCTCAAGCCCCGCCAGCGGATCTTGCCGGTCTCGCTCACACATCGCGCCTCCAGCTGACCCCGGGCTCCGTGACCCGACTGTGACTCGGGGAGCGCTTGACCCGGCTCGTGTTATCGCTAACACTTGCGGCACTCGTCACACGGTACCGGGATTGGGAGACAGGCGATGGCGCGCGAAACCACCGAGAGCAAGCAGGCCAGTCTCACCGACGTGGCCGCGCTCGCGGGCGTTTCGCATATGACGGTCTCGCGGGTCATCAACGGCACCGGGCCGGTTCGCGCCGAGACGCGCGTCCGTGTCAACGCCGCCATCGAGCAGCTGGACTACCGGCCGAACTCGGTCGCCCGCGCGCTGGTCACCGGCCGCTCGGGCACGCTCGGCGTGGTCGCGCTGGAGGCCAACCTCTACGGTCCGGCCAGCACTTTGAGCGGCATCGAGCACGCCGCTCGCGAAGCCGGCTACGCGACGACCATAACCAGCATCAGCCGTCCGGGCCGCTCGTCGATCACGGACGCGGTGGAGCGCCTGCGCCGCCAGGCCGTCGAGGGCATCGTCGTGATCGCACCGCACGTCACCGCCGCACGCGCGCTGGAGGCGGCGCCCAGCGACGTGCCGCTCGTCGCGGTCGGCGGCGGGGACAAGGCGCCGGTCCCGGTGATCACGGTCGACCAGTACGACGGCGCGCGGCGCGCCACCGAGCACCTCCTCGGTCTCGGCCACGAGACCGTCTGGCACGTGGCAGGCCCCGAAGACTGGCTGGAGGCGCTCGACCGCGAGCGTGGCTGGCGCGAGACCCTGCAGCGGCACGGCGCACGGATCCCGCCCGTCATCCGCGGTGACTGGAGCGCGCGTTCCGGGTACGCGGCGGGGCGATCCCTCGTCGGCGAACGGGGACTGGACGCGGTGTTCGTGGCGAACGACCAGATGGCCCTCGGCTTTCTCCGCGCCTGCACCGAAGCGGGGGTGAACGTGCCGGGGGAGATGCGGATCGTCGGCTTCGACGACGTTCCCGAGGCGGCGTACTACACGCCGCCGCTGACGACGGTGCGCCAGGACTTCGTCGAAGTCGGCAGGCGCACGTTCGACCTGCTCCGCCGCCGGATGAACGGTGGTGAGGACCGAGACCGCGACCTGGTGGTCCCCGAACTGATCGTGCGGGAGAGCACCGGTCTTTCGTAGTACCCGGAGCCGTTTCCAGGGCTCAAGGCACAAGTGTTAACGCTAACTCAACTGATCAGTGCGGATCTAGGAGTCGATGTGGCAAGAAAACCGTGGACGGCGATCGTGGCCGGAGTGGCCGGGCTGCTCCTGCTCTCCGCGTGCGGCGGTGGCGGCGGGACTGGTGGCGGCGGCGCCCTCACCCTCGGCTTCGCCCAAGTGGGCGCGGAAAGCGGCTGGCGCACGGCGAACACGAAGTCGATCCAGGATTCCGCGAAGGCGGCCGGGATCGAGCTGAAGTTCTCCGACGCGCAGCAGAAGCAGGAGAACCAGATCGCGGCGATCCGGTCCTACATCCAGCAGAAGGTCAAGGTGATCGCCTTCTCGCCGGTCGTGGAATCCGGCTGGGACACCGTGCTCAAGGAGGCGAAGACGGCGAACATCCCGGTGATCCTGACCGACCGGGCCGTCGACTCCCAGGACAAGTCGCTGTACAAGACCTTCCTCGGCTCGGACTTCGTCGCCGAGGGCAAGAAGGCGGGCGAGTGGCTGGCCAAGGAGTTCGGCTCGGCGGCGGGCGACGTCAGCATCGTGGAACTGCAGGGCACCACCGGTTCCGCGCCGGCGAACGACCGCAAGAAGGGTTTCGCCGACGTCATCGCGTCGAACCCGAAGTTCAAGGTCGTCGCGTCGCAGACCGGTGAGTTCACCCGGGCCAAGGGCAAGGAGGTCATGGAGGCCTTCTTGAAGTCGCAGCCCAAGATCGACGTGCTGTACGCGCACAACGACGACATGGCCCTCGGTGCCATCGAAGCGATCGAGGCGGCCGGGAAGGTGCCCGGCAAGGACATCAAGATCGTCTCGGTCGACGGTGTTCGCGACGCCCTGCAGGCACTGGCCGACGGCAAGATCAACCACGTCGTCGAATGCAACCCGCTGCTCGGCCCGCAGCTGATGGATCTGGTGAAGAAGGTCGCCGCCGGCGAGCAGGTGCCGCCGCGCATCGAGACCACCGAGACCGAATTCGACCAGGCCGCGGCCAAGGCCGCGCTGCCGCAACGCCAGTACTGAGCCGATGACAGAACCCCTCGCGATGCTGCGGATGAGCCATATCCGGAAGGAATTCCCCGGCGTGGTCGCCCTCGACGACGTCTCCTTCCGGATGTTCCCCGGCGAAGTGCACGCCCTGATGGGGGAGAACGGTGCCGGCAAGTCCACCCTGATCAAGGTGCTCACCGGCGTTTACGGGGTGGACGCGGGCACGATCGAACTCGACGGCTCCCCGGTCGCGTTCAGCGGCCCGGGAGAGGCGCAGCGCTCCGGCGTGAGCACCGTCTACCAGGAAGTGAACCTCTGCCCGAACCTGTCGGTGGCGGAGAACATCTGCCTCGGCAAGGAGCCGCGACGGCGCGGCCGCATCGACTGGCGCGAGACGCGCCGCCGGGCGGCCGCGCTGCTGGCCAGGCTGGACGTCGAGGTGGACGTTTCGGCCGAGCTGGGCAGCTGCTCGATCGCGGTGCAGCAACTGGTCGCGATCGCCAGGGCGCTCGACGTCGACGCGCGGGTCCTCGTGCTCGACGAACCGACGTCCAGTTTGGACGCCGGCGAGGTCGAGCAGCTGCTGAACGTGGTGCGGTCGCTGCGGGATCAGGGGATGGCGATCCTGTTCGTCTCCCATTTCATCGAGCAGGTCTTCGCCGTCGCGGACCGGATGACGGTGCTGCGCAACGGAAAGCTGATCGGCGAGTACCGCACCGAGGAGATCACCCCGGTCGACCTGGTCACCAGGATGATCGGCAAGGAACTCGAAGCGCTCGAAGACATCGAGGACGCGGCCCACAGCCGGTCCGACCTCGCCGGAGCGCCGGTGTTCCTCGAAGCGGGCGACGTCGGACGCAAGGGCGGTGTCGCGCCGTTCTCGCTCGACATCCGGTCGGGCGAGGTCGTCGGCCTCGCCGGGCTGCTCGGTTCGGGCCGCACCGAACTGGCGCGGCTGCTGTTCGGCGCCGATCACGCGGACAGCGGTTCCGTGCGGATCGACGGCGAGCCGGTGTCGCTGAAGACGCCGCGGACCGGGCTCGACCACCGCATCGCGTTCTGTTCGGAGAACCGCAAGACCGAAGGCCTCGTCGAGGAACTCACCGTGCGCGAGAACATCGTGCTCGCGTTGCAGGCCTCGCGGGGCTGGGCGCGGCCGATCCCGCGGCGGCGGCAGGACGAGATCGCCGAGCGCTACATCGAGATGCTCGACATCCGCCCCGCCAACGCGGAAGCGAAGGTCGGCGACCTGAGCGGCGGCAACCAGCAGAAGGTGCTGCTGGCGAGGTGGCTCATCACCGAACCGCGGCTGCTGATCCTCGACGAGCCGACGCGCGGCATCGACATCGGCGCCAAGACCGAGATCCAGCGGCTGGTCGCCCGGCTCTCGCGTGAGGGGATGGCCGTCGTGTTCATCTCCGCCGAACTCGAGGAGGTGCTGCGGTTGAGCCACCGGGTCGTCGTGCTGCGCGACCGCGCGGTGGTCGCCGTACTGGACAACGAATCGCTGACCGCGGACCGCGTCATGGCGACGATGGCCGAAGGAGTCGCACGATGACCAAGCATCGGTTGTTCTGGCCCGTCGTCGCGTTGCTGGCGCTGCTGCTCGGCGACCTCATCGTACATCCGGCGTTCTTCGCGATCGAGTTCCGCGACGGGCATCTCTACGGGAACCTGATCGACATCCTGAAGAACGGCGCCCCGCTGATCCTCATCGCGATCGGCATGACCCTGGTGGTGGCGACGCGGGGGATCGACCTCTCCGTCGGCGCGGTGGTCGCGATCAGCGGCGCGCTGGCCTGTCTGCACATCAGCGGACTCGGTGACCAGAACAGCCTCGGCGGGACGCTCGCCGCGGTCGGGATGGCGCTGGGACTGGCCCTCGCGCTCGGCGTGTGGAACGGCTGGCTCGTCGCGGTCCTGGGCATCCAGCCGATCATCGCGACGCTGATCCTGATGGTCGCGGGCCGGGGTATCGCCCAGCTGATCACCGGTGGCCAGATCATCACCGTCAATGCGCATCCCTACGAGTGGATCGGCAGCGGGTTCACCTTCGGCCTGCCCAGTGCGATCCTCATCGCGCTGGCCGTGTTCGCCATCGCCGCGGTGCTGGTCCGCCGGTCGGCACTGGGCCTGCTGGTCGAATCGGTGGGCGGCAACCCGGAGGCGGGCAGGCTCGCCGGGCTCAGGTCGTCCCGGCTGATCTGGCTCACCTACGTCTTCTGCGCGCTCTGCGCCGGCATCGCCGGACTGATGATCAGCGCCAACGTGCACAGCGCCGACGGCAACAACGCCGGGCAGTTCATCGAACTCGACGCGATCCTCGCCGTCGTCATCGGCGGGACGCTGCTGACCGGTGGCCGGTTCTCGCTCACCGGGTCGGTGATCGGCGCGCTGCTCATCCAGACGTTGACGACCACCGTGTACGCGCTCGGCATCGCGCCGCAGGCGATCATGCTGTTCAAGGCCGTGGTCGTGCTGGCGGTCTGCCTGCTGCAGTCGCCGGTGTTCCGCAAGAAGCTCGCCAGGCGACGGAAAACGGCCCCGCCGCCTGCCGCCGTCGTGCCGGAGAAGGTGGAGGCCGGGGTATGACGACACTCGACCGCATCAAGGGTTATCGGCCGCGGCAGCGGCACCTGCCGATCCTCGCGACGATGGCGATGCTCATCGCCGCGTACATCTACGGCGCGTCGAGCTACACGGCGTTCGGTTCCGGACAGGTCGTGCTCGACCTGTTCATCAACAACGCCTTCCTGCTGGTCGTCGCCGTCGGGATGACGTTCGTGATCCTCACCGGCGGGATCGACCTGTCGGTGGGTTCGGTCGTGGCGCTGTCCACTGTGGTCTCCGCGGACCTGCTGCAGAACCAGGGCTGGCCGGTTTTCGCGGTGATCCCCGCGGTACTGGCGATCGGTGCGGCGCTGGGCTTCGGGATGGGCGTGCTGATCCAGGTCTTCGAGATCCAGCCGTTCATCGCCACCCTGATCGGGATGTTCTTCGCCAGGGGGCTCTGCTACACGATCAGCACCCAGGCGTACTCGATCGACGACCCGACGGTCGCGAGCCTCGCGCAGACGCAGATCCCGCTCGGCGGGGAACTGCACATCTCGATCGGCGTGGTGGTCGCGCTGGTCGTGGTCGCCGTCGCCGCGTATGTCCTTTACGGAACGCGGTTCGGCCGGACGGTCTACGCGATCGGCGGAAACCCGAAGTCGGCGCTGCTGATGGGCCTGAACGTCGGCCGCACGCGGATCTCGGTCTACACGCTGAGCGGGTTCTGCTCGGCGCTCGGCGGCCTGCTCCTGGTGCTGTACAAGTCCTCCGGCGATCCGCTCAACGGCGTCGGGCTGGAACTGACCGCGATCGCGGCCGTCGTCATCGGGGGCACGCTGCTCACCGGCGGTTCCGGCTACGTCCTCGGGACGGTGCTGGGGATCATGGTGCTGGGCATCATCCAGACCCTGATCACCTTCGACGGCACGCTGAACTCCTGGTGGACCTCGATCATCACCGGCGCGCTGCTGTTCGCCTTCATCGTCCTGCAACGCCTCGTCGGCAGGCGAGCCACATGACGGGAAAGGTGGCTGTTTTCTCATGCCGTTCCTCGGCGGCCGGACTTAGGGCAGGTGTTGCGAAAGCCACTTTCGCAACCTTCAACGTTGGGAAAGTGGCTTTCGCAACACCGTCTCCCTGGCGGACCGCGCAGGGAAGGGGGTCGTGAGTGGCGATTCGTGTTCTAACCCTATTTGCCACTCACGACCACCCCGACCGTCACCGCAGGGCGCCTGACCCTCGATAGAAACCGCCACCGCTTTCGCGGTGGCTCTCGACCAGGAATGTGAACGCTAACAATGCGGGAGAAGAAGTGAGTACAGGGGAGCCGCTGGTCGTCGGCGTCGACTTCGGGACGCTGTCCGGCCGGGCCGTCGTGGTCCGCGTCCGCGACGGCGCGGAACTGGGCAGTGCGGTTTCGGAGTACCGCCACGGCGTGATCGACCGGATCCTGCCCGAGACCGGGCATGGTCTGCCGCCGGACTGGGCGCTGCAGGTGCCGTCGGACTACGTCGACGTCCTCCGCACCGCCGTGCCGGAAGCCGTCCGCGCCGCCGGGGCGGATCCCGCCGACGTCATCGGTATCGGCACCGACTTCACCGCTTGCACGATGGTGCCGACCACGGCCGACGGCACGCCGCTGTGCGAACTGCCCGAATTCACCGGGAATCCGCACGCCTACGTGAAGCTGTGGCGGCACCATTCCGCGCAGCCGCAGGCGGACCGGATCAACGCGCTGGCGCGAAAGCGTGGCGAGTCGTGGCTCCCGCGTTACGGCGGGCTGATCTCCTCGGAGTGGGAGTTCGCCAAGGCGCTGGAGGTCTTCGAAGAGGCGCCCGAGGTCTACGACCGGATGCGGCACTGGGTCGAGCTCGCCGACTGGATCGTCTGGCAGCTCACGGGGGCCTACGTCCGCAACGCGTGCACCGCCGGGTACAAAGGCATCCTCCAGGACGGCCGCTACCCGAGCACGGAGTTCCTGGAGGAGCTCGCGCCCGGCTTCGGGTCCTTCGTGGACGACAAGCTCGTGCATCCGCTGGGTGCGCTCGGCGCCAAGGCGGGAAGCCTGAGCGCCCAGGCGGCGGAATGGACCGGGCTGCCGGAAGGGATCGCGGTCGCCGTCGGCAACGTCGACGCGCATGTCACCGCGCCCGCCGTCCAGGCGGTGGAGCCGGGCCAGATGGTCGCGATCATGGGCACCTCCACCTGTCACGTGATGAACGGCGCCGAACTGCGCGAGGTGCCGGGGATGTGCGGCGTCGTCGACGGCGGGATCGTCTCCGGGCAGTGGGGCTACGAGGCGGGGCAGAGCGGCGTCGGCGACATCTTCGCGTGGTTCGTCGAACACGGCGTCCCGGCGTCCTATGTGGACGACGCCAGGGAAGCGGGGATCTCCGTCCACGAACTGCTCACCCGGCTCGCCGCGGTACAGGAGATCGGCGAGCACGGTCTCGTCGCGCTCGACTGGCACAGTGGGAACCGGTCGGTGCTGGTCGACCACGAACTCTCCGGCGTCGTCGTCGGGCAAACGCTCGCGACCCGCGCCGAGGACACCTATCGCGCGCTGCTGGAAGCGACCGCGTTCGGCACCAGGACCATCATCGAGACCTTCGAGCACGCCGGGGTGCCGGTCACCGAACTGATCGTCGCCGGCGGCCTGGTCAAGAACCCGCTGCTGATGCAGATCTACGCCGACGTCACGAACCTGCCGCTTTCGGTGGCCGGTTCGGCGCAGAGTCCCGCGCTGGGCTCCGCGATCCACGCCGCCGTCGCCGCCGGAGCGCATCCGGACGTCCCGGCAGCGGCGCTCGCGATGGGCTCGGTCCGCCGAGCGGTCCACCAGCCGATCGCCGAGAACGTCAAGGCCTACAACGATCTTTACGCCGAATACGCCGCGCTGCACGACTACTTCGGCCGCGGGACCAACGACGTCATGCACCGGCTCGCCGCCCGCCGCCGCGCCGCCAGGAAAGGACAGCACCGATGAGCCTCGCCGTGGAGATCACGGACACCTTCGAAGAACTGCGGGACACCGTCGCGCGGCTGCACAGCGAGCTCACCCGCTACGAACTGGTCATCTGGACCGCGGGCAACGTGTCGGCGCGCGTCCCCGGGCACGACCTGATGGTGATCAAACCATCCGGCGTGTCCTACGGCGACCTGACTGCCGACACGATGGTCGTCACCGACCTGTACGGCGAAGTCGTCCACGGTAACCTGGCGCCCTCTTCGGACACGGCCGCGCACGCCTACGTCTACCGGCACATGCCCGAGGTCGGCGGTGTCGTCCACACGCATTCGACGTATGCCACGGCCTGGGCGGCACGCGGCGAACCGATCCCGTGCGTGCTCACGATGATCGCGGACGAGTTCGGCGGGGAGATCCCGGTCGGGCCGTTCGCCTTGATCGGTGACGACTCGATCGGCCGGGGCATCGTCGAGACCCTGCGGTCCAGCCGCTCACCCGCGGTGCTGATGCGCAACCACGGCCCGTTCACCGTCGGCCGCACCGCACGGGACGCGGTCAAGGCCGCGGTGATGGTCGAGGACGTCGCGAAGACCGTCCACATCGCTTCCGCGCTGGGAACGCCGGAACCACTGTCCGAGAAGGACGTGGACCGGCTCTACGCGCGCTACCAGAACGTCTACGGCCAGCAGGGAGAGAAGTGAGCACACAGCGGAAGACCGAGGTCTGGTTCCTCACCGGGAGCCAGGCGCTTTACGGCGAGGAGACCCTCGAGCAGGTCGCGGGCCAGTCGCTGCAGATCCAGCGGATGCTGGCCGACACCGGCCGGATCTCGGCCGGGATCGTCGCGAAGCCGGTGCTGACCGAGCCGTCGGCGATCCGGCGCGTGATGCTCGAGGCGAACGCGGACGACGCCTGTGTCGGCGTGATCGCCTGGATGCACACGTTCTCGCCGGCGAAGATGTGGATCACCGGCCTCGACGCGCTGCGGAAACCCTTGCTGCATCTGCACACCCAGCTCAACGAGGCGCTGCCGTGGCAGTCCATCGACATGGACTTCATGAACCTGAACCAGGCCGCGCACGGCGACCGCGAGTTCGGCTACATCCAGACCCGGCTCGGCGTGCCGCGCAAGACCATCGCCGGGCACGCGGCGGATCCGGCGGTCGCCGACCGGATCGACGCGTGGGTCCGCGCCGCGGTCGGCCGCCAGACGATCGGCTCGCTCAAACTCGCGCGGTTCGGTGACAACATGCGGGACGTCGCGGTCACCGACGGGGACAAGGTCGAGGCGGAGCTGAAGTTCGGCGTCTCGGTGAACACCTACGGCGTCAACGAACTCGTCGCGCTGGTCGACGCGGTCCCCGACGCCGAGGTCGACACGCTCGTCGAGGAGTACGCCGACTCGTACGCGCTCGCGCCGGAGCTGGCCGAGGCGGGGGAGCGGCACGAATCGCTGCGCTATGCCGCCCGGATCGAGAAGGGGCTCCGCACGTTCCTGGCGGACGGCGGTTTCGGCGCGTTCACCACGAACTTCGAGGACCTCGGCGGCCTGCGGCAGCTCCCCGGGCTCGCGGTGCAGCGCCTGATGGCCGACGGCTACGGCTTCGGCGGCGAGGGGGACTGGAAGACGTCCGCGCTGCTGACCGCGGTGAAGGCGATGGGCCGCGACTCCGAGCGGGGAACGTCCTTCATGGAGGACTACACCTACCACTTCGGGCCCGGCGAACCGAAGATCCTCGGCGCGCACATGCTCGAAGTCTGCCCGAGCATCGCCGCCGCCAAGCCTTCGTGCGAGATCCACCCGCTCGGTATCGGCGGCCGCGAGGACCCCGTCCGGTTGGTGTTCGACGCCGCCGCCGGGGACGCCGTCGTGATCGGCCTTGCCGACCTCGGCGACCGGTTCCGCCTGGTGGCCAACGAAGTCGAGGTCGTCGCACCGGACGAGCCGCTGCCGAATCTGCCGGTCGCGCGCGCGGTCTGGAAGCCGGCGCCGTCGCTGGCGACGTCCGCCGAAGCCTGGATCACCGCGGGCGGGCCGCACCACACGGTGCTCACGCAGGCCGTCGGCGCCGAGTCGATCCGGGATTTCGCCACCATGCTCGACGTAGAGCTGCTGGTGATCGACCAGACCACGACCTCCGCCTCGATCGCCGACCGGATGCGCTGGAACCAGGCCTATTACCGGCTCGCACAAGGATTCTGATCGGTCCCCACCGGAGAGAAGGAACAATGAAGTTCACGAAACTGGCCACACTGGCCGTGGCGGTCGGCCTCGGCGCCGCGCTCACGGCCTGCGGTTCGAGTGAGAAGACCGTCGATCAGCAGGCGGCCGCGAGCGGTGCCGCCGGCGGTCTCGTCGGCGTCACCATGCCGACCAAATCGTCGGAGCGCTGGATCCACGACGGCGACAACATCAAGGCGGCGCTGGAGAAGCTGGGTTACCAGGTCGACCTGCAATACGCCGAGGACGACATCCCCACCCAGGTGAACCAGATCGAGAACCAGATCACCAAGGGCGCGAAGCTGCTCGTGATCGCCTCGATCGACGGCACCGCGATCACCACCCAGCTGCAGGAGGCCGCGGACAAGAAGATCCCGGTCATCGCCTACGACCGGCTGATCCGCAACACCCCGAACGTCGACTACTACGCGACCTTCGACAACTTCAAGGTCGGTGTGCAGCAGGCGACGTCGCTGCTCACCGGGCTCAAGGTGCTCAAGGAGGACGGTTCGCCCGGTGAGGGCAAGGGACCGTTCAACGTCGAGCTCTTCGCCGGTTCCCCGGACGACAACAACGCGACGTTCTTCTTCAACGGCGCCATGTCGGTGCTGAAGCCGTACCTCGAAAACGGAACGCTGGTCGTCAAGAGCGGCCAGACCGCGTTCAACGTCACGGCGATCCTGCGCTGGCAGGCGGCGACCGCGCAGCGGCGGATGGAAGACCTGCTGACCAAGACCTACAGCTCCGGCGACAAGGTGCAGGGCGTGCTCTCACCGTACGACGGGCTGTCCATCGGCATCCTCTCGGCGCTGAAGAGCAACGGCTACGGCACCCCGGGGCAGCCGTACCCCGTGGTCACCGGCCAGGACGCCGAGGTCGCGTCGGTGAAGTCGATCATCGCGGGCGAGCAGTACTCGACGATCTTCAAGGACACCCGCAAACTCGCCGAGACCACGGTCAAGATGGCCGACGCGGTGCTCAAGGGCGGCAAGGCCGAGACCAACAACACGACCGACTACAACAACGGCCAGAAGGTCGTCCCGGCGTTCCTGCTGGAGTCGGTGATCCTCAACAAGGGGAACTACCAGAAGGAACTCATCGACTCGGGCTACTACAAAGCGGAACAGCTGAGGTAGCGACGTGACCGACGAAATCCTTCGAATGCGGGGGATCACCAAGACCTTCCCCGGCGTCAAGGCGCTGCAGGACGTCAACCTGTCGGTGCGCCGGGGAGAGATCCACGCGATCTGCGGTGAGAACGGCGCGGGCAAGTCCACGCTGATGAAGGTGCTCTCGGGCGTCTACGCGCACGGCTCGTACGACGGCGAGATCGTCTTCGACGGCGAGCCGTGCGCGTTCTCCGCGATCCGCGACAGCGAACGCCGCGGCATCGTGATCATCCACCAGGAACTCGCGCTGTGCCAGCAACTGTCCATCGCGGAGAACATCTTCCTCGGCAACGAGAAGGCACGCGGCGGGCTGATCGACTGGAACCGGACCAACCAGGAGGCCGGGGAGCTGCTGCGGCGCGTCGGCCTGCGGGAGAACCCGGTGACACCGGTGCTCGACATCGGTGTCGGCAAGCAGCAGCTGGTGGAGATCGCCAAGGCACTGTCCAAAGAGGTCAAACTGCTGATCCTGGACGAGCCGACGGCGGCGCTCAACGACGACGATTCGGCGCATCTGCTCGAACTGCTGCGCGGCCTGCGCGACGACGGCGTCACCTGCGTCCTGATCTCGCACAAGCTCAACGAGATCGCCGCGATCGCCGATGCGATCACCATCCTGCGGGACGGCAGGACGATCGAGACGCTCGACGCGAGCACGGTGACCGAAGACCGGATCATCGCCGGGATGGTCGGCCGGAAACTGGAGAACCGGTTCCCTCCGAGGGAACCGCGGATCGGCGACGAGGTCCTCCGCATCGAGGACTGGACCGTGCACAGCCCGACACAACACGGCCGGGTGGTCGTCGACGGCGCGAGCCTGACGTTGCGGCGCGGCGAGATCGTCGGGCTGGCGGGACTGATGGGCGCCGGCCGGACCGAGCTCGCGATGAGCGTCTTCGGCCGTTCGTACGGCAAGGACATCTCCGGGCGCCTGGTCAAGGACGGCAAGGAGATCGAGGTGCGCACGGTCGGCGACGCCGTCGCCAACGGGATCGCGTACGCCACCGAAGACCGCAAACGCTACGGGCTCAACCTCATCGAGGACATCCAGCGCAACATCTCCGGCGCGGCGCTGGGCAAACTCGCCCGGCGCGGCTGGGTGGACGAGAACGAAGAACACCGAGTCGCCGAAGAATTCCGCAAGAGCATGAACATCAAGGCACCGGACGTGCGCAGCGTGACCGGCACGCTCTCCGGCGGCAACCAGCAGAAGGTCGTGCTGTCCAAATGGATCCTCACCGATCCGGACGTGCTGATCCTCGACGAGCCCACCCGCGGCATCGACGTCGGCGCGAAGTACGAGATCTACACGATCGTCAACCGGCTCGCCGACGAGGGGAAGGCCGTCCTGGTCATCTCGTCCGAGCTGCCGGAGCTGCTCGGTCTGTGCGACCGGATCTACACGCTCTCGGCGGGCCGGATCACCGGTGAGGTCGGCCGGGCCGAGGCCACCCAAGAGGTCCTCATGCGGGCGATGACCAGGGAACAGGAGTAAGACATGAGCACCGCCTCCGCCGACACCGTCACCGGTGTCCCGGACCAGCAGGGCGCCGCGCCGGCCAGGGCGCCGCGCCGGATCTCGTTCAACCCGCGCGAGAGCGGCATCTACGTCGCGTTCGCGCTGATCGTCGTGTTGTTCTCGATCCTCACCGGCGGCGCGCTGCTGGAACCACAGAACATCTCGAACCTGATCGTGCAGAACTCGTACGTGCTGATCCTCGCGATCGGCATGATCCTGATCATCATCGCCGGGCACATCGACCTGTCGGTGGGTTCCGTGGTGGCGCTGACCGGCGCGATCTCGGCCGTGCTGATGGTGAACATGGGCATGGCGTGGCCGATCGCACTGCTGATCACGCTGGCCGTCGGCGCGGTGATCGGGGCGTGGCAAGGGTATTGGGTCGCGTACTTCGGCATCCCCGCGTTCATCGTGACACTGGCGGGGATGCTGATCTTCCGCGCGCTGACGCTCACCGTGCTCGGGAACCAGGGGATCGGCCCGTTCCCGGACGAGGTGCGGACGCTGGCGAACGGGTTCACCGGCGGCTACCTCGGCAACATCGGGCTCGGCCCGCTCGGCGGCGCCGACGTGGTCAGCCTCCTGGTGGGCGCCCTGGCCATCGCGGGCGCGGTGGTCTCGCGGTGGCGCAAGCGGACGGCGCGGCTGAACTACCTGCAGGAGGTGGACCCGCTGCCGATGTTCCTGCTGAAGATCGTCGCGGCGGCCGCCGTCGTGCTGTTCGTGGTGGTGCAGCTGGCACGGTACAAGAACCTGCCATGGGTGCTGATCCTGCTGTCCGTGCTGGTGATCGGCTACTCGCTGGTGACGACGCGCGCGGTGTTCGGCCGCCACATCTACGCCATCGGCGGGAACCTCCAGGCCGCGACGCTGTCCGGGGTGAAGGTCAAATCCGTGACCTTCTGGATCTTCGTCAACATGGGTGTGCTCTCCGCGCTGGCCGGGATCATCGTGGCCGGACGGCTCAACCAGGCCGGGCCGACCGCGGGCAACATGTTCGAGCTCGACGCGATCGCCGCGGCGTTCATCGGCGGCGCCGCGGTGCAGGGCGGCGTCGGCAAGGTGGTCGGCGCGATCACCGGCGGCCTGATCATGGGCGTGATCAACAACGGCATGTCCCTCATCGGCGCGCCGACCGAGAGCGTGAACCTGGTCAAGGGATTCGTGCTGCTCGCCGCCGTCGCCTACGACATCTGGACCAAACGGCGGGCCCGTACCGCCGCCTGAAGGGGACCTTCCCCTCATCTCACGCGGTGAAGGGCGCTTTCCTCGCATCACATGCGGGGAAAGCGTCCTTCAGCCCCCACCGCCGCTCCCGGTTTCCTCGCAAAGAAGCGAAAGGAAGTGCTGTGCGCAGCAAGTCCATCCGGATAAGTGTGCTGTCCCTGACCATCGCCGCCGGTGTCCTCGTGCCCGTCCAAACCGCTTCGGGCCAGACACCGACGACCGACTACAGCCTCGCCGTGGAGGCGGCGGGACGTGGTGCCACGATCGACCGTTCGATGTACGGCGTCTTCTTCGAGGACATCAACCGCGCCGCGGACGGCGGGCTGTACGCGGAACTCGTGCAGAACCGCTCCTTCGAGTACGACAAGGCCGACAACGCGTCGTACACGCCGTTGACGTCGTGGGCACCCACGTCACTCAACGGGGGCACCGGCACGGCGACGGTGGCCGACGACGACCGGCGGCTCAACGAGCGGAACCGCCGCTATCTCAAGCTCGACCTCGCCGCCGGTGAGTACGGCGTCGCGAACTCCGGCTACAACTCGGGCATCCGGGTCGAGAAGGGCAAGCAGTACGACTTCTCGGTGTTCGCGCGGACAGATCGCGCGGCGGGTACCCCGCTCGCGGTCGCCGTCACCGATCCGGCGGGCAAGCCGCTCGCCGATCCGCTGCGGGTGCAGGTCCGCGGCGACGGCTGGGTGAAGTACACCGGCAGTGTGAGGGCACGGGAGTCGAGCGCGCTGGGCAGGCTCGCGCTGACCGCGTCCGGCGGTGGCACGCTGCGGCTGGACATGGTGTCGCTGTTCCCACGCGACACCTACAAAAACCGGCCCAACGGCATGCGGGCCGATCTCGCGGAGAAGATCGCCGCGCTCAAACCCGGTTTCGTGCGCTTCCCCGGCGGCTGCCTGGTCAACACCGGCAGCCACCAGGGTTACGAGGCGCCGAACTGGGAACGGAAACGGTCGTACCAGTGGAAGGACACGATCGGCCCGGTCGAGCAGCGGGCCACGAACGCGAACTTCTGGGGCTACAACCAGAGTTACGGCATCGGTTACTACGAGTACTTCCAGTTCTCCGAGGACATCGGCGCGATGCCGTTGCCGGTGGTGCCGGCGCTGGTCACCGGCTGCGGGCAGAACAAGGCGACCGACGACCCGGCGCTGCTGCGGCGGCACATCCAGGACACGCTCGACCTGATCGAGTTCGCGAACGGCCCGGTCACGTCGCCCTGGGGCAAGAAGCGGGCCGAGATGGGGCATCCGGCGCCGTTCAACCTGACGCATGTCGGCGTCGGCAACGAGGAGAACCTGCCCGACGAGTACTTCGCCCGCTTCACCGAGTTCCGCAAGGCGATCGCGGCGAAGTACCCGGGGATCACGGTGATCAGCAACTCGGGACCGGATGACACCGGCACGACGTTCGACCGGCTGTGGGACCTGAACCGGAACGCGAAGGTCTCGATGGTCGACGAGCATTACTACAACAGTCCGCAGTGGTTCCTCCAGAACAACCAGCGCTACGACACCTACGACCGCAACGGCCCGAAGGTGTTCCTCGGCGAGTACGCGTCGCTGGACAACAAGTTCGGCAACGCGCTGGCCGAAGCCGCGTACATGACCGGGCTGGAGCGGAACGCCGACGTCGTCAAGCTCGCGTCGTACGCGCCGCTGCTGGCGAACACCGACTACGTGCAGTGGAAGCCGGACATGATCTGGTTCGACAACCAGCGTTCGTGGGCTTCGGCCAGCTATGAGACGCAGAAGCTGTTCATGACCAACGTCGGTGACCACGTCGTCCCGAGCAAGGCCTCCGCCACGCCTGCCACGGTCGCGCCGATCTCGGGCGCGATCGGACTGTCCACCTGGGCGACGAGCGCGGCCTACGACGACGTCAAGGTCACGTCGGCCGACGGAGCACAGCTGTTCTCGGACGACTTCTCCGGTGGCGATTCGCGCTGGTCGAAGGTGGCCGGACGGGGATCGTGGGCGGTATCGAACGGGGCCTACGTCCAGTCGGACCAGGCGGCCGAGAACACCCTGGTGACCGCGGGTGATCCGTCGTGGAGCAACTACGACTTCTCGGTGAAGGCGACCAAGACCGGCGGCAGGGAAGGTTTCCTGGTCGCGTTCGGCGTCAAGGACACCGGCAACAACTACTGGTGGAACCTCGGCGGCTGGAACAACACCGTTTCCGCCGTCGAGAAGACCGAAGGCGGAGGCAAGACGACCCTGCTCCAGAACGACACCAAGATCGAGACCGGCAAGCAGTACGACCTGCGGGTCGAGGTCCGGGGCCGTCAGGTGACGCTGTTCCTCGACGGACAGAAGTGGGGCTCGTTCACCGACGACAAGGTCGCCGAACCGTTCCGCCAGGTCGTCACCCGCGACGTCAAGACCGGCGAACTCGTGGTCAAGGTGGTCAACGCCCAGACCTCGGCCGCCCGCACCCGGGTCGATCTCGGTACCCGCGTCCAGCCGGGGACGACCGCCCGCGTGACGACGCTCCAGGGCTCGCCGGACGACGTCAACACCGCCTTCGCCACGCCGATCGCGCCACGCGAGTCGCGGTTCTCCGGGGTGTCGAACAGCTTCACCTACACCTTCCCGCCGAACTCCGTGACCTTCCTGCGGTTCCCGGCCCGAGTGAGGGGATGACCATGACCATCGACCGTCGTGATCTGTTCAAAGCCGGAGGCGGGCTCTTGGCCGTCACCGCCATCGGCGGCCTGGCGCCGGGTACGGCCCAAGCCGCAGAGGCCGCTCCGGCGTCGTTGACCACCCGGAATCCGCTGGTCGAACAGCGGGCCGACCCGTTCATCACCCGGCCGGTGAACGGGATGTACTACCTGACCGGTTCGGTGCCCGAGTACGACCGCATCGTCGTGCGCGGCGCCGCCACGATCGACGGCCTGGCCACCGCCAGGGAGACGACGATCTGGCGACGTCCGTCGTCCGGGAAGATGGGCGGTCACATCTGGGCGCCGGAACTGCACCGGATCGACGGGCGCTGGTACGTCTACTTCGCCGCGGGTGACTCCGACGACGTGTTCCGCATCCGCACCTACGTGCTGGAGTCCACTTCGGACGATCCACGCGCGGGTACCTGGGTGCTGCGCGGGCAGATGGTGACCAAGTGGGACACCTTCACCCTCGATTCGACGACGTTCGAGCATCGCGGCAAACGGTATTTCGCCTGGGCGCAGAGCGAACCCGGAATCGCGACCAACAGCAACCTGTACCTCGCCGAGATGGCCTCGCCGCTGGCGCTCAAGGGTGATCCCGTCCGGCTCGCGGTGCCCACGCTGCCGTGGGAGGTCCAGGGGTTCAAGGTCAACGAGGGGCCGGCGGTGCTCATCCGCAACGGGCGGGTGTTCATGACCTACTCGGCGAGCGCCACCGACGCCCGCTACTGCATGGGATTGCTCACCGCGGACGAACGTTCGGACCTGCTCGACCCTCGTTCGTGGACGAAGTCACCGCAGCCGGTGTTCACCACGAACGAGGCCACCCGGCAGTACGGGCCGGGGCACAACTCGTTCACCGTCGCCGAGGACGGCTCCGACGTGCTCGCCTACCACGCCCGCGACTACCGCGACATCACCGGCGATCCGCTGTACGACCCGAACCGGCACACGAGAGTGCAGCGGTTGTACTGGAACGACGACGGGACACCGAGTTTCGGCGTCCCCGTTGGCAAAGGCGGTCCCTGCGTGCGGCTGTCCCCGTTGGACGATCCGGCGTTGTTCGTTCGGCACTACGAGTACCGGCTTACCGCCGATGGCAACGTCCGCGAACTCGCCGACTCGCAGTTCCGGATCGTGCCCGGGTTCCGCGGAGCGGGAACCGTCGCACTGCAGTCGGTGAACTTCCCGGACCGGTACGTCCGGGTCGTGGACCCGGCGACCGTGCGGATCGATCCGTACGAGGAGAGCGACGCGTACGGCCGGGCGGCGAGTTTCACCCAGGTGCCGGGCCTTTCCGACCGGCTGGCGGTGTCGTTCCGCCTCGCGGGTGAACCCGCCACCTATTTGGCCCACGACAAGGGAAGGATCTTGGTCTTCCGTCCCGGTACCGCGGTGCGGGATCGTCAACGGGTCAGCTTCCGGCTCAGCTGAACTCACTGGGAGGTTGAACGCAGTGCTGCGAACACGCCCCATCGTCCTGGTCCTGGCGATGCTCGCCGGGACCCTCGTCGCGGCCGTCACCCCGGCGGCCGCCGACGTCCAGTCCTATCTCGACGATCCACGCAAAGTCGCCGAAGGTCAGGAGCCACCGCACGCTTTCCTTCGCCCCTACGCCGACGTCTCCGCCGCGGCCCGCCGCGATGAACGCAGTCCGTACACCCAGTCGCTCGACGGCAAGTGGCGGATCGCGATGGCGGACAACCCGTCGCAGGTCCCGGCGGGATTCCACGAGGACGGCTACGACGCGTCGCGCTGGCGCGAAGTGTCCGTCCCGCACACGTGGCAGACGGACGGTCTGGACCACCCGATCTTCCGCAACATCGCCACCGAGATCCAGCCCGACGACCCGCCGCGCGTCCCGCGGGACGTCAACCCGACCGGCGCCTACGTCCGCGACTTCACCCTGCCCGCGGACTGGACGGAACGTGAGACCTTCCTGCGCTTCGAGGGTGTCACGTCGGCGTACTTCGTCTGGGTCAACGGGAAGTACATCGGCTACGACCAGGGCGGCTACACGCCGGCGGAGTTCGACATCTCCTCCGCGCTGCGCCCTGGCCCGAACCGGATCGCCGTGCAGGTGCACCGCTGGAGCGCGGGCGCCTATCTGGAGGACGTCGACCAGTGGCGGTACTCGGGCATCTTCCGCTCGGTGACCCTGCATTCGGCGCCGGGGACGTTCATCCAGGACGTCGGGCTGACGACCGACCTCGACGCGACCTACACCGACGCCACCCTCAAGGCCGCGGTCGAGGTCGCCACCAAACCCGGTGGCACCACGGGCAAGCACCGGGTTGGGCTGAGCCTGCGCGACGCCGCGGGCAAGGAGGCCGGGACCGCGAGCGGGGAGGTCGAGGCGGGTGGCAAGACCACGCTGAACCTGCCCGTCCGCAACCCGGCGAAGTGGACCGACGAGACGCCGAACCTGTACACGGCAGTACTCACGTTGACCGCGCCCGACGGCCGCGTCACGCACATCACCAGCGAGACCGTCGGCTTCCGCGAGATCGAGATCCGTGACAAGCAGTTGCTGGTCAACGGAAAACGGGTGCTGTTCAAGGGCGTCAACCGGGCGGAGACCGACCCTGACCACGGCAGGCACGTGCCCCGGCGCGCGCAGGAACGCGACGTCGCGCTGATGAAGCAGCTCAACGTCAACGCGGTCCGCACCTCGCACTACCCGTCGGACCCCTACTTCTACGAACTGGCCGACCGGCACGGGCTCTGGATCGACGACGAGATCGACATCGAGACCCACAACCACGAGAACTGCGCCCGGTACTGCCAGGCGAACGACCCGGCCTGGCGGGACGCGTTCTTCGACCGCATGATCGGCATGGTCGAGCGGGACAAGAACCACCCGAGCGTCTTCCTGTGGGACACCGGCAACGAGGCGGGCCTCGGCGCGCATCACTTCGCGCTGGCGGAATGGCTGGACGCGAACGAACCGACCCGGCCGATCTACCACCAGTCGAACAGCCCGGACGGGGACGCGCCGTTCGCGGACGTGTGGGGGCCGCGGTACCCGTCTCCGGAGAAGTTCGAGGAGCAGGCGAAGAACACCACCAAACCGCTGATCTTCGGAGAGTACGCCCACGCCATGGGCAACAGCCTCGGCAACTTCCGGGAGTTCTGGGACACGATCCGGGCGAATCCGCAGACCCAGGGCGGGTTCATCTGGGACTGGGCGGAGCAGAACATTCGGCAGCGGATCCGGATCACGCCCGATTCGTCGGGCAACGACATCTCGGCGCACCTCAGCGGCAAACCGGAGCTGGTCGACGGCCATCGCGGCCAGGCGCTGGCGCTGTCCGGGCTGGACGATTTCGTCGAGGTCTACCGCGACCGGAAGCTCGACATCACCGGTAAGGCGCTGACCCTCGATGCCTGGGTGAAGCCCGGGAAGTGGACCGGCGACTTCCGCATCCTCGGCAAGGGTGACCACCAGTACGCGCTCAAGATGAAGACGCAGGACACGCTGGAGTTCTTCATCCACAGTGGAACGTGGCAGGCGGTGCAGGCGAAGGTGCCCGCCGATTTCCACGGCAACTGGCACCGGGTGAGCGGCACCTACGACGGAACCGCCCTACGGCTCTATCTCGACGGCAAGGAGATCGGGAGCAAACCGTTCACCGGCGCGATCGACTCGTCTTCGGCGGAGGTCAACATCGGCCGCGACTTCGAGACGTCGTGGAACGATCCGTCGAGCATCGGCTGGATGGGCCGCGGAGCCGTCGACGACGTCCGCATTTACGACAAGCCACTGTCCGCCACGGAGCTGTCCGGCTCCACTCCGGCGGGCGGTGCCGTCCTGGCGCTGGACTTCGACAGCGTCACGGACCGGGGGAGTCACCTGTCCTACGGCTCCAGCCTGTCCGGTGTGGACGGTCTGATCGGCACGGATCGGTCGGCGCAGCCGGAGACCGCGCAGATGGCGTGGGCGCATCAGCCGCTCCGCTTCGCCTATTCCGGTGGCACGGTGTCGGTGACCAACGAACGGCAGTTCAAGGGCACAGGCGAGCTGAACCTGCGGTGGCGGATCCAGGAAGGCTCCCGGATCGTCGCCCGCGGCGAACAGCCGTTGCGGGTCGGCGCCGGGGCGACCGGACGGGTCGCCGTTCCCGTGCCGCCGAATCCGGCGGACCGAGAGCGGTTCCTCACCGTCGAGGCGGTGACGACTCAGGGCGAGCCGATGCTCGCGCGGGGACACGTCCTGGCACACGACCAGTTCTCCCTGGGCGGGAAACGGATCCCCGGTCTGGACCGGAGTCCGCTCGACGGGAAGTCCGTCGAGGTCGTCGAGGACGCGGGTTCGGTGACGGCGTCGGCGGCCGGTGTCATGTACCGGGTGGACAAGACCACCGGCGCGCTGGCGTCCATCAGGCACCAGGGCAAGGAACTGCTGACCGCCGGGCCGAAGCTCGACGCGTGGCGGGCGCCCATCAGCAACGAGACCTTCGCCTGGGGCAGGGCCGAGGGCGAGGACTGGCGCAAGGCCGGCCTGGACCGCCTGAAGACCACGGTCACCGGCGTGCGGGTCGAGAAGGACGGCTCGCGTGGTGTGCGGGTGATCGTCGACAGCCGGGTCGCGGCACCCGACGTCGCCGGGGCGTGGTTCGACCAGACGATGACCTACGCCGTCGACCGGAACGGGACCTTGAGCCTGGGCAACCGGGTGGTGCCGCAGGGGAGTGTGCGCACTCTGCCGTACCTGCCCCGGATCGGTGTCTCGCTCGCGGTGCCGGACCGATACGACCGGTTCGCCTGGTATGGGCGGAAAGCCGAGAGTTACGTCGACCGCAAGGACGGGACGCCGATCGGCGTGCAGTCGAGCACGGTGGATCAGCAGTACGTCGAGTACCACCGGCCGCAGGACCACGGCAACCACACCGACAGCCGGTGGGCGCTGCTCACCGACGGCCGGACCGGTGGACTGCTGGTCGGCGGCGCGAACGACGTCAGCGTGACACCGTTCGACGATCTCGACCGGGCGGCGTACCCGTTCCAGTTGCAGCGCAACAAGGGCTGGTTCACGCTGCACGCCAGCCACGCGGTGTCCGGGGTGGGTGACACGCCGAACCCGGTGCGGGAACGCAGCCAGGTCCAGCCCGACAGCACCTACGAGTACACGCTGTCGCTTCGGCCGTTGACCTCGCAGGAAGCGCGAGCAGGGCTGCCGGCAGGCGGCTGACCTTTGTGCCTCGCGGTCGTGAGTGGTGAGGATGGTTCTCACCGCCTTGCCACTCACGACCACTCTTGGGGGTGCAGACCTTGGTCCCCGCAGTCGCTAGTCTCGATCTTCGACTGCGAGGGAGATTGAATTCATGGCGGAATGGGCCGATCTGGTCGCGTTCGTACGGCACGAATATCGGGTGGTGAAGGACGAAACGGACGAAATTCGCATCCGGTTGTCCTACGGCGACGACGACTACGAAGAGCGGGCCCAGACCGTGGTCATCGCGCGGGAGGTCTTCGACCGCCGCGAGGACTGGGTGCAGATCGCGACGCCGTTCGCGCGCGTCGACCAGGTCGACCTCGCGACCGTGCTGACGGAGATCGGCAACACGATCGTCGTCGGCGGGCTGGTGGTCATGGGGGAGCACCTGGTGCTGCGCCATTCCCTGCCGTTGGTGAACCTCGACATCAACGAGTTCACCGACCCGCTCGAACTCGTCGCGGGTTCGGCGGAGCTGCTGGAACAGCAGTTCACCGGACGCGACGACTACTGAGCCGCGTGACCTCCTCGAACGACGTCACGCGTTCGCATTCCTCTTCCGTGAGCTTGTTGATCGCGGCCCGGTACGCCTGCGCTTGAGCTGTACTGGACAGCTTGCCGTCGAGGAGCAGCGGAAGACCGAGTTCGAAACCGCAGCGGGCCCGCGCACCGTAGCGGTGCCGGGTGCGGGCGACCGCGGTGGCGACGCGGAGCCCGTGCTCGGTGCCCGGCGGTGTGGCGGGCCGGTCGGTCTCGATGGCCGCGAACCGGAAGCCGTTGGCCTGCCCGCATTTCTCGCAGCCGACGGGACCCGAACCGAGCCCGTTGCCGCAGTCGGTGCAGATCAACCTGTCGAAGGCGGCATCGACGACTCGCCATTCGAACACGGAAGTGTCGGCGACGACCGATTCGGCGAGGTCGGTTTCGTCCTTCGTCCCGGCGGACACCTCGTATTCCGCGAGGAACGACCGCCACCGGTCCTCGATGCTCGCTTCGACGGCGGCCAAGGCTTCGGCGGGTGCTCCGCCGCGCGGAAGTGCGGTCATGGCAAAACCCTAAACCGCGATCGTCGTTAAGGTGTGCGCCATGGGGCCGTCGAAATGGGGTGGGCTCGCCGCCCTGCTCGCGGGATTCTTCGTGCTCCTGCTCGACACGACCATCATCGCGGTGGCGAGCCCGAGCATCCAAGCCGATCTGGGCGGGGACGTCGCCGCGCTCTTCTGGGTGACGGCGGGCTATCTGCTCGCGTTTTCGGTTCCGCTGCTGGTCGCCGGTCGTCTCGGCGATCTCTTCGACCCCAAGCGGGTCTACCTCTTCGGGATGGGTGGCTTCGGCGTCACCTCGGCGCTGTGCGGGCTCGCGCCGTCGATCGGCTGGCTCATCGCGTTCCGGATCCTCCAAGGTCTGGCGGCGGCCGCGATGGCACCGCAACCACTCACGTTGATCCGGCGGCTCTTCGCCGACGACGAGCGGGGCCGGGCGTTCGGCATCTGGGGCTCGGTGGCGGCAGCGGCCACGTTGCTCGGCCCCATTCTGGGTGGGCTGCTGACGGCGAGTTTGGATTGGCGCTGGATCTTCTGGGTCAATGTGCCGCTCTGCGCCGTCGCCGTCGTCCTGGGCATCCGCCTGATTCCGGGAAGTCAGGGGAGCAGCACACGCTTCGATCTGCTCGGAGCCGCGTTGAGTACGGCGGGTTTGAGTCTTCTGGTGTGGGCACTTCTGTCGTGGAGTCTGCTTTCTGTGCCTGCGACCGCCCTCGCCGGCGTGCTGCTCGTCTGTTTCCGGTTTCGGCAAAGGGGGCAAGGCGAGAACGCCCTCGCGCCCTTGAGGCTTTATCGCTCGTCCGGGTATTTGTCCGCGAGCCTCGCGATGGCGTCGCTCGGCGCGACGGTTCTCGCGATGGCACTGCCCACCATGCTTTACGTCCAAGAGATGCGTGGTTTCGGTCCGATGGAAGCCGCGCTGGTCCTCGCACCGGACGCCGTCGTCGCGATCCTGTTGTCGCCGCCGGCAGGCCGCTGGGTCGATCGGGTGGGTGGGCGACGACCGGCGATACTCGGCATGAGCCTGCTCGCTACGAGCCTGCTGCTCATCGGGCTGGTAGTGGCGTTCAGCCTGAACCCCTGGTGGATCTCGGTGGGCGCCGCGTTTCTGGGGGCTGCCAACGCGATGGCGTGGACACCGCTGTCCACCATCGCGATGGCGTCCGTCGAACCCGATGCCGCGGGCGGCGCCTCCGGCCTGTTCAACACGGTCAGGCAGGTCGGTGCGGTGGCCGGGGTGGCGATGACCGGCGCGATCCTGGCGGGGCTCGAATCCCGGCCGGCCTTGGCTTTCGGTGTCGTGTTCGGATTCGTCGGTCTCGTCGCCGTTGGCGGTGTCGCGGCCGCTCTCCGGCTTCCCGAACACCCCGGACGCCTTCGCAATTAGTCGACTAATTGCATTTCGGAGTGTCTTACGCAAGGTGATTCAGGTCGACGGCTTGATTCACCCGTCGGTGGTGACTGTTCCTTTTTGCGGTGACTTAAAATTACGAACATTTGTGCGAGGCTTTTGCGGTATTCTTGGTGGTTTCAACTGGTGAGTGCACCGCCTCTAGTCTAGCAACACTTTGCTGAACGCTTCGATCGGCTTAAGCCAGCCCAGCGTCTGCCGCGGCCGGTCGTTGAGTTCGTCTGCGATGGCATCGAGTT
>NZ_QHJJ01000014.1:0-5210 GCF_003947465.1 Amycolatopsis sp. WAC 04182
TTGCCTCGATCAAATTTGACATTGTTGGAGAGTTTGATCCTGGCTCAGGACGAACGCTGGCGGCGTGCTTAACACATGCAAGTCGAACGATGAAGCCTTTCGGGGTGGATTAGTGGCGAACGGGTGAGTAACACGTGGGCAATCTGCCCTGTACTTTGGGATAAGCCTGGGAAACTGGGTCTAATACCGGATATGACTGCTGATCGCATGGTTGGTGGTGGAAAGCTCCGGCGGTACAGGATGAGCCCGCGGCCTATCAGCTTGTTGGTGGGGTAATGGCCTACCAAGGCGACGACGGGTAGCCGGCCTGAGAGGGTGACCGGCCACACTGGGACTGAGACACGGCCCAGACTCCTACGGGAGGCAGCAGTGGGGAATATTGCACAATGGGCGCAAGCCTGATGCAGCGACGCCGCGTGAGGGATGACGGCCTTCGGGTTGTAAACCTCTTTCGCCAGGGACGAAGCGCAAGTGACGGTACCTGGATAAGAAGCACCGGCTAACTACGTGCCAGCAGCCGCGGTAATACGTAGGGTGCGAGCGTTGTCCGGAATTATTGGGCGTAAAGAGCTCGTAGGCGGTTTGTCGCGTCGTTCGTGAAAACTCCACGCTTAACGTGGAGCGTGCGGGCGATACGGGCAGACTTGAGTTCGGTAGGGGAGACTGGAATTCCTGGTGTAGCGGTGAAATGCGCAGATATCAGGAGGAACACCGGTGGCGAAGGCGGGTCTCTGGGCCGATACTGACGCTGAGGAGCGAAAGCGTGGGGAGCGAACAGGATTAGATACCCTGGTAGTCCACGCTGTAAACGTTGGGCGCTAGGTGTGGGCGACATCCACGTTGTCCGTGCCGTAGCTAACGCATTAAGCGCCCCGCCTGGGGAGTACGGCCGCAAGGCTAAAACTCAAAGGAATTGACGGGGGCCCGCACAAGCGGCGGAGCATGTGGATTAATTCGATGCAACGCGAAGAACCTTACCTGGGCTTGACATGCGCCAGACATCCCTAGAGATAGGGCTTCCCTTGTGGTTGGTGTACAGGTGGTGCATGGCTGTCGTCAGCTCGTGTCGTGAGATGTTGGGTTAAGTCCCGCAACGAGCGCAACCCTTATCCTACGTTGCCAGCGCGTTATGGCGGGGACTCGTGGGAGACTGCCGGGGTCAACTCGGAGGAAGGTGGGGATGACGTCAAGTCATCATGCCCCTTATGTCCAGGGCTTCACACATGCTACAATGGCTGGTACAGAGGGCTGCGATACCGCGAGGTGGAGCGAATCCCTTAAAGCCGGTCTCAGTTCGGATCGCAGTCTGCAACTCGACTGCGTGAAGTCGGAGTCGCTAGTAATCGCAGATCAGCAACGCTGCGGTGAATACGTTCCCGGGCCTTGTACACACCGCCCGTCACGTCATGAAAGTCGGTAACACCCGAAGCCCATGGCCCAACCCGTAAGGGGGGGAGTGGTCGAAGGTGGGACTGGCGATTGGGACGAAGTCGTAACAAGGTAGCCGTACCGGAAGGTGCGGCTGGATCACCTCCTTTCTAAGGAGCAACACATCCACTGTTCCCGGGATACCCGGAACCAGAACGGTGGGGTGGCCGGCACTCAATGCCCGAATGTGGTGTTGTGCTGGTTGCTCAAGGAATTGTGGAACTACTGGTTTATGCGATCGCCGGCTGTTGCCGGGGCGTCTGAGTACTGCTTCCTCCGGGGAGCGTGGAAAGGGTGATCCCGGGATGGTCGGGGATGGTGTTCACAAGCACGCTGTTGGGTCCTGAGGCAACACGCCAAGGGGCTTACACGAGCTCCGGGAGCTGTTTGTTTCTGGTGTGGTGTTTGAGAACTGTAGAGTGGATGCGAGCATCTTTGTGGTCAAGTTGTTAAGGGCACATGGTGGATGTCTTGGCTTCAGGAGCCGATGAAGGACGTGGGAGGCTGCGATATGCCTCGGGGAGCTGTCAACCGAGCTGTGATCCGAGGATTTCCGAATGGGGAAACCCAGCACCAGTTATGTGGTGTTACCCGCATCTGAATATATAGGGTGTGTGGAGGGAACGCGGGGAAGTGAAACATCTCAGTACCCGTAGGAAGAGAAAACAACCGTGATTCCGTGAGTAGTGGCGAGCGAAAGCGGAAGAGGCTAAACCATGCACATGTCAAGCTGTCAGGCGTTGTGTGTGTGGTGTTGTGGGACCCAGCGTCGAGGATCTGACAGTCCTCGGAACGGTTACGCGTGTTAGTGGAACGCCTTGGGATGGGCGACCGGAGTGGGTGAGAGTCCCGTACGCGAAAACATGTTGTGGATCGTTTGTTTGGTGTTCCCGAGTAGCAGCGAGCTCGTGGAATTTGCTGTGAATCTGCCGGGACCACCCGGTAAGCCTAAATACTTCCTGAAGACCGATAGCGGACTAGTACCGTGAGGGAAAGATGAAAAGTACCCCGGGAGGGGAGTGAAAGAGTACCTGAAACCGTGTGCCTACAAGCCGTCAGAGCCCGAGCACATCCTTGTGATGTTGAGGTGATGGCGTGCCTTTTGAAGAATGAGCCTGCGAGTTAGTGCTGCGTGGCGAGGTTAACCCGTGTGGGGTAGCCGTAGCGAAAGCGAGTCTGAATAGGGCGAATATAGTCGCGTGGTCTAGACCCGAAGCGGAGTGATCTACCCATGGCCAGGCTGAAGCGTCGGTAAGACGACGTGGAGGGCCGAACCCACTTAGGTTGAAAACTGAGGGGATGAGCTGTGGGTAGGGGTGAAAGGCCAATCAAACTCCGTGATAGCTGGTTCTCCCCGAAATGCATTTAGGTGCAGCGTCACATGTTTCTCCACGGGGGTAGAGCTACTGGATGGTCTAGGGGCCTTACCGGGTTACCGAAATCAACCAAACTCCGAATACCGTGGTGTGAGAGTGTGGCAGTGAGACGGCGGGGGATAAGCTTCGTCGTCGAGAGGGAAACAGCCCAGAACACCAGCTAAGGCCCCCAAGTGTGTGCTCAGTGGGAAAGGATGTGGGATTGCCCAGACAACCAGGAGGTTGGCTTAGAAGCAGCCACCCTTGAAAGAGTGCGTAATAGCTCACTGGTCAAGTGGTCCTGCGCCGACAATGTAGCGGGGCTTAAGCACACCGCCGAAGCTGTGTCATTCGTGCATATAGATCGGCGTTTCCCTTGCGGGAACGTCTAGTCGCACGGATGGGTAGGGGAGCGTCCTGCATCCAGGGAAGCGGCGGCGGAAGCCAGTCGTGGAGGGTGTGGGAGTGAGAATGCAGGCATGAGTAGCGAATGCAGAGTGAGAAACTCTGCCGCCGGATGACCAAGGGTTCCTGGGCCAGGCTAATCCGCCCAGGGTAAGTCGGGACCTAAGGCGAGGCCGACAGGCGTAGTCGATGGATAACGGGTTGATATTCCCGTACCCGAGCACGTGCGCCCAGGATGAGGCGGTTGATACTAACCACCCAAAGCCAGTTACCGATGTCTTCGGACGGAGGTTTCTGTGTGGAGCGTGGGATCTGATTCCGTAGTAGTCGAGTGATGGGGTGACGCAGGAAGGTAGCTCCGCCAGTGAGTGGTAGTACTGGTGTAAGCGTGTAGGCCGAAACATAGGTAAATCCGTGTTTCATCAAGGCTGAGACGTGATGCGTAGCCGATTGAGGTGAAGTAGAGTGATCCTATGCTGCCGAGAAAAGCCTCTAGCGAGTGCGTGCACGGCCCGTACCCCAAACCAACACAGGTGGTCAGGTAGAGAATACTAAGGCGATCGGGTGAACTGTGGTTAAGGAACTCGGCAAAATGCCCCCGTAACTTCGGGAGAAGGGGGGCCAAACACTCTGAAGTCCCTTGCGGACTAGGGGTGGGTGGCCGCAGAGACCAGCGGAAAGCGACTGTTTACTAAAAACACAGGTCCATGCGAAGTCGCAAGACGATGTATATGGACTGACGCCTGCCCGGTGCTGGAACGTTAAGAGGACCGGTTAACCCTTCGGGGTGAAGCTGAGAATTTAAGCGCCAGTAAACGGCGGTGGTAACTATAACCATCCTAAGGTAGCGAAATTCCTTGTCGGGTAAGTTCCGACCTGCACGAATGGCGTAACGACTTTCCGGCTGTCTCAACCACAGGCCCGGCGAAATTGCACTACGAGTAAAGATGCTCGTTACGCGCGGCAGGACGGAAAGACCCCGGGACCTTTACTATAGTTTGGTATTGGTTTTCGGTTCGGCTTGTGTAGGATAGGTGGGAGACTGTGAAGCCGGCACGCTAGTGTTGGTGGAGTCGTTGTTGAAATACCACTCTGGTCGGATTGGGAATCTGAACCTCGGACCATGATCTGGTTCAGGGACAGTGCCTGATGGGTAGTTTAACTGGGGCGGTTGCCTCCTAAAGAGTAACGGAGGCGCCCAAAGGTTCCCTCAGCCTGGTTGGCAATCAGGTGTTGAGTGCAAGTGCACAAGGGAGCTTGACTGTGAGACAGACATGTCGAGCAGGGACGAAAGTCGGGACTAGTGATCCGGCACCACCTGGTGGAAGGGGTGTCGCTCAACGGATAAAAGGTACCCCGGGGATAACAGGCTGATCTTGCCCAAGAGTCCATATCGACGGCATGGTTTGGCACCTCGATGTCGGCTCGTCGCATCCTGGGGCCGGAGTAGGTCCCAAGGGTTGGGCTGTTCGCCCATTAAAGCGGCACGCGAGCTGGGTTTAGAACGTCGTGAGACAGTTCGGTCCCTATCCGCCGCGCGCGTAGGATACTTGAGGAAGGCTGTCCCTAGTACGAGAGGACCGGGACGGACGAACCTCTGGTATGCCAGTTGTCACGCCAGTGGCATGGCTGGTTGGCCACGTTCGGAAGGGATAACCGCTGAAGGCATCTAAGCGGGAAGCCTGTTCCAAGATGAGGTATCCCACCCCTTTGTGGGTTAAGGCCCCCAACAGACCATTGGGTTGATAGGCCAGAAATGGAAGCACAGTAATGTGTTGTCGAGTTGACTGGTACTAATAGGCCGAGGACTTGCCCACAAAGATGTTACGCATCCACTCTACAGCTCTGAAACACCACACAACCACCATCAGTATTCGGTGGGGAGTGTTGTTTCGTAGTGTTTCGGTGGTTATAGCGTCAGGGAAACGCCCGGTCCCATTCCGAACCCGGAAGCTAAGCCTGACAGCGCCGATGGTACTGCAACCGAAGGGTTGTGGGAGAGTAGGACACCGCCGGACTAAC
>NZ_QHJJ01000015.1:0-1311 GCF_003947465.1 Amycolatopsis sp. WAC 04182
TGTCTGAGTTCAGGACATGTCGGACAGTTGATGTTTCAGGACCTCACGGACACTGACCGGTCTGTCGGTGTGGTGACCAGGGCTTGTGTGGTGATCATGCTTCGATGGGCAGAGCAGGGTTTTCGATGGATCCTGAGTTCGTCGCCGCGGTTGCTCGGGTCGCCGCGGGCGGGAAGATCAACGTGGCAGGGTTCTGCCGCGAGCACGGGGTGTCCCGGGACACCTTCTATCGGTATGTGACCCGGGTCCGCAGCGAGGCGGCGAACGGGTTCACCCGCCGCAGCACCGCCCCGCATCACCGTCCCACCGCCTTGGGCGCGGAGGTGGCCGAGGCGGTGCTGCGGGCCCGCAAGGAACTCGTGGACGAGGGCTGGGACAACGGGCCGATCTCGACCCGCTGGCGGCTGGAGAAGGCAGCTTTCGTGCCGTTGCCCTCGACGTCGTCGATCTACCGGATCCTGTGCGAGCACGGCCAGATCGAACCTGAACCCCGTAAGAGACCCCGCACCCGGCGCCGGTTCGAGTACTCCGACCCGAACGGGTGCTGGCAGATCGATGGCATGGAGTACTACCTGGCCGGCGGTCAGAAGGTCTGCGTCATCCAGATCCTCGATGACCACTCCCGCCTCGACGTCGGCTCCTATGCCGCCGCCAGCGAGAACGGCGCCGACACCTGGGCCGCGCTGCAGCAAGCCTTCGCCGGCCACGGCCTACCAGTGAAAGTGCTGTCCGACAACGGATTGGCCTTCTCTGGCAAACACCGCGGGCAGATGGTCGAACTCGAACGCCACCTCGCAGAACACGGCGTCACCACCATCGCCTCCAGGCCCTACCACCCGCAAACCTGCGGCAAGAACGAACGCGTCCACCGCACCCTGCGGAAATGGCTCGCCGCCCGGCCACCGGCCGAGAACCTCGCCGCCCTGCAACAGCTTCTGGAGGACTATCGCCAGATCTACAACGACCACCGGCGCCACCAGGGCCTCGACGGCCACACCCCAAGACAACGCTACGACGCCCGCCCCAAAGCCATCCCCGCCAGCGGCCACGAAGCCTCCAGCGGCCGCACGCAACGCATCGTCTCAGCTACCGGCGTCATCGCCTTCTCCGGCTGCTCCATCGTCCTGGGCCGCCGCTGGACCGGACACACAGCCACGGTGTTCAGGCAAGGCGACCGCGTCACCATCATGATCGGCGACACCATCGCCCGCCAGCTCACCCTCAACCGAGCACTACGCTACCAACCACTCAACACCAAACTGTCCGACAAGTCCTGAAACACATCTGTCCGTGAGGTCCTGAAACAGCACA
>NZ_QHJJ01000016.1:0-1125 GCF_003947465.1 Amycolatopsis sp. WAC 04182
GGTATCATTGGCTATCAATGTCAGGTCGCGAACACCAGATTCCAGTAATGCTTCAACCAGGCGGGATGGAGTGCCAATCCCCATAAATCCGCCCACCATGATGGTCATGCCGTCACGAAAGAAGCCGGTGGCGTCTTGTAATGTCATCAATTTTGTTTTCATTTTTTATCCCTCTTGCATACACCGTTGTGGGTATGACCTGCCCCCACGATTAGATACAACACTCAGTTAGTAACGTCGGAATCTTCATTCTCAGAATGACCCTTTCTCCAGCCCGCTGCAAATTCAGACGGTGTCTGATAATTCAGCGTGGAGTGCGGGCGGCATTCGTTATAATACTGCCGCCAGTCATTAATAATTTTCCTGGCATGAACGATATCGCTGAACCAGTGCTCATTCAAACATTCATCGCGAAATCGTCCGTTAAAGCTCTCAATAAATCCGTTCTGCGTTGGCTTGCCCGGCTGGATTAAGCGCAACTCAACACCATGCTCAAAGGCCCATTGATCCAGTGCACGGCAAGTGAACTCCGGCCCCTGGTCAGTTCTTATCGTCGCCGGATAGCCTCGAAACAGTGCAATGCTGTCCAGAATACGCGTGACCTGAACGCCTGAAATCCCAAAGGCAACAGTGACCGTCAGGCATTCCTTTGTGAAATCATCGACGCAGGTAAGACACTTGATCCTGCGACCGGTGGAAAGTGCGTCCATGACGAAATCCATCGACCAGGTCAGATTGGGCGCCGCCGGACGGAGCAGCGGCAGACGTTCTGTTGCCAGCCCTTTACGACGTCTTCTGCGTTTTACGCCCAGGCCACTGAGATGATAAAGCCGGTACACGCGCTTATGATTAACATGAAGCCCTTCACGGCGCAGCAACTGCCAAATACGACGGTAGCCAAAACGCCTGCGCTCCAGTGCCAGCTCAGTGATGCGCCCTGATAAATGCGCATCAGCAGCCGGACGGTGAGCCTCATAGCGGCAGGTCGACAGGGATAAACCTGTAAGCCTGCAGGCACGACGTTGCGACAGACCGGTCGCATCACACATCAACATCGCGGCTTCCCGCTTCTGGTCTGTCGTCAGTACTTTCGCCCAAGAGCCACCTGAAGCGCCTCTTTATCCA
>NZ_QHJJ01000017.1:0-1099 GCF_003947465.1 Amycolatopsis sp. WAC 04182
CCCTCACCCGACCTCCAGCGGGCCGGCAGTCGCGTCCGCCAGCCCCGCTCCGGCTCCAGCCCGTACGGCGCGTTCCGGCGGCTAGTGAGCCGGCTTTGAGATTCGGTCGCAGTAGCGACAGATACGGTCGATGATCTGGTCGGCGGTCTTGGTCCAGCGGAACGGCTTGGCGTTGTCGTTCCAGAGCTCGATCCATTCCTCCAGCGTGGCTTTGAGCGCGTCCAACGAGCAGAAGCTGCCACGCTCCAGGCAGCGGCGCTCCAACTCGGCGAACCAGCGCTCGACCTGATTGATCCAGGAGGAGTAGGTCGGGGTGAAGTGCAACGTGAAACGCGGATGGGCCAGCAGCCAGGCGTGCACCACCGGCGCCTTGTGGGTGGACAGGTTGTCGCAGATGAGGTGGACCGCCAGACCTGGTTCGACCTGGCGGTCGATCTCGTCGAGGAAGTCGCGGAAGTCGATGGCGCGGTGACGGGCCGACAGCTTGCCGATCACCTTGCCGGTGGCGGTGTTGAGCGCGGCGAACAGGTCCACGGTGCCGTGCCGGACGTAGTCGAAGCTGCGCCGCTCGGGCACACCGGGCAGCATCGGCAGTACCGGCGCGCTCCGCTGCAACGCCTGGATCTGCGGTTTCTCATCGACAGCGAACACCGCCGCATGCGCGGGCGGGGCCAGATACAGCCCGACCACGTCACGGATCTTGTCGATCAGCAGCGGATCTGTGGAGATCTTGAAGTTCTGGGTTCGCCAGGGTTGCAGCCCGAACGCCCGCCAGATGTTGGCCACGCTGGTCGGTGACATGCCCACCTGGCGGGCGAGTTCTCGTTTGTTCCAGTGCGTGGATCCGGCCGGCACCTCCTCCAGCGTGCGCACCACCACCCGCTCCACCGTGGCGTCGGTGATGGGGCGGCGCCCGCCCGGCCGCGGCTCGTCGCACAGCCCGGCCAGCGGTCGGGCCAGGAACCGGCTGCGCCAGCGCGCCACCGTCTTGCGGTCCAGCCGCAACCGCGCCGCCACCGCCACGTTGCCGCCGCCCTGGGGGCAGGCCAGCACGATCCGGGCCCGCATCGCCAGCCCCTGCGCCGTCGAGCGACGTCTG
>NZ_QHJJ01000018.1:0-1067 GCF_003947465.1 Amycolatopsis sp. WAC 04182
TGATCACGACATTACGCGAGCTTTTCTCGGCTTCGTTCCGTGGGTCCTCGGCCGATCTTGGCCCATCCCTCTTGCCGGACGCATGACCGTAGTCATACGGTCACCGTGAGCTGTTGATCGAAGTGAAGGAGAGTCCCCCCGTATGGGCAGGCATGAGGCACCCCCCAAGGACGAGCCGCCGGAGGCCGAGGCCGGCGCGGCCGGCGGCCGTCGGGAGCCTCGCGGCAAACACGCGAGGGACGGCGGCCAGGGTGGGTGTCTGGGCCGCGCCGGCGATCGCGTCGAACATCAGGCCCTCCCCGAAGGCCACGAGCTGCCGGGCGTGGCGGGCCGGGTCCTTGGAGCCGAGGGCGGCCAGCATGGCGGGCGCCGGGTCGCGGAACCGGCGGCCCGCGCGGTCGTAGATCTCGCGCAGTTCGGGACGCCTGGTGGCCTCCAGGGCCAGCTCGTAGCGGGCCAGGGTGCGCCTGCGGTCGTCGAGCTGCACGCGCAGGGCCCCGGCCAGGCGGGCGGGCAGGCCGTCGAGGGTGAGCGGCACCCGCTCGTAGGCCACGGCCATGACCTCCATCTCCAGCTCGGTGAGCCGGGACAGCGTCAACTCAAGCAGCGCGGCGCGGGTGCGCGCCAGGTTGGACGTCGATCCGGACGGCAACCCGGCCGCCTCGTCGACGGCGCGATGGGTGAGGCCGCGCATGCCCCGCTCGGCCAGCAGGGTGATGGCCGCGTCCGCGACGGTCTCCGATCGTTTCACGGCCGAATACTACAGGGGTAGTGCCGTCACACTACAGGCGTAGTAGGCTGAGACGACAGACGTAGTAAGCGAGGAGTCGGTCATGTCGAAGGCTGTGGTGATCGGCGGGGGCATCGGAGGGCTGGCCTCCGTGGTGGCGCTGCGCCGCAAGGGGTGGGAGGTGGGCGTGCTGGAACGGGCGGCGGCCGTCGAGCCCGTCGGGTCCGGGCTGGCGGTGGCCGCCAACGCCCTGAAGGCACTCGACACGCTGGGCGTGGGCGACCGGGTGCGCGAGTTGTCCGTCGTCGAGGGGCCGCTCGGGCTGCGCCGGGCGGAC